>CAIWFH010000151.1 GCA_903911925.1 uncultured Acidobacteriaceae bacterium
TCCAGTGTCTCTTTGCTCGGCATCAAATCCCCCTGAAAGAAACTTCATGCCTGACAAACCTCTACGTAAGTGACAACCCTGGTCCGTGCCGACTCTGGTTCACCTCAATTTCAAATGCGATTGCCCTGGGGCTGCAGAGGCATTCAACGGTGTCGGAGATGGGTACTTTGGTTCGGGATTTCCAGGCACGGAAGGCATTAGCGCCTGGCGCAGACCTTGCGATTCCTGCAGTTCTCCTCTTTCATCGCCCTCTTCTGCCGTTTGCCCTATCCTTAAGTGATGGGTATCAAACACGGTTCCCGCGACGCAGTGCGTTTGGGTGAGCTGGCCCTGCTGGCCCAAATCCGCAGCCGGACCGGACACTCCCGGGGAACCGGCTTGCGCCTCGGCATCGGCGACGATTGCGCCCTGCTGAGGCTGAAGGCCGGCGAAGAACTGGCGGTTACCACCGACCTCTCCATCGCCGGGCGCCATTTTCGCCTGGATTGGCACCAGCCTGAGGCCATTGGCCACCGGGTGCTTGCTCGCGGATTAAGCGACCTTGCCGCCATGGGCGCCCGACCCGCAGCCGCCTTTCTTTCTCTGGGTTTGCCTCGTGAACTGACGGTTGCAACCGGCCGCCGGCCTGCCTGGGTGGAGCGATTTTATGACGGCCTGCTGGCCCTGGCCGAGAACCATAAGACCGCGCTCGCGGGCGGGGACCTGGCCGAATCGCCAATTGCCGTTGCCGATATTGTTCTGGTGGGAGCCGTGAGGCAAGGCCGGGTGCTGCTGCGCTCTGGAGCGCAAATTGGCGACCTGCTTTACGTGACCGGCGCTTTGGGCGGCGCCGCCGCAGGATTGGCCCGCCTGGCTGAGATTGCCGGCCCACCCAGCACTGGGAAAGTCAGCTTGAGGCCGCCGCGCATTCCGCGGGCGCTGGAGTCGGCGCTGGCTGCGCACTTCTTCCCTCAGCCGCGCATCGCCCAGGGCTTGTGGCTGGTGCGACACAAACTGGCCTCCGCAGCTCTCGATCTGAGCGATGGCTTGTCGACCGACCTGGCCCACCTGTGCGAGGAGTCTGGAGTTGCTGCCGAGGTGGATGCGGCTGCCTTGCCCGTTGCGGACGGCGCCAACCCGATGCAAGCGCTCAACGGCGGGGAAGACTACGAGTTGCTGTTTACCGCTCCAGCCACAGCGCGGCTGCCCCGCTCTATCTCTGGCGTTCCGGTTACGAGGATCGGCAGGATCGTCAGGCCCCGGCGCGGAAGGCCCCAGGTGACGCTCGTTGGCGCACGCGGCGCGGAGCCGCTGGTGCCGCTGGGGTGGGAACACTTTTCGTGACTTTAACGTAATGGCGGGGCGAACCCCGCGGGCTGCTTACCGCTACCCAGATTGGGTTCTTCGATATAGGATGAGTTGCGAGTTATCTGCCTTTCGCACCGTCTATTATCAAAGCAGTTATGGCGACTACACCTCCCCGCGTCCGCTTTGCCCCTTCGCCCACTGGACTTCTTCACGTGGGCAATGCGCGGACAGCCCTCTATAACTGGCTTTTTGCCCGCCGCACCGGCGGCAAGTTTCTGCTGCGCATTGAAGACACCGATCTCGAGCGCTCGGAAGCCCGCTACGAAGACCAACTGATTGAAGATCTGCGCTGGCTGGGTCTCGACTCGGACGAGGGACCCGGCGATGGCGGGCAGCCCGACCGGGGTACATTCGGCCCCTACCGCCAATCTGAGCGGCTGACCGTTTATGCAGAACACACTGAACGGCTGCTGCGCGAGGGCAAGGCGTACCGCTGTTTTTGCACGCCGGAAGAACTTGAAGCCGAGCGCAAAGTTGCCGCCGCCGGGCATGGTTCGCAAGTTTACTCTGGCCGCTGCCGGGCTTTGACGCAGGCTGTGATTGAGAAAAATCTGGCCGAGGGCAAGCCGTTTGCCGTCCGGCTCAGGATTGAAGACCGCCCGCTGCGTTTTCACGACATGGTGCGCGGCACGGTCGAGTTTGCCGCCGAGACGGTAAGCGACCCGATTCTTGTCCGGTCGATTACGGGCGGGGCCGGCGGCGTGTCGGCGGGGGTTCCGGTTTATAACTACGTGGTCACCGTGGACGATGCGCTGATGCAGATTTCGCACGTCATCCGCGGCGACGACCACATCTCAAACACGCCGAAGCAGGTGGCCATCTACGAGGCCTTTGGCTGGCCGGTGCCGGAGTTCGCCCACCTCTCCACGATTCTGGGCGCGGACCGCGAGCGTCTCTCAAAGCGCCACGGAGCTACCTCCATCGCCACCTTTCGCGAGATGGGCTACCTGCCCGAGGCGCTGGTGAACTACCTGGCGCTGCTTGGGTGGGGCGCGGAGGACGGCAAGACCGAGACCTTCACCCCGGCAGAGCTGACGCGCGCGTTCACGCTGGAACGGGTTACGCCCAGCCCGGCCATCTTCGACTTCGACAAGCTCAACTGGCTGAACCGGCACTACCTCAAGCTGGCCGATCAAGGCCGAGTGGCTGCGCTTTCCTGGGGCTACTTTGGCGACCGCTTGCCAGCGCGGGAGGCTGCTCCGGAATCAGTAAAAGGCTGGTTTGACAGGGTGCTCGCGCTGTTTGTGCCCGCAGTTGACCGGCTCGACCAGTTGCCTGAAAAGACCACCCCGATCTTCGGGTTCGATATTGAAACGGCCCGCAACGATCCGGAGAATGCCGCAGTGCTGGCCGCCGACTCTGCCCGCACCGTGCTCGGTGAACTCGCGGCCCGGGTCCGCGCCCACTCCGGCAACGTGACGCCGGAGGTCTTCAAAGTCTGGCTGAACGAGATCAAGGCGGCAACCGGGGTCAAGGGGCAGGAACTCTTTCACCCGGTTCGCATCGCCCTCACCGGCACCCACTCCGGCCGGGAGTTCGACAAGCTGCTGCCGCTGATCGAAGACGGGGCGGGGTTGAACCTCGGCATCCCCAGTGTGCGCCAGCGCGTTGAGCGGTTTGTGGGAGTTTGAGCGTCGTGCTTACCTGTTCCAGTTGCCCGATGGCCCACCCTTTTCGCGTTTTCGCAGAGGCGAGCAAGATGGACGGGGAACCCACACGGCATCTTCCCGAGGTCGAGAAGTGAACCCACCCACAATCAACCTCAGCTTCCCGCATTGCTGGCAGGCCGAGATACTTGTGGCGCGGCCCTCTATTCTGCCTCCACGCAGCTTTGTCTATCCCGTCGAGGCGGAGGAAGTTGAGCGTGGCGCGCTTGAGGTGATTGTCCGGCCTGAGGCGTCCTTCTGGCGGCCCTTTCTTGCCACCTGTGCGTTGGGATTCAACGACCCGGCGGTTCCTAGCGGCCTTTGGTCCGTGCCAAATCCTGACGAGCTTTGCGCTGTTTCAGGCGGTTATGCGTATGTGATCGACGTCAACGAGCCGGAGCGGTTCACGATGATTCCCTATCGCCCGGTGCTGGCGGTTCGCCCGGTGGCCTCTCACGGCCTGCTGCTGTTCGTCGGTCATCACTCAATCCTGGCCTGGGGCACTCAAGGCGAGGCCTGGCAATCGGGCCGGCTCTCGTCGGAAGGGGTTAGCCCCACAGCCATCGAGGGCGATCTTCTTCACGGCCTGGGCTGGGACATGATGACTGACAAGGAGACGCCTTTCGCGCTTGACTTGAGGACCGGCCTCCCGATTCGTTCCTGATCTCGGCCGGTACGGCTGCCGTTTTGGAAATGCGCGCGCCCGCCATATTTCAAAGCCTCTACAATATCTGCTGCCGCTTCTCCGTCTTCATAAGTGGATGGACAAGCGATGAGCGCGATCACCATGGCCGAACAGGACCGCCAAATCTCCGATGTTTTTGCGGCCGAAGGATCGCGGCTGCGCAATTTCATCCGCAGGCGGGTGCCCAACGAGGCCGATGTTGAAGATCTGCTGCAGGAAGTCTTTTTTGAGTTGGTGACTGCGAATCGCCTGCTGATGCCGATTGACTACGTGACTGGCTGGCTGTTCCGGGTTGCGCGCAACCGCATCACCGACCTCTTCCGCAAGAAGAAGCCGGAGAACTTTACCGACGCTTCAGTTGAAGACGAAGAGGGCGAGCTACTGCGGGTCGAAGACCTGCTGCCTTCGCCCGACGCTGGGCCGGAAGCGCTCTACATTCGCGGCGCGCTGCTTGACGAGTTGGAGCGTGCGCTGGCGGAACTGCCCGTCGAACAGCGCGAAGTATTTGTGGCGCACGAGTTGGATGGCTTCAGTTTTAAAGAGCTGTCGGCAGAAACCGGCGTCAACATCAACACCCTGCTCTCGCGAAAGCGGTACGCGGTGCGACAACTGCGCGAACGGTTGCAGAGCATTCACGACGAGCTTAAGAGGAAGTGAGGAACATACCATGAGGAAAAAGATTTGGATCGCGTTTGTGGCTCCGCCGGCAATCGTGCTGTTCATATGGATTTTTGGCGAAGTGGTGATGCACCTGTGGAACTGGCTGCTGCCATCGCTGTTCGGGTTGCGGGAGATTACCTTCTGGCAAGCCCTCGGACTGATGATTCTGAGCCGCATTCTTTTTGGCGGCTTTGGCAAACACGGCCCTGACCACGGCAGGCACTGGCGGAACAGGGACGAGCGGTGGGAGCGGATGACGCCAGAAGAGCGCGAGAAGTTCCGCCAGAGCTGGCGGGGGCGTTGCGGCAGGTTCGACGCACCGGCAGGCGAAACGAAAGAGCCGGCGTAGTGCTATTCCGCTCCTTAACAGTTTTTGTTCAGATCGCCTGAGGCGGCCAAACGTTTCAATGCATAAGAATTCATTCGGTGATCGGGTCCGGTGGTTGTTGGGCGGCAAGCGAATCTGATTGCAATTGGCTCTTGGCCGCACTTTCAGATGCAAGGAGTGCGAGTGCTACAAACAGCAGCACGTCGGGCGCATTGGCCAGAATCGAATTCAACATCGAGAGCGCTGTCCACTCCCAGCGGAATTCGAGGATCATGCCCTTTTCAAGCTTTTGTGAGAGGATTTCGAGCGCATATCCAACCTCTGAGGCGGCAATTGCCAGAATCATCCCCCAACTCCTGACTTGGGTTGAGATTGGCCCCGCCATCTTGGGCCGCTGCAAACGAATGGCCGACGGCATCATCAGCCAACCCAAGCTCCCCATATACAGGATCAAGATTACGGGAAGCCATAAATGGGAAGTCAGATACTCAGGATGATGCGCCGCACGCAACAGGTAGAGCAACGGTACGGTAACAGCAACGCCGACGACTCCGATGGCCAACAAAAACTTCAAAGAGAACAGCAGTATCCCGCGCCAGTCATGCGTAAGCCCCACCAGAGTCTTTCTTGCGTCAGGCTCTTGTTCTCGCATGATCGCATTCACCATGCCGGCAGTTACCAATAGCACGACTACGAACAGGCAAATGATCACAAATATTGTCGCTAATCCAAGCGGGATATCAGCCAATGTCGCTTTGGCAAATGCTTGGTCTGTCGGGGCCGGCACCCCGCCACCCAGAACAGAGTGGCTCGCCGAAAACCACCGGAAAATGGACTTCTCGGCGATTCCCCGCAAATGCCAAAGCCCAATTGCCAGGAGTTCCGCCACGAGATACAGCGCCCAAAGAACTGGATTGTCGCGGATCAACTCGAAGGTCTTGCGCAGGAGTTCTTTCATGCGCAAACCATACTACTACCCCGCAGCTTGCCCCATGCACGACAGAATGGTTTCATACCCCGCATAGACGCCTTCAAACACCGAGTCCCAACTTGCAGTGAGCGCGTAAGTGCGCGCGGCTCGGCGCATCTGGGCATGCTTGATGGGATCACCAAGCACACGGGAGACGGCCGCGGCAAACTCTGCGTCATGCGCAATGCAACCGGTTTCGCCGTCGCGCACGATGGTGCATGGGCCTCCGTCGGGAGTGACGATCGCCGGGACGCCGCTGGCCAGCGCTTCAAGAACTACGTTGCCGAAAGTATCGGTATGCGATGGGAAGACAAGCAGGTCCATGTTGGCATAGGCAGTTGCAAGCGCTTCTCCGCGCAAAACGCCGGTAAACTCCGCGCGAGGCAGCCGCTCGCGCAACCATCCTTCTTCGGCGCCGTGACCGACGATCAGGAAGCGAAAACTTCTGTGGCCTAATTGCTCCAGTTGTTCCTGCACCTGAGCCAGCAGGGCTACGTTCTTCTCGACCGAAAGGCGGCCTACAAATCCCAGCACCTGGTCGCGGTCCTGGGGGTCGCGCTTCCGCTTTGCCGGATTGAAGAGTTCCGCATCTACGCCGCGCGGCATCAGGCGGCAGGGCATGCCGGTGGCCCGCTCCAACAGCGCGCACAATTCGGGATTGGGCGCGAACAGCACCTGCGCCACCGAGTAGAACCGGGCCGCTGTGGCCATGGTCAGGTCCTGGATGATCTGGCCTATCCGGGCCGATTGCTCATCGGGCAAAAGGCGCAGGAACCACTCCGACCGCCGCGCCAGGTACTCATGCACGTTGGTGTGCCAACTGGCGGCCAGGGGCAGGCACATATCGAGCGCCAGTCCGGCGGCCAGCATGCCCACCTCGCTGGGCCCGGTGATGTGAATCAGGTCGGGATTGAAGCGTTCCAGAGTCTCATTGATGAGGGGAATGTGGCGCAGAAATGCCGGATCGTAGCGGAGGTCCTTTTCGAGGGCGAAGGAAAGAATGCCGCGCGGCAGTTCGAGCGTCCATACGTTGCCGTCTTCGACAAACGATTCGGCGCGGTCTCCAGCGCGAACACAGAGGAAAGGCAGGTTGCGCCGGCGCGCGAACGCTTCAAAGTGGCGGCTGGTGTGGGCAACCCCGTTTACCTCGTGGAACGAGTCGGGAAAGTACGCCACCCGCGGCATGCGTGCGTTCATGTTGGATTCAGGATACTGCACCGTTTGCGGAGTTCGCGGGGTTAGCGGGGTTCGCGTTGTTAGCGGGGTTGGCGAACTCCGCTAGCACCGCTCGCCGCGAAGCGCTCACTCCGCTCTTCCAGCTCATCCGTCGTTCTCGCCCAGCGCCAGTTGCAATTGGTTCTGCTCGTTCCATGCGATGCGCAAGCCGCCGGAGACCACACCGCGGCCCATGACCTGCACCATGCCGATCATCCAACGCATGGCCCGCGGCGCCGACCCTGTGGGCCACAACTCGCTCAAGGGCCTGACCACGCCATGCGCGTCCGGATGATAGACGCGCTCGTCCCAGGTACGCGAGCCTTGCGGGAACACAGGATAGTGTCGAATCGCGTCCACGGTGGACTGCAGGATGCGATGCTTCCACGGCTCGGCGTACTGCGGCATGAAGAGCACGTCGCTCTTTTTCTCGCGGCGAACCTCATGCACAAATTCGGTAAAGCTGGCGGCGTTGGTCAGGTTGATGTTGGCGTTTGGCTCAACGCCGTGGCGGTCGCCGCCGCTGATCAAGAGCATGTTCCACTGCGCGGCAAGGCGCCGCACGGCGCGGTTCTCGTCCCAGTTGCGCAGGCCGTTCAACTCCAGCGCATGCAGGTATGCGCCGTTCTTGAGCAGAAATTCGTTGACCAGGAACTGGTGCTTCTCCGCGCCGATCAGGTACAGGTCCCACAGCGGATGGTTGAAGACCACCAGCACGTTGGGCTCCTCATGCAAGGCGACGAGTATCTCCGTCAGGCGAGCATCACAGGGATGCGCAGTGTACTCGGCCAGCGTCGCCATCCACTCGGTGGCGCGCGCGCTGGGCAGGTTGTGGACGCCCAGGTGAAAGGACTGATTGCCGTAAGGAGCGGTCCACTCCACTGAAACCGGAATTTGCCGCGCGCTGGGAACGGTGCGCAGCAGCATGGGCGCCTTGATGTTGTCGTGATCCGAGATTGAAACCATCGGCGCCAGGTCAATCTTCTCGATCTGACTGGTTTCAAGATCGAAAGCCAGCTTGGGCGTCATGGGCGGCGTCCAGTAACTGTTCGCATAGTCCACTCGCACACCGTGCATTTGCTGTGAACGATTCTCAAGCCGGGAAAGCAGCGGACGAATGATCGGGTACTGGTTGCCGAGGTTGGCGAGGAAATCGAGCGTTTCGTGGGACTGGTTGGTGTGACTGTGCAGGGAAACGCCCGCTCTGAAGCCGCGTGGCGCGCTTTGGTCGCGCCACAAGTATGAGATGGTCGAACTGGCCATTTCCGCTCCTCAATTGCATCCAGGATTTCTCGAACGAATTGCAAATCCTGTATCCAGTATCGGGAGCGACCATCAACGGGGGATGAATGGGACAAGAACACAGCTTCAATTAGGCAGGGGAATCAATAATGTAACCTGGGCGACGCACTGTGAGACTCGGGAGCAGGGCAGGCTAGCAACTTCGGAGAAGGGCCGCGGCTCCCTCTCAAAGACTTGTGCGCAGCTTGCTCTATTTGCTCGTTTTTGCCAGATCGGGCCCCAGAAAATCTTCAACGGTCCAGCCTTCCATCAAGGGCTTTACCGGGGACAGTTCTTCAGTTTCCGCGATCTTGCTTGCTGCCGCCTCCGTCACCAGGTAATTCTCAGTCAGGCCTTTTTGCAAAATATCAAAGGCCTGCTCGGGCGTATCGGCAAAGCGGAAGAGTTGAACGTCGTTGGGCGAGATGGTTCCGGCGTCCACCAGCGCCTCGAGATCCAGAACCTTGTTCCAGTATTCCGAGCCGTAAATGACGACCGTGATCTTTTTGGCGAGTTTGTGAGTCTGGGCCAGGGTAAGAATTTCGAACATTTCGTCGAGCGTGCCAAAGCCCCCGGGAAAGACGACCAGCGCCTTTGACAGGTAGGCGAACCAGAGCTTGCGCATGAAGAAGTAGTGGAACTCGAAGTTGAGCGAAGGCGTGATGTAGGGGTTGGGAGACTGCTCGAAAGGCAGCCGTATATTGAGCCCAATGGTTTTGCCGCCGGCCTCATGGGCGCCGCGGTTGGCCGCTTCCATAATGCCGGGACCGCCGCCTGAAGTGACCACAAAACGGTGGCGGCGGGAAGGAATCTCTTTGGCCCACGTGGTGAGCATCTGGGCGAGGCGGCGGGCGTCCTCGTAATAGCGGGCCATTTCAACTGCCGCGACGGCGCGCTTGCGCTGCAAACTGGAGGCAGTGCCGGTGTCGATTTCAGGATGGTTGGCGGGCTGCTCGTGATTGGGGGCAGGCTCCTTTGAGCCGGTGTTATCGAGCAATTCCAGCGCGTGGCCGGCTTCTTCGCGACCGTGAAAACGAGCCGAGCCGAAAAACACCACCGTGTCTTGAATCTGCTCGCGCCTGAAGCGCGCAAGCGGTTCCAGATACTCAGACACGATGCGGATCAAGCGCCCGTCCGCGCTGTTCAGGAAGCCAGGGTTCTCGTAAGCGAGCGGCGCCCGGTCAGGATGCGGCGGCGCGCCATTGCCGGGAATTACGGCCGAGCTGCCGGGAACCGGTGATTCGCCCCCCACTTTGCCATTTGCCGCTTTTTGATCCGGAATTCCCTGCTCCATGCTTTCCTTTATTGATTCCTTTGACGGATGGCGCTGCTAAACGCAATCCACAGGTTCAGAATGCCCAGACCCGAGACGATGCCGCGCACTGCGCCACTGTCGGCATAAACCAGGAGCGACGGGAAATGGAGGAAGAGGGGATTCTGGTCCCAGAACAGGCGCAGCCAGGGCGGAGAGGGCAGGGCATCGCCCGACCACGGCGCAAAACAGAAAGCCAGCCCAACGCAAATCTGCAGAAGCACCCGGGTGAGCAACTCAAGCTCCTGCAGCCAGCGCGGAATCTGCTCAGGCTCGCGATAGGGAACCCTTCCTGGGGAGTTCGGGACCAGGCCCGGCCTATTGTCCGGAACCTGCTCAAACAAATGGCCCTGCCCAGGCGCGGGAGACTGGCTCACGGCGAGGGAGGGCGTTGTGGAATCCGGCTGCTGAGGCATTCTTGATTTACGCACAGCGCTCCTGATTCCGGCCCGATCAGAGGACTTGGAACAGGCCTGGAAATGCCAGCCTGGCTCAGGGACGCCGTATTGCAACGGTATCACAGCAAAGGCCAGCCTTCATTTGACGACGCAAGCCTATTGTTTTGAGCGCCAACCTGCCAGCCAGATGCGGCTCCCGTTCACATCAGGGATTACTGCCGTAGCGGCGTTTTCCCTGCCGGCTAGATCTCCGGCACCAGGCGCGCCTCGCGCGGGGCTACCTGATAGGCGCCATAGTTGATGGTCAGCACGGCGGTGCCGCCGATGCGCACCTTGGTTTCGCTGCGCGTTTGCTCGGGAAGCCAGAAATCGCCCGTCTTTGCATTGGTAAACCGCAGCGCCGTGTGCGCAATCCACATGGAAGGATTTTTGGCCGGCTCGCCATCCATTTTGACCAGAGCATAGTCCGCCGCATCCACCCAGATTTTGCCGCGGTACAAGAACTTGCTTGGCGTCAACGGTTCCACGATTAGCACATAGGCCGGACGCCCTTCAAGCGTTTCATTTTCTACCAGTTGAAAGTGGTAGTTCGCCTGTGTCAGAGCGGTAGATCCCTTTTCTTTCGCGGCTTCCTTTTCGCTCTCCACGGCGCGCTTGAGCACCTTGTCGCATAGGAAGTTCGATCCGCTTTGCGAGACAATGCGGAAGCTCTTTCCGGAGGCGGCGTCGAAGCTGACCTCGACCTCCATCTCGCCGTCAACCATCTTGGAAAAGCCTTTGTACTCCACCTTATAGTGGCGCCTGGACTCATAGTGCTTAAGAGCCTCATTACGCACCTGGTTGTGCCGCTGCATCTGTTCGACTACCTGCACAGCAGTCGGCCCGGAATGCAGGTTCGCCTCCGCGGTTTGCGGCCAAACTCGTCCGGGAATCAAGCCGAAGAGGAAGAGGACAGGCGCGAACAGGACGATCCTGCCCGGGCTCGTTGCCATAAGGCATGATCGCGCCGCGAATCGAAAACCTGGTATGCGCCGCACTGAATCCCTCCCTGAATCCTCTAAGATCGTATGCACCATGCTTAGTAGACTCGACAATCTATCCGGCGTCTGTGCCTTTGAGTACGGATAGACGCGAAGATCCTATCTAACGGTCGGGACGCGGTAGACGTGATTGGCAAGGCGGGCGGCCAGGGGGCCAATTTGGTTGTCCTGCCCATGGACCGTCTGGCCCCTGAATTCTTCCAGTTGCGGAGCGGCCTGGCTAGCGAGATGCTGCAGAAATTCGTCACCTACCGGATGCGCCTGGCTATCCTCGGCGACTTCGCGGAATTGGCCTCGCAAAGCGGCGCCTGCGCGATTTCATCTACGAGTCAAACCTGGGCAGGAGTATCTGGTTCCTTTCCGGCCTGGAAGAATTGAAAGAACGGCTCGCGACTGAACTCGAAGGCAGGAGGCCTTGACTCCATTCAATTTTTCTCAGTTTCTAATGGGCTCTAGCCGCGGCCGGGTCGCAGGTGGCTCAGATCCAGCGGGTCCGGGTCTTCATAGGCCGGAATCACGGGAATCCCGGCGCGCAGCCCAGTCCAGCTCTCCGCCACCACAATGCTGTTCTGCGGGTTGCCCGGCTGGTAGCGCACTGAGCAGGGAAAGCCGGCCCGAACGTTGCCCGTGTCCAAAACCCCGCGAATGTCGGTAAGGTCCTGCGAACACTCGTAGTCCACGCCGCCAATACGGTAGCTATAGATGAGCATGGTCAGGGTGCGCCCGTCCGCGGCTTCCACCTCGGTCACGTCAAGCAGCATCCCGTCTACCAGCCGACCGGACTGCACCAGAAAGCGGCGGCGCTCGCGCTCGAGTTCCTCGGCGGTCGGGCGCTTGCGCAAGAGCAGCCAGACGCCGAGTGCGCCAAGCGCGACTCCGCAGGCCAATCCGGCGGCTATCGGCCAATCGATAACATTTACGAGGGTCATTCTGGGCGGGGCTCCGCGCGCGACAAGACTTTCTACTTTCCCCCAACTAGAGGATACCCTAACTCAAGCCCGGCAAGGCCATGGGCGCTGCGCGGAGCCCCTTTGCAGCTGATCGGCGCAGCCGTCGGTTTCTAGCTACGATATACTCGTGACTGCACTTGAATGACTTCCGGCCTGCCGGACGCCCAGTTTCGGGAGGTTTTCCCTTGCCTGTTACCAAGAGTTCCAAAGTGGCACCCGTTTCCCGGACTCATGACCGGATACGCTCGACCACCGTTATTTGCGTTCGCCGCAACGGCCAGGTGGTAATGGCTGCCGATGGGCAGGTCACGCTGGGCGACCACGTGCTCAAGCACTCCGCAAAGAAGATTCGCCGCCTCTACCAGGAGAAGATTCTGGCCGGTTTTGCCGGTTCCACGGCCGATGCGTTCAGCCTTTTCGGTCGTTTCGAGTCAAAGCTGGAGCAGTATGCAGGGAACCTGAACCGCGCGGCCGTCGAGCTGGGCAAGGATTGGCGGACAGACAAGATGCTGCGCAACCTTGAGGCCCTGCTGCTGGTGGCCGACCAGGGCCAGACATTTCTGCTCTCCGGATCAGGCGACGTGATCGATCCCGATGAGCAGGTTGCAGCCATCGGTTCAGGCGGAAGCTACGCCACTGCCGCAGCCCGCGCACTGCTTGAAAACACCGACCTGAGCGCCCGCGAGATTGCCGAAAAGGCAATGAAGATCGCCGGAGAAATCTGCATTTACACCAACGACCGCATTACGATTGAGGAGTTGAAGGGCTGACGCGAAGCGCGCCCCATTGACCCATGGCAATATATCTCCCTGCATCCGCTGAAGAACAGGATCTCTCGCTGGACGAGCTGACCCCGCGCGAAATCGTCACTGAACTCGACAAGCACGTCGTCGGCCAGCGTGCCGCCAAGCGCGCCGTGGCCATCGCCCTCCGCAATCGCCAGCGCCGCCAAAAGCTGCCCCCCGACCTCGCTGACGACATCATGCCCAAGAACATCATCATGATTGGGCCCACCGGCGTGGGCAAAACCGAGATTGCACGCCGCCTGGCAAAGCTCACGAATTCGCCGTTCCTCAAGGTTGAAGCTTCGAAGTTTACCGAGGTCGGCTACGTGGGCCGCGACGTTGAATCGATGATTCGCGACCTGGTTGAAATTTCAATCGACATGGTGCGCGAAGAGCGCCTTGAAGAGGTTGAAGACAAGGCGGAGATGAACGCCGAGGAGCGCCTTCTCGACGTGCTGCTGCCGCCTCCTCCGCCCACGCCGCCCGCGGCCGAGGGCCAGCTCACGTTGCCAGGCGCAGAAAGCCACCAGCGGACAAGAGAGAAAATGCGCCAGCAGTTCCGCGAAGGAAAGCTGGATGATCGCATGGTCGAGTTGGACGTGCGCGAGCGCGGGACACCGCAGTTCGGCATCATCAGCAACCAGAACCTTGAGGACATGGAAATGAACCTCAAGGACATGCTGCCCAACATTTTTGGCGGGGGCTCAAAAAAGCGAAAGATGAAAGTCGCCGATGCCTTCGACTACCTTGTGCAGGAAGAAGAAGGCCGGCTGATCGACATGGACCAGGTGAACCGAGCGGCTGTTGAGCGCGTCGAATCGAGCGGCATCGTTTTCCTTGACGAGATCGACAAGATCGCCGGACGCGAGGGCGGGCACGGGCCAGATGTCTCGCGCGAAGGCGTGCAGCGCGATATTCTGCCCATCGTTGAAGGAACCACGGTCAACACCCGCTACGGCATGGTGCGCACCGACCACATTCTTTTCATCGCCGCCGGCGCATTCCATGTTTCCAAGCCCAGCGATCTTATCCCCGAGTTACAAGGCCGCTTCCCCATCCGGGTGGAGTTACAGTCACTCACCGTCGATGACTTTCTGCGCATTCTTACCGAGCCCAAGGCATCGCTGACCAAGCAATACTCGGCGCTGCTTGAAACCGAGGGCGTGCGGCTGGAGTTTGCTCCCGAGGCGCTGCGCGAGATGGCGGAGTTTGCTTTCAAGGTCAACGAGCAGACCGAAAACATCGGCGCGCGCCGCCTGCACACCATCATGGAGCGGGTGCTTGAAGACGTAAGCTTCCTCGCGCCTGACGTGGCCCGTCGCGCTCCGGATGAGGAAGCCGCCGCGGCGCTGCGCGAGGCCATCAAGGCCGAGTCGTCCACGCCCCTGCCCTACGAGGAGCGCATGACTTCGTCCGGCCCTGAAAAGGTCTTCCTGATTACCGATGGGTATGTAAAGCAGATGGTGGCGTCGATCGTGAAGGATCAGGATCTGAGCCGGTACATTTTGTAGCAACACCGAGCATCGGACGGTAAGTCTAAGGGTTATCGCTTTGCAGTTGAAAAAGGCATTCCTCTGGTCCGCCCACACTGCACCCGTCGAGAAAGGCAAACCGCGCCTCGAATTCTTTCCGCGCACATTCCCGTGTCGCTGCCGTGAGCGGATCTGTGCTAGCACCGCACTTCTTTTCGACCTGCGCGCACCATGCCTTTTGTTTCTTGATTAGAAGTGCTCTTTTCTCCGGCGGCATTTCACGCAAAAGCGGCCGATACGCGCGGTCTAAAACAATGTCTGCCCGTCCAAGCGCATCATCTGTGCAGACAGCATTTTCGAGAGTGGTCCTAGCCTTCGCACAATCAAAACTTGCGCGCGGCGCTGGCGCTTCGGCCAGTTCCGGCTTGGTCGTGAATCGTTCTGCCACGTAAACTGCACAAATCGCCGCCTCGGAAAGGGAGAGCGATCCCTGTTGTTGCGCGTACTCGTAAGCACAGAGTTCCCGTTCCCTCCGATAGTGTGCATTTCCGTTTGGCGTTAGCTTCGGCAAAAGGACGTGCTCGCATTTTTCGAGAACAATTGAGGCAAACCCGACATCTGCGCTCGATCCCCAGCGGCACCTCGACAGAATGGCTGCTGCTTTGCTGCAAGTGGGTGCAGACTTCAGGGCTTGCTCAAGTTTTTCCGCCGCCTCTTTCGAGGCAAATTCACACTCATTCTGGGCAAAAGCGGATGCGGTGAATAGCAGAACGCCCCAAGCGACGACGAGCTTTCTCATTGGAACCTCTACTCGAGTTGTAGCAATTCTATACAGTCGCTCTCAAGCAGACTTGGAAGTTGTCAATATCCTTTAGTTTTGATACTTTCATCTCGTACCTCGGCAGTCCGCGCCTGGGCAAGCAATCAGCGGGCTCTACCTGCACTCTCCCGCTCTTGAGAGAATGTGGATGGGGGCGTATCGAGAGCACACCGGGGAAGGTGTGCCTGCGCCGCCAGTCACCACGCAGCCTTTCCTTTCACTCCATGCAATCCAACCCCAATGGAGATATGCCATGAGCAATCCGATGCAACACCATCACATCACTTACATCGAGTTTTCAACCACCGACATTGCACAGACCAAGAAGTTCTACGGCGGGGTCTTCGGCTGGACCTTTACCGACTGGGGTCCGGACTACATAGGATTTCACGGGGCGGGGATCGACGGAGGGTTCGCCAAGCGCGAGACGCTGGACGCGCCGGGGAAATATTCGCCACTGGTGGTTCTGTATTCCTCTGACCTTGCGGCGACTGAGATCGCGGTGCGCATGGAGGGCGGCGGCATCGTGGTGCCGACCTTCGAGTTTCCCGGCGGACGGCGATTCCACTTCTCCGACGGAGTGGGAAACGTGCTGGCGGTTTGGTCGGAGTAGACGTTCCTTGAACAATTTCCGTGGTATCCCAGGTATCAAAATCGAGACCTGGGGCACCCGGCAGCTGGCGTTCCTTGAACTTGGTCTGTGGTATCCCACCCTAGGCGCAAAAACAAAGACGCGCCGAGGGTGGGGCACCCAGATTCCGCGGAGTGGACTGCCCGGCTAGTTCACCTGCGGCGGCAGCATCAGTGGCTTGCGCGGACCGAGTTCTTCGCGGATCAGAGCCAGCCCGAGAATGCAGCGCTCAAAGCGTTCCGAGAGCCGCGCAAAGAGCGGCGCTTCCTGCTCATACTCGAACAGGTTGAACTGGCTGACGATGAAGTAACTCTCCTTGCCGGCCTGAATCAACTCGGTGAGACTCGGATGCGCACGGCGATGGCGGCGGTTGGTGTCCATCGCCCCCGGGTACATACCTGCCACAAAGAGCGCGTAGTCGCCGATATGCTTGCGCACTTTGCGTTCCTCATCGAAGGAAGCCGCGGAGCCGTTGATCGGGTCGGCGGCATGCAGCATCTCAGTTAAATCTTCGATGGGCTTGCCGGCCTCGTCGCGCACCTTGTAGAGATTTTCTGCTTCTGAGAAATCGCAGAGCAGATGCGCCACATAGTCGGACACGTCCGGGTCGTGCAGCCCGAGTTTGCCTTCGTAACTGTTGCGAACCGCCTGCTGGAAGAACGGTTCGAGTGGATGACCTTGGGTCTGCATACACGCCTCCCGTGCCCGCACGCCTTTGAGCTAAGCTGCGGCTTTCCAATTCCCTGTGGCCTTGACGCCACCCGGTTGCGGCGGCGTTTTGGGTTACATCATTGGACCCCGAAGCCGGCTGCGGCTCGTTGCGGAACAACAAGTGAAGCCGGCTATCCCAACTTTTGCCTGCTATGACACGGAGTCTATCGGACAAGTCGTGGTTGCGTTATAAGGAACGCATGTTTTATTGGCAGAGTGGCGAGGCGACTGCGAATTGAAATTTGCGGTAAGACAAAAAAGGCAACCTTAAGAGGCTGCCTTTTAAGGCGGATGCGCGTCGCGTCTTACGCGGTTACCGGCGTACGCGCTTCCATTGCCGCCAGGCGGCTTGCTAGCAGCGATTCCAATTTGACCAGCGCGGTTGAGAAGCCTTCAATGCCTTCTTTCAGCTTCTGGGTAGCCATGCGGTCGCCGTCGTGCATGAACTCAAACACGTCTTTGTCCATCACAATTCTTTCAATGTGCATTCCCTGCTCGGCATCAGGGCCCAGCTTGCGCGGCAACTCGGCTTCAGTCGCTTCAAGTTCGCCAAGGAGTTGCGGAGAGATGGTGAGCAGGTCGCAGCCGGCCAGTTCTCTGATCTCGCCTATGTTGCGGAAGCTCGCGCCCATCACCACTGTCTTGTAGCCGAAGTGCTTCAAGTAGTTGTAGATTCGGGTGACTGACTTCACGCCAGGATCGTCGGCGCCGTAATACTCCTTGCCGGTGTCTTTCTTGTACCAGTCAAGGATGCGGCCTACGAATGGCGAGATGAGCGTGACGCCCGCGTCGCCGCAGGCTATGGCCTGGTGCAGCCCGAACAGCAGCGTCAGGTTGCAGTGAATGCCTTCGCGCTCCAACACTTCGGCGGCGCGAATGCCCTCCCACGTAGACGCGATTTTGATCAGGATGCGTTCGCGGCCGATTCCCTCGCGATCGTACTGCGCAATAATGCTGCGGGCCTGCGCGATGGTGGCCTGGGCATTGTAGGAGAGGCGCGCGTCTACTTCGGTGCTGACGCGGCCCGGGACAATATTCAAAATTTTCTTTCCAAAGGCGATAGCCAGCCTTTGGAATGCGAGGTTGGCGACCGCCTGGTCCTTGGCTTTGTCGCCAAGTTCCTTGCGTGCATCCAGAAGCACGCCGTCCACAATGGGCTGGTACTGTGGCATCTGCGCCGCTGCGGTAATCAGCGAAGGGTTGGTGGTGGCGTCTTGCGGGCGAAACTTCTCCATCGCCTGCATGTCACCGGTGTCTGCGACAACCACTGTGTAGCGGCGCAGCTGCTCAAGTAGGTTTTGCGGCATGATTCCTCCTGGGGATGGGAGTTTGGGGGCTTCGAGCGTCTTCCAGTTCAGTGTAACGCTGTTTTTGCCTTGCCGGGATGAATGCTGCAAGGCGCCGACGGCAAAAGATCAGTCTGCGGCCACGGTGTTGGCGAGGACGCCGAGACCGGGAATGCTCACTTCCACCAAGTCCCCAGCCTGGAGCGGCCCCACTCCGGAAGGCGTCCCGGTCAGCACCAGATCGCCGGCTTCCAACGTGATTGCGGAAGTGACATAGGCCAGCAACTGCGGAATCGAAAAGATGAAATCCAGCGTCGAGCCGTGCTGGCGCAGTTCTCCATTAACGCGGGTCTCAATTGTCAGCCCGGCTTCGGGAACAACTTCGTCGCTCACGATCGGGCCTACGGGACAGAAGGTATCAAAGCCTTTGGCTCGTGTCCATTGGCCGTCCGTTTTTTGCAGATCGCGTGCTGTCACGTCGTTAGCCAGCGTGTAGCCGCGCACAGCCGTGCGCCAATCTTCCTCATTGAGATTGCGGACGCGGCGCGCAATCACCAGGGCCAGTTCGCCCTCAAAGTCCACGCGGGAAGAAGTGGCCGGCATGCGAACGACGCCGCGGGGAGCCAGCAGCGAGGAAGGCGGCTTGAAAAACAGCAGCGGCTCGGCGGGAACTTCGTTGCCCAGTTCCTTTGCATGGTCGCTGTAGTTGCGGCCTACGCAGATGATCTTTGAAGGCGTGACCGGGGGCAGAAGGCGGGCAGTGCTCAAGGGCGTTATGTGGAACATCAAACTGGAAGCCGTGGCGCCGCCGTGGGCCAGTCGAAACGCCAGGTCCTCTTCGGGGGCGGAGGCTAGATCCACAATGCACGCCTCACCGGCGCAATCGTCTACGACGCCATAGCGGGGCCCACCACCGAACAGAAAACGGCAATATCTCACTTGGAATCTCCTTGCGGATTAAACCGTCAGGGCCCGGGCACAGTTTCCTGCGTCTCGACGGACCGCGCGCTTTCATGCCCGCCCTGGTCAATGGCGCTGACGGCGTAAATGTAAGTGTGGCCGGGCTGAACCTGCGTGTCGTGGAATGCCGGACCAACCAGCGGCTGCGCCGTCGAAATGCGATTCCATGCCGCTTCGCCTTCCCGGCGGTAGACGGCATATCCCGCCAGGTCCGCGTCAGTTGCCGGCTGCCAGCTCAGGTCGATTGCGCTCTCAGTGCCGTTCTCGGCGGCGGTTGCAACGGCGGCCAGCCCGGTGGGGATTGCCGGAGGAAAAACATCCAGCGCATCAACTCGCACCGGCGCTGAAAACTCGCCGGCCAACTCCAGCGTTTGCCCGTCTGCGCTCACACGGGCCACGCGCTGGGCACGATACTCGTAAGTCTGACCGAATCGAATTTCCTTGTCGAGTGCGCGGCCCGAGGCAGCGGCCGCGTCAACCAGCAGGTTTTGCTCCAGGGGCTCAGGCGCCGCGGCCAGCAGCCCCGCTTGATTTTTGGTAGCGGGCGGCGCGAGCAGCGTGCGGCGCAGGCGGACGACTGCGATCTCGTTGTTGGTTTTCCAGCGCAGCACAACGCCGCCTTTGCGCACTTCGGCGGTGAGTCCAGCCACCGGAGCGGGGGCCTCGCCCGCAAGCACCACGGCGGCATTCGACAGCCCTGCAGAGCGGCCATTCTGGTTCTTCAATTCAACAAAATACCTGACCGCTCGCGGAGCGCCCGCCGTCAGTGCGAGCGGAAGCGTTTCAGTGAATTTGCCCTCGACGCCGGGCGCCAGGGTAATCGCCGGACCAGACTCATCGCAGTCTGGTTGGTTCAGCTTGCGGCAAACGCTCACAGAGACGCTGCGTTTCAAAAGCAGCTTGTCAGTGTCTTTCTTGGGCATGGTCCAGGTAAGGGCAACCAGGTTGCCGGCGCGAACTGCGGCCAGGTCGGCCACGCGGTCCGGCAGGTTCAGCGAGGGCGGCATCGGCGCCCCCGGCGTTCCGCAGCCAGAGAGCCCGGCGCAAAGCCCCGCCGCCAGCGCCAACATGGCCACTCCAAATCTACTTGCCTGTCTCATCGCCCTACCAGTCTAATTGAGAGCCGGGCACAAAGCCCCTGAGCCTGTTAGACCGCAGCGACGGGAGGTAATTTTTCTAAGCTCTACGAGCGAGGAGTGACGCTTACGGGTCCCGCCCTGACTCCATCCGGAACCCTGTGAAGAAATGAGCAGCGGCGGAGCGGCCGAATTGCATTTTCGTGTCCTGAAAATCGCGATGACCTATTGTTTGATGGTGTCCAAAATTGACCAGACTTCTGCTGCTATTCGAAATAGCGTTCTGTTTGTGCGGTGACCTGTGTGCCCAGCGATGGCGTTCGCGGGGGGAAAGAAACAGAGAGTTCTTCCAGTCCGCGCATGGGCCCTGTTCAATGCTCGCCGGCCGGGGACCTTGCGGCACCTGCTGAATTCCCACGGCGAGATACCTGCAGTTGCTTAGACGGTTTCCCCGTCCTGCGTCCTCTGGGTGCAGACCCGCCGCTCGGATTTGAGCGCAAGCCTGCACCCGGGGTCTGGATGAGATGGCTCAAAGATGCAGGTCAATCGTGAAGGATTACATTCAATAGGGATTTATGAATCCGAATGCCGCCGTTGTACTCAATAAATCCCAACTTGCGAAAGCGGTTCATGAAAAAGCTGACGCGGGAACGCGTGGTTCCGATCATCTCCGCGAGTGTTTCCTGCGTAATCTTGGGGATCAGCGTCTCGTTCTCGTCGGGTTGGCCGAACTCCGCCATCAACAGCAGGATGCGCGCCAGTCGCTTTTCGCTTGAATTGAAGAGTTGATCGATCAGGTCAGCCTGTGTGCGCATGCTGCGGGCCAGCAGGAACTTGAGGAACATTTCAGAGAATCCCTGATCTTCGCGCATGGCGCGGATCATCTCTGCCCGTTCGATCTTGAGCGCCGTGCAACTGCCGATGGCTGTGGCCGACGCCATGCGCAATCCAGCCGTGCTGGCGATCGCTTCTTCGCCGATGAAATCGCCTGGCGACAGAAGCGCGATGGTTGCCTCTTTGCCCTGGTTCGACACCACTGTGAGCTTGGCTCGTCCACTCTCGAGGTAATAGATGCAATCCGCTACGTCGCCTTGCCTGAAAAAGGCCCGCCTCGGCTTAACCTGCACAGTCTTACGCGCCAACCCCGCCTTGGCCAACACCTCGACGGAGATGAGTCTGCCTTCTTTTAGATCAGCCATCCCTATGGCCTTTCCTATTTATTCAGTCCCGCGCGGGACCGGTAGGTAGATTTCTCGAATTACACCACCCTTCCACACCCGGTCTGGGCGCGAGCAGGCCCGAATTCATTTTCAATCTCTCGCAAACGGGGAGCAAGATTCTGTTCTTTTTTGAACACTTTTTGGTCAACTTCGTTTTGATGAAGTGGAAAAATCCGGCCCATCGGGCTTTCTCACCGGTAACACGAATGTTACAGCCCCCCGAGGCTCCTGAATCCGGGCTAGCCGCTGCCGTCCACCTGCTCCAGACTGTTGCAATAATGCGACAATGAAGGCTGGGGCCGGTTCGATGTCCAGATCAAACCGGCGGGGAGCCAATTTGACCATGCTGCGCGTGCTTTCGACACACCTGTTCCTGAACCAGCGCCTGCACCCGGGGATGCTGGAACTGGCTGTCCGTTCGGGGGCGCAGGCAGTGGAAATCTTCGCGGCGCGCCAACACTTTGACTACACCAGCCGCGAGCACCTTACGGAACTTGCCAACTGGTTCCGTTCCAATCCGCTTGAGCCTTTCTCAATGCATGCGCCGCTTTATCCCGACCGCGATATGGGGCGCGGCGGCGGCCCGGGAATCAACCTGCTGCATCCTGAGAAGAGCCGCCGCATTGACGCCATGGACGAGTTGAAGCGCGCGCTTGAAGCCGCCGACACCATTCACTTCAGCAACATGGTGGTGCACTTGGGAGAACGGTTGGACGGCTGGTCGCCGCGGACGATTGAGTACTCAATCACCGCCCTGGAGCACCTGGGCGCTTTTGCCAGGCCTCTGGGCGTGCGCCTGCTGGTGGAGAACCTGATGAGCGAGCCCACCACCCCCGAGCATCTGCTGGAAATACTCAACGCCGGCCACATGGACCAGGTTGGCATTTGCCTCGATCTGGGCCACGCGCATCTGACAGTGGGCACGACAGAGGCCATCGGCACGCTGGGCAACCGCATTGCCTCGGTTCATGTGCATGACAACCACGGCGAAAAGGACGAGCATCTGTGGCCAGGCGACGGCACCATTGCATGGCCTGCGACGGTCGAGGCTCTGAAGGCTCTGGACCCACACCCGGCCACCGTTCTTGAAATCAGCCAGCACCTGGGGGCCGACCTTTTAGCCATTCCGGCGCGGGCCCAACAGGCCTTCGAGCTTCTTGGCTGATTCGGGTTACTGCGTTCGCAACAGAATTACCGGCGTGGCGCCGATGCGAACCGGATGCTGGATTTGCTGCGCCACGACCGCGATCTGCCGGGTTGCGGTCAGGCCGCTTCCCTGCACCGTGACGGCCACGGTACCCGAGACCGCCTTTCTAAATGGAGATGCTCTGAGAGTGAGCATGACGGCGCCGGTTCCCGCATGGGGCGCAATCGGTTTCTTGTCAAAGACTGCCGTGATACCCGAAGGCAGACCGGTAACGCTGAACGTTAAATTCCCCTCGAATGAGCCCCCAGTGGCCGCGGCCAAGCGGATTGAAGTGGGCGCGCCGAATTGAAGCACAACCCGGGCGGGCGCTGCCAGGCTCAGCGTCGGCGGAGGAGTGGCGGCAGAGTTCCAACCGTTCACCAGCAAGGTCGCATCCACTGAACCCAGCCCGGTGGCGAGATTGTAGGTCTGAGGGCCGGCCGAGTATCCAGTCACTCCCGGAACTGTATTGCTACCCACAGGCGTTACGTGAAAGATGCCGGCGTTGCCGGAAGCAAGCGGATAGATGGCCGCATTGGCATTGCCCTGCCCCGCGCCCCCTGTTGATTGCACAACCAGCGCCATCATCGCGGCCATGGCGGGCACCGCTGCCGAAGTCCCCGAGACGATCCAGTAGCTGCCGTTCTCGTAAATGATGTAGCCATCGTGGCTGGCAGCCGAAAGAGATACATCGGGCACCGCGCGCATGCCGTTGGCCGCACTGGCCCCGTTCACGCCCTGCTGCCAACGCGGCTGCGCATAGACCTGACTGGCGCCGCCGCCGGATGCCCATAGCCATGCGCCGCTGCTGGCTCCGCTCTCGTTCCACACCGTCTCCGGGATATAGCCAAGCGCAGAGCCTTGATTAGGCTGGTTGGTTTCGGCCCAGTATCGGCTTACGTCGGCACCTTCGTTGAATTCCGTTCCTCCGACACAAGTGGAGTAAGGCGAACTGCACAGGCCGTTTACCGCGGAGACTGAACCGGTGGTGTCCGAGCCGAGGTTGCAGCCGGCGGCGCCTGAATCGCCTGAGGCCACAAATACGCTCATGCCCTGCACGGCCGCCTGCTGCCACAGGCTGTTGTAGAAGGCCAGTTCCGCCGCGCCCATCTGCTGCTCGCAACTGCCGTAACTCACGCTCACGACCGGCGCCAGAGCGTGGTTCACAATGTATTGCGCGCTCAAGTCGATGCCGTCAGTGGACAATGTAGATGCGGCTGCAACGAGCGTGACCGCCGCCGCGGGAGCTACCGCGCCTGCCCACTCCACATCCAGCGTCGCCTCGTCCTGATCGCCAGCTTCGAGGCCCGGATCGGCGCCGGCGAGGACGATGGCGGGGTTGTTGTCTTTGAGGTTCGCGCTGGCGCGAAAGGCCTCGACATCGCCGAGGTTGATGTTGCTGCGGCCGGCGATGGCGATGGGCACGCCGGCACCCGATGTCCCCGCGCCATAAAGCGGGTTCAAGTTGTAGATAGCGGCAAAGTCGGCCGGGAAAAGGTAGTGCGTGCCGTTGAGTGTCCATTGCGGCGTCGATTGAAGCGCCCGGTGCGCGGCCATTGCGGGGGCACGGCGAAAGTCGTGCATCGACACGATGCCGCCCACTACATTTGCCAATCCGGCGGGAATTTGCGGATTTTGTGCGTTCGCAAAGTGCTCTGCGGTGCCGACCCGGTAGCGGTGAATGTCGGTGTGAAAGGCTTCGGCAACCTGTCCGGCAGGCCCCGAGAAAATCACCAGCCGATGGCCGGATGGAATTTCATCCACCGTGAACCCGTGGCCCTCAAGCCAGCTTTGAATGCGCGCCAAATCGGCTGCGCCGGCTCCGAAGCGCGCGGCATATTCGGCGGTCGTCAACCAGTGATGGAATTCGGGCGAGCCGGGGTTGTGTTGCGCATCGACCAGGGCATCAAGCTCGGCTTGCAGGCTTGCGGATGGCTTCAAGAGCAGCATCATGCGTTCCAGGCGCATCTCTGCCGGCGCGAGTCCATGGTCAAACTCCGCACGTGCATTCGGATGGACGCTGTTCTCGAGCATTACCATTTGTGTCTCGTCGATGTGGCTCGGCAGGCGATTGTGAGTTGACTGCGACAGAGCGCACCGTGCCGCTGCCGCCAGCGCAAGCGCTCCGGCAAAGAAAAGAATCGGTCGCACCAATTGAGGTTTGTCTGCCTTTCAGTGAGGGGAGATGGCGATCCCGGTTCGACTGGCTTCCTCACAGCATTAGCTGTTTTTAATTTAAGGCAGAACGCGATGGTACTTGAGAGAAATTCATTTGGATTTTCTTGAACGAAGATCACCAAGGTACTTGCAGTGACTAGAAACGAGACATATCTTCGTTGGCGGGATGAGAAGCGGTGCATTTGGGGAAGTTCAAGGACTTGCTTCGCGCAACGGGAAGAGTTGTAATTCTTGTGTCGCTGCAGTGGCAGGACCTCTGGCCTTCACGAAAATGCCCGTGGAAAGCCGTTGCAATCAGTTATCTTCGGGAAAGACCTCGGAGTCTTAGATAAGGCTGACCTAGTACGCGGCGTGCCGGTGAAGTTTGCTGAGCCGGTGCCTGTCGAAGTCCTTGAAGTTACCGCAGTCAATAGGTGACGTGACCCGGAGCTGCGACCGGAGAGGAGGCGGCCGGTTGTCGCCGGCCGTCGATGCTCGCTTGTCAGTACGTGCAGTCTAGTGAAAGACACCCAGCAGATAGCAGATCAGCACGATCAGCAGGATGGTGCCGAGTCCTATGCCTGCGCCGCCGCCATAGCCCCAGCGGTTGTAGCCGTAGTAACCGCCGCCGCCGCCGAATAGCAAGACCAATACGATTATCAGAACGATCAACATCATCCAATCTCCTTCGCTGTTGACTAAGAATCCAAGTCAATAGAATCGGTTGCATTGCGCCAAGAAGCTTTGTTCCGGCGGAGTCACTCGAAAGTGGAGTGCTTTAGAGTTCAGCCTGGGATGGCCCGTCCGTGGCAACCTACTCGGTGTATTTGACAGCTTCGACAGAGCGATTGAGAGCGTCCTTGGCCAGTTCAAGAGTGGATGCATGATCGCCTGTGCTGTGCCCATATGCAGCAGCTGTGTGTGCATAGGCTGCCCTGGTATGTAGCTCTGCGATGTGGGCATTCCCTGTCTGTGTCATGGTGTCCTCCGCTTTCGGTGCAAGCGCCTGACTCTTGCATCTGAAGTTTCCCACTTGATAACTGGATTTGCTGAGCAATCGGGCGCAGGGAAGCTACAGAGCGAGGGTGGGCACGCATGGGACGGCGGGAAGCCTGGGCGCCAGACGGCCCAACCAGCGAGAAGGTTTAACAGATGCGCGGTAACTGCTCGCCAATTTGGATTGGAATCACGCGATTGGCGCCCATGGCAGTGCGCGCTACCAGCATGCGGGGATGCTGCGCGGTGACTTGGCCGATGCGCGCGGCTTCGCGACCGAGCGGATGGGCGCGTAGCACGGCTAGCACCTGCTCGGCAGCCTCGGGGGCGACGAAGAAGACCGCCTTGCCTTCGTTGGCCACGTAGACCGGGTCAAGGCCCAGTAACTCGCAGGCTGACTGGACCTGCGTGCGAACGGGCATACTGGCCTCGTCAATTTCGATTCCGACGCTTGAAGCCAGCGCAATCTCATTCAACGTAGAGGCAAGACCGCCGCGGGTGGGGTCGCGCATGGCGTGAATCGAATTGCCGGCGGCAGCGAGGACATCGGCGATGATGCCGTTCAGCGCGGCGCAGTCGCTGGTAATTTGACTCTCGAATTCAAGGCCCTCGCGCACGCTCATGATGGCCATGCCGTGGTCGCCGATGGTGCCCGAAACGAGAATTGCGTCCCCAGCCTGCGCGCGGTGCGGACCAACTTGAATCCCCGGCCGCAGCGCACCGATGCCAGCGGTGTTGATGTAGCAGCCGTCGCCGTGGCCGCGTTCGACGACCTTGGTGTCGCCGGTGACGATTTGGATGCCGGCGGTTTTGGCTGCGGCGGCCATGGCCTCGACAATCGCCGCCAACTGAGCAAGAGGAAAGCCTTCTTCGAGGATGAAGCTGGCGCTCAGGTATTTTGGTTCCGCGCCGGAGACAGCCAGATCGTTTACCGTTCCGTTGACGGCCAGCTCGCCGATCGATCCGCCGGGGAAGAAAAGGGGCCGCACAACGAACGAATCTGTGCTCATGGCCAGCTTACCGGCCGGCAGGTCAAGCACTGCCGCGTCGCCCAGGTTCTCAAGGGCTGGATTACGGAAGGCGGGGAGAAACAGATGCTCAACCAGTTCGTTGCCCAGTTTACCGCCGCCGCCGTGACCCATCACGATGGAGGGGTAGCCGACGAGCGGCAGAGGACAGCTCCAGTTGGAAAAGTCAGGCACCGCTCTTGACGCTTCTGTCACTTCTGCGCTCACGATCTCACCCCTTCACTGCTGCAGATAGTCCCGCCCCGGCGCCGGCCAACTCTTCGGCGGAGATGAACCGCCCGTAGTTGTAATAGGCGGCGCATGCGCCTTCGCTTGAAACCATGGTAGCGCCGAGCGGATGGCGCGGGGTGCACTCCTCGCCGAAGGCCGAGCAATGGGCAGGCTTGATGGTGCCGCGGAGTACATCGCCGGAACGGCAGAGCGGCGACTCCTGGGTATGAATCCCGGTGATGTGGAAGCGCTCTTCGGCGTCGAATTCGCGGTAGTCGGCGCTGAGCCGCCAGCCGCTCTTGGGAATCACGCCGATTCCGCGCCATGCACGATCCGTGACCTCAAAGACCTCGGCCAGCAGTTTTTGCGCACCCTGGTTGCCGTCGAAGGTGACAATGCGCTCGTAGGCGTTCTCGACCTCGTACTTGCCCGCTTCGAGCTGGATGACCGCGCGGCGAATTCCGTCAAGCAAATCGAGCGGCTCGAAGCCGGTGACGACCAGCGGGATTTTGTACTTCTCGGCAATGGGCGGGTACTCCCAGTAGCCCATGACGCTGCACACGTGGCCGGCCAGCAGGAATCCCTGCACCAAGTTGCCAGGCGAGCCCATGATGGCCACGATTGCCGGGGGGACCAGCACGTGGGAGACGAGCAGCGAGAAGTTCTTGATGCCGCGCCGCTTGGCTATGTGAACGCTCATGGCGTTGGCCGGCGCCGTGGTCTCAAAGCCGACGCCGAAAAAGACCACCTGGCGGTCAGGGTTTTTGACGGCCAGCTCGACGGCATCCAAAGGCGAGTAGACTACGCGCACATCGCCGCCGGCGCTCTTGACCTGAAACAGGTCGCACTCGGTGCCAGGGACTCGCAGCATGTCGCCGAAGGAGCAGAAGATCACGCCGGGCTGGGCGGCGATGGCCAGCGCCTTGTCAATCAGTTCGAGGGGGGTAACGCAGACCGGGCAGCCGGGGCCGTGAATCATCTCAATGCCGGCGGGGAGCATCTGGTCGATTCCGTTTTTGATGATGGAGTGAGTTTGGCCGCCGCAGACTTCCATGATCTTCCACGGCCGGGTGGCAACCTGGTGGATTTCCCGGGCGATACGCTGGGCGATTTCGCCGTTTCGAAATTCGGTTAGGTACTTCATCTGCCGACACCTCCTGATGCAGTGTCTATGAGCTGATCCTGATTTTCGGTTGGAAGCTTCCCCTACGAATAGCGGGTGTCCCAGGTTTGGATGGTGAGACCGGGGAAACCACAAGTCTCAATCTGCCGAACTTCTTTTGCGCTGAGCCGACCACAAATGGTGGATGCCCCAACCTCACCGCGCCTCACGTTTTTGCGGCCAGGGCGGGAAACCGCTGCGTTCAATTCAGAGTGGTTTTCGGAACTTCGACCGCGCAGCTTCCGTCAGGGCAAGCCGACTGCGGTGCTGCGGCGGCCCGGGCAAACGCTTCTTCTTCGCCGGCCAGTTCCTCTTCAAGCATTCCCATCTCGCGGAAGATGGCCAGCGTTTTTTCGGCGCTATCCTGGTCGATCTTGGAGAGCGCAAACCCAACATGGACAATGGTATAGTCGCCGACCGCGACCTCCGGCACGTAGTCCAGGCAAACCCGCTTGACGATGCCGCCAAAGTTCACCCGCCCCATCCGAAGATCGCCCTCGGTGGTAATTTCTTCGACTCTTCCTGGAATGGCTAAACACATGGCAAGTCCTCTTATACCCCTTTTAGATGCGGCTGTCATGTGATTTAAATCACCAGCTCATTGTGTTCGGCTACTAGTTTTCTTCTGGTTGAAAAGCCGATCGACTACTGCTGAGATTCTGGCTCCAAAACGCCAATAAATAACGGCGGAAAATGCGATCAGGCCAAACTCACAGATGCGGAGATTATTCCGATGGGAAAGCCATTCGCCGAGTTTTGAGCCCTGTAATCGGTCAAAAAGCGACGAAAGTCCAAGCGCGGCGACGACGACGCCAAGAGCGGTGAGCCAGAGCCTCAGCCGATCGTGCGGGGGGTGGACGGCTTCGCCTGCGGGCGTAAAGGATGGATCGAGCAGGATGGAGAGATAGTTGTCGCCCTCGGCTAGTTTGTCGACCGCCCGCTGCCAGGTCTCTTGCTCCTGCTCGTCGCCAGCGTCGCCCGCTTCGATGTTCCGGATCAACCCGGCGATCTTCCGCTCGTATTCGTTGTTGTCGTAGTCGCGTTCGAACTCCGCATTGATCTTGTGCATACCCGGCAGCGTCCAGTCAGTTTCGGAGAAATAGAGCATTTTGCGCTCGATTTCCGAAAGCGGAACCTGCTCGCGCTTGGCCTGGGCGACGATTCTGCCTGCCAGGTAGTCCTTTGCTTCGCGGACTGTACTGATTGCTTTCTCGCTCAAGCCAATTACTCCTATCTAGCCTGTCGCCACCTGATCAAAATCCGGGGCTTGCTCATTCTCACGCCGCACGGAAGAACATCTCGACCTTCGGCTGCTTGCGCTTCGATGCGTGCCACAGGTCATATTGCTGCTGCAAATCCAGCAACATTCCAGGCCCAGTTCCGAAGGCCGCGGAGAGCCTGAGAGCCATCGCCGCCGTGAACGAAGCCCGCCCGTTGAGCAGGCGGCTGAGTGTTGACCGCGCCACGCGCAAACGTTTGGCTGCTTCACCCACCTTCACAGTTCCCAGATATTCGCGGAGAATTTCGCCCGGATGGGTGGGGTTGAACAGTGTCATCGAGCTGCCTGTGTTTCTCACAGGTGAATGGTAATTCCGGTTTCTAGCAAAGACCAAGTTTTCATTCCTAATGGGTGCCGTCGGTGCTGGCGAAAGCCCCCGGTCTCGCCATCAAGACCGGGGGCTGCTCGAATCACAAGCTCTCGAGCTTGTTTCAAAATCAGCAGTCGCATCGGAGTTGGGCTACCTCAGGGGTTAAAACCCCCTGTTTCTCGGGCCGCTTTCGGCACGACTGAAGTCGTGCCCCGACACAAAGCGGATTTCTGAAACAGGATCTAGTGCTTCTTCGACTTTGCAGGCGGCGGCGCGGGGGGCGGCACTTCAGACGTGGCGATATCCGAAGCCGCCTTCCAGGTTCCGTCGGCCGTTTTGCGGTACGCGGTCACGTAGCTGCCGTGATCGTTGATTACCTGCTTTGAGGCTGGGTCAGTCACGGTCAGTTGGTAGGTACCCTGTGTATAGCCAAGGTCGCCCGACTTGGCCACCTCGACCTTGGAGGCCTGGAACTTCAGGGACACCGCTGGATCGGCGACCATCTGCTTCAGGGAGGCCAGAATCGCATCCTTGCCGCTGGCCGAGGGGCCTCCGGGGACCATCAGGACGGCGTCGTCGGAATAATGGGCTGCGATTTTGGACGCGTCTTTCGACAACCAGTCCGCATTCCATTGAATTTCATTGTCTTTGAGCGCCTGCACATCGGCGTCGTGGGTGTTGGCAGACTGGTTACAAGCGGTCGCCAGGAGGGCGATCGCAGTTGCTCCCAAGAGGGCAGCAAGTCTTTTCATATTTTTCTCTCCTCTGAAATGGAATTCAGGAGATGGAACAACCTGCGGCGCGAGCAGCAAACTTGCAACGGAGGTGCACAACGGAATGGATGCGGCAGATTCGAGCGGCCTCGGAATGTTGCCGGGCCGGTGGTTTGCTTTTGAACCAACGCCCTCTATGCCAGGTAATCCCCTGAGGCCAAGAACTATATCCACCGCAGCTGCAACGCTCTTTGCGATTTGTCTAGAATCCGCGCGTGCCTGGATTCAGGCCTTTTTTCGGAGTTCGTTCTCGGCCATCCGGGCGCGGACGATCTTTCTAATCAGCGCTGCGGGCAATGGCTTGTCAACCGGGAAACGGATCGTGCCCTTGGCGGTGCTGTACCCCGCGAGTTCCTCCCCGAACTCGTCAATCAGCGATGAATTGCCGGGAAAGAAGCTGCAATGGTCTTTGAATGCCGCATACCAGACCAGCATTCCCTTGTAACGGAAGGCGGGCATGCCGTAGCTGATGGTTTCAGTGGCCTCTGGCCCGGCGGCGGCCAGGACGGCGGCGCGCACCTTGGCGAGAGTGCTGTGCGCAGGTTCTGGAACCGCGGAAAGATATTGCTCAACGGCCACAGCGCCTGCCGTGGATTTGGCAGTTCCGGTTTCTTCGGCAAGAGTCGCCTTTTTCATGGGGCTCACTTTCTGCCTTCCCGCTCCTCTGCCAGGTACGCGAGCCACGTATCCATGCCCGCGCCGGTCTTTGCCGAGGTCTCAAAGATGCGAATCCCGGGCCGGATCTCGTTGATGTTTTTCAGCGCCAAATCGCGGTCAAAGCCGCAGGGAACGGCAAGGTCCATCTTGGTAATCACCGCGGCGTCGGCGGAATTGAAGAGCGTAGGGTATTTCAGCGGCTTGTCTTCGCCCTCAGTTACGCTCAGCAGCGCCACGCGCACTTTCTCACCAAGATCGTAGCTGGACGGGCAGACCAGGTTGCCCACATTTTCGATGAACAGGTAGTCCAACTCGTCCAGCTGCCATCCCCCCAGATGGCTGGTAATCATATCGGCATCCAGGTGGCATATTCCATGGGTATTGATCTGGCGGACCGGCGCACCGCTGGCGGCGAGCCGCCGCGCGTCGTTATCGGTCTCCAGATCGCCGACCAGCGCGGCCACGCGGGCTCCCCGGGTGCGCAACTCGCGCAGGGTCAGCTCAAGAAATGCCGTCTTGCCGGTGCCGGGGCTTGAAACGAGGTTCAGAACCAGGACGCCAGCGGCCGTGTAACGCTGGCGGAGTCCAGCAGCCAGTTCGTCGTTCTTCTTCAGGATGCCTTTGCGAAGCTCAACAATGCGCGTGGTCATGGTTCTCCTCGATCTCTATCGCCTCAATTTCAAGCTCGCGGCCCTGGCGCAGGTCGGCAACGAATTCGCCGCACTGCGGACATCGAAAGCTCTGCAGGCTGGGCAGGGTCACATCCTGGCCGCACGGTTCGCAGTGCATCACGACGGGCAGCACATTGACCACCAGCTTTGACCCGGCCAGCGGCGTGTCTTCGGTGGCGATCTGGTAGCAGAACTGAAGCGAGTCCTCGACCACCGAGGCCAGCGCGCCCACGCGCAGGCGCACTTCGATCACCTGCGCGCCCGGATAAGCGGCCAGCGACTCGGTTACCGACTCGACGATGCTGGAAATGATCGAAAGTTCATGCATAAAAGAAGGATTCTACGCTGCGGCCGCGCAAATGGCCCGAAGCACTCCAATATGTAAGATGAAAACACAGAGGACCCGTATTTTGCCCAAGACCCTCAGTTCCGCCCCTTCCCGCCTGATCCTGAGCGAAATAGCCCCCGGCACCATGCAGTCTGAAATCCGCGCCATGACCATGGAGTGCGATGCCGTGGGCGGCATCAACCTGGCCCAGGGGGTGTGCGACACGCCGACCCCGGCGCCGGTGCAGGAGGCCGCCATCCAGGCCATCCACGACGGCCACAATATTTACACCCGCCTGGACGGCATCGGGCGGCTGCGGCAGGCTATCGCCAAAAAGCAGCAGCGCGACTACGGGCTGGTGTACGATCCCGAGTCGGAGGTGCTGGTCACCTCCGGCGCCACGGCCGGCCTGCACGCCGCAGCCATGGCGCTGCTGAATCCCGGCGACGAAGTGCTGCTGTTTGAGCCGTTTTACGGGTACCACGTTTCGACCCTGAAGTCGCTGCGCGTGAAGCCTGTGCTGGTGGCGCTGGCTGCGCCGGACTGGACACTGGATCTGGATGCATTGAAGGCGGCCATCACTCCGCGCACAAAGGCGCTGCTGCTGAACACCCCCGCCAACCCCAGCGGCAAGATTTTCAACCGCGCCGAGCAGGAGGCAATTGCGCAGGTTGCGATTGAACACGACCTCTTTGTGATTACGGATGAGATTTATGAGTACTTTGTCTACGATAGCGCGCAGCACATTTCTCCGGCAACGCTGGAAGGGATGAAAGAGCGGACCATTGTCATCTCAGGCTTCTCAAAGACTTTTTCGGTCACTGGATGGCGATTGGGGTACGTGACGGCGAGCGCGAAGTGGATGGGGGCGATGAGCTACTTTCACGACCTGACGTATGTGTGCGCTCCGTCGGCTTTTCAGCACGGCGCCGCGGCGGGTCTGGAGCAGTTGCCGCCCAGCTTCTACACACAACTGGCCGCCGATCACCAATCGAAGAGGGAACGCATGGTGAGCGCGCTAAAGGCGGCGGGGATGGAGCCAAGCGTTCCAGCCGGAGCTTATTACGTGCTGGCGGGCGTGAACCACATCCCGGGCAAGACGGCTGCGCAAAAAGCGCGCAAGCTGCTGGCCTCGACCGGAGTGGCCGCGGTTGCCGGGTCAGCATTTTTCCGCCACGGACGCGGCGAGGACCTGATGCGCTTCTGCTTTGCGAAGAAAGACGACGAGTTGGACGAGGCCTGCGTGCGGCTGCGGAAGTTCTAGCCGCACCCTATAAAATCATCTTGTCCGGTCAAAGCCGAAAAAGCGAGAGCCGGCCGGAGCTGTCTCCCCATGAACGATTTCCCTCATGCCATGCTGCGCGAGATCTTCGAGCAGCCGGAAGCGATTGGCCGCACGCTCAGCCTGTATCTCGATGCCGGCGGACTGAGAGCGGAGGCTTTTGCGCCTGTTGCCAACTGGCTGAACCCCCGCGGCGAGGTGCTGATTGCCGCCAGCGGGTCAAGCCGCCATGCGGGGCTGGCCGCGGAGATCATCTTTGAAGACCTTTGCGGACTCGCTGTCGACGTGGAGTATTCAAGCGAGTACACGGGCCACCCCGCCGCCAATACGCGGCACCCCTCGGTGATCGTGATTTCGCAGTCGGGCGAGACCTCTGACACGCTGGCCGCGCTGCGCTTTGCCGGCGAGAGCGGCGAGCGGACGCTGGCAATCGCGAACGTGGCGGGCAGCACGATGCTGCGCGAGGCCAGTGCCGCCATGCCGCTGAATGCAGGGCCGGAGCTTGCGATTCCCGCGACCAAGAGCTTTACCTGCCAGTTGACTGCACTCTACCTGCTTGCCCTCTACGAGGCGCGGGAGTTGGGTACGTTGGACGCTGGCGAGATCGAAAAGAGAATTGCCGAGTTGCGCACGCTTCCCGGACGCATTGCCAGCCAACTGCCGGCTTGGCGCCAGCAGATGGCGGCGCTGGCTGCGGCCTATCGCGATGCCTCGACGTTCCTCTACCTTGGGCGCGGGGTGCACTACGCCATGGCACGCGAGGGAGCACTGAAGATGAAAGAGGCCTCCTACGTGCACGCCGAGGGCTACCCGGCTGGCGAATTGAAGCACGGACCCAACGCGCTGGTCAGCGAGCACGTGCCGCTGGTGGTGCTGGCCACGGTAGACCGCGCGCTGGAAGCGTCTGTCCTTCGCTATGAAAAGACGCTGCAACTGCTGGAAGACATGCGCGCGCAGGGCGCTCGCGTTATTGCGCTGGCCAATGCGGGCGACGGCGACGTGGCGGCGGTGGCCACGGATTGCGTGTTCGTGGAGCCGGCCAGCGAGCATCTGCTGATTATCCCGGAGATTGTGCCGCTGCAACTATTCAGCTATTTCATGGCCCTTGAGCACGGCGTGGACGTAGACCGCCCGCGCAACCTCTCCAAGGCGGTCATCGAGGCATAGAGCCGGTTGTGAACTGTTGGCCGGATAGCGCTGCGAACGAAAATTCGGCCTGGCCGAGGCCGCTGCCGTCCTATAGTTCATAACCGGCTCTGGCCCTCGATACCCGGCCCCGGTTACACTTTATCTATGCATGTCCATGCGGCGCCGCCTTCCCCGGGCGCAAGCAGAACACAATCCGTATTGCGCTTCTCGCTGGTGGCCACGCTGGCTTACGTGGTGGTGACGTTTGTTGCCGGGTTGCGCGCCCACTCCCTGGCCCTGCTGTCTGAGGCCGGCCATAACGCCTCCGATTTCCTGGCCCTGCTGCTCAGCTTTGTGGCCGTCTACTTCCAGACGCGCCCGGCGGACCCCTCCCGGACCTTTGGCTACCAGCGGGCAGGCGTTCTGGCCGCGTTCGTCAACGCAGGCACGCTCATCCTGATTTCGATCTGGATCGGTATTGAGGCCGTCCATCGCCTGTCGGCCCCGGTAGTTGTGCAGCCTAAACTGATGATGATTGTGGCCGCCGCCGGTGTGCTGATGAACGGCGTCATCGCCATTCTGCTGTGGGGCGTGGCGCGCGACGTGAACCTGCGCTCGGCATTTCTGCACATGGCCGGGGACACGCTTTCAACCGCCGCAGTGATCGCCGGGGGCGCAGGCATCCTGCTGACCGGGCAGAACTGGATCGACCCGGTGCTTTCGCTGGTTATCGCCGCGCTCATTCTCTGGTCGAGTTACGGCATCGTTCGCGAGACTCTCAACATACTGCTTGAAGGAGCGCCGCGCGGCGTTGCGCTCGGGACAATCCGGGACGGCATGCAGGAAGTGGAGGGTGTTCTTAACGTGCACGACCTGCACGTCTGGAGCCTGGGCTCGCACTCCCGCGCACTGGCCTGTCATGTGACCATCGCTGACATTCCGCCGTCGGAGAGTGCCTGCATCCTGGTCAAGCTGAATCACGTTTTAAAAGAGCACTTCCAGATCAGCCATACCACCATCCAATTTGAGCACGTTGATTGCGTTGAATTGGAAGGCTGCGTAGTGCCCATGGAGGAACTTGCCAGGGGGCAAAGCGAAAGTCACCACGGCCACGCGCATTAAGATCGAAGTCATTCAGCAATTGTCTTGAATGGCAAGGCGGAAGAGCATTGCCCAGTTAAAGGGCTGGCACTTCAGCTAGTACAAAATTCAAACAGGGAGCTGCCGGGCTGTTTCCCTCGAGGCTTAGCATTTCGACCTTTGGATGCTGCCCGAAGCCAGCTTCTGGAGGTTCCTTCTTGCACCGTCTTCACGTTGCTCTAGCATTTTTCTGCGTTGCCCTGCTGCCCTCTGTAATCGCCGCGCAGCAATCGTCGGATGCCCCGGCCCAAGCCTCCACTCTCACGGCCGCCCAGCTTGAGGCCTTCTCCGGCGAGTACACCGACCCCAAGGAGCCGGACACGCCGCAGAGCTTTTACGTGCAGGACGGCAGGCTTTTCATAGAGTCTGAGCGCCGTGTTCCCACCGAGCTTACCCTCCTGTCCGCAACCGAATTTGCTGTCAAGGGCGACAGGTTCAAACTCAGGTTCACTTTCGACGCCGCGGGCCGGCCAGTCTCAGTAATCTGGACCGACGAGCCGGAGAGCCACTACCAACGCACCGGGATGCCGGTGCATCACGTATTTCACGACTACCAACGCTCCGAAGTCATGATCCCCATGCGGGATGGCGTGAAACTCCACGCCGTCATCCTCAAGCCAGCCGATATCGCGGGGCCGCTTCCCTTCCTGATTCAGCGCACCCCGTATGGGGTAGACGGCACCAATCGCGCTTCGTTTTTCTGGAGCCGTTCCGACCTGGCTCGCGATGGCTATATCTGCATAGCCGAGGACATCCGCGGCCGCTTCAAGAGCGAGGGTGAGTTCGTCATGAGCCGCGCGCTCGCCGACCATCACGACCCCAAGGCGGTAGACGAAAGCACCGACACCTACGACACGGTGGCCTGGCTGCTGGCCAATGTAGCAGGCAACAACGGCCGCGCAGGTTTCATCGGCACCAGCTACCCGGGATTTCTGGCCATGATGGCCGGCATCGATCCGCACCCCGCCGTCAAGGCCATTTCGCCACAGGCCCCCATGATCGACGTGTGGATAGGCGACGACTTCTTCCACAACGGCGCCTTCCGCCAGAGTTATGGCTACGATTACGTGCTGGGCATGGAGTCAAGCAAGGAAGACAGCAATGTTGAATACGGCAAAGACAAGGACGGGAAGCCACGCGACGGCTTTGACTACTTTCTTGAGCGCGGCAGCTTTGCCGAGGACGTGAAGAAATCCGGCGCCAAGATGCTGCCCACATGGAAGCTCTTTCTCGAACACCCAGCGTATGACTCCGTGTGGTCATCGCGCGGGGTTGAGCACGCGCTTAAGGCGGTGACCGTGCCCACGCTCACGGTGGGAGGCTACTACGACCAGGAAGACATGTTTGGCCCGCAGGAAGAGTACGCGCGGTTGGAACCGCATGACGCCAACCACCAGAACTTCCTGGTTCTGGGTCCGTGGCGGCATGGGGGCTGGTCTTCCAACTTGCGGAACATCGCCAACCTCGATTACCCCGAGTCCGTGGGCAAGGAATGCCGAGCGCAGATTGAGGCGAAGTTTTTCGCGCATTACCTGAAGGATGCGCCGGGCGCGAACGCCGCGGGCTTCGACCTCGAGGACACGGCCAGCTATCAGACAGGTTCAGACACCTGGAAGCGTTATGCGCACTTTCCGCCCAAGGAGTCGCAGCCGACTGGCCTGCACCTGGGCGCGGGAGGGTTGCTGAGTTGGAGCGACGCGACTGCGCCGGCAAAAACTGCCTGGGTGAGCGACCCAGCCAACCCCGTGCCCTACCGCCATCGGCCCATCCAGGTTACCTATTCCGATGGTTCGCTTTGGGGAACCTGGCTCACCGAGGACCAGCGCTTCGTTGCCGACCGCAAGGATGTGGCGGTGTGGAAACTGCCGGTACTGAAGAAAGACCTGGTTCTGACCGGCGAAGTGGTGGCCGACATCTATGCCGCCACAACTGGCTCAGACAACGACATGGTGGTCAAGCTCATCGACCAGTATCCCGATGATGATCCCGACGCCAAGATGCGGAGTTATCAACTGATGACGAACGCGGAGATCTTTCGCGGGCGCTACATGGAGTCATTCGAAACGCCCAGGCCGCTCCGGCCCAACTCCATCCACGAGTATCGCTTTTCGCTGCATGACGTGGACCACGTCTTCAAGGCCGGGCACACCGTCCTTGTCGAGGCGCAGAGCACTTGGTTCCCGCTCTACGACCGCAACCCGCAGACTTTTGTGCCCAACATCATGACCGCAAAGCCCGAAGACTACAAGCCGGCGACCATTACGGTCTACTCCGACCCGGACCACGACTCGACGGTCCAGGTGCCGTTGATGAACGCCTGCGATCATATCGAGTGTTTCTGATTTGAGGGAAATTTTCGGTCAGCAGGCCCAAAGTAAAGCGAAACTACGGAACTTCCTGCCCAGTTGTTTCAAGGCCGCCAATCTGTTCAACCTCACCGGCGCACCAAAAGGCAGCGGGGCTGGCTAAAGCCAGCCCCGCTATCACGCGACAAAGCGTGATTGGGTTTAGAAGCTCAAGCGGAAGCCGAACTCACCGATCAGCGACCGCGGAGTGATGGAACTCGACGGGTTGATCCAGCCAACCGGATGCGCATAGTTGCTGGAGGCGATGTTCTTGCCGAAGTCGGGGCCGTAGTTGGCGCGGTTGGTCAGGTCAAAGGCTTGACCTATCAACTGAATGTTGAAGCGCTCCTTGAGCTTGATGTTCTTGGCCAGACGGGCGTCCAGGTTGAAGGTTGGGTCACCACGTCGAGCATCGAACTTCGCGGTGGTCAGATCGCCCTGGAAGTAGGCTTGGCGCAGCTGAGCCTGGTACAGAGCGAGCGCGGCATCGTCCAGTCCCGCGGGTGGAACGCCATAGGTGTAATTCGTGGGGTCGCCTTTCGGGACCAGCACGCCATAATTGGCCGAACCGTTGCCGTAGCCGAGGTAGTCGAACGGCGAGGTGAGGTCATACGGGCGAGCCGAGCCGTATTGAAGGATGGGAGCGAAGTCCAGGCCCCATGGCAACTTGACCAATCCGCTGACCGTGATATGGTGGCGCTCGTCGTTCGGGTTCGGGCCCCAGTCGAGGGGGTTGAGTTGTTTGAAGGGATCCTTGGCGTAGCTGTGGTAGGGATTCTCGGCATAGCCGTACGCCCTGGCAAATGTGTAGCTGGCATTGATGCTGAAGCGGCGCGCAAGGCGCTGCCTGTAAGCGATGCTCAGACCGTCGTAGCGCGAGCGACCAATCGAGCTCTCATCGCGCACCGAACCCAGCGCAGGAACGCCGACGGCATCGAAGGCCGCGGTCAGCGGGCGATAGCTTAGGGTGTAGTCGATGTCGCCGGTAACGCTGTCAACCAGCGGCAGCTTGGGATTGATCAGGCGGGTCTTGTTCCCATGCAGACTGAGAACGTGGACGTAGTCGACTTCCACCGAGGACGAGTTGTTGATTGAATGGGCCCAGCCGATGTTGAACTCTTCGGTGACCGGGTTCTTGTAGTTGGGGTCGATGTAGAAGCCGGTGGAACCCGGATTCAAAATCTTGGAGGGAGGTGGCAGGTTGGCTAGCACCTGGTTGATGTTGGCGACGGAGTAGGTGAAATCGTCTACGGTGGTGTTGACGCCGGGCAGCAACTGGCCATCATGGAGGTCGTACTCATAGGCCTGGTAAATGAAGGGGTTGTGTTGTTGCTCCATGAAGATGGGGACGTTCTGGAAGATGTCGCCGTAGTAGAGTCCATAGCCGCCGCGAAGGACATCCCTGCCCTTGCCGAACAGATCGTAAGCAAAGCCGACACGCGGGCTGAAGTTCAACACATCGTCGGAAGCGATCTTGCTGACAAAGGGAAGCAGGCTCGAGTCAAAGGCCGAAGCAGCCTTCAGTTCCAGGTAGGTGCGGCTGGTGCCGATGGCGTCGGCTTCGACCATGTTGAAGTCGCGGTCATAGCGAACGCCCAGGCTCAGCGTCAAGCGGCGGCTGGCCTTCCAGTCATCCTGAAAGTAGACGCCCAGCTGCTTTGTGCCGCCGGGGACGTTCGTGGCAGGATCGCCAGTGGCAAAGATGATGTCGCTGACCAGCCCGGGGGTGCTGGCTAACGCCGCGGCAACGTCGTCCGGTGTGGTTCCCAGATCCGAAGGATCAATGCTATTGAAATCCACTTCGATCGGCGTGTTGAACTTGAAATATCCGCCCAGAGCCTGTTCCCAGAGGTAATCCACGCCGACCTTCAGTGTGTGTTTGCCCAGGTTCTTGCTCAGGTCTTCACGAAGCTGCCACTTGCGCTGGAAGCTCTGCTGCGGCACATTGCCGTTGGTGCCGATGGTTTCGCCGCCTTTGAAGTTCAGGTTTGGAAGGCTGGATGTAGCCAGAATATTGTTATTCCAGTACTGGTATCCAAGGGTTAACTGGTTGACCAGAGACGGAGAAAGAACCGAATCCAAGGTGAAGTTGGCCAGTTGCAACTGGTTGGTAGTGGTGTTGCCGCTGGTGAGATCGCCGATGCCCGAAGACTGGTCGTTTTCGGAATTGTTGCCCTGGGATGTGTAGCTGAAATAGGCCCGGTTAGCCGCGTTGAATTGATAGTCCAGACGGCCGTTGTAACGGGTGTCAAAGAACGGTGTGGGGATGACCGTCGCGGGCACCGCGCCAATGCTGGTCAGAAGTGAGATCTCACTGACAAACCCGGCGCTATCGGTCAGGGAGGTATGCTCGCGCTGGTGCTCATAGGCGAAGAAGCCGAAGAGCTTGTCCCTGATGAGGCGACCGCCAACGCTGCCGCCATACTGCTGGCGGGCATATGGAGAGTTTGCCGGGTCATAGCCTCCCTTGCCGTCGGCGACCTTTGTGTCGAAATTGAGAGCCTGATCACGAAAGAAGGAGAAAAGGGAGCCGTGGAAGCTGTTGCCGCCGCTCTTGGTAATCAGGTTGATCACAGCGCCTTCCGAGCGGCCATTGGCGGCCGAGAAGCGCTGCGTGCTGATGTTGTACTCTTCAACGGCCTCAAGCGGGACCTGCATCACTGTGCCGCCCACTGTATTGTCCTTGTTATCCACGCCATTGACTGTGACGTTGACGTTCCGTCCGCTGGCGCCATTCACCGATAGTGAGGCGGAGCGGTTCTTGGTCGGATCGAAGGAGTCGGCGGCTTTTACCCCTGGGACCAGATAGGCCAGGTTGGCTGAGTCACGGCCCAGCATCGGCAGTTCGTCCACTTCCTGGGGCGAAATCTGTTGCGCAACCTCGGTTTTTGCCATGTCGATCTGAACCTCGCTGGCACTCACCTCGACCACTTCAGTGGCCGAGCCAATTTTAAGGGGGGCGTTCACCGTGGCAGTTTGCCCGATCAAGAGCTCAAAGCTCTGCGCGTAAGTGGCGTAGCCATTTTTGCTGATCTTGACGGTGTAGGTGCTGGGTGCAACCTGATCGAAGCGGAAGGCGCCGCTCGCGGTAGTGATAGCGATTCGAGTGGCTCCGGTGGCATTGTTGGTGGCTGTCACGTTGGCTCCCACCACCGCGCCGGTCGAATCCGTCACGGTGCCAACGATGGTGGCGGTGGCAGTAGCCTGGCTTAACGCGAAATTCGCGCTGAATACGGCCAGCCCGAGGGCGATTAACAAGCAGGTAAATCGATGAGTCATTCTTTTTCTCTCGCTTTCTCTGGGGATTCAACTTCTCCGTTGCCGGAAGAGTGAGATTTTGAGGTCTGGAATGCAGATCACTTTCGGGGGTACAGAATCCGTCTCCCCCTCGAAGGTGAGAGATGCCGGGAAGAAGGATGCAATTGCCGAGCACGAGGGAGCCCGCTCCCATCGCAGGGAGATATCGCAGAAAGAAGAATGCGAATTACCGAGTCATCCTTTTAGTTGACCAACAAAGGGGAAACATCAAACAACCAATGCGGAATTACCGATTGCGTTATTTATGTGGCTTGTCTCAGTTGATCGAGTCACTCCACATAGGGACTATGCCTGCACCAGATGGCCTCCCAAGGGCGTAGGCAATCCCCCAAGCAAGGGTTGTTGGGCATTAATGCACGTGGTGGGCCAAAATTACGATCCATGCAACCTATTGATTTTATTGAGCGGCAACGAGAATCGCAAAGCGACGATATGAAATTCAGGACGTTTTCCTATGCCGTTTCATAGCGTTTTTCCTTGTCTTGGGCAACGCGCTCTCTCAGCCCGCGGTCGCATCACAGGCGATCCAGCCGGGCATGAAAAACGCAGCAGAGTCCTCCCTACTGTTGTCCTGAGCCGGAAAATCGAAGCCTGCAATCTCGGGTGGAACGCAGCAAACCTCCAACTCTTCCGATTTCGCGCTAAAATGAGAGCAGGACCATGGGCCTCCACCACCCCATCCCGGCCCTTCTCTAGCGGCGCCCGCCGCCTGAATCTGTTTCTCGCCTTGCCACATATCACGTCCGAAATCTAAAACCCCGAGGGGGACCCATGATTGTTATTGATCGTCTTGAACAGTTGGAGCAGCGGTACAACGATCTGCAAGCCCAGTTCTCGCTGCCCGATGTTATCAACGACCACGAAAAGTACCAGAAGACCGCCAAGCAAATGCGAGAGATTGAAACGCCCGTGGAAAAGTACCGGGCGCTGAAGCAGGTGCAACAGGGGCTGGCCGAGGCCCGCGCCATGATGGCCGAGAGCGATCCGGACCTGCGCGCGATGGCCCAGGAAGAGATTGTTTCCCTTGAGCCCCGCGAAGTGGAACTGGAAGAAGAGATCAAGGTGCTGCTGCTACCCAAGGACCCCAACGACGAGAAGAACGTCATCCTCGAAATCCGGGCCGGCACAGGCGGCGACGAGGCCTCGCTGTTTGCTGCCGAGGTCTTCCGCATGTATCAGCGGTTTGCCGAGCAGCACAAGTGGAAGATCGAACTGCTCTCCATGTCGGAGTCAGGCGTGGGCGGCTTCAAGGAAGTGATTGGCATTATTGAGGGCGACCGCGTTTACTCGCAGATGAAGTGGGAGAGCGGCGTGCATCGCGTGCAGCGGGTTCCGGCAACCGAGACCCAGGGCCGCGTTCACACCTCGGCGATTACTGTTGCCGTACTGCCCGAAGCGGAGGAGGTTGACGTGAAGATCGAAGCGAAGGATATCCGCATTGACACCTTCTGTTCGTCCGGCCCCGGCGGCCAGTCCGTCAATACTACCTATTCCGCCGTGCGCATCACGCACATCCCCACCAACACGGTGGTCAGCTGCCAGGACGAAAAATCGCAGATCAAGAATCGCGAAAAGGGCATGCGCGTTCTGCGCTCGCGGCTTTACGAGCAGGAAATGGACAAGCAGAATGCCGAACTGGCGAAAACGCGCAAATCGCAGGTGGGAACCGGGGACCGCAGCGAAAAGATTCGTACTTACAACTTTCCGCAGAACCGGCTTACCGACCACCGCATCGGTCTTACGCTGCACCAACTTGACCTGGTGATGGAAGGGCGCCTGCAGCCGATTGTTGATGCACTCATTACGCACTACCAGGCTGAGCAACTAAAAGCCGACGCGTCTGAGGCGGCCTGATGCATATTGAATTCAGCCTGATGACCTACCAGGACATGGTGAAAGCAGGCGAAGCTCACTTGCGCCAGGGGCCGCATCCCGAGCGCGCCCGCCGCGATGCCGAAACTCTGCTGCTTCACGTGATCCGGCGTGATCGCGCGACGCTGGTTGTCAGCTGGGACAAGGTGCTGGACGCAGAAGACGCCGCCCGCTTTGCCGCGTTGGTGCGGCGGCGCAAGGTAGGCGAGCCAATTCAATACATCCTGGGCGAGACCGAATTCTACGGCCTGCCATTTACGGTCACTCCCGACGTTCTCATTCCGCGCCCTGAAACCGAGCACCTGGTTGAAAGGGTCATCGAGTTAGCTGTCAATATGGCCGATCCGCGGGTTCTCGACGTAGGCACCGGATCCGGGGCAATCGCCATCGCGCTGGCGCATCACTTACCCAAGGCCGTATTTACGGTCATCGACCTCTCCGCCCCGGCGCTGGCAATCGCTCGCCAGAACGCGCTTCGCAACGACGTCAACACCCGCATGCGCTTTCTTCACGGCGATCTTTTTGCGCCCGTGGCAGGCGAAGCGTTCGACATCGTTGTCTCCAATCCGCCCTATGTTCCCCGTGCGGACCGCGACTCGCTCTCAGTGGAGGTCCGCGACTACGAGCCCGCGCTGGCGCTGTTCGACGACACCAACCCCGGCTCCGACGGTCTGGAGATTTATCGCCGCTTCATTCCAGCGGCCTTCCAGGCGCTAACACCGGGCGGATTGCTGGCAATCGAATTCGGTCATGGACAGGCGCACTCCGTTGCAAACTTGCTTTCCGCCGCCAAATTCCGTTCCATTGAGATCTTCCCGGATCTGCAGGGAATTCCCCGCGTCGCTTTCGCCTGGCGGCCGTGAGGGGACCGCTCCTGTCGTGTTGAGATCGATCGCTTAAAATGAACGCTCAAGTTACGAGGCCCGGCCGGTCTTGTTCAGTTCGCTATAGAAGCCCAGATCGCGGCCGCAAAGATTCTTGACTATGTAGATAATCTGGCCGTAATGCAGGCCGAAGTGCTCCACCACCTGGTAAACCGCGTCAAGGCCGCTGACGTTGTAGCCCTGTATTTCATAGCGTGCAAGCAAGTCAGCCTCTGTGAGCCGCGCCAGCACAATTGAGGCTTGCTGCATGGTTGCGCCTAGTTTGTCGAGCAGAGCGGGAGTCGCAATCCCCTCGTGCGCATTGAACTCGGCGGGCCGGTCGCGGCGGTCTTCTTGCTTATTGAAAGACGCGACAATCCACTGGCCTACGTTGCCGTTGAGATGCAAAATCAGGTTGCCGATGCTGTTGCTGGCCTGGTTGGGACGCCACCAGACTTGTTCCTGGTTGAGGGGTTCCACGCAGGCATGCAGCCGAGGCCAATACTGCTGAAGCAGCTTGTTGCGGCTGAATTCAAGGAACAGCGCGGTCAACTCCGCGTTCGCTTCACTCATGGAAAAGATGCCTCCATTCAAGGCGGCCTGCAGCGGGGTTGTCAATCCGCCGGTGGGCCGTTGATGCGCGCATGGTAGTTGAACACCAGCAGCGTGAGAATGCCGAAGACCATGCCCAGCAACGCCAGCGGCGCTCCAAAGGGAAAGCCCGCCGTGAGTGCGAACCGGATGATGATGATCGACACCACAAATGCGGCGTTACGGAAGACGTTTTCGTACTGGTCCGAGACCACCAGCGACAAAATCAGGATCAGCACGTCGGTGAAGATCATCACCGTGAACAGATCATTGTAGAAGGTTGTAACGGATTCAAACTCGCCGCGGCCGGTGGTCAGGCTCTGGCCAATGGCAATTACCAGCAGGCCAAGGTTGTATACGGCCATGCCGATAAGCAGCGCGGCAAGCCCGGTTGCAATCATTTTTTTCTGCTCAACAAAGCGCGTTACGCCGCGCGAAGGGAGTGAGGTTACAGATGCGCCGGCGCGCCTCTGCGCCACGTGCTGAAACACGGCTACCAGGAAGTACATGAGGAAGCCGGCCCACATGTCCACGAACAGGGGCACCATTTCAAGGGTAAGTTTGTGCTCGGTTACCAGTTCGCTGGCGTGGGCAATGTCTTTGAAGACGTCGCGGATGAAGATGAGCGAGACAATCTCAAACTGGTTGGCGATGGAACGCGTGGTGGAGGCGGGCAGCGCCGCAATCAGGGTGATGACTTCGTAGAACAGGATGAAATTGAAGGGCGTCGAAATCGCGGTGAGGTAATTCTGCCCCACCTCCGCAATCAGCAGCGGCGGATGCGGAAGCGTTCGGGCAAGAAAGACCAGCAGCAGGTGGGTCGCGAATCCCGCGATGCTGAGGTTGATGGCTATCCGCTTCAGCGCCGCCTTGCTTGCGTCAGAGAAGAACAGGTCGTGGGCATAGCCCAGGCGCAGCCACTTGGGCGCCTTCGTCTTCCGGCTGCCGCGTTCGAGTTTGTTCGTCTCTGTTTCCATAGCCACCCGGTTCAGCCTACGGGTTAGATTACCGCAACTGGGGAGCCAATCTCCCGTCCTATTTCCCAATGGTGCCCGAAGGGGTCAACCACTCGGCCAACGCGCCAACCGTGGCCTTCGCTGACCGGTTGCACTACGCAGGCCCCTGCACCCACGGCCTGCGCAAACATGGCATCAGGGTCGGCGGCCGTAAGGACCATGCGCACCGCAACACCGGCTGCCGGCGCAGGGCTGACGCTTCCGTGCTCCGGCGACTCGTCGCTGAGCCAGAACTCTGCCCCATTGACTGAGAGTTTTGCCATCACGTTTCCGTCGGGGTCTTCGATCCGGTAAGCCTCGACGGCGCCAAATGCGGCCTTGTAAAACTCGATCGCCCGGACTCCTCCGCGCACCGAGAGCCACGGCGTAATTGTGGTTTTAAACAATCTCTCTGCTGCCGATTCATGAGCCATGAATCTTCTCCTTGAAGCTGAATCCTAGCAAAGCCCGGCGCCGGATTGCCGAAAGCATCTGGCAGGCATAGAATTCCGACTGAAATCGTTTCCATCGAGGATTGAATCATGCGTGTTTCCGCTTCGCTCTCTGTCGCCGCTCTTGCCCTGGCATCCTGCTTCGCCTTTTCGCAAGCCTCGCCCAAAACTCCAGCTGCACCACAAGCGCCGTCAATGGCTCGGCTAGCCCCACGGCCAGTGGTGGCGCAGACGCCGCCGATGGGCTGGAACAGTTGGAACTTCTTCGCCGACAAGGTCACCGACAAGGACATCCGCGGCGCGGCGGACCAGATGGTGGCAACGGGCATGAAGGACGCCGGCTACATCTACGTGAATATCGACGACACATGGGAGGCGGAACGCGACGCGAACGGCATTCTGCATACCAACGCCAAATTCCCCGACATGAAGGCGCTGGCCGACTATGTGCACTCCAAAGGCTTGAAGATCGGCATCTACTCTGGCCCTGGCCCCAAGACCTGCGGCGGCTACGCGGGTTCGCTGGGCCACGAGGAGCAGGACGCCAAAATGTATGCCGATTGGGGCATCGATTATTTGAAATACGACGCGTGCAGTTTCATTCCGGAAGTGATGGAAAAGCAGGCCCCCAACGACAAGGCTGAGCAGATGCGGATTATGCAGGCTGCCTACGTGAAGATGGGCAAGGCGCTCAAGGCCACCGGACGGCCGATCGTGTACTCGTTCTGCCAGTATGGCTGGGATGCGCCGTGGGAATGGGCTCCGGCGGCAGGCGGCAACTTGTGGCGGACCACCGGCGACGTTTCGCCCGAGTGGGACCGCATCGCGGTGATCGGCTTCAGCCAGGACGGGCTGGAGCGCTATGCAGGGCCCGGGCACTGGAACGATCCCGACATGCTCGAGGTGGGCAACGGAAAACTGACACTGGCCGAGAACCGAGCGCACTTTTCGCTGTGGGCCATGCTGGCCTCGCCGTTATTGGCCGGCAACGACCTGCCCAACATGAAGCCTGAGATCAAGGCCATCCTCACCAATCGCGACGTAATCGCCATTGACCAGGACAAGTTGGGAAAACAGGGCTCCCGCGGCTACTCCGAGGGCGAAGTCGAGGTCTGGACCCGGCATCTGGCCGGAGGCGCTCTGGCCATCGCGGTCTTCAACACGGCTGACAACGGGCGCTTTGCCTCGCATCCCTTCCACCTGAGCCTGGCGCGGCTGGGCCTTGAAGGCGCGCAGGCGGGCAGGGACCTTTGGACCGGCAAACCCATCACCCTCACGGATAATCAGCCCATCGAGATGGCCAGCCACGACGTTCTGCTGGTGCGCGTGGACAAGCCCATATTAAAGATGCAAAAGAAAGCGGAACCGGCTGCCGGACGCTAACGTACACAGTCCAACAGGCATGGCTGATCGGCGCGCTTGAGGCCGGCGGGGTTACATTTCCTGCCGGCCCGCCCTGTAACCCCAAGATCGGCCGTTTTCTCGCCGGAAGTATCGAATTGATGCTCTAATTCTCTGTAGACGATGATGCATGTTTGTCGCCCCTGCTCCTTTGACAGGAGGAAACATGTTGAGGATCGATAAACACAGCCTGCTGCTCTGGCTCCCCCTGCTGGCATCACTTGCCGCGGGGCTGGGCGTCGTTGCGCAACCGATCACGCAGCCTTCAACACAGAGCCCGTCATCGACACCTACGCCTGAGCAACCAGCAGTCGCGCCGGCATCTGTCCCGGTATCCCCTGAGGAACTTGGCGACACGCTCATGGCAGAGCAGCGGTACCAGGCTGCCATCGAGGCCTACAAGAAGGGCCCGCGGGACTCGGCCGAACTCCAGAACAAGCTGGGCATTGCTTACCAGATGATGTTCAACGTAAATGAGGCTTTACGGTGCTACCAGGCTTCGCTCAAGCTTGCGCCCGGCAACGCAAAGGTGATGAACAACCTGGGCACCGTCTTCGACTCACAAAAGCTCTACGGCGCCGCCGAAAAGATGTACCGCAAATCTCTAAAGATCGAGTCGAAGTCCGCCATCACTGAAAAGAACCTGGGAACCGCGTTGATGGCCCAGCACAAATACAAGAAGGGCACCGAAGCCTACCAGGCCGCGCTGGCGCTGGATCCGACGATTTTTGATAACAAGACGAGCCCGAGGATCGATAACCCTTCGTCCACGAAGGATCGCGGGGCCATGAACTACTACATGGCCAAGAGTTGCGTTCGCGCGGGGATGAGCGCCCGGGCAATCGACTACCTGCGCCTGGCGCTCAACGAGGGGTACACCAACCCCAGCAAGATCATTGCCGACAATGAGTTCGCCAGTTTGCGCGGGATTCCAGCCTTCGAGCAACTGATAGCCGCCCAGAGATCCCCATAGCGTGCGCCAAGTCGAACATTGCGAACTCTCGACAACTTGCTGCGTCTATCCTAGAGCCTGTTATGAACTATAGGGCGGACAGCGTTGCGAGCGAAAATTCAGCCAGACGAAGCCGAGCCCGAAGGCTGTGGAGGGTCCACCGTCGTGGGCGAGAATGAAGTATGGCCGAATTTGCGCCGCAACCGAAAGGGACGGGGCCAATTTTCCCCATTTCGTCGTTGCTCGTCGCTAGCAGACACCCGGTGTGCGTCGCTCCTCGCTCCTAGAACTGAGAAAAAATTGGCTCCCGTCGCTGCCGTCCCATAGTTCATAACAGGCTCTAGACAGAAATCTCGTTTCTCAACAGGAGTTCAAATGAAGGCCGGAATACTCTCCGCAATTTTTATCGGATTTGCGCTGGGCACAGCATATACCCAGGATGCGACACCAGCGCCGCCCCCGCTGCAAACGCCCGGCGTGGGTCCGGGCGGATGGCAAAGCCTGCAACCAAGCACGCCGCGCGGACACGGCATGGATCCCGGCGCCAGACCCGGCATGGCTCCAGGACGTGGCGTGCAGGGTACGGTCACCGCAGTGGCCGCCGACCATTACACCATCAAGAACGAATTGGGCGAAGTGTATACCATCAGCTTCAGCGCCAACACCCGCATCATGAAGCAGCCGGCGCCGCGCTCCATGCCCGGCCAGACACCTGAAGCGGGGGCCAACGCCATGGCCGCGCCAGTGCAGCTCAAACCAACCGACATCAAGATCGGCGACCCCATTGCCGCCATCGGCCAGGTTGACCAAGCCACTAAATCCGTGGGCGCCATGGTTGTTCTGCTCATTGACCCGGAGCGCGCCAAGATGATGCGCGAGATGCTGGCCAACTACGGCAAAACCTGGCTCGAGGGCAAAGTCACAGCGGTAAGCGGCACCAGCGTTACATTGCTTGGCTTCAGAGACAACGTTTCGTGCGCTTTTGTAGCCGATGAGAACACCACATTCCGAAAACGCCGCAATCCCATTACTCTTGCCGACGTGCAGGTGGGCGACATGATGCGCGTCGAAGGCGCCGTAAAAGACGGGACCTTCATGGCTACCAAGGTGATGGTAATGGGCATGCCACCGCAGCAGACGCCCACGGTTCCGGCCACCACTCCTCCCCCGGCCGACGCCCAACCCAAGTAGTCCAACCGCCCTTGAGTGGAGGCCCTATCTTTTGCGCAGCAACCCGGCACTGAGGATGGGGCCTTTCAGTTTCTGAGCCCGGTTCATCCGCGCTTCCGCACCCTTCATCTGCTTTTCCAGCCTCTTGTCGGGAACCGTGCGACCTGCCGACAAATCCTCGGCTACCTTCCTTGAAGAAGAGAGAAACTCCGGGAAGGAGAGCAGCCAACGTGATGAGTGAAGCGGCAGAACTGGTCGACGTGGAATCGGTCACCCGACGATTCCCCATGGACCACAGCTATGTGAACGCCCTCGACCAAGCCAGCCTGCGCGTCTGCGCGGGAGAATTCCTGGCCATCTCGGGCCCCAGCGGAAGCGGCAAATCCACGCTTCTGAATCTCATCGGCTGCATTGACAAGCCGACAGCCGGCCGCATCCTGGTGGATGGCGTGGACACGTCAAGCCTGAAGCCAAGCCGCATGACGGCGCTGCGCCGCGAGAAGATCGGCTTCGTCTTTCAGACCTTCAACCTCATTCCCGTTTTCACCGCGGCGGAGAATGTCGAGTTTCCTATGCTGGTGCAGGGCGTGAGCGCCGGTGAACGCCGAAGACGAGTGGCAAGCGCGCTGGAAAGCGTTGGCCTGAGCGCCCGCGCCAATCACCGCCCCGATCTGCTCTCTGGCGGCGAACGGCAGCGCGTGGCTGTGGCTCGCGCCATTGTGCATTGCCCGGCCCTGGTGCTGGCCGACGAGCCCACTGCAAACCTCGACACCAAAAACGCAACCCAATTGATCGACCTGATGCACGACCTCAACCGCCGGCTCGGCCTCACTTTTATCTTTTCAACGCACGATGCGCGGCTGCTGGAGCACACCGACCGCATTGTGACGCTGTGCGACGGACAGGTAGTTTCTGACGCCACTACTGAAGGAGGCAGCCATGGGCAAGTTCTTGCTTCTCGCCTTTCGTAATGTGTTTCGCAATCGCCGCCGCACCGTGATGACCCTGCTGATGGTCGGCGGAGGCGTGGCCGGACTGCTGCTGGCCGGCGGCTACTTCGCCTTTATGACCCACGGTCTCCGCGAAAGCACCATCAATAATGGGCTTGGGCATCTGCAGATCTTCACGGCCGACTACTTTCGCCGCGATGAAGTGCGCGTGCTCGATACGGGAATCGAAAACTGGCGGCTAGTGGCAGCCAATGTGGGCTCGGTGAAGCATGTACGAGGCATGGCACCGCGCATCGACTTCTACGGCATGGCTTCAAACGGCGCCAAGGCGGCCGGCTTCATGGGCAGCGCTGTCGATCCAGGCGCAGAAAAAGGCCTCGGCTTCGACAGCAATGTGGTCTCAGGGCGCAATCTCGATCCACGGCCGACAGGCGAAGTGGAAGCGCTGATCGGCATCGGCCTGGCCAAGTCAATGAGCGTGAAGGTCGGCGATGGGCTGACCATATTGGCCATGACCGCAGACGGCGCGCTCAACGGCGTGGATGTGCAGATTGTGGGCATCGTTGACTCGGGCGTGGCTCAACTGGATGCCCGTTATGTCCGCATCACGCTTCCCTCGGCGCAGCGGCTGCTGGCAAGCGATCGCGTGACCAACCTTGTGGTGGGCCTCGACGCGACGGAAAACACCGATCAGGCTTACGCTGAAATCATGCCACGCCTGCATGGCATGCCGCAGGAGCTGGCTCTCAAAAAATGGATCGACCTGGCGACCTACTACCAGCAGGTAAACACCATGTTCAACGGCATCTTTCTCTTCATGGGGGTGATTGTCTTCTTCATGGTGCTTATGTCGAGCGTGAACACGCTGCTGATGGCGATGATGGAGCGCACGCGCGAGATCGGCACCATGCTGGCCATGGGAACGCCGCGGGCGTGGATCGTTGCTCTGTTCATGGTTGAGGCCACGCTGCTTGGATTGATGGGCGCTGTGCTTGGCCTGGTGGCCGGCAATCTGCTAGGCGCGCTGCTGAATTCATCGGGCCTGCACCTGCCCCCGCCGCCCGGGTATACACGTGACATGCTTTTCAAGGTACTTTACGTGCCTGGCATGATGATCGGCTCATCAATCCTGGTTGTTGTCTCACTCGCGCTCGCATCCATTCTGCCGGCAGTGCGCGCATCGCGGTTGCAAATTGCGGAGGCTTTGGCCCATGTCTAGATGTCTGCTACGCACGCTCCTTCTTGTCGCTGTGGTTCTCCTCATCCTGGCCAGTTGCATCCATGGCCGCTCCGCTGCTCCCGATTCGGAGGCATTGCTGAAGCGCTCTGACACGTACCGCAACGGATGGCCCGCCTATGTAGTGCGGGTCAAAATCACAAACTACGAATCGGGCAAGTCGGACGAGGAGCGGCTCTACGAGGTTTCGCAAAAAGGAACCGACAGGACCTACGTCGAGTTTATGAGCCCGCGCGACAAGGGCCGCCATCTGCTAATGCTGGGCGACGACATGTGGATATATTTGCCTGACACGAGTCGGCCGATCCGCATAACGCCTCTGGAGCGGCTGAGCGGCGACGCCTCGAACGGCGACGTGGCCCGCACCAACTACGCCGTGGATTACTCGCCCGTTTACCTGCGCTCTGAGAAGGTAGGCGCAGACGAGTGCTACGTGCTTGATCTGACAGCCAAGCGCAAGGGATCAACATACCAGCGCATCCTTTATTGGCTGCGCGTGCAGGATGCGCGGCCGGTGAAGGCGGAGTTCTATCTCACTTCAGGCAAGCACATCAAGTCCGCCACCTTTGACGAATACACGCAGATCAACGGCAAGAGCCAGTTGCACAAGCTCACTCTCTATGACGAAATCAGGCACAACTCACACAGCGTACTTGAATACAACGGAGCCGCACCGCGCGAACTGCCCGACAAGCTCTTCAATCAGAGCCGCACCGACAGGTTTTGATGGAAAGCCGGCCACTTACGTTCGGCATGCGTTGGCTTTTGCGGCACGTGTGGTGTCTCAGGAGTTCATGTTAGAGCTACGAGAATGCAAAAGCAGATTTCTTCGCTCACCACCCCCAAACTGAAAAGCGTTTGGGGCCCCGTTCACTAAGAATGACAGCGGCAATTTAGGAACGTCGGAGACTTGACACCAGTTGGAAGACTGACAATCTCAAATGTCCTATGTCGAGTTCCACAAGAGTATGAATCAACACGATGAAACCTCTCTTCACATTGCCGGTTCTCCTCATGCTCACGGCTCTCGCCGCTGCGCAGGACCCTGGCACACAGGAGATTCCGGCACCTGAACGCCCTTACGAATTTCGCTACTCCTTTGCAGCTATTGAAGACGCCACTTTCTACAGCAATCTGCGGGCACCGATACCCGGGTTTCTCAACCAGTCTCTGCTTGAGCCCAAGGCAACCCTGCGTTACCACGAGCGAGTTACGCTTTCTGCAAGCCTGATCGGGGTGGCCGACACCTACAGCGGCACAAATGGCCGGTTACGGGTGCGAGAGACATATGCGGGCCTTTCTGCAGGCGACTTCGATTTCTTGGCTGGACGCCGAATGGTGCGCTGGGGCACGGGGTACGCTTTTACCGCTGCCGGCGTACTCGATCCGCCACGCGACCCCACCAACCCTTCCGACCGCCTCAATCTCAACCAGGGGCGCGACATGGTGAAGGCCGATTGGGTCAAAGGCCGTCACGCGCTTACGGCGGCCTGGTCCACGGCATTGCTCGCGCCCGCCACCACAAACCTGCACGACACTTCGGCCTTCCGGTATAACGTTCTGGTGCATGGATTCGACACTTCGCTGATTGCAGGCCACGATCGCGGCGGAGATACCTTTGGCGCGATGACTTTTACGCGCGTCTTTGGCCCGGCCTGGGAAGTGCACGGCGAAGCCGCATGGCGCGACCAAGGGGCGGCTCTGATGGGCGCAAAATTCACCACGGCATCCGGAGTCACATTCATCGGCGAGTTCTTTTCACCGCCAAACATCCCTTACTATCGGGACATGACCGTGTCGCCGCTTGCAGGCCGCCAGAACTATGCATTCTTCAACGCCACCAAGAGCCGCCTGCGCGAGCTGCCCGGCTGGAAAGAGTGGGACCTGGGCGCCTATGCTGTGACCAACCTGAACGACCATAGTTACGTTGCCGCCTTCGACGCCAACCGCAGGTTCGGGAACCGGTTCTCAACCTATCTGCATCTCGAGATTCCACGCGGCGCGGTCAATTCAGACTTTGGCGCAACACCTTACGCCACGGCTACCTCATTGGGGGTTCGATTCCAGTTATGAATGACGAGATAATTCAAACCGCCGTGCCCTGTGCCGACAGCCCGACCCGCAACCTTGCCGCAATCTTGTTCAAGATGCTGTGGGTGGTGCCGGGGGCGGCAGTGTTGTGCCTGGCTATTTTTCTCTCGATTGGACGCACGAGGCTCTCCGAGAGCGCCGCCGAACTGGTGGTTACATTTGTCTATTCCGCGTTGATCGGGCCTTCGTCGGCCATCATCCTTACCTTGACATCGAATCGCTATTCGAAGAGACTTCCTCGCTTAGTGATCGTCATAAGCTGCTTTGTCCTGCTGTGCACGGCCACCTTTGGAACCCTTGCAGGCGGCCTGGTGCTGCAATGGATCGGACTATTTGGGCGCAACACGTATTGGCAGGATTTCCGTTCGTCCTATCCGACCAGCATCGTAATCACGCTGATGGTCGGGCTGGCCATTACGACGTTTGAGACTTTGCGCTTCAGGTTGCAGGCTGCCACGCTCGAACTTCGCACAAAGCAGGTGGAGCAGGAGCGGGCCTATAAACTACTGGCCGAGGCGCGGCTCTCATCGCTGGAGTCACGCATCCATCCCCACTTCCTCTTCAATACTCTCAACTCCATCGCCGCGCTTATTCCGTCTGACCCGAAGCGCGCTGAAGATACGGTGGGCAAACTGGCGTCGCTGCTTCGCTTCTCGCTCAACGCCAACCATAGCGGCCTCGTGCCGCTGAGCCAGGAACTCAAGATTGTGCGCGACTATCTCGAAATTGAGAAGACGCGGTTTGGTTCGCGATTATGCTATGAGATCGCTGTGCCGGACTCTCTGAAGGATGTAAAGGTTCCGCCGCTCGCGTTGCAATCCCTGGTCGAGAACTCGGTGAAGCACGTGGTTTCACAGCGCACGAAGGGAGCGACGATCAAGATAACCGGGGCTAATCATTCCGCCCAGGTCCGGCTTGAAGTGATCGACGATGGTCCAGGATTTGCACTCGACGCCATCACGCCTGAGCATGGGCTGGGCAATCTTATCGCGCGTCTTGAGCTACTATTTGGGGATGCCGGCCAGCTTAAGGTAACTTGCGTGGAGAACGAGACCGCCGTCAGCCTGACCTTTCCCGCGTAAGGATCCGGCATAGCAAGGAATAACTAATGGAAGAGGCTCAACTTCGCGCTTACCTTGTGGATGACGAGCCGCTGGCTATCGAGCGGCTGCAGCGGCTGCTGCAAAGCTTTGAGGGCCTGCGCATTGTTGGCAGCGCGACCGATCCAGCGCAGGCGCTTGGGTTTTTGACCGCCAACTCCATCGACATCCTCTTCCTCGATATTCAAATGCCGGGCATGAACGGCTTCGAACTGCTCTCACGCCTGCCCATGCAGCCCTTGGTCATATTCACCACGGCATTCGACGAGTATGCGCTGCGGGCCTTTGAGGTAAATTCCATCGACTACCTGCTGAAGCCCGTCGAAGCGGAGCAGTTGGAGCGGGCTCTAACCAAGTGGAATAGGCTGCGGCAAACTCCGCGCCCGGATTGGCAGCAAAATCCCGACCTGCCTGCCCTGCTCAAGCAGCTTGCCGCGTCGCTGAAGGGCGGGCAACTCGACTATCCGCGCCGCATCGCTTCGCGTGTAGGAGAGCGCATCTCTTTTCTCGATCTCGACAGCGTCACGCATTTTGTGGCCCAGGACAGGCTGACTTACGCAGTTGTTGGCTGCCATCGCCACTGCGTCGATCAGACCATTGTTGAACTCGAACGGCGGCTTGACCCGGTACGCTTCCTGCGCATCCATCGCTCCGCGCTGGTCAACGTGGACTGCATCCACGAGGTGAACTCATGGTTCGCCGGCAAAGTCGTGCTCACGCTCAAGGACGCGCAACACACCCAACTGCCGGTGGCGCGCGACCGGGTGCGCATTCTGAAATCGCGGCTGGGAATTTAGAGCGTTAACTAGCGCGCAAATCTCAAACCGAACGAATGCGATATCCTCGAATGCGGCGCGGGGCGGATATGCTTCGGCGCACTGAAATCCTGAGAGGTCGAAATCCATGTTCGTTTGCTCACTTCGCAGCATTGGCAGCTTCGCAGTTTTCGCAGCCCTTGCGCTTTATGCCCCGACGACGCATGCCGAACATGGGGAGCACGTGGGAGTCTTTCAGGGCCATCAGGATGTGGGCACGGTGCTGCACCCCGGCTCTGCGGAGTTCGATCAGGAACACTTCAGTTACACGATTGCCGGCAGCGGCGAAAATATGTGGTTCGGGGAAGATGATTTTCAGTTCGCGTGGAGGAAGATGTCCGGCGACGCTTCGCTGACCGCCAGTGTCACTTTTGTCGGCGCCACCGGTAACAACCATCGCAAAGGGGTCTTGATGATTCGCAAGACCCTTGACGGGAACTCGATTGCCTCGGATCTGGCCGTGCATGGCGACGGCTTGACCTCGCTCCAGTTCCGCGATGCGACGGGCGGCAACATGGCCGAGGTGCAGACCAACGTATCCGCGCCAAAGATGGTGCGAATCGAGAAGCGCGGCGACTATATCTACGCCTTCGTTTCCGGAGCAGACGGCAAACTGCACCCCGCGGGCGCAGCCACCAAACTGTCGCTCGGGAGTGACTTCTACATCGGCCTTGGCGTCTGCTCACACGACAAGGATACGGTCGAAAAAGCCGTGTTCTCCAATGTGGCTCTCAAGGTGCTGAAACCCGCGACGGGAAATACTGTCCTGGTGAGTTCGCTGGAGGCGATTCCTTTGGCCGGCGACCGGCGCGTGCAGTATGTTGCCGAGGCGCACTTTGAAGCGCCTAACTGGAGCCCCGACGGCAAGGCCTTCATCTTCAACCAGGACGGCCTCATCCGCAGGCTTGAACTCGGCGGTTCGGAGCCTACGATCATTCCCACGTCCCCACAGAACAAGTGCAACAACGATCACGGTTTCTCGCCGGACGGAAAGATGCTGGCGATCAGCGACATGTCGGACGAGGTGAAAAAGTCGCAGGTCTACATTGTACCGGCGGCAGGAGGCACTCCGCGGCTGGTGACAAAGAACGGCCCTTCGTACTGGCATGGCTGGTCGCCCGACGGCAAGACGCTGACCTTTGCTGCAGTGCGCGATGGGAAGTCCGACATCTTTACGATTCCGGCGGCGGGCGGGGAAGAGACGCGGCTCACCAGCGCCACGGGGACCAACGACGGACCTGAGTACACGAGCGATGGAGCCTGGATCTACTTCAACTCAGAGCGCACCGGCCACATGCAGATTTGGCGCATGAAGGCGGACGGCTCCGGGCAGGAACAGGTGATTTTTGACGAAACCAGCGACTGGTTCCCGCATTTCTCGCCTGACGGACAGTTGATGACCTTTCTTTCTTTCCCTGCGGGCACAACTGGGCATCCGCCGAACAAGGACGTGGAATTGCGGCTCATGTCGGTCAAAGACAAGAAGGTCACTGTGCTCGCCAAACTCTTCGGCGGCCAGGGAACCATCAACGTCCCGTCGTGGTCGCCGGACGGAAAGAAGATTGCCTATGTTTCTTACTCGCTGCTCCCGGAAGAAGACCTTTCCGAAAAGTAAACGGAAAAAGACGCATTCAGTGCACAAAAGATCAGGGAGGTTCAGGTCCATGTTCATGCGCTCATCTCGCTTCATCCTCGGCTTCGCAGCATTCGCCGCGCTTGTGCTCACCGCTCCGCCGCTGCACTCCCAGAAAGTCGGCATATTCGACGGACACCAGGATGTGGGCACTGTGCTGCACGCAGGCGGAGTCGAATTCGACGCCGCGCAAAACACATACACGGTTGCCGCCAGCGGATGGGATATGTGGGCGGCCATCGACGACTTTCACTTCGCGTGGAAGAAGGTTTCAGGAGACGCAGCCATCAGTGCGCGGATATCTTTTGTGGGCGACGGACATTTCCATCGCAAGGCTCTGCTGATGATCCGCCAGAACCTCAACCTGGACTCGAAGGCCGCGTACATTGCGCAGCACGCCGACGGCGTGACGGCGCTCCAGTTTCGCGAGACAAACGGCGGCGACCTGCACGAGATCGTGTCGAACGTCCCGTCTCCCAGGACCGTCAAAATAGTAAAGCGCGGCGAGTATGTTTACATGCTTGTGGCCGGAGCCGACGGAAAGTTGCACCCGTCGGGCGCTGCGATCAAGTTGTCGCTTGCCGGCGATTACTACATCGGCATCGGCTTCTGCTCTCACGACGAGAATGTGGTGAAGAAGGCCGTCTTCCGCGGTGCAAAGCTGGAGCAACTGAAGCCTGCCGCGGGCGAACCCGTTCTGGTAAGCACACTGGAGTCGGTCGAGGTAGAAACGACATTCAGAAACGTGGAATATGCGGTCGCCGCGCACTTTGAAGCACCCAATTGGACCCGCGACGGGAAGGCTTTCATCTTCAACCAGGAGGGGACAATCCGGCGGCTTGAAGTTGGCGGTAAGGAGCCAACGGTCATCAACACCGCGCCACTGAACAAATGCAACAACGACCATGGCATTTCGCCGGATGGGCAGTGGCTGGCGGTCAGCAGCCAATCCGCGGACGAGCAGGGCTCGCGGGTTTACCTGGTTCCCATCGGGGGCGGCACGCCGAAGTTGGTGACAAAAACCGGCGGGTCTTACTGGCACGGCTGGGCGCCAGACGGCAAGACGCTTGTATTTGAAGCGCGCCGCGGAGACCAGGCGCCCATCTTCTCAATCTCCACGGACGGATCCAACGAAATCCGATTGACCACCGCCCCCGGTCACGACGATGGCCCGGACTACTCACCCGACGGAACTTATGTTTACTTCAATTCCGACCGCACCGGCCGGATGCAGATCTGGCGGATGAAGCCGGACGGCTCAGGGCAGGAGCAAGTTGTTTTCAGTGAAACAAATGACTGGTTCCCGCACATTTCGCCCGACGGACAATGGTTCGTCTATCTCTCTTACGACAAGAGCGTCACCGGCCACCCGCCAAACAAGGACGTGGAGTTGCGGCTGATGTCGCTGAAGGACAAGAAGACCACCGTTCTGGCCACGCTCTTTGGAGGCCAAGGGACTATGAATGTTCCCTCGTGGTCGCCGGATAGCAAGAAGGTTGCGTTTGTGAGTTATGAGTTGCTGCCGGAGGAAGATCTGGCGGTGAAATAGACCGTGCTGTCGACGAGAGACTTCAGAGGCAAGCTTCACGAACGCTGCATTGCACCAAAAGCAAACCCGCCGGCCAGCTTTCTCAATGAGAGAAGGCGGATTAGCGGGTTTGCTGCGTCAGGCCTGTTGCCCTGATTCAGTTTTAGGCGGGCAATGAATCGAGAAACGCAGTCACTCTCGACCTCACTTCCGCGAGATGCGTGAAGATGGTCACATGTTCCCCACCCTCGATTGCCAGCAGTTCAGCACCCGGCACGCGGGCGGCCAGTTGCTGCGCCTGAACAAAAGGCACAATGCTATCCGCCGTCCCATGCACTACCAGCGTGGGCGCCTCAATCTGCTGCAGCGGATAGGTAAGTTCCGCACGCGTCTGCCGGATGTCGTTGTCCGTTCCGGCAATGCGGAGCGGCATCTTCTCCATGACGCTGAGGTTCAGCGCCTGCATCAACGGACCGGCCTCAGGGTCTTCAACGGTCCGCTTGCGCAGCGCCGCATCCGGAATGGAGCGTCGCGCCGCTTCCTCGGGATCTTTTTCGAGACCTTTCCTCATTCCGTTCGTTGCGCCGGGAATCCGCGCCAGCAACTTCATGATCTGCCACATGAAGGGCACCGGCACATCGAGGTGACCGCTGCAAGCGGAGATCATCACCAGTCCCCTGCACCGGCCTGGGTGGCGTAACGCAAACTGCAGCGCCGTAGGACCGCCGCCGGAAATGGCCATCACGGCCACTTTTCCGATTCCCAGTTCGTCAAGCACGTCTGCACACAGGTCCGCCTGCTCTTGCGGGGTACGACCTAGCGCCAGCGGCGTTCCCAGGTAGCCAGGCCGCGAGACTGCCGCAAAACGGAATCGGGGCGCTGCTATCGTGCGAGCCAGCAAGACTCCCTGGTCATAACCGCCCATGGCGCCGTGCAGTGAAAGCACTGCTGTGCCCTTTCCCCATACCGCGCATTCCACTTTGCCATGCGGGGTCTGTACAAGCTCTGCACGAATTTCATTGATCGCCGTCGTCTGGACAGCGTTGATCGTTGCCATAGTTGATGGCATACACTCTTCCAGTCTTTCAGTTCGAATTTCGTTAGGGGGCCGCTATGATGTTAGCCAGCGCGGCGCGCTTCAAGTTGGCGCAGCAGTTCGCGGACGTTGTCAGGAGGCTGCCGCTCTTTGCGGCGGTACTCCTTGCAGTCCGCCGTCCTGATCACGCACCCGTGGTCGCACAGTTCTCGACGCAGAAGTGCCGGATCGCCGAAGAGGTGATTGGCCTGGAGCAGCTGGTTCACCTGTTGTTCGTTGAGCGCTTTCCGGGCCGGGAGCCTGGACCACAGAACCCACAGGCACGGCTCGCGCTGGCTGAATTTTCCAGGCCACTGCATAAGCCGACCTTTGGCGTCGAAGTACCGCAGCTGCTGCTTCACCTGCTCAAAGTCCACGGGCGCCGGCTTTGGAGAAGCCAACAAATCCTGTGCCTGCGCATGTGCGCGCAGATGCTGGTAATTCCTGTAGCCTGCCGAACGAGCCAGCATGTTTAACAACTCGAGGTGGCTGGGCGGCTGCTCGCTGGCCGTGATCTGGTTGTTCAGTGAACGCGCAAAGGCGGAGATATCGCCCGCATAGAGAGGGAAAACTGTTCTTGACATCGCTTATCCTCACCGCACGTGCCGACCCAATAGCTGGATTGACGGTGGTCGCCGACTTCCGACATGGCACGGGATAAGGTGTCAGTCGTTAAAAGAGGTGTGGCAGGTTTAGCTCCCCTCGCGGGACGGCGACGCCTGGGTGAACTGCCGACCAGAAACAATCTTAGCCAAGAATTGAATTTAGGGGCAAGCTTCTCCAAATTGACCTTTCAGTGATGTGAATCCCCAAGATGGTCAGCCGACCGACCGAAGGGCCGTTTCTGCCCACACGACCGCTTCGGCGTAGCGAACGGCGAGATGTCCCTGGTTCAGTCCGTAAGACTGGACGAGGGCATCGCAGGTTGCCCAGTCGGCATGCTCGTGGCTTTCAAGCCAGGCAAGCAGGCAGCGCTCACGGTTCGCCCGGCCATTCAGGGCCTCGCGAATTTCATCGCGCAGCGGCAACGCCGGGGTCAGTTCTTCCATGGGCAGTTGCAGCATGGCCGGCAGCAGGCTGAGCATTCCCAAGAGGTATTGTTCGGTGGGGTCGAGTTCGCACTCAGGGGCTGCCAACTCGCAAAATCGCCCGCGCATGAAGGCCATGCGCAAGACCTCGGCCGGCTGATTGGCGCCCAGTTCGCTGGTGATGGCCAGGGTGGCGATGCGGCGGAATGTCTCCTCGCCCACGGCCAGCAGAGCAGACTGGATGGAGCGCACCTCTTGCCGGATGGCGCACATGGGCGAATTGACCAGGCGCAGCAGGCGGTAGGTTAGCGAGGCATCACGCTTCACCAGCCGGGTCAGTTTGCGCAGGTCGATTGAGTCGCCGCGGAGCAGTTGCAGAATCTCAATGTGCGACAGCCGGTTGGCCGGCACTTTCCCGTTCTGCATCAACACAGGACGGCAGAAGTAATAGCCCTGGAAGAAGTTGAAGCCTTCGGCGCAGGCTTGCTTGTACTCTTCCTGCGTCTCCACCTTTTCGGCCACCAGCGCGACGGTTACGCCATTGAGACGCTCGATCAGGGCCTTTCGCTCTTGCGCGGCGCAGAGGGCAAAATCCACCTTGATGTAGTCTGCAATTTCTACCAGCGGAGCAAACGCCGGCTTCCAGACAAAATCGTCTAGCGCCAGGCGGAACCCGGACGACTTGAGTTTGCGGCATGCGGCAATCAGGCGCGGCGTGGGTTCAAGGTTTTCAAGAATTTCGAGAACGGTCATGCCGGGGGGCAGGACGTGGACCAGGTTCTCGGTCAGCGACTCGCTGGTACAGTTCACAAACGCAGGCAACCCTCCGGTCAGCTTCTCAAGGCCGTAGATCACCGTGTTGTCGAGCATGGTGCGGGTGGCCAGGTCGCCATCGCCGCGGAAGACCGCTTCGGGGCCGCTGCGGAAGAGCAGCTCGTAGCCGTGCACCCGGCCGCGCATGTCCATGATGGGCTGGCGCGCAACATAGCGCAATCCGCCCGGCGCAGCTTCGGCGGCTGTTTCGAAAGTCGGGACCTCAAGAGCCGCGGTAGCCATGGCCTGCCTTCCCGATGGGATTATCGGCTGGCATGGACCACAACTTGAGAGAACATCCCCTGCCGCCCTGGACTGGGGGCGCGGCGCTTCAGCCCATGAACATGCCGCCGTTGACGTCAAGGACATGGCCGGTAATGTAGGCAGCCGCGTCAGAGGCAAGAAACGCCACCGACTGCGCGATTTCGGCATCGGTGCCTGCCCGGCCCAGCGGAATGGTCGCCATCATCGCCGTGCGCAGCTTTTCGTCCAGCACTGCCGTCATGGGGGTTTCAATGTAGCCTGGGGCCACCGCATTGACGGTGATTCCGCGCGAGGCCACTTCGCGTGCCAGGGAGCGCGTCATGCCGATCAGGCCGGCCTTGCTGGCCGCATAGTTCACCTGGCCGCCCTGTCCGGTGCGGCCCACCACGCTTGAGATGTTGATAATCCGTCCCCAGCGGTTCTTCAGCATGGGACGGAGCACGGCCTGGGTCAGCAGGAACGCGCCGGTAAGATTGGTGGCCAGCACATCGTCCCAGTCGGCGCGCTTCATGGCCATCATTAGTCCGTCGCGGGTGATGCCGGCGTTGTTCACCAGAATCTCCACCTTGCCGAAGCGCTCAAGGACGGCCTTGGCGCCGGCCTTGATGGATTCCTCGCTGGCCACGTCGAGCGCAAACGCCGCGGCCTGCCCGCCTGTGGCCTCAATCTCCGCGGCGACCTCGGCCAGCTTGGCCTCGTTTCTGGCCGCCAAAGCCACCGTGGCTCCGGCGCGCGCCAGTTCAAGCGCGCAAGCGCGGCCAATCCCCTGCGATGCTCCGGTTACCAGCGCAATCCTTCCCTGCAAACTCGCCATATCTGTCTCGTCAACCTGCGTGCGCTTGAAGCTTGCGCCCTTTCGTCCCTCATTCTATAAGGCCGGGCGCGCGTGCTGGGCGCGGCCACGATAGCTGCTAAGTTCTTTGTTTTGATGGGTAAAAACGGGTTTTTTCGACATAATCCTTTTATTTTCTTGTGGTTGCGGCAAAAGTGGGGGAGGGGGTGGGGTATTTTGGGTGGTACGAACCGGGGACATACCTGACAGATTGAACCGGGGACATAGGGACTAGGGACAAGAGCGAGGCGGCTGGTTGGGGTTCGTGGTATCCCACCCATTTCACGATGAGGCCGTGAAATGGATGGGGCACCCGGCAGTGGAGAGTTGGATAGCCTGGAGCATGGCGACCTCTCCGGTTGCTGTCTTCTTATCACCGCAATTTTGATTGTGCGCCGGAGAGGCATAATTATCTGCAGTGAAAATAGGGCATAAGCCTTGAAGAATGAATGATGTAAAAATTCGCCCTATTTTTATTTTTTCTGGGTGCGACAGCGCCCCATGCTGGACTGCAATCAAGTTAGGAAAAGTGGGGACTGAGGGACTGGAGACTAAAACTAGCCGGCTCGTCGGGGTTCTTGGTCTCCCACCCATTTCACGATGAGGCCGTGAAATGGATGGGGCACCCAGCTTGGGAGTTCGGTTTGCAGCAAGTGCCGCGTGAACTTGGGCTTGGAGGCGCTCCAAGTTCCTGCGGGAGTTGGCAATGGCTAACGGCAACAGGATTGGCTCGGTGCGGTTTGGAGAGATGCTTTATCCGAGTGGCGTGGCGGCTACGGCTACGGGTCGGGGCGCAAGAGCGGGCTTGACCAGCTTCTCAGGCCAGATGTAGACGGCGAGGCGGCGGGAGTAGTGCAGGACGGGGTCCTGATTGGGCAGGTGGATGCCGATGGCTTCGGCGAGGTCGTTTTGCTCGATTTCCGCCTCAGCCTCTTCAAGGGGCCAGGGGATATAGTGCAAGTTTGAGCGGGTGGCCTGGCCGAGGCGATTGCGGGAGAACAGGCAGTGGCGCTCGGTAAAGAAGTACTCCAGCGTGCCGCTGCTGTGCTCGGCCGTTTTGTGGGTGGGCCCGAGACCGCGGTAACGCGCTTTGAAGAGCACCGGCCGGGAAGAAAAGCGGCGGCGGCTGTAAAAGCTGAATTCGCGCTCGGACCTTTGCTCAAGCCGCATCTCAGCCCAGTGGTAGGGCAGGTGGAAGAGGCCGCGCGCCACGGCCACCGCCAGCAGGTGATTGGCGTCGAGCGAGAAGAAGTAGACGCCGGGGGTTCCGGTATCTTCGTCGCGAACGTAGGTGCGCAGGTTAAGGTCAGGGAAGCTGCGGGCGCCGGGGATGGCGGGTATGCCGTTGATCTTGATGCGGTCAAGCCAGAAAGGCACCACGCCCAGCCAGGCCGAGCCCTGAAAGGTATCTGCCTGCAAGCCTTCGGGCAAAAGGGCGGAAATTTGCTGCGCCGGCACCGGCCAATGGGCAAACAACAAATCGTTCCAGCGCTGGGTCATCAGCCATCGGCCCGAGGGCAACGGCCGGGGCCTGTGGGATGTCCGAAACAGATACTCCTGCATTATGGGCCGCTCCTGCCTACCCGACTAATCCGACTGCAAGGGCCTTTAGAAAAGGAATACCAGAGATGCACAGCCAATTCCACACCTTAATGCCGTATTCTGGTCGCGAGTCCACACCTATGTCCAGCGAAACTTTTCTCCCTGTCGGCGCACGTAACCAAACCGAGGTCTTCGCCGTGCACGGCGCCGACCCTGAGGTACTGGCCTATGCCATGGCCAAGTACTCCCGCTCTGCCCTTTCGATGCGCGAATCTCTGGCTGAGATCAGCGCGCAGAAGGCCGAGCAGTTCCTTTCTACATTTTATTTTGCGTATGGGCATCGCTCGATTGCCGACCTGGCTCACGCGGCCATGGCCGTGGAGCGACTGAGCCTGCTGGCGGCCATTGTGCTGGTTGACGAGCAAAGGTGGGACGGGCAGGAGCGGTCAACGCGGTACCAGAATTTTCTCAAGTCCGGCTGGTATTTTCCGGATTTCGGTGCCGACCAGGCCTCAGCGCACCTGTATGCGGAGACCGTGGAGAATTTGTTTGCCACTTACCAGCGGACCACCGCAGCCGTGCACGAGGCGCTGCTGCGGCGCATCGGGTGCCCGGCGGAGATGAAGCCAGAGGCCTACCAGCGCACCCTGAAGGCGCGGGCCTTCGACGTGGCGCGTTACCTGCTGCCGCTGGCCACGAATACTTCACTGGGGCAGATTGTGAATGCGCGCACGCTGGAGACGCAGGTGTCGCGACTGCTCTCGCACCCGGCGGCAGAAGTGCGGGACCTGGGGGTGAAACTGCGCGACGCCGCCACCGGCGCCGCATGGAACCTGAACGGCAAGGCCGGCGCGGAGTTGGTGGAGAAGATTGCCGCTGCCGATGCGACACTGGCGGGCGAAGCTGAAAGGCTGTTAACCCGCGAGGTCCGCACCGCGCCCACGCTGGTGAAATACGCAGAGCCGAACCAATACCTGATGCAGACGCGCGCCGAGTTGGAGTGCGCCGCCGCCGAGTTGCTTGACGGGATGGCTCCCGCGGCGGCTCCGCTGGTGGACCTGGTGGAGCAGACCGAAACGCTGGAAGTGGAACTAGCGGCGACGCTGATTTATTGGGCCAGCCAGCATCCTTACCGGCAGGTGCGCGATGTGGTTGCGGGGCTTTCGGGCTCCCGTATTTCAGAGATTATTGAGTTGGGCCTGCGCCACCGGGGACGCTTCGACGAGGCGCTGCGCGTGTTCCACGCCGGGGCCGGGCTGCGGTTTGACATTCTGATGGACATTGGCGGGTTCCGCGACATGCATCGCCACCGCCGGGTTACGCAGATCAAGCAGGGGTTCACGGCGGCGCACGGCTATGAGACTCCCACGAACGGCGACCTGGCCCCCGACATTAACTTGTTGGCCGAGGCCGGAGTGCTGGCCGATTACCAATCGGCGATTGAAGCAGCGCACGCTGCAAGTGCGCGCATCGCCGCGGGGACGGCGCCTGAGGCCGCTACCTCAAGTCTTTATCTATTGCCGTTGGCCACGCGGGTGCGATGCCTCTTCAAGATGGACTTTGCCGAGGCGCAGTACATCAGCGAACTGCGCAGCGGGCCCGCGGGACACTTCAGCTATCGCCGCGTTGCGTGGGAGATGTACCTGGCGCTCGAACGTCAGCATCCGACACTGGCGAAGCACATCCGCGTTACGGATTTCACGGAGCCGATTGACCTGCTGAAGCGGTAAGTGCTTCGCGTGATTTACCGCGATGAGATTGGACGCGCAGGGCAATTTGCGTATACATACTTGCGGCTCAAATCGCTGTCACTCCTTGCTCATAGCGAAACGAACAACCGACCTCTGTCGGGCTGCATCCCACATGCCGGGGGAGAGGCATGGGAATGGGGAGATGGAGTCGATGATGAACCTACTTTCGCACCGTCAGTTTCTTTTGGGCCCTGCGTCCGTCCTGATCAGCGCCCTTGTTGTTACAGGCTGCCAAAAACAGCCGGCTCACCCTGATGAAAAGCCTTCAGTTACAAGTTCGCTCAGCAGCAATAACCTAAGCGATATAAGCGTATCTCAAGATCGAGACAAGGGTGTGATGACACTCGCGGGAAACGTTGGCTCAGACGACCAGAAGACGCAGGCGGAGAATCTGGCCAAACAGGCTGCCCCCGACTACACGATTGCCGATGAGATCGGAGTGAGGCCGCTGGGCGCGGAAAGCCAGGCGAAGGCCGTCGCGTCAAACCTGGACAGCGCAATTGAAGACAATTTCAAGGCCTTCCTGAAAGGAAACAGGAACCTGGACGACCAGAGCATCCACGCCTCAGCAAAGAATGGAACGCTGGTGCTGAAGGGGACCGTAAAGACCGCCAAGCAGCGCAAGGAAGCCGAAGCGCTGGCCAAGAAGGTACCTAATGTTCAGCAGGTAGTGAATGAAATAGAAGTAAAACCATCCAAGCACTCGACGGCTAATTCATAAGCCTTTTCGCGTCGAAACGGCTTTCTGACTTGCAGCCCAGGCCATCCGCGCAGGAGCCCTGGGCAGCAACCTGTGCGAGCGGGCCAGACTGAGTGGGGTAACGCTTCCACTCTGAAGCGGCGATTGCCGCGCCATCCTCGATATCGTTGCGCTACCATTAAGAGAACATCGAGGCCGCGCATGTTTGTCGTTGTATGGCAGTTCGAGATAGCCGAAGAGAAAGTTCCCGCGTTTGAAGCCGCTTACGGTCCAGAGGGCGTGTGGGCGAAGTTGTTTCGTTCTTCGCCCGATTACAGGGGCACGGAACTGCTGCGGGACGCTTACATCCCCGGCAGCTACCTGACGATCGACCGCTGGGCGAGCGAGGATGCCTTTCGCGCCTTCAGAAAGAACCACGATGCCGAGTACGAATCAATTGACCGCGAGTGCGACGCGCTGACCAGCAGGGAGACGCGCATCGGGGCATACACGGTGTAAATGCCGCGCAGGACCAACGAAAAGCAGGAGATAGCAGGGTCGGTACACTTTCTCCGTTTCTTCGCTATTTTCTTCTGTCATTGTCTTTCCAGCCCTGCTACAATCCCTTCGAAATCAAAAACTAAGCCGTGCTGTTGTTTCCTCAGAAGAAACGCAGAACGAGCACTTTAAGGAGCCCTCCCAATGGCCATTGCCGACGACCGGACGAAAGCCGTAGAACTAGCCTTGGCGCAGATCGAAAAACAGTTTGGCAAAGGGTCGATTGTTCGGCTCGGGTCAAAAGAGGCGCTAGTGCCGATTGCGGTGATCTCCACCGGCTCGATCAGCTTTGACGCGGCACTGGGCGTGGGCGGCATTCCTCGCGGCCGCGTCTCCGAGATCTATGGCCCGGAGTCCTCAGGCAAGACCACCATCACTTTGCAGATCATTGCCGAGGCCCAGAAGATGGGCGGCCTGGCGGCGTTTGTGGACGCAGAGCATGCGCTGGATCCGGCCTATGCCCGCAAGCTGGGCGTGGACATCGACAACCTGCTGGTTTCGCAGCCCGACAGTGGCGAGCAGGCCCTGGAAATTACAGAGGCCCTTGTCCGCTCCGGCGCCATTGACGTGCTGGTGGTGGACTCCGTTGCCGCGCTGGTGCCCAAGGCCGAGTTGGATGGCGAAATGGGCGACTCGCATGTTGGCCTGCAGGCGCGGCTCATGTCACAGGCGCTGCGCAAGTTGACGGGCACAGTCTCAAAATCGCGGACGGCACTGATTTTCATCAACCAGATTCGCGAGAAGATCGGCGTGATGTTCGGCAATCCCGAAACCACTACGGGCGGCCGGGCGCTGAAGTTTTACTCGTCGGTCCGCATCGACATTCGCCGCATCGCCGCCATCAAGGAAGGCGACGCCGTTACCGGCAACCGGACCAAGGTGAAGATCGTCAAGAACAAGGTGGCCGCACCTTTCCGCGAGGCGGAGTTCGACATCCTCTACGGCGAGGGCATCAGCAAAGAGGGCGACGTGCTTGACCAGGCGGTAGCGGCCAACATCGTAGAAAAATCAGGCGCGTGGTACAGCTACGCCGGCGAACGCATTGGGCAGGGCCGCGAAAACACCCGCACCTTCCTCAAGGAGAACAAGGACATCTTTGCCAGGATGGACGCCGAGCTGCGCAAGAAGCTGAACATCGGCGCCCTCAAGGCCGAGGTTCCGGAAGTGCCGGCCGCTGGGCCTGCCGAAGCCAAGGAAGCAGTACGGCCACGCAAGGGATAGCACATCAAACGAGCACTCGTCCTGCGAATCCCATGGCCTTCCCGGTCATGGGATTCTCCGCAAATATGCATCAATTTGACGGGAAACACCCCGGTTTACGCGCTTCTGCACTAAGCTTAAAAAGCGAATGATAGCGATCTTGCGAGCATCAGCTAAATACCCGCCGCGGTTGTTCTGCCGTTGGATCGCATTCTTCTGCATGTGCGCGGCGGCAGTGGCGGCGCAGAACCCTGCCACGGCGGGGAGTAAACCCGGCAATGCGCCTGCGGCGACGACCGCCGCCGTGAGTTCGCCAGCGCCAGGCATCCACGGCGTACTGAAGCTGGATGGCCCATGGCGTTTTCAGGTCGGCGACGATCCCCAATGGACTGATCCCGGTTTCAACGACTCGAGCTGGCAAACGGTGACGCTGGATCAGCCGCTCACCTCCCAGGGTGTCGACAGCTATTCAGGGTACGCGTGGTACCGCATCCACATCGACTCGCAGCGTTTCTCCGAATTCTCAAATCCCTCCACTGGAACGCAGCCTGTGCTGCTAGTCACGCCGGTCTCGCTGGGGCAACTCGCGGTTTACGTGAATGGCGTTTATGTGGGCCACACGCGCGGCATGAGCGAGAGCCCGGTCATGTACATGTCGCAGCCGCTTGCCGTGCCTGTCTCGGGGTCCGGCCAGACGGTGATTGCGATTCGAAGCTGGGCAGGCCCGGATACGATGATCGGCCGCGGCCTGCTCGAAAAGGTTGAAGCCGGCACACAGGCCGACACGGACGAGCGGCTGGCCATGGCTGAAGCCCGGCTTTGGGACGAGCATGCCATCTCAGCAATCATGGTGACGTTTCTCTTCATTTGCGTGGCGGGACTGGGAGCGGCGCTTTATTGGGCGCAACGCAATCATCCGGAGTACCTGTGGCTGGCGCTTCTTTGCCTATCAGCCGCTGGCGGGGGAATGGCCGATACGGCTTTCGGCCTGGCGAGGATATCGCTTCCGGTCTACCAGATAATCGGCATATGGACGGGCCGCATCTTTATGGCCGTCACCCTGGAGTTCATTCTTCGCTTCACGGGCGGAGAGGCGCGCAGAATCGTCCGGGGTGTTCAGGTTGCGGTTCTGCTGCTGCCGCTGATTTATTTTGTGCATGTTGACCAGGCGTACCAGGTTCTCTCAGTGAGTGCCGAGATCGTCTTCTGCGGCCTGGTGTGCACGTTGCTTTTCAGGGGCTGGCGGCGGGGCCGCGGCGAGGCCGGAATCATGCTACTGCCGTTCTTTCTGGCCGCAATCGCCGACTCAGCCGACACATTGCTGCAGTACGCCGCCTACCACCACTGGATTCCGGAACGGTTTGGATCGCACCGCTTTCATATTGGACCCATCGAATTCGGCATTGGCACCGTAGCCTATGCGGTCTTCCTGGGCAGTCTGGTTGCCGTAATTCTTTACCGCTTTATCCGCGTAAGCGAGGTGGAACAGCGCAACGATGCGGAGATTTCAGCAGCACGCAGCGTACAGGCTTTGCTTATTCCCACGCAGCTTCCGTCCAATCGAAACTTTGTGCTTGAGAGCGCTTACCTGCCGGTAAACGGGGTGGGCGGCGACTTTTTCCAGGTGCTTCCGCTGAAGGACGATTCTTTCCTGATCGTGGTGGGTGACGTGAGCGGCAAGGGACTGCAGGCGGCCATGAATTCCAGCACGCTGGTGGGCGCGCTGCGCAACGAACTCTCTCACGACCCGGCGACGGTGCTTGACCACCTCAACCACGTTCTGCTGGGCGCGGTGTCCTCGCCGGGAGCGGTTCCGGATCTGGATACGCCGCCCTGCTTTGCCACCTGCCTCTGCGCAAGGATTTATCCCGACGGCACGCTGACGATTGCCAACGCGGGGCACCTGAGCCCGTACCGCGACGGCCGCGAACTGGAACTGCCTCCCGGCTTGCCGCTGGGAGTTGTGGCCGATTCGGGGTATGAAAAGGCGACCTTCCAATTGAGCCAGGGCGACCGGCTGGTTTTTCTCTCCGACGGCGTGGTGGAGGCCCGGGACCAGCACGGAGAACTCTTCGGGTTCGAGCGCACCCAGCAAGTGAGCCACGAATCGGCTCGCTATATTGCGCAAACCGCCCGGCATTTCGGCCAGACGGATGACATTACCGTTGTGTCTCTCTACCTAGCTTCGCGCACCGCTCAGCCCAATAACCAGGGAATCGTGCGCACAAGCTGAAGGATCTGGGCGACGGCTCACGGGGCCGCAATGCCGTAGAATCTCATCTGAGCCCATTGAATGCCTGTTAAAGCCCTCTATCCCGGCACCTTCGACCCGCCGACTAACGGTCACGTCGATCTCATACAGCGCGGAGCCAAGCTGTTCGGGCACCTGATCGTCGCCGTTCTCAACAATCCGGGCAAGAATCCGTTGTTCTCGGTGCAGGAGCGGGTAGAGATGCTGCAGGAAGTGACGTCCGGGCTACCTAACGTCTCGGTGGCGACTTTTGACGGCCTGACGGTGGAGTTCGCGCGCCAGCAGGGCGCCGCGGCCATCTTGCGCGGCATTCGCGCCATCTCGGATTACGAGTACGAGTTCCAGATGGCGCTGATGAACCGGCGGCTGGCTCCCGAAATCGAGACGGTATTCCTTCAGCCCGCCGGACGCTATTCCTTTATCAGTTCGAGGATGCTGAAGGAAGTTTTCAGTTTTGGCGGCGACGTGACGGGGCTGGTGCCGCCGAACGTGCTGAAGCGTTTGCGCAGCCGCATTGGCCAGATCTGAACCGCGCACCTGATGAACGGGGCTATTTGAGTTTTGTGGGTGCCCACCTATTCGCCAGAAAGACGGCGAATGGATGGGGCACCCAGCTTTTGTGGAATTGGCTTTTCCCAGGGCCGCGCTTCGATTGCCCTGGGCTATTATCCCTGTCTCCCTCCGGGAGGCACTTGCGGCGTTCATCTGCGGACATATCTCGCCTCTGCGAGTGAAGGTGCTGCCGATGAACGGGGTGGTTGGGGTTTGCGGGATTCCATCCATTTCGCTGAAAACGCGGAATGGATGGGGCACAGAAGTCTATAGCAAAAACGAAGATGCTCTCGAAGGTGGTCCCGGTAAAGATGCAGCCACGTCATGTCATCTCTGGCGCAGTCCTAGCGCTGCTGGCGGTTGCCACGCTTGTGCTGTACCCGGTGCCCCACTACTCTAATTTGCCGCCGTTGAGCCAGTGCGGCTACGAGTCGCTGGCGCTGGCCTCATCGCTCGCGCATCATCGGGGCTTTGCCGATCCATTTGGGACATTTGCGACTGGCCCTTCAGCCCTTCTGGCCCCGGCGTTCCCAGCTTTTCTGGCATTTATCATTTCGCATGCCGGCAATGAGCAGGCGGCTTACACCACGATGGCACAGTGGGCCACGCTGATTGTTGTTTTTCAAATCTGCCTCATGCCGTTGCTGGCCAGGTACCTCGGACTGGGCTTTTATACGGGAGTAGGCGCATCCGTATTGTGGCTCGTGGCGCGGGTGCCTCGGGAGATTGTGTGGGAGCAGAACTACACCGGCGTGCTGATCATGGTGCTTACGTTTCTGGCGTACGCCGCGCTGCGCCGAAAGCTGCAGACGGTTTGGCTCGTTGTGTGCGCCGCGCTGTGGGGCGGGTTGATACTGCTTTGCCCCGTGGCGTTGCTGGCTTTGGCGGCGTGGGTTGTATTGGTTCACCTGGCGGGCACTCAAACGCGGGTGCAAACGCTGGTGCTTGTGCTGGTGCCTGTTCTGATGCTGGCGCCGTGGACGCTGCGCAACTATCATAGATTCCATCGGCTGGTGCTGGTTCGGGACAACCTGGGCCTGGAACTTGAGATCTCAAACAACTCCTGCGCTTCATTCTCTTTTGAGATCAATCAACTCAACGGCTGCTTTGCGCAGCACCACCCCAACGAAAATTTTGGTGAGGTCTCGCGTGTGGCCGAACTGGGCGAGGTGGCCTACAACCAGCAGCGGCTGCATATTGCCGTTGGGTGGATTGAGGGCCATCCGGGCGAGTTTGCGGCGCTCACGGCAAAGCGCGTTGCCGCCTTCTGGCTGCCTTCGTTGCTGGAGTCTGAGCAGGCGGAGATTCGCGATCCTGAGGCTCATTCTGTGCTGCGCGACGCCATTGTTTCCCTGGCATCGATTGCGGCGCTTGCGGGACTTGTGGTGATGTGGAGAAGAAATCGCGCCGCATGCCTGATTTTTGTGGTGTGGCTGACGACCTTTCCTGTGATCTATTACATCGCGGCCTACAACGAGCGCTACCGCATCCCGGTGCAGTGGGCAATTCTGCTGCCAGCTTGTTACGCCGTGAGACAGCTTTTGAAGAGGCTGCTGCCTGGCCATAGCGAACGAGGCGAGGCGTCATGACCCAGAAACCTCTCGCATCCCGCATTTACTTCAGGGTCTGTTGCTTTGTCGTGTATTTCGTGGCCGCCTCGGCCTCATTCAACGGCTACTACGACAAGTGGCACTTTGGCGAGGACGGCATGGCCGGCGAAGATCTGCGATTCCACTTCGAGATGATGGTGGACGGAACAGCGCACCGGCCCTATGTTTACCGGCAACTGCTGCCATCGGCCGCAAACTGGATTGACCATGCGGCGCCGGCACAAATCAAGACCTGGTTGTACGGCCATCAAGCGCTGGGGACGGAGGCGCAGCAGGACGCCTTTTTCGACTCCCCGACGGCCGAGAACCCGGTGTATTTTTTCCGCTACCTGCTGGTCTATCTCGCAACATTCGGGTTCGCGCTGCTTGGGGTTTACGCCATGCACCTGGTGTGCCGCGCGATGCAGGTGCCGCTGCCGGCGGCGGTGATTGCGCCCGTGATCGTCATTTTGCTGGTTCCCTATCTGCAAAGCTGCGGGGGGTATTTCTACGACTATCCGGAGCTTGCGTTTTTTGCGCTGGCGACGTGGGTGGCGCTGAAGTTTGACTGGTGGTGGATTTTGCCCATTGCCGTGTTGGGAACCTGGAACAAGGAGTCTTTCCTGTTGTTCGTTCCCGCGCTCTATCCGCTGTTGCGGCGGCGGAGCAGTCGCCTGGGCGCCGCCGTGGGCATCTGCGTTCTTTGCCTGGCCTGCGCTGCGGTCTGCCTCGCGATCAGGAGCGGGTTTGCGCATAATCCGGGCGGCGCCATGGAGGTGCATTGGCGGGACCAGTTGGAGTATTTTATGCACCCGAGGAATCTGCTTTTCGGTGCGGAGAAGACCTACGGCGTGCAGACCCCGAAGGCATACACCGTCGGGCCCATGCTTCTGCTGGCCTGGACTGTTTGGCGGGCGTGGGGACATTTGCCGAGGATGATTCGGCGGCACGGGCAGATAGCGGCGGCAATCAATCTTCCGCTCTACTTTCTTTTTTGCTGGCCGGGGGAATTGCGCGATCTGAGTTTGCTGTACGTGGCTTTTTTGCTCGTAGTGGCTGGCAATCTCAGGCTGTGGATGGGGGACTCCACTACAGGTTCTGCCCAGACCTCAGACTAGAATCCTATCTCAGAAATTGTTCGAAAAACAACCGCGGATCCTTCGACTCAGCACCCCAAGCTGAGGTACGCTTGGGGCCCCTTTCGCTCAGGATGATCGCTATCGTGATGACAGCAATTTTATTGCTGCGAACTTCTGAGACAAGGCACTGGATCATTTTCGCAAATAGTGTGGATTGAAATCTTGTTGGCATCCCACCCATTCCGCAGAAAACGCGGAATGGATGGGCACGGAGCAGCTAAAGCAGAAGCAAGAATGCGCTCATGCGGTGAAGCGAGGCGCATTCAATGACGCTTGCGCGGTGTCCGGACAGGTTCCTCACTCGACGATCGATCCACCGCTGTTTGCGGATGTGGGATTGTTGAGGCATGTTGGGTGGCCAAATCCGCTGGCACTGGCTTTTATCACCAGGCCTGTAGTTGGGTCGAAGGTGATGTCCTGAATCATCTTGTCGAATGCGCTGTTCACCGGTACCGTTCCGCCATGGAGCAGGGTACGAACCTTCCAGGCCACCACGTGATCGGTGCAGGATGTATCGCCCGAAACGCCAATGGCTCCAACCTTCTTGCCACCGAAGTAGAGAGCGAGCCCTCCGCCAAAGACGTTCACACCGCCCACGCGAGCGCCGACCAGGGGATCCTCCGGCGTCCCGAAGTTCGCCGCATTGCCCTGGTAGGCCTCATGGGCATCCACGGGATTGCTGGCCTGCAGGCCGAAGAGGCTTCCGCCCGGCTGCACGGCGGCGTAGAGGTTGGCGGTTGAAAGCGCCAACAGGCCGGTGGCGAAGGAGTTAGCCGTGTTGGCCTTTTGCGCGGAGATGACGCGGCTACCCAGCCATATGTCTGCCGTTACGTCAGCGTTCTTTTTGGCGCCGTCGAGCGAGGTGACGACCGCGCAGACAACGCCGCTGCCGTCGACCAGCGTGAGCCACATGGGGAAGCCCAGTCCGCCATTCGGCGTAGTGGATGGCGAAGTGGCGGGAACAACTTGTTGCAGCGCGGTCTTCAATGCTACGTAGTTGAGCCCGCGCCCTTTCGCGCTCATCAGTTGCGCGCAGGTGTCGGCCTGGGCCAGGCAAACAGCGAGGAGGAGTGTGCAAACAAGCGTAGTTAACGCTCGGAGTTTAAGGCGCATGGGAGACCTCCGGAGATTTTGGATTAGAAGAACCCTGGACGAGCGGAGAAGTTCGACCGGACGGAGCAGCACCGCAAGGTGCGGCAACCACCGTATTCTAACCCGGCCTTTGGAATCCGGAAGAGGAAAATGGATGGACCGCGCTGCCTTCACGGGGGCAGGCGGTCCGCCTCATGCGGCGGAGCGTAATGTGAGCAGCGTAATCTCTGGCGGGCAGGCGAGCCGGAAGGGTAGTCCAACCGTTCCGATGCCGCGATTGACGTAGAGTTGCAGGCTGCCCAGCGCGAACAAGCCTTCGATGTACTTTTTGCCCATCTCGGGTAGTTCAAGAGCGCCCACCAGCGGGACGCGAACCTGGCCGCCGTGCGTGTGCCCGCTCAATACGAGATCGACTGCGCTGCCTACCGGGCGCGCCAGAAGATGGTCAACGTAGTCTGGCGCGTGGCAAAGAAGGACCACCGGTTCGTGCTCTACGCCGCGGATCGATGGGGGAATGGCCCGCTCCGGGTCGGGGCTGCCAAGCACAGGGTCATCCACTCCTGCCAGCCAGATCCGCGAACCTGCCCGCTCAAACGGCACATGCGTATTGGCAAGGACAGGGATTCCGTTGGCGGTCAGCGCGTTCGTCACTTTGCGACCTCCAACCATCACGTCGTGATTGCCCAGCACCGCATACATCTGGCGGCACTCCAGTTCGCGCAATAGATTCGCGCAATGCCAGGCCGCTCCAACGGCAAAATCGAAGGACCGGGGGCCATAACTGACAAAATCTCCAGTAAGAAGCACCAAATCCGGCTTCAACTCGTTGACCCGGCGAATGGCGTGCCTAAGGAAAAACGGCTCGGTGTACTCATCCAGGTGGATATCGCTCAATTGCGCGATTTTCAGACCATCCAGGGCGCGGGGCAGGTTGCGCAGGTGAATCTCCAGCCGGGAGACTTCAATCCAATGCCGCTCCCCCTCGCCGGAGTACAAGGCAAGTCCACCAGCCGCTATAAGGCCCGTTTTGAGAAAGCGCCGGCGGTTGGTTGGGTACTCAGGGATGGAGTTAAAGGACGCCATACTTCATCTTATCCACGCTTTTCGTCCCTTCCCGAATCCGTACCAGAGGGTGGTAGGCCGGTTCGGCTAACTCAGCGGTCGGTTTTTTAGGTTTCGCCATTCCCGGGAAATCTGTAAAGATAAATGCACTATGACCGTTTCCGCCCCTGCCAAAGTCTTTGCCGACCGCATCGGCCGCATTGAAGTCTCCGCCACCATGGCTGTAGCCGCCGAAGCGGCCAAGCTGCGGGCTGGAGGCGCCAACCTGGTCGACTTCGGGGCCGGCGAGCCCCACTTTTCCACGCCGCGCCACATCAAGGACGCGGCCATTGCGGCCATCGACGCCAACTTCACGCGGTACACTGTGGTGCCCGGCATTCCCGATGTGCGCAAAGCCATTGTGGACAGGCATGCCACGGATTTCGGGTCGAACTACGGACTGGACGAGGCCATCTTTACCACCGGCGGCAAACTGGCGCTGTTCAACACGCTGCAGATCCTTGTGGACCACGGGGACGAAGTGATATTGCCCGTGCCCTACTGGGTGAGCTTCAAAGACATCATCCAGTACGCCGGCGGCAAGGTCGTGTTTCTGGAGACCAAAGAGGCGGAGAACTTCCGCATCACGGCCGACGCGATTGAAAAGGCGATTACTCCGAAAACCAAGGCGATCATCCTCAACTCGCCGTCGAACCCGGCGGGGTCGGTGGTGTCGGCAGAGGACCTGGAGCGCATTGTCCACCTGGCGCACGACCGCGGAATTTTCCTGCTTCTGGACGAGTGCTACGTGTACCTGAACTATGCCGGCAAACCTGTCTCCGGGGGCTCGTTTTCCTGGGCCAAGGAACACATCGTGGTGCTCGGCTCGCTCTCGAAGACCTACGCCATGACTGGCTGGCGCGCCGGTTTCGCTCTGGCTTCAAAGCAGGTGGTGGCCAACCTGAGCAAGCTGCAATCGCAATCCACGTCGAACGCCGCCAGCATGGTGCAAAAGGCGGCCATTGCCGCCCTGGCCGGCCCGCAGGATTGCGTTTGCGAGTTCCGCGCCGAGTTCATTGACTTGCGCGACTACATGCTGGGCAAGTTGGCGACGATTCCCGGCGTTACCTGCACAAAGCCCGAAGGCGCATTCTACGTGTACCCCAACATTTCTGCCTTTATCGGGAAGGGCGGCATCAAGACTGCGACCGAGTTGGCGACCCGCCTGCTGCACGAGGCGCAAGTGGTGACGGTGCCCGGCGAGGCGTTTGGGACCGCGGAGCATATCCGCATCTCCTACCCGGTGACCAAGCAGAATATCGACGAAGGCATCCGGCGGATGGCGGAGTTCCTGGGGAACCTGAGCTAGGCAGCCTGACCGCAGAAATCTCTCCGATCTGATTGGGCTTCGTGCTATCCCCGGTCTCAAAATCGAGACCTGGGGCACCCGGCATCGCGGCTGGAACAAGCCGTCCGAAGTTTGGTTTCGCTGAAACTGCAGTACCGCAATTTGAGAATTTATCCGCGCCCCGGCCTGCAAAACGCAGCCGGGGCGTTTTTCACGAAAAAGGTGATGGCGGTACTGGGCAAAGGTGGCGCTTGTCGGGTAGGATGTCACTTCAATGTCAAAGCCCGTCGATTTTCGTCCCGTTATTCTTGCCGGAGGCAGCGGTACGCGCTTCTGGCCCCGTTCGCGCCGTGCCCGCGCCAAGCAGGTTCTTGCGCTCGATGGCGAGCGCTCAATGATTCAGCAGACGGTGGAGCGGCTGAAGCCGCTGGCCGCGCTGGACCAGACCTGGGTGATCACCAACGAGTACCTGGCGCACGAAATTGCCGACCAGTTGCCCGGCTTGCCCGACGCGCAAATCGTGCAGGAACCTGTGGCACGCAACACCGCGCCTGCCTGCGGCCTGGCGGCCTTCCTGATCGAAAAGCAGAATCCCGAGGCGGTGCTGGGCATCTTTCCGTCAGACCACGTGATCTCAGACGAGCCGCGCTTCCTGCGGACTCTGCAGAAAGCGATTACAGTAGCCACTTCGGGCGACAACATGGTAGTGCTGGGCATTGAGCCCAGCCGCGCAGAAACCGGATACGGCTACATTGAGACCGGCGACTTTACCCGCGACGATGCCGCCCTGCACGTGCGGCGATTTATTGAGAAGCCTAACCAGAACCGCGCCGAGGAGTTTGTGGCCGCGGGCACCTACTACTGGAATTCGGGCATTTTTCTATGGTCGGCGCGCACGCTGGCAAACGCCGTCCGCGAGCACCTGCCGGAAACCGCTCCGCTGCTGGAGGGGATTGCCGCCTCATACGGCACCCCGCAGTTTGAAGAAGTCTTTCACTCCCTCTATCCGAAGTGCGAAAACATCAGCGTGGATTACGCGGTGCTGGAGCCGCGCAGCGCCAAGGGCGAGCACCTGTCGCATCTGTATTGCCTGCCGGCTGAATTCAGTTGGAACGATCTGGGCTCGTGGGCTTCACTCTACGAGTACCAGCTTGAGACCCGGCTGCGCGGAGACGGTGAGGGCAACGTTGCCGAATCCGATGGCCACATGGCGCTGGATGCAGGGAACAACTACATTTACAGCCCCAAGAAGTTCGTGGCTCTGGTGGGGGTTGAGAACCTGGTGATCGTGGATACCGAGGATGCGCTGCTGATCGTCCACCGCGATCACTCGCAGGATGTGGGCAAGATTGTGAAGGAACTGAGCATCACCGGGCACACGGAGTTGATTTAGCTGACGGCGAGTTGTCCAACGTAAGCTGGGTGCCCCAGGTCTGGATTTTCAGACCTGGGATACCTCGAGTTCTTGTCGCCAAACTTTTCGTCACCGCCCCGAGCTGCCAAAACCCTTCTCCGCGCGGGCCGAGTCTTCAAGACTTTCTACTTTTTGGACAGGACCTGTGAGAATGGGGACGGGAATCATCTGCGCGATCTTTTCGCCGGCCTTGAGTTCGACGGCTGTCTCGCCAAAGTTGGTCATCAGAATGAGGATTTCGCCGCGGTAGCCGGCGTCGATGACACCGGCAGTGGTGGCAATGCCGCGCGCGGCCATGGATGAGCGGTCGCGCACCAGCAATCCCAGCGGATCGCCTGTGGCGGGATGACGGGCCTCGACGGCAATGCCCGTCCTCACCTTCACCGTGGCATGCGGGGCCAGGACAGCGCCTTCGAGCGCAAACACGTCATAGCCAAGGTCTTCGCCAGGATGGGCAACCACCGGCATCCGCGCGTTTTTCTCCAGCAGTTTTACTCGCAGCATCTCTTCATCGTATAGCGAGAGAGCGAGCCCGCTTGTCAGGGTTCGTGCTATCCCAGGTCCCAGAAACGGGACCTGGGGCACCCAACATTTGTGCGAAGACAACGATAAAGACACCGCCAAATATATGCCGCAAAATGGCCAGCCCCGGCGGGGAAGCTCTCCCGGCCGGGGCTGATTGTGGTTCGCCAGAAATCTCGGCAAAAGGACCTGTAAGCCGAATTCTGTCGTGTGCGGTCATTCCTCTAGGCGCCGCGTTGCCGCGGACACTCATCAGCGACCTACCCGGAGGTTTCAACAAGTGCTCGAGCCGTTTGAACGCGTCGGGCCGATGCGCAGCGCCGCCTGACTCTTGGCGAACGCTTCCCTCCCTATTTGGTCTTGCTCCGTGTGGGGTTTACCCTGCCCCCGGCGTTACCGCCGGAGCGGTGCGCTCTTACCGCACCATTTCACCCTTACCCAGGCGCTGAGGCAGCAAGCTGCTTCAGGGTCGCCCTCCAAACTAAACAGGAGGGGTAGCCGGGGCGGTATCTTTTCTGTGGCACTGGCCGTCCACGGACCTTGAAGTCCGCGTCCCGGACGTTATCCGGCACACTGCCCTGCGGAGTTCGGACTTTCCTCCCCCGGTGAACTCCGCTTGCGCGGACCCACCGGCAGCGACCGCCCGGTCCTCCTGCCAGGGTCTAGTGTACCGCGTGTGCTGCTTTTAATCCTCGCGCTTGGGGTGGCTGCGGACAGACTTCTCGATGGCCTTCCACTTGGCGCGGGTTTCTTTCGCCAGCCTGGGGTCGAGTTTGCGCTCAAGATGCACCAGTTCCTTCTGCATCTTGAGGTAGTTGGCCAGGCGGGCAGGCTCAACCGCCGCTGCGCCCACCGCGCAGCCGGGCTCGCCGGCGTGGGCGCAGTCGCGAAAGCGGCAACTCCCAGCCAGCGCCACGATGTCGTCAAAGCTGTCGGCCAGGTCTTCGGTGGAGGCCCACAACTGCACTTCGCGCAATCCCGGCAGGTCCATCAGCAGCCAGCCGCCGGGCATTACGAAGAGTTGGCGCGTGGTGGTGGTGTGGCGGCCGCGATCATCTGCGCTGACAGTGTTGGTTCTTTGGCGCTCGTCGCCCAGGAGGCGGTTCAAGATGGTTGACTTGCCGACGCCCGAGGAGCCGATGAGCGCTGCTGTCTCGCCGGGCTTGAGTTGCGCGGGCAGAGCGTCGAGTTCGCGGTCGCTTTTGGCGCTCAGCGCCAGCACCTGCACACCGGGGCTTAGCCGCTCAGTCTTCGCAATTACGTCGGCAAGGTCGAGGCCAAGCTCGCCGGCGAGGTCGGACTTGTTGAGCAGCACCACGGGCCGCGCGCCGCTTTCCCGCGCCATCACCAGGTAGCGCTCAATGCGCCGCTCGTTGTAGTCGCGATCGAGACCGCTCACGATAAAGAGCACGTCGATGTTGGCGGCCAGCACCTGCTCGCGCACTTCGCGCTCGGGCTGCTTGCGGCTGAGTTTGCTTTTGCGCTCAAGCACCTTCACAATGACCGCGGCATCGTCGCGCAGCACCACCCAGTCACCGACGGCAGGCCAAAGGGTTGCGCTGCGGCGCAGCAAGCCGCTCACGCTGGTGTCCACTTCGCCGGCTTCAGTCCAAACCAGAAAACGGCCGTGGTTGGCTGAGGCCACGCGGCCGGGCAGACCAACTGCAAGCTGGTCCGCAAAGAAACTGCTCCATCCAATTTGTTCGAGATTCACTTGGGATCATCCTCTCCATTGGTTAGCGGGAGACACACCTCAACCGGCCCCGGCCGGCGAGGCAGTGCGTGAGAGGACGAATTAGGCAATGACGTTCAGCGGCGCTCCGTGTAGTGCCAATGTACCAAATGGACAGCTGCCGAGGACAGTTTCCGCCCGTGCTTTAATCATTTGAATCGGCAAGTCGCCTGCAATCATCCATTTCCAGCAGAGGGCCTCCCGCGGCAAGAACAGGGTACAACTCTCGCGAGTTATCCCCGGATTCCCACAAGTCAAGGAGATCCCAATGAAGATTGTTACGATGATCGCGCGCTATTTGCTGGGCCTGATGTTCCTGGTCTTCGGGTCCAACATGTTTCTAAATTTGATTCCCATGGGGCCCATGCCGACAGGGGTTGCAGGACAGTTTTCGGCCGCGCTGTTTGCAGCGCACTACTTCTACGTGGTGGGCGCAATCATGGTTGTCTCAGGAGTTTTGCTGCTGGCGAACCGGTTTGTGGGGCTGGGGCTGGTTCTGCTTGGACCTGTGCTGTTCAACATTCTGACGTATCACCTGCTGATGAACCCGAGCGGCATCGGAATGGGTGCGTTTGCCACGCTGCTTTGGCTGCTAGTGGCCTGGGAGCACCGGATCATGTTTGAAAGGTTGTTTGCCGCGCGGCACGAGGAATAACGGCCAGCCCAATTGAGGTGCGGGGCGGCTGGCTACAATCAAGGTAGCCATGATTCAGTACCTCTATCTCGGGCGAGTAGGCTACGACGAAGGACTGCGGCTTCAGGCAGAAGTCGCCGCGCTGGTGGGCGAGGGCTGCGCGCAAAACGTGCTGCTGCTGCTGGAACACCCCCCTGTGCTGACGCTGGGCCGCAACGCAAAGCGCGCCAATATTCTGGCCTCGGACGAACTGCTGGCCCGGCGCGGGGTCACAATTCACGAGATCAACCGCGGCGGCGATGTGACGTATCACGGGCCGGGCCAACTGGTGGGCTACCCCATCTTTGACCTGCGCCGCCTGCCCGGCCCGACCGGCGGCCGCATGGGGCCGGTGGATTTTGTCCGGCTGATGGAGGAGGCCCTGATCCGCCTTTGCGGCGGGTTTGGCGTGTGCGCAGGGCGCATCAAGGGGCTGACCGGCGTTTGGTGCCCTTCTGCGGGCGGCGGGCCTTTGGATGAGGGGGGCGGCGGGGAGAGGAAGATCGGCGCTATCGGCATTCACGTTTCGCGCGGCATTACCACGCACGGATTCGCATTCAACGTGACGACCAATCTGGCCGACTTCAATTTGATTATCCCCTGCGGCATTGCCGATCACGCGGCGACCAGCCTGGAACAGGAAATTGGGAGCCGGGAGAATCTGGATCTAGAGGCGGTGGCCCACCAAGCGGCGCGGCTCTTCGGGCAGGTATTTGGGCAGCAGGCGCTGGCCTTCGAGAACCTTGCGGCGCTGCGCGCACAGTCCTCGCCGGAGATTCCGGCGGAGGATACGCCGGTGCGGGTTCCTGCCGAGGTGGAGAGGTTGACAGGCGCGGCAGAGCGGCCGGTTCAAGCCTGAGAACCTTGACCGATTGAGGTCTGTGGTTCCCCGGTCTCAAAAGCGAGACCGGGGGCACCCAAGATTCATTTCCAGTCCGGCCTAAACACCTTGATTCCCGCTCGGCGGGCTTATGCGCCGCAATTTATAATCCGGCAGGAACCGGGCCCGCAGCATAGGTCCCGCATCGCGGAGAGAGTGATTCATGCCAACCGACGTGGTCATGCCCCAGATGGGCGAGTCAATCTTTGAGGGCACCATTACCAAGTGGCTTAAAAAGGCCGGCGATGCCGTCGAAAAGGACGAGCCATTGTTTGAGATCTCCACCGACAAGGTGGACGCTGAGATTCCCTCGCCCGTTTCCGGCGTGCTGAGTGAAATCAAGGTTCCCGAGGGCGCGACCGTCCAGATCAATACCGTGGTTGCTTTGGTGGCTGAGAGCGGGGAACACCAGGGACCAGGGAACGGGGAACAGGGAACATCCGACGCTGCGGCGACGCCCTCGACTGAAGAGACGATCATGGGGCCAGTAGTCACTGGCGGCACAGACGTGGTGATGCCGCAGATGGGCGAATCCATCTTTGAGGGCACCATTACCAAGTGGCTCAAGAAGGCCGGCGACCGCGTTGAAAAAGATGAGCCGCTGTTTGAAATCTCTACCGACAAAGTGGACGCCGAGATTCCCTCCCCTGTGGCCGGAATCCTGACGGAAATTAGAGTCCTAGAAGGCGCGACGGTCGAAATCAACAAGGTGGTAGGGGTGATTGGCGGGGGTGCGGTTGCGGCCCCGGAGGCGGTTGCAACAACGCTTGCTGCGCCAGTCGCGGTAGAGGCTGAGGAGCCGGTTGCGCCGGCAGCTATGCAGGCGCATGGCGGCAGGTTGCGCTCGTCGCCGCTGGTGCGGCGCATCGCCAAAGAGAACAATCTCGACTTGAGCCTGGTTGCGGGAACCGGCTCGGAAGGCCGCATTACCAAGGAAGACATCCTGCGCCACATGAGCCAGCCGGCCAAAGCAGGGCAACGCACTGGCACCCTGGCGACGGCGGCAAAGCCGATGGTGGAGCGAATAGTGCCGCTTACCAAGATGCGGGCCATCATTGCCCAGCGCATGGTTGAGAGCCTGCAGATCAGCCCGCATGTGCACACCGTTTACAAGGTGGACATGACGCGCATTGTGCGGTTGCGCGAGCGCGAAAAGGCCGGCTTCGAGAAGCGCCACGGCGTCAAACTGACGTTTATGCCCTTCATCGCTTCCGCGGTCGTCGAGGCGCTGGAGCGGTTCCCGATTGTGAATGCCTCAATGGAGGACGGCTCCATCCACTACCACCGGAACATCAACCTGGGCATCGCGGTTGCGCTGGAGTGGGGCCTGATTGTGCCGGTGGTGAAGCAGGCCGAGGGCCGCAGTTTTGTTGACTTGGCCCGCGCCATCGCCGACCTGGCCGAGCGCGCGCGGACCAAGAAACTGATGCCCAACGAGGTTGGGGGGTCTACTTTCACCCTCACCAACTCCGGGCTGTTTGGCGACGAGTTTTCGACCCCCATCATCAACCAGCCGGACTCAGCCATCCTGGCCATCAGCGGGCTCAAGAAAGAGGCCGTGGTGCTGACCGATGCGGAAGGCAACGACACGATTGCCATCCGGTCAATGGAGCACTTTTGCCTGGGCTTCGATCACCGGACAATCGACGGTTCGGACGCTTGCCGGTTCATGCTCGAGCTGAAGAAGAGGCTGGAGACGTGGGACAGGACGATTGGTTGAGGACCCGCGTCCTCGGCGACTTCGGCGTGGGCGCTCTTCGAATCGCAGCCATGCAATATGAAAGACGAGGTATTTGCGGTTCCTTTCGGAGGGCCGCTTTCAGGGTTCTTCTTCGAGAATCCATGGGATTCTTGTCGTAAAGTCGACTGCAAGAACACGGTCACCGAAGCTGACATCCGCTTTCGGAAGTCTCTTGGGATCTGTGATGTGGAATTCAAATTCAGTGCCTGCATCAGGGCTCAGGCGCTCACCTGCCTCAATCAACTCGCCGGCAAAGAAGAGCCATCCACCATACAGCCGTAGTCCCTCAACCAGACCAAGTTCGTACACTTCCCCTTCTTTGTTGGCATCAATTCCCAATTGGTCGAGAAGTGAAAGGAACCCTGCTGGATAGGCCAGGGAACGCTGTGCCGCGAAGTTCCCGCAGTAGCTGCATCCGCATTCCTCTGCGCCGCCAGTCCTGATCGAGACATAGGCCTGTCGAGTGAGGTCGCGGTCATATCGAAAGACCTGATCCCCGACGCGAAGTTCATCCATTTTGCCCGTCATGGGATTGCCTGTTTCTGTTGCTTGCATTCCCTCGGCGGCTAAAGCCGGTCTCGGGCAAAGCGGGCTTGCGGCACGGCTGAAGCCGTGCCCTTTCAAAGCAAACTGAGTTTCCGCAAGCTGCGAAGTCATTCCCTAACTCGTCGTGCAATCTCAGATCACTTGGGTTCGGACAAGGCCATACCATCGGGCAATTTGCCGGACTGGATGGCGTCGGTGATGTTCCAGCCGGTCGTATCGACTCCAAGGACCTCGTTGGCTGACTCGCAGGAGACCCATGCCGTGTGGCCATCGCTGCTGACAACCACCTCTTGCGGGTCGGAGGCCACGCCGACAGACTTGATGACCTTCAGCGATTTCAAGTCGATTACCGCCAGCGCGTGCTTGGCGGGAATTGCCACCAGCAAGAGTTTTCCGTCCGGGGTGACCGCACTTCCGTAACCCAGACCCTCGAGGTTGATCCATTTCTTTACCAGGCCGGTGGCGGTATCAATCACCGCGAGTTGGGGCTTGGTCTGGTCAGAGGTAAACACGTAGCGGTCGTCCATGGAAATGGAGATGCGCTGAATCTTTCCGGAAATCGCAATTTGCTTGAGCATCTTGCGCGCGTCCAGATCGAGAACCGAAACGGTCCCCGGTCCGACGTTGGCAGTGTAGCCGAGCTTGCCGTCGTGGGAGATGGCCAGCATGTGGCTTTCAGGCTGGCCGGTGGGGATGGTGCCGACGATCTTGAGGGTTTTTGGATCGATGATCGTGACCGATTGGTCGAGTTCGGTGGTGACGTAAAGCAACCCGTCCTTGGGGCCGAAGACGGGCTGATGCGGCCTGACGCCCTTGCCGAAATCAATGGTGCCTGTAACCTTTTGCGCGGCGATGTCGATGACCGCCATACTGGAGCCATCGCTTCCGGGCTGACCAACGCCGGAGTCCCCATAAATGGGAACAAAGGCCATTTTTCCATCGGGCGAGGCGGTCACTTCGTGCCCGGTATTGCCGCCAACCGGGATCTGGGTCACGATGGTGTCGGTGCCCGGATCGTAGATCGCCAGGTTCTTGTCTCCCTTCTGGACGACAAGCAACTGGCTCTGCTGAGCCAGGGAAAATGGGACCATCAAAGACAAAACGGCGGAAACACTAACAATTCCAGTCAGTTTCATGGGGGCCTCACAGGTGCTTTCCAATGAATATACCGCACCCGGCATCAGGCTAATCTAAAGAAAGCGCAAGTTTCTACTCATGCGGCTGCCAAGGATCGTAGGTTCCGACGCTCCACGAGTACCCTTCGGGGTCCTTGACGGTGAACTCCCGGCTGCCGTAGGGGGTGTCCTGGAGAGGGCGCGTAACCGTTGCTCCGGCGGCTTTGGCGCGGGCAAAAGCCGCGTCGGCGTCCGGGACTACGAGGTAGACGGAACGGGTTTCCACGCCGCCGAGTTCCTGGGGGGTCTTGAAGCCGCGGCCGTAGTCGTCGTCTTTGCCTGAGCCGAGCATGACCATGGCGTTGCCCAGGGTGAGTTCGGCGTGCTCGATGGTTCCGTTCTTCCCTTCGTAAACGGCATGGCGGGTAAAGCCAAGGGCATTGCAGAGCCAGTTAATGGCGGCCGGGGCGTTGCGGTAGCGGCTGGCGGGCATGATCGGGGACTGAAGACTCTTCTCTGCGGTTAACATCGGACCTCCTCTGTAGCTGAAAGCTACCCTTGGATGATGACCCTGGGCCGTTCAGGAATCTTGGAAAAATCGGAAGTGGGCCGGATTTGACGAGCAAGGGCTATTTTGCCGGAACGTGGTTGGCCCAAAGCGTTTGCCGGGCCGAATAAGACGTGGCATCCATTCCTGAAAACGCCCGAAATTCGTTGGCGAAGTGTGACTGGTCGTAGTATCCGCATTCCAGAGCCAGTTCAGCCCAGGGCAAACCGGTTCCGGCGTGCAACTGCTGGACTGCCTTTTGAAAACGCTGCACCCGGGTCCACGCCTTGGGCGAAAGCCCGACCTCTTCACGAAATACCTGGGAGAAGCGGCGCTCGCTGAGGCCCGCGTTCTTTGCGGCCTGGCGCACGGTGGACCCTGACGGCGCGCGTTGAAACCAGCCCAGGGCTCCTTCGACTAGTGGATGCCGCTTAGATTTGCGCCGAACCCCTGCGCCAGGAAAGCCTCAAGGAAATGCAGCCTGCCCTGCGGGGACACAATCTCGCGCAAGCGGTCGCGAAGGATGCAAGCCTGCACGCCCCACACGTCCTCCAGGTCAATGGAGCGATTACTGAACAAGTGGGCCGCATCGCCGGCAAACGCCGCGAATCCGCCGGGCCTGAACAAGATACCAATGAGGCCGGCCAGGTCGGAAGTGTCGATGACCTCGTAGATAGACCGGGCTCCCACGACGAGCGAGGGCGGCATTGGGCGGCCCGGGGCGTTGTCGGGGCAGTCGAGCAGGTAATCGCGGGCAAGGTTGAGGATCACTTGCGCGCGGCCGTTGGGCAGCACGAGTTCCCTGCTGTGCGGCAGGCTCGAGGCTTGCGCGTACCACAGGGTGCTGATGCAGCGGTCGAGCGGCGGAGCCGGGGTGTGCTCCAGGTAGATCACGGTGACCTCGCCTAACGATATACCAAATTCGATGCCGAAATCGTTGGCGAAGGGGCGAAGCGGGAATCCTCAGCCGGTTTCGCGTATCCTTGGCGGAATGGGCCTTCCCGCCGGCGATGCCGAATTGGTGCAGATTATGGACGCAACGCTGGCCGATGCGGCGCGGCGGGCGGGGCCGTGGCTGGTTTGCCGCCCGGGCTGTACGCAGTGTTGTTATGGCGCGTTTGCCATCAGTCCGCTTGACGCGCTGCGCCTGCGCACGGGCATGGATACGCTGCGTGCGACTCAGCCGGGATTGGCTGCGGACCTGGAGCGGCGGGCGGTTGAATGGATTGCTGCGCACGGACCTGCATTTCCCGGCGACCTGGAATCCGGAGTGTTGGGCGAAACCGATGCTGAGCGGGAGCGCTTTGAGGAATTCGCCAACGATGCGGCCTGTCCCGCGCTTGACGCCGCTACCGGGCTCTGCGACGTGTATGCCTGGCGGCCGATGACCTGCCGCGTTTTTGGGCCGCCGGTGCGCATGGGAGACGGCGATGCCCTGGGTCACTGCGAACTTTGCTTTGAGGGCGCAAGCGAAGAGCAGGTGGCTGCGTGCGAAATGCCTTTGCCCCACGAAGTTGAGGCCCGGCTGCTCGACGAAATTCCCGCCGGGGGCGAGACGCTGGTGGCGTTTGCGCTGCTCAGGTAAGGCGAGCGTCCCAATTCTCCAAGTTCCGCCGCGTTAGACTGGTGTTTGGACACCTACATGCCAACACGCCCCTGCTGGGTTGAGATTCGCACTCGATCCTTTGAAGAGAATTTCCGCTTTCTTGCCGGCCTTGCCGCTCCGCACGCGGAGTTGCTGGCGATTGTGAAGGCTGACGCCTATGGCCACTCGCTGGCCCTTTGCGCGCCGGCGGCGGTGTGTGCCGGGGCGCGGTGGCTGGGCGTCACCAGCGTTGAAGAAGGCGTGGCCGCGCGGGCTTTGTGCCCCGAGGCGCGGGTGCTGGTGATTGGCGGGGTCTTTCCCGGGCAGGGCGCGGCGCTGATTGCGAATCGACTCACCGCCGTGGCCTGGGAACCGTGGCAACTGAACGAGATTGAAATCGCCGCGCAGGATGCTGGGGCAGCGGCAGGCTCGGTGCCCATTCACCTGGAGATTGACACGGGGATGTCGCGCCAGGGAGTTGATGCGGCCGGGCTGCTGCCCATGCTGGCGCGCTTCAGCGCCGGGTCGCCGCTGAAACTGGAAGGCGTGATGACCCACCTGTTTGCCGCCGATGAAGCCGACGGCACAGTGACTGAAGCGCAACTGGCACAACTGGACAAGGTGCTGGAGCAGATCAGCGCGGGTGGCCAATGGGCCGAGTGGCTCAATGTGGGCAACTCGGCCGCACTGCTCGCCGGGCAGGCAGAGGCGATTGCCGCGCTTGCCGCCCGCCATGGGATGAAGGCGCTGCTGCGCCCAGGGCTGGCGCTTTACGGCTTGGCGCCCGCTTACGAACCGACATTCGAGCCGGAGAACCCGGCCCCCCTGGCTACCGCCCTGACCCGCCTGCAGCCGGTGCTGAGCTGGAAGACACGCGTGACCGGCGTGCGTACTATTCCTGCCGGAGCCGTGGTGGGCTATAACGGAACCTTTGTGGCCACCGAACCCATGCGGCTGGCGCTGCTGGCCGCGGGTTACGCTGACGGCATCGACAGGCATCTTGGCAACCACTTCAGCCTGTTGGTTCGCGGCCAGCGCGCGCCGCTCATCGGGCTTGTCAGCATGGACCAAACCGTTGTCGATGTGACCGACATTCCCAGCGTCAAGCCGGGCGATGAAGTTGTCCTCATCGGCACGCAGCAAGGCGAGACGATCACGGCATTCGATCACGCAGACGTGACAGGGACGATTCCGTGGGAGGTCTTTACCCGCATCGCTGCCCGCGTGCTCCGCATCGCCGTTTAGCCAAGATGTGATTTCTGCGCAAAGATCCCGATCGGTCGATGATCGTGCGCCGCTCTCACGTGAGTTTCGTCTCCGGTCCGAAATACCATGACGATGAGCGTCATGGCGAAGAAAACCGCGATGGCGAAGAAATAGACGACGACACCGGCAAGTTCCAGGTTGTTCCGGGTAAGTGTGTGCGTACGTTTGACCGGAAATTCATTCGAGCGAATGTTGTCGCGCATGGGCATGGGCGGTCTCCGGAAGTGAGATAGGGTCGATTGACGGACACACGAGCTCGTCGGACCGAAATCAATATTCCGGAACAGATAGGGCACAAGCTCGATGCTGGTGAAGAGCGTAGCGCAGCAAGTTTGCACGCGCTTGTTTATAGTCAAGAGTTTTGTAAAGTCTTGTAAGAACTGAATCGGTTTTGGTCGCTGCGTACAGGCAGCGAAAGGGCTTGCATTCAAGTGGAACACCGTTGAAGCGCGACCAATGCGTGTTCGAAAACGGGAAATCCATTGGCTCCGCATAGGCATCGGACTTCTTGTTCCGCCGGGTCATGGGGGGTCAATTGACAAACTGCATGCAGTCTCCTCGCTTCGTTCTTGCCTTCACACTCACTTTTTCGGCGCTCGCGACCAACTGCCACGCACAATGTTGTTCCCTTAATCCGCCGCCTTCTTCCTACCAGTTCTACTCCGGGCTCGATATTCATTCGGTGGCCAATACCGGGTTGCCTTCCGACAGCGTCTATGCGGTTGCGGATTACAACCACGACGGAAAGCCGGATGTTTTTCTTTATGACCAGGCAGGCCTGCTGATAAACGATGTGGCCGGAACTTTCACCAACGCAAACATGACTTTGCCGCCGGCGTTTCCAACGGGCGGAGGGGTGAACAAGGTGGCCTGGGCCGATGTGGACGGAGACGGACTCCTTGACCTGATTACCTCTTCGACGGGCCCGGCCGGTGAGAACGGAATTGCGAACGTGGGAGGAGTGGCGGTCTACCCTGGATATTCCGACGGCAGTTTCCACCTTACTCCCAGCTTTACGGCCTACACGGGAGCCCTCTCCACAGGAGTTTTCGCAGTCGACGTCAATGGCGATGGGAAGCTGGACCTGATCGTTTCGACTCAACCGGATCCGAACACGGGAACGCCGGGGGGAACATTCGTCTTCCTGAATCAAGGCAGCGGAAGTTTCAAGGCGGCGCCATCGATGACCACGGTGACCGCGGTGTTAACGACCGGAGATTTCAACGGGGACGGAAAGACCGACCTTGTTGCCGTGCTACTGGGGGCGAATAGCCAATCCGTTACCCGGGTGATGATCGGCAAAGGAGACGGCACGTTCAACCTGGGAGCCGTGCTGACGTCGCAGGCCTCGGGTGCGGCGACGGTGGGAGATTTCAATCGGGATGGAGAGACGGACATCGCTCTCGGAATCAGCACAAACGCAATTGTTTTGCTCGGCGACGGCAAGGGGAACTTCCGCAAGAGCGCGAGTCTGAACCCGGGGAGCGGCGACCCCAGCGTGTCCGCAGCAATGCAGGCGATAGTGACGGGCGATTTGAACCGCGACGGCTTTGCCGATATTGCCGTGGTGCTGGGCAACCGGATCGCAACTTACTTCGGAGACGGGACAGGCGGATTCACTTTCAACCGGATTTACAACGGCGCCATGGAAGGGGCCGTTCTTGCCGATTTCACAGGCGATGGCAACCTGGACATGCTGACCGGGGGAAGCCACTTGTATCTCGGGAATTCGAATGGCATCTTTTCAGCGGCCGTCACGGCGTTCCCTGACTTTTCAACTTCGCCGCACGACACTTTCTCCATCGTTACGGCGGACCTTAACGGGGACAAAATTCCCGATATCGCGATGGTAAGCACCAACCTGACCAGCCCGCCTACCGGCGGATTTGTGACCATCCAGCTGGGGACGGGCAAGGGCTACTTCGGGGCTCCGCACAGCTATGCCATTCAACAGCAGGCGGGGACCATCGCAGCGGGAGACTTGAATGGCGACGGCACGATCGACCTGGTGGTGACGCGCAGCGGGGCCTATTACTCATTGAACACGCCGCACCCCGTGGACACGGAGGTGCTGCTGGGGCACGGAGACGGGACCTTTGACGCGGCGAAGGGCTACACCGTGGTGGGAGCTCCCAGCCAGAGCCAGTACACGAACTCGGCCTTTCTTGCCGACGAGAATGGGGACAAAAAGCTGGATCTGATCGGCGATTGGGGCGTGGCGCTGGGCAACGGCGACGGAACTTTCCAGGCGCCCATCGCCTTTCCGGGCGGCATCGTAAACATCAGGAGCATCGCCGCAGGCGACATGAATGGCGATGGAATTCTGGACCTGGTGATCAACGGCCCTTCAGCGAACGGCAGCGCGTGGTCGCTGATCGGGCTGGGTACCGGCCATTTCCGCATCGCCAGTGCTAATGTGGCCCCGCTGGGGCACGCGAATGTGCTCGCGGACCTGAACCATGACGGCAAGGTGGACCTAATCTCAACGGCGGGCTCTGCCGTAACCGTGTCACTGGGCAAGGGCGATGGCACCTTCGGCCCGCAGGTGGTGTACAGCACAAAATTCTCAAATGGAACGGCGCTGGTGGTGGCCGATTTCAATCGGGACGGCAAGCCCGATGTCGCCGTGGCGGTGCAAAGCGGCAGCGCGGGACTGTCCACAGGCATTCAGGTCATGCGCGGCAATGGCGACGGCACCCTGCTTGGGCCAGACCCGTTCCACCTGGACGGCTACGATCCAAGCCTGGCCTACAGCGAGGGTTTAGTGGGCGCGGATTTTGGAGAGGTACTGATCCCTATCGACGTCAATGGGGACGGATTCCCAGACCTGGTGGATATTACCGGGGCGGGCGTTGAGCGGTTGATCAATACCAGGCGTCATTGAGACGGAGAAACTGACAAAATGCCCGGCGGGTCGAAGGGATTCTTCGACTGGAGCGAATTGCGTCAATCACTCCAACGCTAACCGGCGGCGGACTCCTGGTTACAGGGCTTCAAACCCGCCGCTCCCTCGACTGCGGCAATCATGGCCTCGGTCCCAATGGCCGAGTTGAGAAGCATGTGATAGAGTCCGCGGGCGCACCACTCCTGCTGATAGAACTGACGAATTGCGGCGGCCCGGCTCTTGTCTTGCTGGGCTAGCAACTGCTCAGCCTGGTCGGCCTTATGCGGAAACGCCTTCGCGAACCACTCGCGTTTTGCCTTGGCCGTGGCGTAGACGAATACGTGGAAGCATCCGGGCTGGCAGGCGAGCGCGCAGGCGGCGCCGCGGCCCACCAGCACGCAATTGCCTTCTTTGGCCGCGGCGAGAATCTGGTCCCGAATCAGCGACAAACAGCGCGCGGAGTCAAAGACCTTCTCCTCGGCGAGGCCGGTGGTGGAGTACATGGAGTCTTGCCAGAAGACCTTGCCGTAGCGGTGGTACCAGGGGTCGAGCCGCTCGTCGAATTTGGCGGCCAGTTCCGGAGCCACTCCGGCGGCATGGGCCGCGCCGCACACCAGTTCCGAGTCCATCAGCCGCCAGCCCAGCCGCTCAGCCAAATGGTGAGCAAACTCTCCGCCTCTCGAGCCGTATTCGCGTTCAACAGTAATTACCCTTGCAGGTGCTCGACCCATGGCAAATTTCCTCCCCGCGAATGGAGCATACAACGAAAGCGGGTTTCATTGGCAAGATTGCAGTTCTTGCCTGAAGAAGAGACTCTTCCAGGGTCGGGATGGGGTCTATGCTTTTTGGCAAACAGGAATATCGTGGGAATCGAAGAAGCGTGGGCCGGGAGGCCGGCGTTACAACTTATCGCGGCGGCTGAGATGCGCTGAGCCGAGAAAACAAAACAGGCGCGGGAGTTGTTTTTCTCCTGCGCCTGTTCTTTATCCCATTCGATTGTTGGTGCTGTTTATTGCGGAGTTGGGGGCGCGGGCGGCACCTTGGGGGTCTTCAGGTGCGGCGTCTTTGAAAGATCCGGCGCTTTGGGGTTGGGCGGAGCATTCAGCTTGGTCGGGTTAGGTGGCATGGGGGGCATGGGCGGCATCGCCGAGCCCTTCTTGACGTGCACATCGCCGTTCTCGGCAGAGAGCACGATGCGCGCGGTTCCGGAGCCGATGAGGAATGTCGCCAGCTTGTTTTCGCCTTCGGCGGAGGGCATGGCGAAGTCGGAAACGATATCGCCGTTATGGGTGCGGGCGTTGACGGTGGCCGAAGCGTTGGGCGGCAGGGTCACTTCAACGTCGCCCTTGCTGTTTTTGGCTTCGACCCCGAAGGTGGCTGCCGGCGAAACGGCGATGCGGCCGTTGCGGTTTTCAACGTATGTGTCGCCGTAAATCTGGCTCAGGTCAACGTCCTTGGAGTGGGTTGTGACGCGCACCTGTCCTTTGGCCTCGGTAACCCGCAGGTCATCGGAGTTGAGGGTAAGGTCGCCGGGAAGCGTTGCCACTTCAAGATCGGTGACCGACGTGTGCACGTGCACATCTCCAGCCACGTTTTCCATGTGAACTTCGCCGAAGATTTCGCCATTGATGGCGACCTTGCCCTTGATTTCAGAGAGGGTCAGGTCGTTGCAGTGGCCGTCGGCTGTGATGTCGCCCTGGATGTCGTGTGCGGAGAAGTCGTGCTTGTCGTTGGAGAGATGAACCTGGACCGAACCGGCAATGGTGTTCAGATGCACGTCGCCGTGCGGAGCGGTCACGGTTATGCCCGCTCCCAGGCCGGCGGCGGTTACGTCGCCCTTGCCTGTGTTCACGTTGACTCGCGCCGATTTGGGAACCGTCACCGTCAGACTAAGGCGGCCGTTGTTGTTGCTGGCCGACTTGACCATGACTGCGCTTCCGCTGACTTTTACGTCGGGCGCTTCAGAGGCGAAGATCTTCTTCGCTTCGTCGTCGTTGCTGGCGTAGGCCACTTCGTGCGCCTGCACTTCCATGTTGGAGCCGTCGCCAGCGGTGATGCTGACGTCGCCGCGCGGATTTTCAATGTCGATGGCCGCGTTGGCAGGAATCTGCGTGCTCAGGACCTGCTGGTCGTTGTCGTGCTCGGGCAGGCCAAAGGAGTTGAAGAAGTCATCGTTGTGGTCGCCCCAATTCCAGTTATTTATCCACGGGCCCATGTGATTGTGTGCGGCGGACGCGCAGACTCCCAGAATGGCGAGAAAGATGAGAATGCCCACAAAGCTGCCACCACGGCGCACCGGAGTCTCGCGGCGCAGGTCAAGCGCCCACTCGGCCAGTAGGGCCAGCCCGGCGCCGATCAGCAGCAGCGGCCACCAGTGCCCGTACCAGGCCCAGAAGCCCTCAGAGGCAATGTGGCCGGTAAGCACCAGCAGGGCCACGATGCCGGCGCCGATGAGGATGATGGGACCCACAACCGAGGGAACGCGCGGGCCGTAAACGCCCACATAGCTCGACTTCATGGCGTAGCGCTGGGCCTTCCAGGCGTCGCGCTGCGCACGCCAGGCTGCCTTCTGCTGCTCGCGGTAGACGCGCCACTGGGTCTTGGGATCGTAAGGCGGATAGCCGGGCGGCACACCGCCCCCTGGGGGCGTATTGGGAGGCATGTTGGGGGGTACGCTGCTCATTGCTGGCCTCCGTCTGGTTCTCTTTCATACTCCTGCGTGTGGGCCGGAACGATGGCCGAAGAGGTTCCCGCGGGAATCGGTCCGCCTGGAGCATTGGGGTCAACCGCGTACGGCGCGCCCGGATGCTGAGCCGGCGGATAGCCTGCATCGGTGGCCAACGCCGCGCGCTCTGCGAGGGCCATGACGCCGGCCAGGATGAGGAATAACGGCCAGCTATGGCCCCAAGAGAGAATGTCAGCCTGGTTGAGCAACGCGAGCGCGCCAACCAGAAGCAAAAATGCAGGACCGCGAAGGCGGCGAATCAGGATGTAGCGGTTCATTTGGAACCTCCTTGCGAATCTCCGAGACGGCGAACGATCAGCCAGACGCCCAGCCCGATCAGAATCAGGGGCCAGGTGAACTCCATCAACCGGCCGTTGAAGATATCCAACTGGCCCAGCAGGAAGAGCAGGCCCAGGCCGATGAGGACAATGGCGCCTATCGGTTCCTTGCGCTTCCAGTAGAGCGGCGGAACCGGAGGCGGCGGCATGGGCGGCATGCCCGGGTCAACAAAGCCCGGAGGCGGCGGATAGGGCGCCTGGTAGGGGCTCTGTCCATAGGGCTGCTGGTATTGGCCGGCGTAAGGCGCCGCACCCGGCTGAGCGGGAGCTGCCGGACCAGGTTGGCCCGGGTATGCCCCTGGCTGGCCAGGGTATTGGTTCTTGCCCAGGTTGAGCCAGTTGCCGACTTCGTTGAGGCCCAGCGGATCGGGCAGCGGCTGCCCGTCGCGCCGCGCCTTGGCCGTATGGAAGGCTTCGAAGGACTGGTAAAGCACCCAGGCCCCGATAAAGATGCCGAAGATTCCGTAGTGGTCGGTGATGCTGATAAGCACCGCGAAGATCACCACGTGGATCAGGCCCTTGAAGAACTGGCCGTTGTACATGGCGCCCACGCCGGGAATCAGTCCCAGAACCGCGGCTGCCGAAGGATTGGGCGAGCCCGGGGGTGGCGCTGCAAAAGGCTGTTGATAAGCCTGCCAGGTTGCCGCGCAGCCCTCGCAGAAAAGCTGCCCTCCCGCCACATTGCGCACGCAATCGGCGCAGAGAGGCTTTCCGCACGTCTGACAAAATGCCGTTGCTGCCGTACCGCTGTGATTTACGCAGTCCATACTGTGCTCCCTTCCATCAGTGCCGTTCCCGTAGTGCCATCTTGGAGCCGCCGGAATGCGCGGGTTGTTCCGTGAAAGGTTAGGGACGCCTCAAGAAAGTCTGTTGAGTCATTGAGCGCCGGGTTTCCCGACTGTTGTGGAGGGTCTACGCGCGATCCCCCGTCTTTGTGGCCCGGAGCCTGCCCGGGAGCCTGTTTTGACTCGCCCGGCTGGGCCGGAGACGAATCTTTCTGCTTCTGCTGCGTGTCGCCGCCTTCGCCTTCGCCCTGTGCGCCGCGGCGCAGTTCCCGCATTTTGGACTCCACCTCGTATACCAGGCGAAGGTGATCGTAATAGCGAATGATCGGTGTTGAGGCCATGGTCAGCCGACGCTCTACCAGCGACCGTACCGTGGCCGGCTTCAATGCACTTAGCTTGATCTCGCTTAAGCGAACGCCGGTCAGGTTCAGGGTCAAAGCGATTGAGAAGAAGGCCATGGCCGCGGTCATCAGCAGGCGCGGCTCGGCAAATCGTTTCACATTGCCCTTGAAGCCGGGACGCTGATAAGCCGGAAGCATAGCCAGCACATTGCCGCCCGGGGTGACAAGCCCGAAGCCCGCTACCTGCCCTGGACCCGTCTGGGCCAGTATCCTGTCAAGCAATCCGGCAGGTACTTCGGGCTCAGGCGAGAGAAACTCAAGCCACTCGCGGCCCTTGCGCGCCTCTTCAAACAGTACCGTGCAGGCCGGGCAGACGGCCATGTGCGCGGCAAACGTCGTCTCGTCTTCAGGCTTCAACAACCCGTCAAGCGCGTCCGCCAGCAATGTCTCCCAAAGCCCGCAGGCTGGGGAACTCGGAATGTTAGTGCGCTCTGCCATTTACATCACCTCCCGTTTATTACGTTCCAGCAGCCGCGCCAGTTCCGCGCGCCCTCTGCTGATGCGGGACTTTACCGTCCCTTCGGGGATGCCCAGCACCTGGGCAATTTCCTTGTAGTCAAGATCTTGCAGGTCTCTCAAAATAACGGCTTCGCGCAGTTCGACCGAGACGCGGGCCAGAGCTTCCTGCACCATTTTTGCCAGTTCCTTTTGCGCGGCGGACTCATGCGGTGAGGGGCCGCGAGACGTAAGCCGGTCTACCGGCTTCAACTCCTCGGTTGACTCCCAGCCATCGTCCAGCGAACCGGTCACCCGCAGGTTCTTGGTGCGCCTGAAGTTGTCGACCAGCAGATTGCGCGTTAGCGTGGTAATCCACACCAGCAGGCTGCCGCGTGCGGTGTCAAAGCTGGCCAGGTTGGAATAGACCTTGAGAAAGACATCCTGCGTCAGGTCTTCGGCGTCGGTCGGGTTGCCCGTGAAGCGGTAACAGAGCCCGTAGACACGCCTATGGTGCGTGCGGACCAGTTCGGCCCACGCGCCAGAATCCCCATCCATGCATTGGCGGACAATTTGGGACCAGTCGGTCTCCAGCGGACTTACCTCCACGTGCGGTAGCCGGGCGGCTGGCGTGGCAGCGGGGGTTACCCGGCCGCCAACTTCCGGCGCTTCCATGGTACGCCGCCGCGGCAGAGGCGGGGCCGCCAAGCCCATCTCGTTCCAGCGTAATGTGCCCACACATTGCATATTTTGTTCATACGCAGGGTTGGATGGGTTGGTTCCATAAGGAATCCCGTCGCCATCCGTACCGAGTTCCCGAATCCGCATCCTTGGCGAAACGCCGTAACCTTTTCGATTGGCGGGCATCTTGAGTAGTGCGGCCTGAACCGATGGGCTGCAGGAGACCCCATGCCTGGCACACTTCCCCTGCGCGGCACCTTGCTCGCGCTTTTCGTTGCTTTGACCCTCTGCGCGGGATGCCGCGCGGCAACCAAGACCCCGATCCCCGCCGCGGCCACCGATGCTCAACTGGCGCAGACGCCGGGCCAGCAGACGGCCGTCTTCGCCGGGGGGTGCTTCTGGGGCACACAGTCGGTGTTTGAGCGCGTCAAGGGAGTGGTAGCCACCACCGCCGGCTACGCCGGAGGCTCGGCCTCGACCGCCACCTACCCCCAGGTGACCACTGAAACCACCGGCCACGCCGAATCGGTAAAGGTCGTCTACGACCCCTCGAAGATCACCTACGGCCAACTGCTGCGCATCTTCTTTTCCGTCGCCCACGACCCTACGCAACTGAACCGTCAGGGTCCCGACGTCGGCACGTCCTACCGCTCGGCGATTTTCTACGCCGACGACGAACAGCGACGCATCAGCCAGGCCTACATTGCGCAGCTTGACGCGGCCCACGTTTTCAATGCGCCCATTGTCACTCAAGTTGTGCCGTTGCAGGGTTTCTACGACGCTGAGTCGTATCACCAGCACTACGCCGATAGCAACCCCGACAACCCCTACATTCTGGTCTGCGACCGGCCCAAGGTTGCGGCGCTCAAGGCACAGTTTCCGGAGTTGTTTCAGGATCACAAATAGGTTCATCACAGCTGAAATGGTCATTGCCGGATTAAAATCGGCTGCACTGAGGAACCTTATGAAAGTTCGATTCGCTGTGGTTACGCTCCTCTGCGCGTGCTTCCTTTCAGGATGTTTGCAAGTCGCCCACTTCTACCCGGTCCAGGGACCGCTCGCCGCGCAGACGCCGCCCCCGATTTACACCGGAAGGATCACGGGCGTCATCAATTCCGGAAGCATCTCCGCCAGGCTTGACAACGGCCAACAGTTCTCAGGGCATTGGCAGGCGCAGTCGGTCGGTGCGCTGGCCAAACAGAGCAGAGCCGGGGTCGTGCCGCCGTTCAACCTTTCCGCTGAGTGGGACGCGGTTTATGGTCCCGGTTTCTATACAGCACATGTGCTGGGCGCGCATCTGTTTGCGCGAACAACGCTCACAGGCAGCCAGGGCGGCGCACTCCACGTGGAAATGATCAGCCAGCCGGTTGAAACCGCCGACGCGAAAGATGTTGTTGCACCAAATATCAGTGGGGTTGCCAAAGACGAAAGAGGGAATGTGTACAAAGTGGCGTTCTGAATTGAGTCTGCTGCTGGCGCGGGTTGCCCCTTACGAATCAAGACGAATGTTCGGTCCTTTGAACCGACAGCAGGCGCTCGTGTGGTTCCCGCGAGGATCGTCGGCAATCCGGAAGTTATGCGACTCCCCCTCCTCACCCCAACCTCACGAACCGGAGCGACACCGAGTTCATGCAATATCGCATCCCAGTGGGCGCGGGGCCGTCGTTGAAGACGTGGCCGAGGTGCCCGCCGCAGAGGCGACATTCAACCGCGGTGCGCACTTCCATCAGGCTTCCATCGACACGCTGCAGCACGTTCTCTGGCGCGATGGGCTGCCAGAAGCTGGGCCAGCCGGTGCCGGAGTCGAACTTGGCATCGGAGCTGAATAATGCCAGGTCGCAGCAGACACAGCGGAAGAGGCCGCGCTCTTCGAGGTTCCACAGAGCTCCGCTGAAGGCGCGCTCCGTGTCGGCGAAGCGGGTTACGCGGTAGGCATCGGGCGAGAGTTGCTTTTGCCACTGCGCGTCGGACTTGATGAGGCGCGGAACGGTTGCCGTTCCTGTCTTCTCGCCGGTTGCGGAGAACTCGACAATGGTGACTTCAGAGGGGCCTTCGGACGGGAGAAGTGGGCGTGCCGCTGCCACGGTGCTGCGGCGTAGGCCCCAGAAGGCCGCTGCGCTGACCGCCGTTGCCGCACCCACAATGAACGCCCTTCGCCCCAACGATCGACTCGCATCGACTTTCTCCTTGCCCTCAAACAACATCGCGTCCTCCATTGCTCCGCGATGTTGCTCCCGGGCGCTTCCGCGGATCCAATCCCGGTGTTGATTAGAGTCCGCTGCGGGCGAAAGGTTACGAAATGTCGATTAGGCTGTTTTGCGCAGAGCAACGCTACCTATGAATAGGGGGATGGGGTTCGAGGTATCCCACCCATTCGTCAAAGAGCCGACGAATGGATGGGGCACGGGACTCTTTTGGAATCCGCACTCGTTCATCCTGGCCGGAACCCGCCACCGCGGGTCAAGCTGATCACAATGGTGTAAAGGGGCATTGCCTGATAAGAAACAAGAACCGGAACTTGGGTCATTGAGGTTCTGAGGTATCCCACCCTAGCCGCAAAAACAAATACGCGGCGAGGGTGGGGCACCCAATCGAAGTGAGGAAGGCAGCTCCCGTTTCATCGATCCGCGGGTCGGCAACGCCGGTGGACGACTCAGGGGCTACAGCCCTACCTTCCATGTTGGCATCTTGCGGCGCGGCTAAAGCCGCGCCCTTTCAAAGCTGCTCGACATCAAAGGAGCATCTGCTCAAAACGCCGTTAATACCGCTGCAGGAACTCCGGCTCGACGGGGTTCTCGAAGAGCGATGCCTCGCGGGTGACGATGGTCAGCCCCGAGGGAGTTACGAAGTAACGCCGCTTGTCCTCGACCGGATCGTAGCCGATGACGGTGCCTTCGGGAATGTGGACGTCGCGATCGATAATGGCCCGGCGGATGCGGCAATGGCGGCCGATGTTCACGTGCGAGAAGATGATGCTGGCGTCGACGTTGGAGTAGGAGTTGACGCGCACATCCTGCGAGAGAACCGAGTTGGACACCGAGGCGCCGGAGATGATGACGCCGGCGGTGATGACCGAGTTGACGGCCATGCCGGAGCGGCCCGGCTCACCGAAGACGAACTTGGCCGGCGGATACTGGCGCACGCGGGTGCGCATGGGCCAGCTTTTGTCGTAAAGGTTGAATGTCGGCGAAACCGAGCACAGGTCCATGTTGGCGTCGTAGTAGGCGTCAAGGGTGCCCACGTCGCGCCAGTAGAGCGCCTGCTGCTTGTTCTCGTCGACAAAGCTGTAGGCCATCATTTTCTTTTTGCCCAGCATGTTGGGCAGAATGTTGTGGCCAAAGTCGTGCTTAGAGGTTGGGTCTTCAGCGTCGGCGATCAGCGCCTTCAGCAGAACCTCGGTATTGAAGATGTAGACGCCCATTGAGGCATCGACGGCGTTGGGATTGAAGGGCGAGCGGAAGGTGGTGGACGCCGGCTTCTCAAGGAAGCCGAGAACGTCGCCATTCGGGGCCACCTCAACCACGCCGAGGCTCTTGGTTTCCTCGGGCGGAATGGGCAGCGTGGCCAGCGTAACCTCTGCCTTGGTCTCCTTGTGGTGCTCCAGCATCCGGCTGTAGTCCATCTTGTAGATGTGGTCGCCGCTGAGGATGATGATGTACTTGGGCTGTTCGCTGCCGATGGAGTAGATGTTCTGATAGACCGCATCGGCGGTGCCCATGTACCAGTTGGAGCCGGTACGCTGCATGGGAGGCATGAGTTCAACAAACTCGCCCAGTTCCTGCGCCACGATGCCGGTCCATCCTTCGCGGATGTGCCGGTTGAGGCTGAGCGCCTTGTACTGGGTGAGGATGAAGACCTTGCGCAGACCGGAGTTGATGCAGTTGGAGAGGGTGATGTCGATGATGCGGTAGTGTCCGCCGAAGGGAACCGCTGGTTTGGCGCGGTCGCGGGTAAGCGGGAAGAGCCGTTCTCCAGCGCCTCCCGCAAGCAAAACCGCAAGCGTATCTCTCATATCCATGGGAACCTGCCTTTTGCAGCTTGTTCTGTCCGGGTGAGGCCGACCGCAAAGGAAGTGCCGCTATCCGGTACAGCATTTTCTCCGGTGATACTTTGGATGCAAAAGTCACCGAACGGTGGAGAATACCACACACAGATGAAACTGGCAGCCCGCCCTGTTGTGCGTTATCCATTTTGTTGTCAACACGAACGAGGGAAAGCGGGGTTTTGGAATTTCTCAATTGAAAAGCGGACCTGAACTGGGGGGCGGAGCGGCAGATTTGAGAGGAAATACAGCAAAGCAAGCGTTCTGGGAAGAGATGCGGCGATGCCTGCCGGAAGGAACGGGAGCATTCTCCCGGCAGGCTGCGCTTGAAGCGGTTTACCGCTTTTTATTGAACTTGTACTCGATGCCTACCGACATGACGAAATTGATGTCTGTCTGGGTGATCTGGGTGCCGTAGTTGGTGCCGTAGCGCGTCATGACCGCATCAGGCGTCATGCGGAAGACCCAATGCGCTGAGCGGTTGAGGTCGATGTGTCCGCCAATGATGACCAAGGGCGCAATCTGGTTGTTGTAGAAACCCAATTCCGCCACGTGGCCGTGCAGGCCTCCTTCAAACAAGCCATAGGCGCCGCCTGCCAGCACATGGGCAATAATGTCGCCATGCTTGTTGTGGGGGCCGAGCCATTCAGGACCGGCAGCAAACTGGTACTCCTGGATAAATGGCCCGCGGATGTCGTAGACGTTGGGCGCGGCGCCACTTGTGCCCAGGTAACCGCGGGCAGTTCCCTCGGCAGCCCAGTGTTTCTGGAACCAATATGAGCCACCCATATCGATTCCGCCCAGGTTGGCCCCCTGTAGCAGGGTCGGACCTGCCTTGATGTGACGGTAGGCGGGCGCGAGATAGAAGTCGTAGCGGTTGTCATAACGCACGTGAGCCAGCGGGTCACTGGCAATGTAGGTGCCATTGCCGGCGGTCGGTGAGGCGGTGCTCTGAGCCTGAATGCGGCTTCCGGCAAAGAGAGCCAGGGCAGCCACGGCAGCGAAAGAGGTAAAAAGTCTTACTTGAAGGCGCATCATCATTGAGTTTACAGGACCGCGCCAAGGCCGGACAATCCGAATACACGGGGAATTTGCCAGGCTACCGCCTTTGCTAAGGCTGGCAGCGCTCGTTCTGGCGGGTCCACACCAGGTAGCGCACCGTCTTCAGGGCCTCCATCGCCGCAGACTCTGCCCTTTCGGTCGCGGAGCCTGGCTCGAGCGACGGAGCGGGGTGTGTGCGCCACTCAATTGGAAATCGACTGAAGATAAGGCCTGCGCGGGGCAAGTGAGCTGCCGAAGAGATCACCTCCGCAGAGCCCCAACCGTGGGCCTTCATAATCCGCACAGCGTAACAGGCGTTGTGGATGGTGTCTTTTGCTTCCGGCTCCACAAAGATGGCTGACTCCGGAATTCCCCTGGCGTGGGCGGCCCGCGCCATCACTTGCGCCTCGACGAAGCGATTGTGCGCGGCGCCGCCGGTGAGAATGAGCCGGGGAGCAACGCCGCGCTCGTATTCGTGCACTGCCTCGTTGACGCACGAGAGTTGGGAAGCCGTGGGGTTGCCGTCGTTGTCTGCCGGAGTGCCCAACACGATAATGGCGTCGAAGCGGGCGAGAGAGGTGTTGGCGACGGGCGCGAACCGGCGGGCCAATGCACCCCATACCAGCAGTCCAACGATAAGGAACCCAGAAGTCGCTGCCAGCCAGCCCTTCCAGCCGAGACGAAAGCGAGGCCGCCGCCTGACCGGCTGGCGGCTGGGTCTGCGGGTTGCGGGTTTCCGTGTCGTTTGTGGGCTGCTCAATGCTTGTCTCCCGGGATTTACTGTATCGTGAAGGGCCTTTGGCGCCGAACGCAGAAACTTGCTTTGGGCCACGGGCTCAGCCTAGTTTCGTAGGTTCGCCCCAGGAGGAGAAGACAAACTCACTCAACGGCTTGCGTTGGCGCGGAGCGGTTTCACGCTCGATCAGTTGCTCGCTGCCCAACGAATCGGGGGCGCCCTGGTAGCCAAGCGCGATGACGGAGCCCAATGCGTATTCCTCGGGAATCTCAAGCGCCTTGCGAAGCGTCTCATGGTCGTAACCGGCCATCTGGTGGCTGGTAAGCCCCAGCGCCGCGGCTTGGAGCGTGAGATACGATGCCGCCGCGCCCAGGTCGTAGAGCGCGTAGCCGTTGGCCGCCCCGTTGTGCGTAAATTTTGAACCGGCTACTCCCAAAATCAGCACCGGCGCCGAGCCGGCCCACGTCTTGTTGAAGCCTACCAGGCTCTCAAAAATCTTTGCGTGCGTGGCAGAGTTGCGTGTGCCGACGATGAAGCGCCACGGCTGCTCGTTGTTTGAAGAGGCTGCCCAGCGCGCGGCCTCAAATACCTTCTTCAGGTCGGCGACGCTCACCTCGCGATGGTCAAATGACCGCGCGCTCCAGCGATGGTGGAAGACCGGCAGAACCCCCTCAACCGCGGGGGCTCCCTTCAGATTGTGTACTTCAACAGCGGAAAGCGTCACGGGAGATCTCCTGGAAAACAAGTTTCGCCTGTTTGATTCCCGCGGAAGGATGAAAGATTCCAGGGTGGCAATAAAGTTGTTGCAACGGGTATTGGAATCTGTGCATCCAAGTCAGAATCCGGGCGAGGCCGCACAATCGGCAAAAGAGACCTTTGCGAGAGACGATCATGAGTTCACCCACTGCCGCGGTGCTTGGCGAAGTCGGACTGCCGACGCCGACGAGCGAACTCGCCGCAAAGACCTGGGACACGATTGTCGTGGGCGCGGGGCACAACGGGCTGGCTTGTGCCGCCTACCTGGCGAGGTCGGGCCAGCGGGTTCTGGTGATTGAGAGCCGGGCGCGCGTTGGCGGCGCCTGCACCATCGAGGAGCCGTTTCCGGGGGTGCGGATGTCTCCTTGCGCGTATCTCGCCGGACTGCTGCATCCGCTGGTTGTGGAAGAGCTGGATCTTCCTCGTCGCGGCTTCACATGGACGCCGGCCGTGAATGGCCTCTTTGTTCCCTTCCTCGATGGGTCGAGCATCCAGCTGTGGGACGATGATGAGCGCTGCGAGGCTGAGGTGCGCGCGATGGCTCCGGGCGACGTTGAGGGCTGGCGCGCCATGAACGACGTGATCCGGCGATTGCGGGATGCGCTACGGCCCGCGGACGGCGGCGACATGTGGATCGGTGAAGCGCCCTCTCGCGAACAGATTGAGGAGCGAATTGGGAACGACGCCGAAGCGCGGTCGATGCTTTTTGATTGGTCGATGGCCGAGTATGTTGAGCGATATCTCAACGACGAACGGCTGCAAGTTGCGTATCTTGGCCAGGGCGTGATCGGCACCAATGCCAGCCCGTTCGACGCCGGCACGGCGTCGATCCGCTTTCACCATGCCTCCGGGCGGCTGTGCGGCATGCCCGGCATGTGGGGCTATGTGCGGGGCGGCATGGGCATGGTGTCGTTCTATTTCTGCGATGCCGCGCGCGAGGCCGGGGCAACGGTTATTTCGGGCGTGCCCGTGGCCGCAATTCTGCCCGGCGAAGGTGTCTTGCTCGAGGGCGGGGAGAAGATTGCAGCGCGGAACGTCGTGTCGAATGCGGACCCTCGGCAGACATCGCGCTTAATTGGAACAGCAACCGATTCGGAGTGGCGCGCGCGGGTGGAGAGTATCCCGATTGAGGGCTGCACGGTAAAGCTCAATGCGCACCTGCGGGAGTTGCCCAATTTTAAGGCGCGGCCCGGCGTGAATGAGCCGCACCACTACGGGCAGATCAACGCGCCGCTGACAAAGGACGAGTGGAAGGCCGGGTATGCCGCTGCGCGCCGTGGCGAGTTGCCCGAGCACTTATGGTGCGAGCTTTACTTCCAGAGCGTGCATGACTCAAGCGTTGTCCCCGCCGGGCAACATACCATGAGCGTCTTTGCGCAGTATGTGCCTTACAAATTCGCGCATGGCACGTGGGATCAGCGCCGTGACGAAGTGCGCAGGCTTGCCCTTGGTTCGCTGGGACGATTCTGCTCAAACATCGACAGTGCGGTGATCGATGCACAGGTGCTGGGTCCGCCGGACATCGAGCAGAAGGTGGGACTCACAGGCGGACATATCTTCCAGGGCGAGTGCCTGCCGCCCTATATGTGGGACAATCGGCTCTCCGCGCGCACGCCGATGCAGGGGGTGTATCTTTGCGGGGCCTGCACCCATCCGGGCGGCAGCGTGATCGGCATCAACGGCCGCAATGCGGCCATGGCTGTGCTTGCGGATATCAAAGAGAAATAGCTTCGCAGTTGATACTCTCTTCTGACCATGACCACTACGCTTTCACTCAAGCGAGGCATCCGGTTCCGCGACCTGGTGCTGTTCTATGTGGTCGTGTCCCTGAGCATTCGCTGGACGGCCATGGCCGCAGCCGTCGGCCCCAGCATTCTGCCGATGTGGATCGCAGCGCTCCTCGGCTTCTTTGTCCCCCTGGCCGCCAGCGTCATGGAACTCTCATCGCGCCATCCGGACGAGGGCGGTCTTTACGTGTGGACCCGCGAGGCCTTCGGCGACTTCCCGGGGTTTATTGCGGCGTGGACGTACTGGATGTGCAATCTTCCATACTTTCCGGGGGTGCTTTACTTCGGCGCGGCTTCGGCCCTGCTCGCCTTCGGCCCCGGCACCCAGACTCTTGCAGCTGACCCGGTCTATTACATCGTGTTCTCAGTGTTCTGGCTGGCCTTGATCACCCTGCTCAACATCCGCGGCGTGAATGTGGGCAAGTGGCTCAACAACATTGGCGCGCTGGGCAGCCTGATTCCTCTTGGCGTGCTCATGGTGCTTGCCGCCGCTTCATGGTGGCGCTTTGGACCGGCCACGCACATTACCGCCGCCAGCCTCGTTCCTCATTGGTCAACGGGGAATGCCGTTTTCTGGTCAAGCGTTTTTCTGGCCTTTGTGGGCGTTGAGGCCGGCTCTGCGATGGGCGGCGAAATCCAGAATCCCCGACGCAACATTCCGTGGGCGATCCTGCTGGGGGGCGCCATCGTCGCAATTGTCTACATTGGCGGCACCTTTGCACTGATTGTGGCGTTGCCCAGCGAGGCTGTAGGCGGCCCTGGCGGCTTCGTGAACGGAATCCGTGCGCTCAGCGTGCGTCTCGGTTTCGGCTGGCTGCTGGCTCCGGTTGCCTTGCTGGTGGCCCTCAACGCGATTGGTACCGCCGCGGCCAACCTCTCCTCGACCGCGCGCCTGCCCTTCGTGGTCGGCATCCACCACTATCTCCCCGATGCATTCGGCTGGACGCACGCGCGCTACCGAACCCCGTGGGTGGCAATCGCGGCTTACGGTGGTGCCGGCATGGTGATGGCCTTCGTGGGTCAGGCAGGGACCACCGTCCGCGGAGCCTACGAGGTGCTGATCAGCATGACGATTCTCTCCACGTTTGTGCCGTTCCTGTTTGTGTTTGCCGCCATGATTCGACTGCAGAGCCGCCCGGTGGGTCCGCATGTCAGACGCGTCCCCGGGGGCAGGCCTGTCGCGATTGCGCTGGGCTGCATGGGGATGGCCAGCACGCTGGCCACCTTGGCTTTGTCTGTAATGCCCGCCGGAGACGAGCCTAATAAGTTGCTGGCCGTGGGCAAGGTTGTGGGGGGGACGCTGGTGTTGATCGGGGCGGGCGTGGTCGTGTTTATTGGCGCCAAGTTGAAGGCTCGGCGGAATCGGGTCCTGATGAACGGAGCTGATTGAGAACTGTGGTATCCCAGGTCTCAGAATCGAGACTTGGGGCACCCGAAGACCGTGAGAGATTTGAAGGGTGCGAGGTGGGGTTTGTGGTTTCCCACCCATTCGCCGAAAAGATGGCGAATGGATGGGGCACCCGGAAGGTTGCGGAACAGCGGAAGGGCCTGCTTTACGGGTAGATGCGGTGCAGGGTGCGGGCGAAGGGAATGGTCTCGCGCACGTGATCGAGGCCGCAGATCCAGGCAACGGCGCGCTCAATGCCCATGCCGAAGCCGGAGTGCGGGACGCTGCCGTAGCGGCGGAGATCGAGATACCACTCGAAGGCTTCGCGGGGCAGTTTGTGCTGGTCGATGCGGCTGCTGAGCAGTTCGTAACTCGACACGCGCTGGGAGCCGCCGATGATTTCGCCGTAGCCTTCAGGAGCGAGCACGTCGACGCAGAGGGCGTAGCGCGGGTCGAGCGGATCGGGCTCCATGTAGAAGGCCTTTACGTCGGCCGGGTAGCGGTGGACCATCACCGGGCGGTCAAACTGCGAGCTGAGCCATGTTTCATCCGGTGAGCCGAAGTCGTTGCCGTACTCGAAGGGGGCTTCGAGGTGGCCGTCTTTGTGGGCCTGGTTGAGCATGTCGGCGGCTACATCGTAGCGCAGGCGCGGGAAGGGCGGGGCGATGTTGGCCAGCTTGGCCGGGTCGCGGCCGATGACCACCAGTTCCGGCGCGCGATTCTTGAGAACGCTCTGCACGATGTGCGAGAGGAAATTCTCAGCCAGTTCGAGCAGCCCATCGAGGTCGCAGTAAGCCACTTCCGGCTCAATCATCCAGAACTCGGTAAGGTGGCGGCGGGTCTTCGATTTCTCTGCGCGGAAGGTGGGGCCGAAGCTGTAAACCTTGCCGAGGGCCAAAGCTGTGGACTCGATGTAAAGCTGGCCGCTCTGGGTCAGGAAGGCCGGGTCGCCGAAGTAGTCCACCGGGAAGAGGGTCGATGTGCCTTCGCAGGCCGCCGGGGTCAGGATGGGCGGATCGGTGCGGATGAAGCCGTTGGAGTCAAAGTATTCAGCAGCCGCGCGCATGATTTCGGCGCGGATGCGGAGGATGGCGGACTGGCGCGGCGAACGGACCCAGAGATGGCGGTGCTCCATTAGGAAGTCGACGCCGTGCTCTTTGAGGGTGATGGGATAGGGGTCGGTCTCGGGGACGCGCTGGATGACTTCAAGGCCTTCTATGTCCAGCTCAAAGCCGCCGTGGGCGCGCTTGTCGGCGCGGACCTTGCCGGTGACAATGACGCTCGACTCCTGCGTGAGGCCCTTGAGGGACTCAAAGACCTCGGCGGACACGCTCTTGACGTGCGCCACACCCTGAATGGTGCCGGTGCCATCGCGAAAGATGGGAAAGAGCAGCTTGCCGCTCTCGCGCAGGTTGTAGAGCCATCCGCGCAGGGTGACGGACTGGCCTTCGTGCTGGCCGAGGGTGGCGATCGTAGCAACGGGGGGCGCGGCGGCAGAACTCGTGGTGGAGAGATCTTCGGACATGGGCTTCCTTTACGGCCGGTTTGGCTGGACTCTCTAGGATAGCGCGTGCGTTCAGAGTGCGGCGGCCAGGGCCTCTTCTATGGTGGGGTTCTGGAATTGGAAACCAGCCTCGGTGAGCTTGGCGGGAAGCACGCGGGCGCTGGCCAGGAGGGCTTCATCGGCCATTTGGCCCAGAGTGATGCGGAGTGCGAAGGCGGGCGCGGGAAAGATGGCCGGCCGATGAAGGCGGCGGGCCAGGGTGTGCGTGAACCCAGCGTTGGTGACCGGGTGGGGTGCGGTGAGGTTGACGGGGCCGGAGAGGCTGGGCGTATCCAGCGCGAATAGGATGGCGGCCACCGCGTCATCGAGCGAGATCCAGCTCATCCACTGACGCCCGGAGCCGAGCGGGCCGCCGAGGCCGAGGCGGAAGATCGGCGCGATGCGGGCCAATGCGCCCTCCGAACCGAGCACCACGCCAAAACGGAGATGCACCACGCGGATTCCAGCGTCGCGGGCGGGCTGGACGGCGGCTTCCCACTGCTCGCACAAATCTGCCATGAAGCCGGAACCGGGAGCGGAGGATTCGGTGAGGAGTTCGTCGCCGCGATTGCCATAGATGCCAATGGCCGAGGCCACCAGCAGTACCTGGGGCGGAGAGTTCAGGCGGGCCAGGGTTGAGGCCAGGGCGCGCGGCGAGTCGATACGGCTGGAGGCAATCTCCCGCTTGTAAGCGGGGGTCCAGCGATGGGCAGCCACATTTGCGCCGGAAAGGTGAATGGCGGCGGCAAGGCCTTCAAGGGCCGCAGGATCGGCAACGGGCGGGGTACCGGCGGGGTTCCATTGGAGCTCAAGTGACCCGGCAGCAGGCCGGCGCACCAGTTGCAAGGTTTCCTGGTTGCGCGCTGCCAGGGCCTGGCAGAGGGCGGCGCCGAGCATCCCGGATGCGCCTGAAAGAGCGACTTTGGCCTGCGGAGGATTCATTTTCACCGGACGGCCAGCAATTTGCCGCTGGTCAATGCTATAGCTGCATTATGGAGCGATGCTGCTTTGGTGGGATAATAAAAATTGTTCATACGCGTAACAAGCACCCGTCTTGCATCTAAATATAATGCGGAGGGCCCAATGACCGAACTGGCCGTGGTTCAGAACGACGAAATCCAGAAGAATCAGGTAGATCCCGAGACTGCCGAGCGGTTTATCGCCGAGAAGCATATTGGCGAGCGGATCAAGCGGCTGCGGCTCAAGAAATCGATGGGCCTGGTGGAACTGGGGAAGCATACCGGGCTCTCGGCGAGTTTCCTGTCGCAGTTGGAAACCGGGCGCGTGGTGCCTACCTTGCGTAACCTGGCGCGAATTGCCATGGTCTTCTCAAAAGATCTCTCGTATTTCTTTGAGACAGAGCCACACTCGGTGTTCCGGGTTCACCGCCGCAAGGAGAGGGTGAGGCTGCCGCAGACCGGGGTGGAGGCGCCAGCGTATTTCTTTGAGAGCCTGGGCTACATGGTCCCCGACCGTGCCATGGACCCGTATTTCGCGGAGTTCCTGCCTTTGACCAAGGAATCCGACTCCAAGCCGCATCTGCATCCGGGTTTCGAGTTTTTGTATCTGCTTGAAGGGGAGTTGGACATTCAGCACAGCGAGCACAAGTGCAGGCTTGAAGCGGGGGACGCGCTGTATTTTGATGCCTCGACGGCCCACTCCTACAGGTGCGCGGGCAAAAAGTCGGCCATGGCGATTATTGTGACGATGCACCAGGCGGCGCAGTTGCAGCCGCTTCAGATGCGGCCCGCGAGCCCGACTTCTGTGGCAGGTCGCAATCCGGGCGGAGGTCCGGCAACGCCGCCGCTGATTCGCGAGCCGGGCAGCTTATAACGCGCGGCCGGCAGCGACGGCCGACGCCCAGGCCCACTGGAAGTTGAAGCCGCCCAGGTGGCCGGTCACGTCCACCACTTCCCCGATAAAGAAGAGGCCGGGAACGGCACGCGCCTCAAGAGTGCGGGCCTGCAAACCGTCTGTATCTACGCCGCCGGCGGTTACTTCAGCCTTGGCAAAGCCTTCAGTTCCCACCGGGTGCAGCGCCCAACGGTGCAGCCGCTGCTCGCGGACTTCGAGCGCTGCGTTCGACCAGCCCTGGGGCGCTCCCGTCTCCGCAATAAAGTCCGCCAGCCGCTGCGGGAGAACCTTGCGCAGAACCTGCTTGAGCCCGGTCATGTCGCGTGGCGCGCCGGGCTGCATCAACGCCCCAAGCAGGCTGCCGCTTGCGGTTAGACCGGGGGCAAGGTCAAGAACCAGCGCATCTCCCGGTCGCCAGTAAGAAGACACCTGGAGAATGGCCGGGCCGCTGAGCCCGCGATGGGTGACGAGCATCTTCTCTCTGAATCGAGTCTTGCCGCGAGTGCGGGCCTTTGTCTGGCCAGCCCAAGCGACGACCTCGGTGGCCACTCCGGCTAAATCGGTCCAGGCGGCTTCATTGCCGCCAAGCAGCAACGGCACTAGTGCGGGGCGCGGCTCGATCACTGCCAGCCCGAACTGCCGCGCTAGATCGTAGCCCAGACCGGTTGCGCCGAGCGGGGGAATGGAGAGCCCGCCGCACGCCACCACCAGCGCCGAGGCCGTGAACTCCCCGGCAGAAGACGCAACGCAAAACTGGCCGGGGGCGGCTTCGACTTTAATCTTGTGTGCGTTGAGAACCAGATCGACGCCGCCCAGCACGCACTCAGCCAGCAGCATGTCAACAATGGCGCGCGCCGAGTGGTCGCAGAAGAGCTGGCCGAGGGTCTTTTCGTGCCAGGGGATTCCGTAGTGCTCGACCAGTTCGATGAAGTGGCGCGGCTGGTAGCCAGCCAGCGCGGACTTGGCAAAGTGGGGATTCTCCGTGAGAAAATTGTCCGGCCCGCAGTGCAGGTTGGTAAAGTTGCATCGCCCGCCGCCGGAGATTAGGATCTTTCGGCCCGGTTGGCCGTTGTGCTCCAGCAGCGCAACACGCCGTCCGCGCTGGCTTGCGACAGCCGCGCACATGAGGCCGGCCGCGCCCGCGCCTATGACGATCACATCGAATTGGAGCGGGGCGGTCACTTCCCAAGGATAGACTGGCTGGGCTCGCTCAGTAGCACGATGACTCAGACGGAGGCTTGCCCGCGACTGAAACTTCAAGACGCCCCGTAGCGCCCTTTAGAGGGCCGGGCTCGTTATCACTCCAGCAGCCCAGCCCGCCATCGACCCGGTAGAGCGCCGAGCTGTTCTTGAAGGCGTAAACCGGGTAGGCGCACACGTTGGTTCCTTCAAACGTGCCCTCCCCTTTCGCGATCTCAAGGTCGGGCGCTTCGGTGACGGGGCGCGGTTTGTTCCAGGCTCGGTAACGTAGTGCGCCTCCGGCGACGGTGTCAATCACGATGCGATGCGTCTGGGTCTGGCATATGTATTCGATCTTCGGAATATTCCATTTGTTAACCGGATAGGGCGGCACCGCATCGCGGTTCACCGACCAAATTGCATACCCGCGCTGCGACGCGTTAACCCAGATAACGCCCCTGCCGTAGCCGATCCCCTCAATACCGCAGCCGAAATCGTCGTCCTGGCTGAGAATCTCCTTGCGCACCGCAAGCGTGAAGACGTCTTGAAAATGCGCCTTGAGTGCGGCAGCATTGTCCAGCGACATCGTTGCGCCCGCGTCGTTGACGCGCAATGGGAAAATAACCAGGAACGCGAGTGCCACAGCGTCCTGCCTTGTGAGGGCGATGCGCAGTTCCTTGTTGATCTTGTCGAATGTAAGAAAGCTCCTGGCCTCGGCAGAACCCGCATCCGGCTTGGCGTTGCAAGGGTCGACGGGACGCGCATCTTGCACCGCTTTGGGAGACTGGGCTGCGCTATCGGGTGAATGAGACAGAACAAGGACGATGGCGGCGCACACTGCAATGAGGGGTTTCATTCGATTCCGAATGTTACGCCGCTTTGAGAGGGATGACAAAGTGACGGGGGGGGACTTGGGCGGGGCTATGCCGCGTTGGTTGATGGTTTCGAGATCTGTGAGAGTTTTGATGTCAGGGTTGAAACCCTGACCTATCGGACGTTCCGACATTGGGCTTTGTGGCATCCCACCCTTGGCGCAAAAACAAGAACGCGCCAAGGATGGGGCACCCGACCATCGTGGGATGACGAGCGTGGGTAGGTTGAGGGTCGTGGTATCCCATGTCCCAAAAGCGGGACATGGGGCACCCGGCCGCGTTGGTTGATGGTTTCGGGATCTGTGAGAGTTTGGGTGTCAGGGTTGAAACCCTGACCTATCGAACGTTCCGACATTGGGCTTTGTGGTATCCCACCCCTGGCGCAAAAACAAGAACGCGCCAAGGATGGGGCACCCGATCATCCAGGGGTGACGAGCACGGGTAGGTCGAGTGTCGTGGTATCCCAGGTCTGAAAATCCAGACCTGGGGCACCCGGCCGCCGTGGAATCTTTGCTGGCTACATCCCGTCGTCGCGGAACATGGGATGCGGGATCAGGCGGCGGTAGTCTTCCTGGTGGGCGCCGTCGAGGCAGGCTTCGATGATGCGGTGGCCCAGCGGGTCGAGCTCGGGCACCTGGAACTGCTTTAACTCGCTGGCAAAGAACTCCCGCCATTGGCGCGCGCCTTCCTGGTAGACCTCCATGCCGCCCTGAATCTGCTCTTCGACGGCAAGAAAGACGCGGGGAATCATGGAGCCCTCAATGCGCAGCTGGTTGGGAATGTAGCCCAGCAGCGGGCAGAGCGCCTCGGCAACCTGTTCTCGGGCAAACTTGGCGCTGCCGCGGCGGGCGAGGTATTCGCGGGCAATCCACTCGGCCATGAAGCCCACCTTCCATGCGCCGATGTGCTGGTTGGGCAGCAGCACGTAACGCGTGTCGGGCGTGTTGACGATCTGCTGCAAAAGCAAGTTGGCCTGGTCTACGCGGCGGCCGGTGGCAAAGGCCCAATAGGAGCCGACACCTTCCGACTGCATGGCCTTTGACTTTTGCGCCTGGATGCTGGGATTGGCGTGGCCGCGCGGAGCCACTAGCCGCCACAGCCACGCCAGGGCCGGCGAAAGCACGTGAATCATGGCCAGGATGCCATAGAGTTGGCTGTCTTTGTGCGTGGGCGGGCATCGAACGCCGAAGCTGCGCACGTCTACCCGCTGCGGCCCGTCGAGAATGTCTTCAAGCATGCGACGCGGCAAAATTACGCGCGGATTGGGGCAAGGCTTGCCGGGCGCGTCTTCAATGTGTTCCCAGGTGAGGCAGGTTCCGCCGGGAACGATGTAGTGGTTCAAGAAGATCAACGGCTCGGGCGGGTCAATGCACATGCGCTCGAGTTTGGGCGCGGTGCCGTAGCTGTGGATGTGATCCACGCGGACGAACCAGCCGTTCTCGGCATCGGCCACGGTGAGGCGCCCTTGTGTGCCTTTGAAGCCTTCGCGGGTGCCCTGGTAACTGGGGTGCGCGCAGGCCATGTCATCGGCAATGGGGCGCAGGTGGCAGGCTTCAGGCAGGTTGAGCGTGCGCTGTTCTTTGGTAAGCACGTTTTGGCCCAGCAGCAGGCGGCCGTCATCCATGCGGTGGATGTGCTCGGTCATCTCGCTCTTGCCGCCGCCGGAAGCGCCTTCGTGCATGAGAATAAGCTGATTCTCGTAGGGCGTGACCACGGCCACCGCGGCGCAGTGGTTTGTGGTCCAGCCCTCGCGCTCGCCAATGTCGAGCAGCATGGAATAGACGCCTTTTTTCGCGCTGGGGCCGGGATAGAGGTTGTAGGCGAAGACTTCCTGGTGGGTGGCCGTGCGATCGTGCACCACCACCTGGCGGCCGCTGAAGTGCGTATGCCGGAAAGGCGGAGCGACAAAAAGCAACCCGCCGGTGATTTTGAAGTTGGCCGGGACCTGGCTACGGGGAATCATGCCCTGCAGGTCGGCCAGGGCTGCCGCAAAGAAGGCCGCCTGGCGGGGGACGATGAGAAGCGAGCCATAGCCCAGTGCATCTGTGCCGGCGTAGAACGGCATGGCCACCAGTTCCTGTGTCTTGAGCCAATCGAGCGTCTGCTGGCGCGTTTGGTCGAACGGCTCGCCGAAGCGCTGGCCGTAAGTGGGCTTGTCGGTGGGCAGAGTGTCGCCAATGACCATCGCGTCCGGATCGCGGCGGCGCATGGCCGGATCAGGAAAATTGATGGCCAGCCCGTTGCGCGCCTTGGTGATGACCGCCTCGGTAATGCGGCCAAGACCGGGTGTCTGGAAGGCGGACTCATACTGGCCGCGATCTTCGCGGTTGCCCAGCGTCCAGTCAGTCTCGCCCGTGGCCCGGCCCAGCGCCCAATCCATAAGCTGCTGGCGGGTCTCCGGGGTCTGCACGAGCGGCGCCGCACCGAGCACCTCGCGCACGTGGGCGGGCAGATCGAGTTCGGACCAGAAGGCCTGGAAGTCAACAACGGCGTCACCTTGGGCGGCGGAGTTCATTGGTTATCTCGCTTTCGGGGAAAGGGTACATGCACTCAAATAGCGCTCAAAGCCAAAAGGGCACACCTTTTTATCTCACCCACCGTCACAACTGGCAGTGCGCTTCGTCACATTATGGGATATCGTTCCAGGATAAGCCGCATCGCTTCGTCTGCGGTTGCGATGCTTCCTTCCAACTGCGCATCTTCGACCGCGTGGAGCATCTGCTTGAATTCCGCTCCCGGCTTGTAGCCCGCGGCGATTAATTCGCGACCGGTAATGAGCGGCTGCGGGCGCACCACTTCTTCCGGCATGTCTTCGTAGCGCTCGCGCACGAAGTTATAGTGGTCCAGGTTGCCGCTGGCGGCCATGCAGTCCATCTTGTGCAGGGCCAGGTGCTGGTCAAAGCTCTCAAGGCGGAAAAATCGCTTCAGCGTGGACGACTTCATCCGCACGGCATCGGCAAAACGCATGTGGTTTTCAATGAGCGCCAGTACCTGCCGCGTTTCGTCGTTGGAGAAACGGAAGCGGCGGCAGATTTCCGCGCCCATGGCCACGCCGATTTCAACGTGCCCGTCAAAGCGGATGCGATCCGGTGCGCGGCGAAAGGTGGGCGGCTTTCCCACGTCATGGAGCAGCGCGCCCCATGCCAGGGTCATGGGAGAGCCGGGTTCGAGTTGATCCAAAAGCAGCAGTGTGTGCACCCAGACGTCGCCCTCGGGGTGGAATTGCGGCGGCTGGGCCACACCTTTCATCTTGGCAATTTCCGGAAGCACTTCTTTCAGCAGGCCGGTTTCATCGAGCAGTTCAAAGGCGCGGCGCGCGTGGCCCTCGGTCAGCATGCGGGTCAGCTCATCGCGCACGCGTTCGCGGCTGACGGCGGCGGTTTTTGGGGCCAGGCAGCGGATGGCGGCAGCCGTGGCCGGGTCAAGGTGGAAGCCGAAGCGGGCGGCAAAGCGCACCGCGCGCAGCATGCGCAGGTGGTCTTCTTCAAAGCGCAGTTCGGGGCGGCCGATGGCGCGGACAATGCCGGCTTCGAGGTCGGCGATGCCGCCTATGTGGTCGATGACAGCGGAGCGCAACTCTTGAACCGAGGTGCCAGGAGCAAATCCCGCAGGGGCTAAAGCCCCGGTTGATTTTGTTGCGATTTCGGCACGACTGAAGTCGAGCCCTGACACTTCTTGCTTGCCGGAAAGAGTTTCCCCATCGCAAGCAATGCCTGGGTCCTTCATAGGATCCAAAAGCAGGCCGTTGATGGTGAAGTCGCGCCTTTGCACGTCTTCCTTCGCGCTGGTGGTATAGCGCACCGCATCGGGATGGCGACCGTCGGAGTACGCTCCGTCTGACCGGAAAGTTACGACCTCGGTAACGCAGTAATCGTCGTCATCACCATCGGCCACCAGCACCACGCCAAAGTGCGCGCCGACGGCAAAGGTGCGCGGGAACAGCGCCAGTACCACGTCGGGCGTGGCGGAAGTAGCGACATCGTAGTCTTTCGGCTCGCATGCCAGCAGCAGGTCGCGGACACAGCCGCCTGCAAGGTAGGCTTGGTGGCCGGCGATGTGCAAAGTTCGCAGCACATGCAGAGCCGCTTCGAATTGGCGTGACTGGAGCAACATGGCTGCTTCATCTATTGTCACCTGCTTCAGCCCAAACGGGTTATGATTTGCGGTACTTGGGAGAGAGAAATGGGACTTAAGATGCTTGGCGCGATTCTGTTGCTGGCGCTTCCAGCTTTGGGCGCGACACCGACGTGCAAGGGGAATCCAAAGGTCGTCGGCGCCTGTTTCGTCGTCCACGGCAGAGCTACTTTTGGAAATGGAACACCGGCGCTGAGAATCTGGCCTGTGGGAACGAAGCGCATGTTGGGCGTCACCGCAGAGCCAATTGCAGACGACACAGAGGATCCAATCTTCCCTAAGAGCATGATGAGGTTTGGCGCTGACGTTGAGGGAATATTCGGCGACTTCGAAGTGTGCCCGTTTACTCCAGAGCATAAGGGTACGATGCGGATGGTTTGTGTTGAATCAGCTACCAATCTCGTTGTAAAGCGCGCGTCCTGCAACAAGCAGTAAGTTAACCCCTCCCCTCCCGCTAAACTAATTAAATGAGCGGACGCGGTCTAATCCTCGGGATTGAGAGTTCTTGCGATGAGACCGCCGCGTCCGTGGTTGAGCACGGGGCGCGAACGCTTTCTTCGGTGGTTGCTTCGCAGATCGCTACTCATGCGCGCTACGGCGGAGTGGTGCCGGAACTGGCCAGCCGCGAGCACCTGCGCGCCATTGTGCCGGTGGTCCGTGGCGCCCTGGCACAGGCTGGGGTAACGCTAGATGATCTGGATGCGATCGCCGTGACCTCCGGTCCGGGGCTGGCTGGGGCGCTGCTGGTGGGGATCACGTACGCCAAGGCGCTGGCCTTCGCGCAGGGAATTCCCCTGATCGCCATCAATCACCTGGAAGGGCATATCCACGCGGTGCTGCTGCATGAGCGGGAGGCCGCCCATGTTGAGGAAGAACTGAGATTTGTGGTATCCCAGGTCTCAGAATCGAGACCTGGGGCACCCACGGATTCGACCGATCCGGCATTGGCGTTGGTAGTTTCCGGCGGGCATACGCACCTTTACCTTTGCCGGCCTGCGCACGGGACGTGGACCTACAAGCTGGTGGGCCGCACGGTGGACGACGCGGCGGGGGAGGCCTACGACAAGGTGGCCAAGTTGCTGGGTTTCGGCTACCCCGGCGGGCCTTGGATCGATGCCCTGGCGAAATTTGGGAACCCAAAGGCCGTGCCGTTTGCGTTCTCGCAGATCAAGACCAAGCTGCACCTGGGCGGCAAGCCTCCGCGCACCAAAGCGGCAAAGACAGCTCCCATCGCCGATCTCGATCCGCACCTGCTTTTCTCGTTTTCCGGAATCAAGACGGCAGTGCTGCGGTATGTGGAACTGCACGGCCTGCGCGAAGAGGCGCAGGCTCGCGCGGCGCGGCTCTTTCCCAATCAGAGCCGGCATCCGGAGCGAAGCGCAGCGGAGGATTTGCATTTTCAGGCCACGCCTCCAAAATCCAAGGAAGAGGCCCTTGCCCTCTGCCCGCAGCCGGTGCTTGACCTGGTGGCCAGCTTTCAGCACGCGGTGGTGGGCGACCTGATGAAGAAGACCTTTGCGGCAGCCGAATCGCTGGGTGCCAGCCGCATCCTGGTCACCGGCGGGGTGGCCGCCAACCTCGAGCTTCGCGCGCGATTCACGGCAGAGGCCGCCCACCGCGGCATCCGTGTAGCCTTTCCCACGCTTGCGCTTTCTACGGATAACGCCGCCATGATCGCCGCCGCCGCCTGGCCGCACTTTCAGGCAGGCGAGTTTGCAGCCGCTGACCTGTCCGGTGACCCGTCGCTGGCGCTGGGACGCTAGGTCGGGTAAAGCGTCACTTTCGGGTTTACGCAGACGCAATGGGATGCTACTTTGTCTCTGAGAATCCCACGGTTCCGGGCAATCATCCCTTCTGCGGCGGCCAAGCCGTTTTTTGGCCTTGGCGCGTGCGCAAGCTAGGCGTGGAAGATGAGCAGCAGCGTCCTGGAGTCCGTCAAGGCTCACCCTTACCTGTTCGCCAACCTGCCGATTCTGGCGGCGGTGATCCTGCTGCCCCGGTTGGCACCCAATCGCGACTATAGGCAGGCAGCGGTTTTCAGCGGCCTTGCTTGTCTGCCGTGCTCCCTGGCTGAGATTACGTCCGCGACGTACTGGCGCCCCGAATTGTTGGGCGGCATGCGCTGCGGGGTCGAAGACATGATCTTCACCTACACGGTTGGCGCTTCAGCATGGCTGATGGCCGCTCTCTGGAGACATGAGAGTTGCACGGTGGGAACGCGCTCATTCGGCTCAGCGTTTCAACGTCTGACTCCATGGGCGCTCACGGTCACTGTGGCGTACATCGGTTTATGGTTGGCTGGGATGAACTGCGTAACGGCTACACTGGTTTGCTCCGCCGGACTATTGCTGTTTCTGCTGCGCCGCAGACCATCGCTCTGGCGCCTGGCGCTCACGGGTCTGGTCTCGTTTACTCCCATCTACATGCTCGAGGAGACGGTTCAGTTCGCCGCCTGGCCAAACTATCTTGCCTATTGGAACTCCGAAGGGATCTGGGGAACCCTGGTGCTCGGCATACCTCTCGGAGAGATAGCCTGGGCTGTGATTTTCGGAGCCGCGTGCCCGGTGGTTATCGCATCGGTTCTCGATATAGCGTTTGAGGCTCGGACATCTGCGGAATCAATTCAGCCTTCGCCTGCTTAGGGCTCATGGACAAGTCCGTCTCGTCAATTCGGCCGGGGGTTTCGGTGCGCGCCTCAAGCGTGTACGCCATGATCAGCGGCCAGACGACACCATACCCTGCCGCCCAGGCTACCTCCTCCAATGGAAAGCCGATGACAGAGATTCCGCACAGCCCCGCCCAATTCCATTCCGACGAAAAGGCGGGAAAGACCGTCCAGGAATACTTGAGGATCGGCAAGTATAAAGTCAGATACGAGATGCTGCCTACCAGCGCGAGCCGCCAGTATCCGGTACGCAGCGTCAGGATAACGGCGGAAACCGCCACCATGGCGGCAAACAGCGTTTTCCATCTGTCAATGGCAGTGTGCGCCAAAAGCCGCCCTCTTCTGACCAACCAGCCAGGTAGGCCATCTCGCCGCTCTCCAAGGCCACCATGTCACCCAGCGAGCTCATCACGCTTGCCACGCCCGGCACTGCGCGCATCTTCGCGGCCAGCCCCTCATCCAGCACCGCTGTCAGTATCTCCACTGATCCCTTTTTAACGGCCACCATGTCTGTGCCGCGATCCTGCAGCGACATGACCACGGCGCGGTCCACTCCGCGCGAGAGACCCACCAGCGCCAGCAGCCCCGCAAGCGCGGCGCCAATTCCCGCGGCCGTGAGTGCGGTGCGGAGGGGATGACTCCGCAGATTGCGGAGCGGAAAGGTCAGGGCGTTCATGCGGGCTGCCCCCGGCGCTGATCGCCAACAACCTGCCCGTCTCTGAGCCTGATCACGCGTACCGCCCGCCGCGCGATCAGTTCATCGTGGGTCACCATGACAAGCGCGACCTTTTCGCGGAGGTTCAGGTCTTCCAGGAGGGTCAAAATCTGGTTCGCCGTCTGCGAGTCCAGGTTCCCGGTCGGCTCGTCGGCAAGAATCACGCGAGGAGAGTTTGCCAGGACGCGGGCGATGGCCACGCGCTGCGCTTCCCCGCCGGATAGCTCCGCAACGCGGTGGCCCGCCCGGCCGCAGAGCCCCACGCGAGAGAGCAAGTCAGCAACTCGCTGCGGCGCTTGTTTTCGCCCGCAAACACGCCTAGCATCGGCAGCTCGATATTCTCCGCCGCCGTGAGCCCCGCTATCAGTTGGAAGGTCTGGAAGACAAACCCGATTTGCGTTGCCCGCAGCCCGCTCCATTCGGCTGTACTCTTTGGAGTCGCGCCATCGAACAGAACCGACCCCTCATCCGGCCGGTCCAATCCCGCGGCAAGGTAGAGCAAGGTGGACTTTCCGCTGCCACTAGGGCCGGTAATGGCCAGATATTCTTCATTTTCGATGTCGAGCGAGACCGCGCGAAGGGCACGAACCTGACCCCGCCGGTAGGTGCGCGAAACACCGTCAAAGCGGATGAGCACACTCTTGCCGGGGACCGGAGCCACCAACACGCCGGTCGTCGCACTCGCGTTCATGCGGCTGTCTTCCTGGCTGGTTGTCACTTGGCACACATGCTAGCGCAGGATTTTCTGTTCCGGCAAGGGGATTTGTAGACACTATTTTTCCGCGTTTCACGCGCAACCACCCCGGAATCTCCCGCTGCTACAATCGGAAAGGCTTAATTTGTCGCCATCTCAATCGTTTTCCGAGCAAGAAGTTACGACTGATGCCTCTCCGCCTTTTCAATACCCTCACGGGACAACTCGACGAATTGACCCCTTCAGACGGCAAGGCGCTGCGCATGTACGCGTGCGGGCCCACCGTCTATGACTACGGGCACATCGGCAACTTTCGCACCTTCCTACAAGTGGACGTGCTGCGGCGCTTTCTGCTGCTGAGCGGCATCCCGGTGCGCCACGTGATGAACATTACCGACGTGGACGACAAGATCATCCGCAATGCGGCGGCGGCGGGCGTCTCCATCGGCGAGTACACCAAGGTCTATGAAAAGGCTTTTTTTGAGGACCTGGAATCGCTGCGCGTGGAGCGGCCGGAGCAGATTGCCCGGGCCACCGAGCACATTGACCGCATGGTGCAACTGGTGCAGAAGCTGGCGGCGGCAGGCGCGGCTTATCAAGCCGAGGACGGAAGCTGGTATTTCAGGCTCAAGGCGTTCCCGGAGTATGGCAAGCTGAGCAAGAAGGATTTGAGCGGGATGGAAGACGGCGCACGCGTGGACGTGGACGAGTACGAGAAGGACTCGGCCCGTGACTTTGCGCTGTGGAAGGCAGCCAAGCCCGGGGAAACCTCATGGGACACGGCGATTGGGCGCGGCCGGCCAGGGTGGCACATTGAGTGCTCGGCCATGGCCATGGAGTACCTGGGCGACAGCTTCGACCTGCACGCCGGCGGCGAAGACCTGATGTTCCCACACCATGAAAACGAGATTGCGCAAAGCGAGAGCGTGACCCACAAGATTTTTGCGCGCCACTGGTTTCACGTGCGCTTTCTGCTGGTGGACGGGCGCAAGATGTCAAAGAGCGAGGGCAATTTCTATACCCTGCGCGACCTGCTGCTGAAGGGATACAAGGCTTCATCGATCCGGCTGGCGCTGATCTCAGTGCCCTACCGGCACCAATTCAACTTTACTTTTGACGGACTGATTGAGGCCGCCGCCGCGATTGACCGGTTGCGGACGTTTACCGCGCGGCTCAAGACAGGAACCTTTGCGGCCGGCGAGAATCCGGAGTTGCAGGCAGCGGCACTAGAGGCGCAGGCCGACTACATTGCAGCGCTCAACAACGACCTGAACACAGCCGAAGCGCGGGCACCGATCTTCGACCTGCTGCGCGCGGCCAATACGGCTATCGACCAGGGTTCGCTTTTTGCCGGCGACCGGGACGCGATTCTCGCCGTGCTTGCCAGCTTCGACAGGGTCTTTGACGTGATTGAAGACCATGATGCCGAGCCAACGCGCGCCGCGCTTGCCTGGGCCGAGCAGGCCGGGCGCATGAACGACGTGGCTCCGGAATTGCTGGCCCGGCAGGGGCTGACCGACGAGGCCATTGATGCTCTGGTGGCAGAACGCACGACGGCCAAGAAGCAGAGGAACTTTGCCCGCGCCGATCAGATCAGAAGTGAATTGGCGGAAAAAGGCATTGTGATCGAAGACTCGAAAGACGGCGTGCGCTGGAAGAGAAAGTAGCGCACCGGGCATATCGAACAAAAAGCAAGGAGGCAGACCCCGATGGAACCCAACGAAGCACAGGAATTGCAGGAGCAAGCCGAACACGCCGAGCATGAATCTTCTCTGCGGCCGGTTGCCTTGACCATGACCGTACTGGCCGTGCTGGTGGCCGTCATCACCGTGCTCGGACATCGCACCCACACTAAGGCCGTGCTTGACCAGAACAAGGCCACCGACACGTGGGGTGAATACCAGGCGCAGAAGACCCGCTCCTACAATACCCAGTTGACCATCGACCTGATGAAGTTGATGCCCCTAACCGACAAGGAAGAAGCCCAGAAATCCGTCGAAGAATATCGCAAGCACCAGGCCGAGTGGGCTGAAAAGACCTCAGAGGAATTCAAGGAAGCCCGCGCTCTTGAGGCCGAAGTCAAGCTGGCCGAAACGCACGCCGTTTGCTTTGACCTGTCTGAGGCCCTGCTTGAGATTGGCCTTGTCATCACCTCGGTCACGCTGCTCACGCGCAAGCGCGCCTACTGGTATGTTGGAATCGGCTTCTCGCTCGCCGGCATCGTGGCCGCTCTAGCCGTTTTTTTTCTCAAGTAGCAGAACTCTACGTCAGCCTTGAAGGCCGAAGCTACTCCGCCGGCATCTGCTCAAGTTCACGGGCAGGTGCCGGTCTTGATTTCACCTGTGCGGTGGTGAGCAGAAAGACCGCAATCACGATGCAGCCCATTCCCAGGAACTCCGCCGGCGCGGGGCGCTCGTGCAACAGCAGAATCCCCAACAGCACGGCCACCATGGGATTGACGTAAGAGTAAGAGGCGACCTTGGCAACCGGCACGTGCTCAATCAAGTAGACAAAGCCGGTGTAGCCCAGCAGCGAGCCGCCGGTGATAAGCCAGGCCAGGGACCCGGCAGCGCGCGCGGTGAGGTGAAACTGCGGCCACTCGCCAAGCAGCGAACCGAGCGCGATGCAGAAGACGCCGGCAATCAGCATTTGCCAGGCGGCGGCAACAAAACTATTGACGGGCAGTTTGGCGCGGCGCGAAAAGATGCTGCCGATGGCCCACGAGAGAGCGCCTCCGAGCAACGCGGCCAGCGCCCACAGCAATGTGCTGTCACCGGAGAAGCCGCTGTGAAGCGAAGGCCAAAGCAGCGCGCCCAGGCCCAGAAAGCCCAACAGCAGGCCAAGCCATCCACGACGAGGGAGGGGTTCGCCGCCGGGCAAGGCCATTTCAATCAGCGCGATATAGAGAGGCATCACCGCAAGCGCCAGCGAGGCCAGACCACTGGGCACGGTTTTCTCGGCGTAGACCAGGCCCACGTTGCCGCCGCCCAGAAGCATCAGGCCGATCAGTCCAAGCATCAGCATGGTCCTGGGCGGCCACGCAAGCTGAAATCCGCGCCAGCGGCACCAGCCCAGCAGAATTGCGCCCGCGACAAAGAACCGGACGCCCGAAAGCAGCAGCGCCGGCATGTCTTCCGCACCAATGCGGATGGCCGTGTACGTGGAGCCCCAGAAAAAGTAAACAGTGGCAAAGGCCAGAACAATCGAAGCCTTTGTCGCGGTGTTCTTTTCCGGGTGCTGGGTGTCGAGCGCGGAGTGGGCCATGGGTTGCTCCTATGCTAACGCGATCGAAATAAGAGTGTCGTGTATGAGGGATAGGTGTTTAGAGCAAAATGAAACACTCTTTGCTTACACAATTGTAAGGTTCGGCCCTTCATTTACATGTTTTTACCGCGCGCACAGGCAGGTAGGCCGTCTAATTGGATAGGAGAACACGCACACGAGAACGGCATCAGGCGATTCGCAATGCTCAACGCGAGCCAGTACAACCGGTCAACCTCGAAATGCGAAGTGGGAAGAGGTACGAATATGAAGTTTATGCAATTTGAAAATCTAGACGCGATCAACAACTTCAGACCCGGGGATCAATCGGCCCCGGTCGAGACCAAAACAGTATTGAACGAATTGTTTGAATTATTGGAAGATTATGCGCCCGTCTGGTACAAGCAGGAACACCATGACCGCGCAATGGCCGCACTCCAGCGCAGATCGTAGATTCTGCACTTTTATTCGGACCTGGCCTTTTTTAAATTTCGGTTGCTGTATTCGGTCTTTTTCTGATTGCGGGCGGGGCTGCTCTGCTCGCCTGAATGCACGTTTGCGCACCCGCGAAGAATGATGGTCCGACGCGAAGCGCTGTGGGCGTCTTCCGTTTTTCGGCGTAATGACGCCGGCCGAGGCTTGGCCCATCGGCGGTACGAAGCTCGCCAAAATGAGCCGCCGCAAGGCGGTCCAAGTAAAGCTCGTTCGCATGTGAAGCTGCCCGTGCATTGAACTCGGGATGGAAAAACGTTGACGGTGCGTGCTATTCTCACCCCAGCGGGGTCCCCCATGCATTTGCGTGCTGCCAGAATTGCGCTGCTCCTGCCGGCCGCCAGGCGCTGGTCAAGGGCGCGCGCGCGCAGCATCTGCCCGCGACAACATCTCCGCGTACTGCCCATCCGCACCCGGCCCAGTCTCTTCGCCAGCGATTAGCGGCGGTTAAGCCCAAGGTCCGCAACTGCCTTCCTCGTCCCCTTTTAAACCGCCCCGAGGGGCGAGCCGAATTTCGAGATCCCACCCGCAGGGGTCAGCGGCACAGCTACATCCTGAGAGACTCAACCGAACCTGCCGAGGAGAAGAAATGACAAAGCAAGAAATGCACGCTCAATTCGGACCGAAACTCGTGTGTCCCTTGCCCGGACCCAAGGCCAGGGCAGCCGTTGACGCGGACACACGCCTCATCTCGCCCAGCTACACCCGCTCGTATCCACTGGTAGCGAAGCGCGGGCGCGGCATTCGCGTGGAAGACGTGGACGGCAACGAGTTTCTCGACTTTGCCGCCGGCATCGCCGTGGTCTCAACCGGGCATTGCCATCCTGAGGTTGTGGCCGCCATCCAGCAGCAGGCAGCCGAACTGATTCACATCTCCGGAACGGATTTCTACCAGGAAAAGATGACCGACCTGGCCGACCGCCTCTCGGCCGTGGCTCCGATGCCGGGGCCGCACAAGTTCTTTTATGGCAACTCCGGCGCCGAGGCGATTGAATGCGCCCTGAAGCTGGCCCGCTACCACACCGGCCGGCAGCAGATTATTTCGTTCCTGGGCGCTTTCCACGGCCGCACCATGGGCGCGCTAACGCTTACCGGCTCCAAGCCGCAGCAGAAGAGGCGGTTTTCGCCGTTGGTTCCCGGCGTAACGCATATCCGCTATCCCTACGCCTATCGCGGATGCACCGGCGGCCCGCAGGAAGAAGAAGCCTTCAGCATGGGCTGCGCGCGCTACATCGAAGAGAAGCTCTTCAAGACCATCCTTGCGCCGGAAGAAGTGGCGGCCATCTTCATCGAGCCGATACAGGGCGAGGGCGGCTACGTGGTGGCGCCGGACAACTTCATGCGCGAACTGCGGGCCATCTGCAACCGGCACGGCATTCTGCTGGTGGTGGACGAGGTCCAGAGCGGCGCGGGGCGCACCGGCAAGTGGTGGGCGGTGGAGCACTCCGGAGTAGAGCCGGATATGGTTTGCATGGCCAAGGGCATCGCCAGCGGCATGCCGCTGGGCGTTTGCATGACCAAGGCCGAAATCATGGATTGGGTGCCCGGTTCGCACGCCTCAACCTTCGGCGGGAACCCGGTTTCAATTGCCGCCGCACTGGCCACCGTGGACATTATCGAGCGCGAAGCGCTGGGCAACGCGGCACGCGTAGGCGGGCTCATGATGGAACGGCTGCAAGGCTGGGTGAAAACCCATCCGCTGGTGGGCGAGGTGCGCGGACGCGGGTTGATGATCGGCATCGAGTTGGTGAACGACAAAACCACGCGCGAGCCTGTGAATGCCCTCCGCAATCGCGTGGAGGTGCTGGCGTTCGAGCGCGGCCTGATGGTGCTGGGTTGCGGTGAAACCTCGCTGCGCCTTTGCCCGCCGCTTATCGTCAGCGTGCAGGAGGCCACGGTGGCTCTGGATATTCTAGAGGAGGCGCTGACCGAGGCTGAGAAGGAGCACGCAGGCGCGCTGGCGGCTGCAACCGCCTGAGGCCGCAATCGAAACTTGACAAAAATCGGGGCTGGTTGTCCGGGACTTAACCCGAGCAACCAGCCCCAGTTGGCTCTACCAGCAATGTGTTCGGCGATGCCCTGGCTACTTGATCTTTTCGTCGAGCCGCATGTTGGCGATCTCGGATGTCCGGTGTGCGGCGTGTTCCAGGTTCTGCGCCATCTCCTGCGCTGCCAGGTGCTGCTCCTCTGCGGCGGCGGCCATCTGGTGCGACAAGCCCGACAAGTCTTCGGTTTGTCCTGAAATGCTGTCGATGGCTTTCATGGCAGTCGCAATATCGCCGCCAATCGCCGCCACCTTTGCCTGGATCTCGGCGGTGGCCGATGCCGTCTGCTCAGCCAGCTTCCTCACTTCGCTGGCCACCACGGCAAAGCCCTTGCCGTGCACTCCGGCCCTGGCCGCCTCGATGTTGGCGTTGAGCGCCAGCACGCTGGTCTGAGTGGCGATGGATGCAATCAGTTTTGCCACCTTGGCCACGCCGCTGCTTGATGCCCGCAGGCTCTGAATAGCCGTCTTGCTCTCAGCGCTCAAGGTACGCGACTTCTCGGCGGCCTGCGCCACATCTGACGCGTTTTTGGCTATTTCCGCAATGCTGGATTCAATTTCGTGCGTGGCCGTGGCCACCATCTGCAGGTTGCCGTTCAAATGCTCGATGTCGGCGCGCTGCGATTGTTGCGCCTGGCGCAACGCTTCGATGGTCTGCTGGGTGCTGACGCCCCAGATCACTACCGCTCCAATGTACTCGCCCTTCGCTCCGGTCATGGGCGCTACCTGGAGATCGAGCTTGACCGGCCCGAGACCAATGGTGGCATTGTGCGGCAGTTTGTGCGCTCCCAGGGGATGCCCCGCGCCCAGCAGGACATCGATGTTTGGCGGCGACTTGTGAAAGATGTGGATCGAGTTGCCGACAAGCTTCTCAACGGGCATGGGTAGATACTGCTGCAGGGTCAACAGCGTTTTGCGCGACGAGCGATTCAGATAGCGGAGGACCAGGCCGCGGTCACAAAACATGGCGTTGGCAGGCAGCGCATCCAGTGCAAACTCGAAGCTGCGATCCGCGCTTTCAGCGGATGCGGCTGGATGGGACGCATCGACGACGATGGGAACCAGGGGCGCTTCTTCACCTCGATGAGAAAACAGGCCTCCAAATACACCGTGGGACATAGCCGGGACTTCCTCCTCTTGACTTTTCCAGTGTCTGTTAACCGAGGTCCGCGCGGCGCTCTGAATCTTCTGTGAGTGCAGCGGTCTTCCCGATTTCGGAATGGCTCGTGCCAGTTTGGAAGCGCCGCCAGCGAACGCCTGGAAGAACTGCATTTGCGCCTTTCGCCGATCCGGAAGACAATGGTTTGCCATGGGATGGATGGAGCAGGCGCGGATAGGTTGTGTGGAGCGCACGCTGGCCGGCTTGGATTGGGTCGCTCGGCGGCGCGGCCTTGCAGACGGGATGCCTGCTCACCTGGCGACCGGCATCGAGGGAGAAGACACGGCGTGCTTCTACCTGCGCCGCAAGGGCTATACGGTGGTGGCGCGGCGCTGGTCGGCGGGCGAGTTACCGGGCGATGTGGACCTGATCGCGTGGGACGGGCCGATGTTGTGCTTTGTTGAAGTGAAGACCCGCACCGCCCGCGACGCCACGCCTGCCGAAGTTGCCGTGGATAACCACAAGCGCAACATCCTGCGCCGCCTGGCCCGCCAGTATGTTCGCCAATTGCCGCAGGAGGCGGCTCCGCCGGTGCGCTTCGACGTGGTCAGCGTATACCTGGTGCCGGGAGAGAAGAAGAAATTTGTCCACTTTGAAGGGAACTTCGGCTGGAGCGAGCGGCAGGAGAGGGATTCGGTCTAGCCTATCCTTTGGCGTCTTCGAACTCTTCGTGCCACGCCATCTGGATGGCTTCGAGGCGCGACTCGTTGGATTTGGCCGGATCGTCGGCGAAGCCTTCCAGTTCGGTAATGTAACGGTGCAGATCGGTGAAACGCACCGTCAGCGGATCGAGGTCGGGAAACTTCTCCTGCAATTGAATGCCGATTTCCTCGGCGTCGGTCCAGTGAATTTCGCGCGGCATCATGCGTCTCCTGATCGATTTCAGTCCTGAGTTGCTTTACCGCGAACCAGCGCGGGCATGGGGTGAATCTCGCATTGGAATCCGACATTCGCGAGGATGGTCGGATCGGCATCGGCAAGCGGCCTGGGATCTACTTCATCCGGCAGAGCCCAGAATCCTGCGCCAAATCCACCTGTTTGAGCGGCCACGGGGCCGTAGGCCACGGCCCAACCCTTTTCGGCAAAACCCTGCCAATAGGCGGAATGGGCCCGCATGAGCGCCTTTTCGCTTTCCGTCATGGTCCACATGAAGTCGGGACGAGGAGGCAGGAGTTTGAGAAAGAAGTATTTCATTGCTGTTCTCCGGGGAAATCCTACATCATCTCGGCACGCACGACCCGAAGCGCGGAAGGTGTTTCACCCTGGGAGCTACTTCTCTTCCGCCAGGGTCAGCGGTTTTCCTTCGGAGACGTAGTTGCGGTTCCACTTGGGAATCTCGACTTCGTAATTACCGGGGCGGGTAATCACAGCCTGGCAGCCAAGTCGCGAATTCAATTGTTGGTCGGCGGCCATGTCCATGCGGTCGATCTCGTCGTCGTCGGCCTCGCTGATGCCTGCCTGGTCCTTGATCCAGAGATGGCAGGTGGTGCAGGCGCAAACGCCGCCGCAGGCGTGGTCGAGAAAGACGTCGTGGTTCTCTGCCACGTCGAGAAACGACATTGGCTTGCCGTGATGCTGGTACGGCATGGTGCCGAATTCAAATTCGACCGTGCGGCCCTCGGGTTGAAAGGTGACGCGGACGAGTTTGTCGGCGGGAATGCTTTTTCCGTTTGTGTCGCTCATAAGTCTCAATGCCTCGCGCTGTCTCGCTGGCTAGCTTTATTTGAACTCCGCCGGGGCCATCGCGTGAGGCGCGGTGACGGAGTCGCCCATTTCTTCGCCTGCGGCGTCCATGGTTTTGCCGCGAATCGCCGTGGTCACCGCAGCCTCCATCATCAATTCAGCAAAGCGCCGCGTGGCCTGATCGAGCGTGAGAGTAGCGTTTCGAATCAGCGATGAGTCCTCACCCTGCTTGACTGCGTTGAGGTGATTGCGCGCCATCTCAATGGACGCCTGTTCTTCGGCGGTCAGCTGCTTCCATGCCGGGCTGCCGGGAGCCCGTTCCACGGCGGCCAAAATCGTCTCGGCCTCATTGCGTGCTTCGATCAGCAGGCGTTTGGCAAAGTCATCTTCCGCGTGGTCGAAGGAGTCGAGAATCATGCTTTCGACCTGTTCATCCGTAAGACCATAAGTGGGCTTGACTTCAATTTTCGCGGCTTGCCCGCTGCGCTGTTCGCGTGCGCTCACTTTGAGAATGCCGTCGGCGTCGATGAGGAATTTGACCTCGATGCGCGGCAATCCGGCACTCATCGGAGGAATGCCCTTCAGGTCAAACCGGGCCAGAGAGCGGCAATCGGTGGCGAGTTCGCGCTCGCCCTGGACGACATGAATGGCCACGTTCGTCTGGCCATCTACGCCGGTGGTAAAGTGCTCGGTGGCCGAGGCGGGAATCGTCGAGTTGCGCTGGATGATGCGCGCGACGGTTCCGCCCAGGGCTTCGATGCCGAGCGAAAGGGGCGTCACGTCAAGCAGCAACATCTTTTCAGTCGATTTGGAAGCACCAGCCAAAATGTCGGCCTGCACCGCCGCGCCAAGCGCCACGACTTCATCAGGGTTCAGTTCGGTGTGCGGCTTTTTGCCGCGCGCGGCCAGGTGGAAAATGTCGTCTACCAGTTGGCGCACGGCGGGGATGCGCGTTGAGCCGCCCACCAGCACCACTTCATCAATGTCTTCGGGCGTAAGGCCGGCGTCTGTGATGGCCTGCCTGCAAGGGCCAGCGGTCCGTTCAAGCACAGGCTCAATCAGCAGTTCGAAAACGGCGCGGGGAATCTCGCGCTGGTAGCGGTCGCCATTGGGCAACTCGAGGTCAAAGTGAGCGGCCTGTTCGGTAGAGAGTTTGATCTTGGCTTCGATTGCGGCCTTGCGCACGGCTTGTACAGCGCCCGGATGGCTGCGCAAGTCAACGCCGTGCTCGGCGTAAATTTCGTCAAGCGCGATGGCTGAGAGCAGGTTGTCAATGTCGTCGCCCCCAAGGTGAGTATCGCCATTGGTGGACTGCACTTCAAAGATGCCGTCGCGCAGCTTGAGAATCGAAATGTCAAAGGTGCCGCCGCCGAAGTCGTAGACGGCAATGGTTCCCACCTTGGCGCGATCGAGGCCATAGGCCAATGCAGCGGCTGTTGGCTCATTGACCAGGCGCAGCACGTCTAGGCCCGCCATGCGGCCCGCGTCCCGGGTGGCCTGGCGCTGCGCGTCGTTAAAATATGCGGGCACCGTGATAACGGCCTGCGTAAGCGGCGCGCCAAAGAACCGCTCGGCGTTGCGCTTGAGCTGGCGAAGAATGTAGGCCGAAATCTCAGGCGGCGTGAACTTGAGTTCGCCCAACTGAATGCGCGGCACTTCGCCCGCCTCGACGTCATCGGCCAGGCGGAACGGAAACAATTTGAGTTCGCTCTGAATCTCTTCAAGGCCGCGGCCCATCAGGCGCTTGACGGAGTAGACAACCCGCTCCGGCGTTTGAATGAGGACCTTGCGGGCGCTGTTGCCCACGGTAACCGTGGGCCGCCCACCGCCCGCGGAGATGGGGTCGAGTGCCACAACGGACGGCACCAAATGAGAGCCGTCTACGCCGGGAATGACCACCGGCGCATCGCCCTCCATATAAGCGACCAGGGAGTTCGTGGTTCCCAGGTCAATTCCAACTACGCGTCCTTCCGCCATGTCTTTTGCTTAGGCTCCCAGAGTTTCTGTCACGTCGCGGACCAGATTGCTAAGGTAGCGACGCCGGTCGAGCAGGGCCACCATTCTTTTTTGTGCATCCTGGCGCGCTTTCGCGTCACCCGCATCCCAGATTATCCACTCGGCGCGCAGGTCCTGATCCACGGCCTGCATCATGCCGGCGAACCTTGCCTTGGCCTCGGAAAGGCCGGCCTGCAGCGCCGGATCTGCTTCCCCGATTCTGCGCGCCATGCGCATCTCTTCCAATTGCATGTTGAGGTCGAAGACCTCTTCGAGCAGGTCGGCCGGCACGCGGGACGGGTCCTTGCGGTCTTTGCGATCTGCCGCGGACTCTTCGCCGATCTCCAGGCCTTCGAGCTTGAGCAGGTATTCTGTGCGGCGCAGAGGATCGCGAAGGGTGCGATAGGCGTCATTGAGCAGCGCCGTGTCGGCCAGGCTCCATTCCTTTTCATTGACCAGCGCGCGGGCAAAGCGGTCTGGATGCAGGCGGCGGCTCAGGCGATGAAACTCCTGCTCCAGGGCCGGCAAATCCAGATCGAGCCTAGGCTGAAGATTGAAGACGGAATAGTAATCGCCGCCCGGAGGAGGCTGGATCTTGCTGCAATGCGGGCAGAAAAGCGTTGAATCGTTATGGCCGATGGAACAGGACCAACACGCAACCGGAACCGCGGAATCGAGGACTTTCATAATTTAACCCCAGCGACAAAAAACGCTACGACGAGAAGGACGAACCGCAGCCGCAGGAGCGCGTGGAGTTCGGATTGATGAAATTAAACCCCTGCCGCATAAGCGTCTCTTCATAGTCGAGCGTCATGCCGTGCAGATAGAGAAACGATTTTGGATCGACGAACACGCGCACTCCGTCGAAGTCGTAAATGCGATCGCGTTCTCGGGGCCTGGTGTCGAATTTAATCGAATACGACAGTCCCGAGCATCCGCCGCCCATCACGCCCAGGCGCAACCCGCCCTCTTCAGGCGAGACGCCTTCCTTGGCCATGGCCACGCGGATGCGTTTGATGGCGCGTTCAGTTACCTGCAAGCCTTGCGTGGGCGCACCCGCAGGTTTCTGGTCTGCCTCGGCCTGCGAGGCCAAGGCACCCTGCGGAAGCTGCGCTCCAATTGTGACGACGTTCTGCATAGTTCCCTTTTCCTTAGTGTGCGGCTGTTACGGTGGCGGCATCAGCCGTTTCGGCAGCGCCGTTCTTTTTCTTCCAGTCGCCGATGGCCGCACGAATGGCGTCCTCTGCCAGAACCGAACAGTGAATCTTGACCGGCGGCAGAGAGAGTTCTTTCACAATGTCGGTGTTCTTGATGGCCAATGCGTCATCAACCGTCCGGCCCTTGATCCACTCGGTGGCCAGCGATGAACTGGCGATGGCCGAGCCGCAGCCGAAGGTCTTGAACTTGGCCTCTTCAATCACCTGGGTTTCGGGGTTGACGCGGATTTGCAGCCGCATGACGTCGCCGCACTCCGGCGCGCCCACCAGGCCGGTGCCGACCTCGGTTGATGCCTTGTCGAGTTGGCCCACGTTGCGCGGATTGTTGTAGTGATCGATAACCTTGTCGCTGTATGCCATGATGAAATTCCTCCTGCGGGGGAAGCCGCGGTGATGCAGTTCTTGGTTCACAGTTCTCAGTTCACAGTTCCAAATCCTGGGGTTCCTGGTTCGCTGTCGCCCGTCTGCAGTGTAGATCGGAGGACTTACTGTGAACTACGAACCATGAACTACTAACTCGCCTCTAATGCGCCGCCCATTGAATCTTGGTCAGGTCGATGCCTTCAAGCACCATCTCGTAGAGCGGTGAAAGCTGGCGCAACTTCTTCACGATGTCGATAACCTTGGCGGCCACGTAATCCACTTCAGCCTGGGTATTGAAGCGACCAAGGCCGAAGCGAATGGAACTGTGCGCCACGTCGTCGCCCAGACCCAGTGCTTTCAAAACATAAGACGGTTCAAGCGTGGCCGAAGTGCAGGCAGAGCCGCTTGAAACTGCCACATCGTTGATGCCCATCAGCAGCGACTCGCCTTCGACATAAACGAAACTCATGTTGAGGTTGCCGGGGAGTCGGTGTTCCATTGAACCGTTCACGTGGACGTAGTCAAGCTCCGATTCGAGCTTCGCCTTGAGCCGGTCACGCAGACCGGTCAGGTAAGCGGATTCGGTAGCCATCTCTTCGCGGGCAATTTCGCAGGCCTTGCCCAAGCCCACGATGCCAGGAACATTCAAGGTTCCCGACCGCATGCCGCGCTCGTGGCCGCCGCCATCAATTTGCGCAGCAATCTGCACGCGCGGGTTGCGCCGGCGAACATAAAGTGCACCCACGCCCTTGGGCCCGTAAATCTTGTGTCCGGAGAGCGACAGCACGTCGATGTTGTCGGCGATTATGTCGATGGGAACCTTGCCCACCGCCTGCACCGCATCGGTGTGGAAGATGACGCCCTTCTCATGGCAAAGCTTGCCGATTTCCGCGATGGGTTGCAGTACGCCAATTTCATTGTTGGCCGCCATGATTGAAACCAGGATGGTCTTGTCGTCCATGGCCCGGCGAAGGTCTTCCATGTCGATGAGGCCGTCGGCCTTTACCGGCAGATACGTGACACGGTAGCCGTACTTCTCAAGCCGCTTGCAGGTGTCCAGAACCGCCTTGTGCTCGGTGACTTGGGTGATGATGTGGTTGCCGCGTTCGCGGTACATTTCCGCAATGCCCTTGATGGCCAGGTTGTTGCTCTCGGTGGCGCCGGAGGTAAAGATAATCTCCTTGGCTGTGGCTCCGATCAGCTTGGCAATCTGCTCGCGCGCCGTTTCCACGGCCTGCTCCGCTTCCCAGCCGAATGAATGGTTGCGGCTGGCGGCGTTGCCGAACTTGTTGGTGAAATAAGGCATCATCGCTTCCAGTACCCGCGGGTCAAGCGGGCTGGTGGCGTGGTTATCCATATAGATGGGCAGGTGAACGCCTGCGGGAACCTCAACATTGCTGTGAACTTTTGTGCTCATACGATCTCCATCCTTAATGCTCCGCTCTGCGCGAAGAGGGAAGACTGCGTTACAACCTGAGTGAAACCAACCCGGCCGCCCCATTTGCCGGCATCCCGGGTTGTTCGTGCTCTGCCAGGTCTTGAATACTGATGCTCTTCAGAACCCCGGCGATGGTATCGTTTACCCGCGCCAATGGCTCCTTGATGGTGCAGCTGGGGGTCAGCTCGCAACTTTTTGCGCCTTTGGTGCAGGAGGTAATAAAAAACGGCCCGTCAATGGCCAGAATCACTTCGTAAGCCGAGATTTCTCGGGCTTCGCGGGCCAGGGCGTAGCCGCCATTCATGCCTGCGTGGGACCGCAGCAGGCCCTTCTTGGTCATCAACTGCAAGATCTTGGCCAGCAACTGAGCCGGAATCCCATAAGCGTCGGCAATATCCTTGGCGCTGAGCGCAGGAGTTTCCGGGTGCTCGGCAAGGTACTTGAGCGCGATCAGTCCGTAATCCGCTTTTTTGGTGAGCTTGAGCATGAATATCCGACTTCTTAGGTCCGTATTCAGTATACGACCAATTGTGTCGGGATTACAAGCTCGGCGAGAAATGATGCTGCCCCTGCTGGAGAAATTCTGTGCCGTGCCGGCAAAATAAAGCAAATTTCGGTTTCAAACCGCAGCAATTCCCGCTACAATTTTGCGGAAAGCGCATCAAATCCAATTGATCTGCGAGCGATGGCAACAGTCTGCAAACACCCCAGGGTACGAGTGGTTTCCCGGCACGATGACACCGAGTATGTCGAGTGCCTGGAATGTGGCGAGGTCTTTGACTCCGAGGAGTTCCGGGATATGGAGCTTGAAGAAACCGTCGAACCGGAGGACACCCTGCGAGACGAGTAAGCCCCTTATTTTGTGACTGAGCCGTTGGGACTTTGGGCTCCCACCCGCCGCGCCGCAATCCACGCATAATGCAGCCCGGAGACCACAGTGAGAATCATTGTGGCCCAAAGGGCAAGTGTGCAAAAGACCGCAACCCCGTTGGACGGGGTGAGCTGATGCAGCAGCACAGCCGCTACGGCGGAAACCTGCGCAAGGGTATTGGCCTTGCCGAAAACGCTGGGGCTGAACTCGCGGCGGCCCACTGCCGCATACAGAATGGCGGCCACCACCAGGATGCCCACGTCCCGGCCAAAGACCAGCACGGTGACCCTTGGCGGAATCAACCCCATGTGCATCAGCACCAGGAACAGCGTGCTCAGCAGCAGTTTGTCGGCGACCGGGTCAAGGTATTGGCCCAACACGGTGCGCTGCTTCAGCAGCCGAGCCACCGAGCCATCCAGCGCATCGGTGAGTCCGGCTACCAGAAAGAGTCCGAAGCTCAGCGCGTAGTGTTTGTCGAGGATCGCAGCGACCAGAAACGGCGCCAGGCAGATACGCAGCAGCGTTAGAAGGTTGGGAGCGGCGCGAAATGGATTTTGTTTAGGGCGAGCAACGTCGTTCATAGCGGGTTCAGGCGGCCAAGCGGATTGAAGCAGCCTCCGACGCGCCGGAGTCCAGTTCCCGGCCAGAAGGGGTTCTTCATCAGTCACAGATGGTACAGCATGGCGGGCAGGCGGGTCAGCACATCTTTCCCTGCCGCCCCAGTCCTGATAGACTACGTTTATTGCATTACAGGCGCGTAGCTCAGTTGGTTAGAGCGCTTCCTTGACACGGAAGAGGTCGCTGGTTCGAATCCAGTCGTGCCTACCAAATTTATCAAGCATTTAGCGGCTCCTCTCCCTTGGTGCTTGGCAGCAAATTGGCAGCAAATCTCAGAACCTTCCTCGATGAAGGTTCTGAATTGTTCCCATTTCTCCTTTCTGAAGCGCCTTTCAGCTTTCCCGATTTCAATTCGTTTCCGGTTACAGGCATCTCGACGACCCGATTCTCCAACTCCAGCCCCGCAGACGCTAGCTTTGCCGTGCATTGAGTAGACCGGGAGGTTTCCACCGCCGCGCCTCCACCTGTACCGGTTTTCAGCTCCCTGTGGATTGAGTTGACCGTCGCCCGGACCCCTTCGGGTAGTTCCTGCATATAGACATCCGTGGTTGTAGCCGTCCGCGAGTGCCGCAGGATGCCCTGCACATCTTTGACCGTGCCCTTTTTCTGGGCCAGCGTAGCGATGGTGCGCCGGATGACTTGGAACGTCAGCTTCGGCAGCTTCAGTTGCTCGGCCAGTTTGTGCAACACCCGGTTGCGGAAGTTGCTCGAATCGAGAAATCCCCCGATTCTGTTGGGAAAGATGAACGCTTCTGGAGATGGATCCATGCCTAGCTTCTTCCACTCGACCAACTCGGCCGCCAGTTCCGTGGCGATCGGAGTCGTCGTGAGGCTTCCGCGAGTCTTTCCCCAGGGGCGAATCTTTCCTTTGTATGTGGTTTCCATGATTGTGATCGACGGAACTACCGGATCGAAGCACTTCCACCGCAGGCCGAACAACTCACCTGGACGCAGAGCATTGGACATATCGAGTTCGAGCAGAATCCGATCCCGGAGGCCAAGCTCCGACAAGGCAGCCCTCAACTGATCCCATGTCAGGGTGGTCTTGTCGGTCTCCCGAAGGTGCGCCGGAATCCTCACCGAACGCGCGGGGTCTTTTGCGAGGAAATCCTGATCGGCCGCCTCGCCAAA
>CAIWFH010000152.1 GCA_903911925.1 uncultured Acidobacteriaceae bacterium
CCTTGGAAATCGATAAAGCCGATTCCCACATTCCCACCGCCGCGGACACGATGAGCAATATGAAATGATCCCGAAAGAACAAAAACACGCCTGCCCGCTAATGATCGTCCTTCAGGCTCATTTGTGGATTGGAAAAGACTACGAGTTAAGCATCTGGCCGGTCCGGCGGTGGAGAGTCGCAGCTTCGGCATCCCGGGCAAATTAACACAACGTTTGCATTCTGTTTGCCTTGCTGCATTACTCTGTTAATGGACCCGTGCGGCCCCAGTAGTTGCAGCTTAACGGCCGCCGGGAGAGGGCTGACCGGTTGAGCCAAACAGTATTTGTACTGGAAGACGACACAGACATCGCACGGCTGGTGCAACATCACCTGGAGTCGGCAGGCTTTCAGGCGCGCCTGTTCCACACCCCCACCAACCTCATTCCCGATGCCGAGCGGCAGGCGCCCGCGCTTTTCCTGCTGGACATCATGGTGCCCGGCGGCGACGGGCTCGACGTGTGCAAACGCCTGCGCGCTCACCCGGCGCTTTCCACCATTCCCATTATTTTTCTCACCGCGCGTGCCGGTGAGAACGATCGCGTGCTGGGACTGGAACTGGGGGCCGACGACTACATCACCAAGCCTTTCGCCACGCGCGAACTGGTGGCGCGGGTCAAGGCGGTGTTGCGGCGGTTTGAGCGGCCCACCACGCCTTCGGTCATCAGCTTTGAAGAAGTGATCATTGACGCCAACGCCATGCAGCTCAAGGTGCGGGGCGAACTGACTACCACCACCGCAACCGAGTTTCGCCTGCTCGATTATCTGGCGCGGCATCCGGGACGGGTCTTCAGCCGAGACCGGCTTCTGGATGCGGTCTGGGGCGATGCACGCTTTGTCACGCCTCGTTCAGTGGATGTGTATGTGCGGCGCATCCGCGAGAAGATCGAGATCGATCCGGAAAACCCGCGGTATCTGAAGACCGTTCGCGGAGCCGGGTACCGCTTCGAGCTACCAAAAGGCGAGTAGCCCGGCTGGTTCCGCAATCTCTGGGCGCCCCCCCACGCTCGCCTTTTCCCTGGCGAAAGGGTGGGAAACCACAGACTTCCATGATTGGTAAAAGGAGCAGCGCTCCATTGAAGTCAAAAGTTTTTACCAAGCTCCTTGGCCTGTTCGTGCTGCTGCTGGTCTTTCAGGCTGCGGCCATGGAGTTTGCCTTCATTCCGCTCTTCGTCGGCAAGGTGCTTGAACTGCCGCCGGGCAGGGCCGCCCTTTTACTGGGCGACGAGATTTTCTGGTCTGCCCTGATTGCAATGGCAGTGGCGTTGACAATCGCCGTCGTGGTTGCGGGCCGCATCTCGGTCCGCCTTGAGCGACTTCTCGTTTTTGCCCAGAACATCGCGGATGGCGATCTTGGCGCGCGGCTCCCCGTGAACGACGACGCGTTTTCAACCCCGGAAGCTGCCCTGAACGTGGCCGCCGCGCGGCTGGCAAAGAGCTTTGCCGAAATCGAAAATCGCAGGCAGGAACTCGCGACGATGCTCGACTCCATGCAGGAGGCGGTGGTTGCCGTCACGCCGGAAGGCACGGTGCGCTGGTCGAACGCCGTAATGCAGCGGATTGCGGGCACGCAGATTCACGTCGGCCGCCCGCTGGTGCTCTTTGTCCGCGACCCGGATTTGCTGGCCTGCGTGCGCGCCGCGCTGGAGCAGGGCCCCCATCCCAACGGCGTCCGGTATGGCCGGGCCAGTTCCCTGGTGCCGGGGCGCATTTTTGAGATCAATGCGGCTCCGCTGCCCAGCGGCGGCGCGCTTGCCGTGCTGCATGACGTAACCCGCATCGAAGCCGCGGAAAAGTCGCGCCGGGACTTTATCGCCAACGTGAGCCATGAGTTGCGCACGCCGCTCACCTCCATCCAGGGCTACGTAGAAACGCTCATAGAAGAACCGAGCGCCAACTCCGAAACCAGCCGCGAGTTTTTGGGCATCATTCTCAAGAACGCCACACGCATGAACCGCCTCACTGAAGACCTGCTGGCGCTGGCCGGCGTCGAGAGCCCCGACTACAAACTGGCGCTGCAGCCTATGCGGGCCAGTGTGCTGGTCAAGGATGCCGTCGAAGGCCTGGGCGGGCTGGTTGTTGATTCCGGCGTCACGCTCGAATCGGGAGGCGCGCCCGATTGCCTGGTGATGGCCGATCCGGACGCCATGAATCAGGTCTTCGGCAACCTGGTTGAGAACGCGCTCAAGTACGGCAAGGCGGGCAAGCGGATTTGCGTGGGCGCGCGGGCCCTTGAAGGCGAAGTCGAGTTCAGTGTGCAGGACTTTGGGCCGGGCATTGCCTTCGAGCACCTGGAGCGCATCTTCGAGCGGTTCTACCGGATCGACAAAGCCCGTTCCCGCGAGTCCGGCGGCACCGGTCTCGGCCTGGCCATCGTCAAGCACGTGGTGCAGGCCCATGGCGGCCGGTTATGGGCTGAGAGCGAACTAGGCAAGGGAGCCACGTTCCTGTTTACGCTGCCGATAGCCAAAGAACCTTCCAGTTGCTAGAGCCAGGAGCTTCCGCCCAACTGTTCCCTGCCCCTTGTGGTAACCTAGCTGGCATCTACCCATTCAGCGATTTTCCCTACCCGCGAATCGATGGTGAGCGTTGGCCCAAAGCTACCGGATTGAAAAGCTCGAATACAACGTAGCTAATGGCTGTATCCTCCGCTGCGACCAATGCGATCACCTTGCCCCCTTCTTCGGCGCGCGCGACGCGGAATTCACCTCTTCCATCACTCCTGAAAACTTTGCCCGGCAGTTGGCCCAGCTTGCGCCGCATATCCACGCCGGCAGCTTCTGGATTCTGGGCGGCGAGCCGTTGTTGCAGGAGCGGCTGCTCGATTTCATTGCCGTGCTCCGCGAAAGTGGCATCACCGAACAGATAGGCTTGTTTACCAACGGCTTGCTCCTTGCCAATCAGCCCGAAGCACTCTTCCAGGCGCTGGACAAAATCACTATCAGCCGCTACGCCTCCCGCCCCATCCCCGAGGTGGCAATCGGCACAATCCGCAGGCGCTGCGACGCCGCTGGAGTGGAACTGAGTTTTTTTGTGAAAACTCACTTCAGGAAGACCATTGTGGGCGAGAGAAACGCAAACGCCGGCCAGGTCAACACCATTTTCCAGACCTGTTCAAACGCCTGGTCCTGGCATTGCCACGTCATCCAGGACGGCTATCTCTATCGCTGCGCCATCGCCCCTTTGCTCGGCTACAAGCTTCACCAGCAGGGATTGGTCGGCCGGGACTTCCACGAAGATGACGGTTTGAAGCTGGAAGACACCCCCGGCTTCGCGGATCGAATCCGCACTTACCTTGAGAGTTCCACGCCCCTTGAATCGTGCTCCTACTGCCTGGGGTGCGTAGGCAAGCTCATCGAACACCGGCAGATGAGCAAAGAAGAGGTAGAACAGCAAACCTGGACCCGCGGCACAATTGCCGACAACATCGACCGCGGGAAGTGCTTCGAACTGCTTCTCCGCTGGCGCCTGCTAGGGCAGCGGTAGCCTTGCAGCCCTGTGCTAATGCGGGTCTCTAAGGCCTGCACGCGGCTGAGGCAACAATCGAATCGGCGCAGCCATAGTAGAACCGCCACTCGTTGTTGAACCAGACCAGGCTCTCAACAAATGTGACATTGCTGTTGCCGCCCTCTGCCGAGCCCGCGTGCTTGATCTCGAAATCCCGCTCCGGATGGAAGAAGTCGTGGTCCATGCGGTCAATCAGCTTGGTCGGATCCCTGGGATCGAACAGCGCCTGCGCCACTGCCCACACCGTTCCCGTTAATCCCAGGTCGGGCCGCCCGTTGGCGCCTGCGTTGTAGATCATGAAGATTCCCTTGTCGGTCATGAAGGTCGGCGGTCCGCCTTCTGTCACCATGCTGTCAATCCCGCCCGGCCTCATCGGCAGCACGGTCAGGTGCTTGCCGCTCGCGTCTTCAAGCACGTTCCAGTCGGTCAAATTATCTGAGGTGGCCAGCATCAGCCCCGTGTCGTTGAAGTACATCCAGTATTTGCCGTTGATGCGCTCGGCGATAAATCGCGAGCCTTCCCTGCGGCAAACAATGGACCCGGACTTCGACCAGAAATCACGGTACTTGCCCTTGTGGCAAGTGCCGATGGCCAGCCCGTGCTTGGTCCACTTGTATAAGTCCTTCGACGTAGCGCAGCAAAGACGCGCAAACTCGCCGTCCCACGCCGTGTACGTCATCACGTAACTTCCGTCTTCAGCCTGCGCCACGCGCGGATCCTGGCAGCCACCCGGCCACTCGTACTCTTTCATGAAGTCGTTCCCGGGATACAAAACCGGCTCAGGATGCCGCTTGAAATGCCGACCGTCCTCGCTGACTGCCAACCCAATCCGGCTCGTGCCCCAGCTCTCGCCGCGTGACTTGTCTTCAGCGCGATAGAAGAGGAAGACCTTGCCGTCTTTCACCACCGCCGCAGCGCAAAGCACGTCCTTGTTCTCCCAAGGGATGATCTTGCCCGTCACCGGACAGGGAAAGACGCTCTCCGCCCTTGCGCCGATGTGGTCCGCGCCATTGTCGCGTACAAATGGCCCCAGGCCCCAGGATGGAATGCGCACATTTTCCGCAGCCGGACCGCTCGAACCCGCAAGCCTCATAAGACTGCTGACTCCAGCGCCGAATGCGCCCTGCAACGATGCGGCCCCCGCCGCCACAATGCCCGATGTCTGAATCATCGAACGGCGCGTGATCTTCTTCATCTTCGTGCTCTTTCTTTTGGAACTTCAACTTCGCGAGTTAACCCTTGGCAGGCAGCTTCAATCCCAGTTCCCGCATGGCAATTTGCAAATCGGCCCAGGCTTCCTTCTTCTGCCTGGGATCGCGAAGCAGATAGGCCGGATGATACGTCACAATGAGCTGCGTTCCGCGCACCGCATGCACCCGTCCGCGCAATCCAGCCAAGGGCTGCCGCGTGCCCAGCAGATAGGTTGCCGCCGTAGCGCCCAGGGCCACCAACACCTGCGGCCGCACCACGTCGATTTGCTGGAACAGGAACGGCGAACATGTGTTGCCCTCTTCCGGCTCCGGGGTCCGGTTGCCCGGCGGGCGGCACTTTACCACGTTGGCAATGTACACCTGCTCGCGCTTCAGCCCCATGGCGTTGATCATGTTGTTGAGCAGTTGGCCGGCTTTGCCCACAAAGGGCATCCCTTGCGCATCTTCGTCCGCGCCCGGCCCCTCGCCCACAAACATCAGGCGGGCATTGGGATCGCCATCGCCGAACACCAGCTTGTTGCGGCCCTTGTGCAGCGCACAGCGGGTGCAGTCCCCGATTTCGTCGCGAATGATTTGAAGTGCGGCGGCATGGCCGGAAGCAGGAACGGCGGCTGCCACTTGCGGTGGTGCGGAAACCGGTCTGCGCGGCGAAGTAGCTTCGTCCTCGTGTAGTGTCTGGGTTTGGGATGCAGAATCCCAGGTCTCAGAAGCGAGACCTGGGGCACCCATGCCCTGGTCTTGATTTGGAATCGGTGATGATGGCTGCGCTATCGGCTCAGCGGCCAGTTGGGCCAGTAATGCCGCGTCCACGGGCCGGCGATAAAACTCCGTCAGTCCGAGATCTCGATAGAAACGCACGCGCTCGAGCAGCGCTTCCTGGGTCGCCGGATCGATTCGTGCCAAGGCTAGGTCTCCACGATCAATTGCCGGCGTGAGGGCAGCGTTTCAGCCTCACGCAGCACACGGTCCTGCCGGGCCTTTTCATCCTCGCCGTCGTCGAACTCCAGAACCACCGAGCGGGGTCGGCGCAGGGCCAGAATCTCATCCAGAATGCGATCGGCCAATTGGCGCTTGGGCATCTCCGGCAACTCGATCGCCGTAGAGAGAGTCAGGAAGGTGGCCGCGTTCACATCCGCATCAATGCCCACGCCATCGCCTGAAACATCGTTTACCACAATGGCGTCCGCGCCCTTGCGCAGCAGTTTTGCGCGGCCGTTCTCCATGCGGTTCTCAGTCTCTGCGGCAAAGCCCACAATCAGCTGCCCTGGCCGGCGGCGGCGAACCACTTCGGCAAGAATGTCTTCGGTCGGCGCCAGTTCCAGCATAAGCGGCCCCGTGCGCTTGAGCTTCTGTTCGGAAACAACCACCGGCCGGTAGTCGGCCACGGCGGCCGCCTTCACAACGAGCGTGCATTCCTCCATTCGAGAAAGCACGGCCAGCCGCATCTGGTCGGCGGTCACAACTTTTACCAGTTCGCAATGCGCGGGCGGATGAAGTGCCGTTGGTCCGCTGACTACGATAACTTTTGCGCCGCGGCTCTGCGCTGCCTCGGCAATGGCGTATCCCATTTTGCCGCTTGAGCGGTTGCCCAAAAAGCGAACCGGGTCGAGCGCCTCGCGCGTACCGCCTGCCGTGACCAGCAGAACTTCGCCGGCCAGATCGTGGCGTCGGCCCAGGACGCTCAAAACCGCGTTGACGATGGTCTCCGGTTCGGCCAAGCGGCCGGCGCCCACCATCCCGCAAGCCAGGTCGCCCGAGCCGGGCTCAACCACCCGCACGCCGCGCTGGCGCAGCATCTCAAGGTTGGCCTGGGTCGCCGGGTGCTCCCACATGTTCACGTTCATGGCCGGCGCCACCAGAACGGGAGCGGTTGTGGCCAGGTACATGGTTGTCAAAAAGTCGTCGGCAATGCCGTGGGCAAACTTGGCCAGAATATTAGCCGTGGCCGGGGCAATCACCAAAGCGTCGGCCCACTGCGCTTCGCTGATATGCTCAATACCGTTTTGTTCGCCCACTTCGCCATAGGCAGTGTCGCCCGTGCCGGTGTCGTCCCAAAGGCTGGTGAGGACCTTATGGCCGCTCAGTGCGGCAAAGGTAAGCGGCTGCACAAATTTGCAGGCCGCCTGGGTCATCACAACATGAACCTCAAGCGCCTGGCGCTGCAACGCGCGGACCAGTTCCGCCGCCTTGTACGCGGCGATTCCGCCGCAGACCCCCACCGTGACTCTCATGTTTGGATTGTAGCCGTTTTCGAGAACAACTAACTCATCAGAATAGGAACAGCCGGGCCTTCGACTAGTGGCTTGACCACGTCTTTTTCGGCCTTGACGTAGGAGATTTTTCCGGCGCTTATCTCTTCCTGGGCGATGCGGCAGGGCTTGGTTGACTGGCTGTGAACCAGCGCGCCCGACCCGCCCTGCAACTGGCGCGCGCGGCGGGCCGCCACAAGAACCTTGCGGTAGTTCGAGTCGAATTCGGTCTCAATCGTCATCGGGGTCCTCCTCAAAGTTCAGTTGCTGCTGGCTGTTCGAGCCAAGGATACCAAAAGCCTCCAGCACCGGTCTCAGGCGGTCTTGCGCGTTGGTCTGGCGACAGGCTGCCGCTACCTCCAACACCCGGGACGCGCGGTATGCGATGGCCTCGCCGTTCCGGTAAAAGCGTTCTGCCTGCACAATGGCTTCCAATTGCGCCACTGCCTTGTCGAGAACGTCGTTCACCAGAATATAGCCGTATCCGCGATAATTCTCAATCTCCCTGCTGGCTTCGCTCAGGCGGCGATAGAGTTCCGCCTCGTTTACCACGCCCTCGGCGCGGCTGCGATTGCGCAGGCGGGTCCTCAGCACTTTGGGGTTGGGCGGCAGGACAAAAATGCTCACCGCCTCCGGCATGGTGGCGCGCACCTGGGCCGCGCCCTGCACGTCAATGTCCAGCAGCAGGTCGTGTCCGGCTGCCCTGGCCTCCTCAAGAGACCGCCGCGCCGTGCCGTAATAGTTCCCAAATACTTCGGCATATTCAAGGAACTCGCCCGCCGCGCACATGCGCTGGAATTCCTCGCGGGTGGTGAAGTTGTATTCGCGGCCGTGCTGCTCTGAGCCCCGCGGCGGCCGAGTGGTCCAGGAGACTGAAAACTCGATCCCGCTCAATTGCTTCCGCACTTCGCTAACCAAAGTGCTTTTGCCTGAGCCCGAGGGCGCCGAAATGATGAAGAGAATTCCTGCCACTTTTGCCTTTTCCTTCAGGGACGGTCTTGCCCCTGTTCCGTAACCGGTCACGACTTGAGTCGCGCCGAAAGTACATCAAAATGAACCGAGCTTAAGCCCCTCAAGAACACTCCTGCAGTCTGGCTCACGAATCACGGCGTGTAACCATGCCAGGCCTTTCAGTTTCGTGCACTCTTCTCTGCTTCAAGCGCCGCCAATATTTGCGGAGCCAATTGGCTTACGCTGCCCGCGCCAAGGGTGAGAACCAGGTCGTCCTTTTGGGCGACGGCCATGATCGCCGCCACTGCTGCGGCAAAATCCGGTGCGTACTCCACCCGCGGCCCTTCAATTTGGCCGGCCAGCCGTTCTGCCGTCACACCGGGAATGGGTTCCTCGCTGGCGGCATAAATAGGCAACACAACCACTGTATCGGCGTCCCTGAATGCGCCCTTGAACTCGTCCAAAAGATCGAGGGTACGCGAGTACCTGTGGGGCTGGAAGATGACGTGAATTCTGCCGTGTCCGCACTCGCGGGCCGCGGCCAGCGTCGCTCGAATCTCAGTGGGATGGTGCCCGTAATCGTCCACCACCGTTACGCCGCACGCCTCGCCCCGGTGCTGGAATCGCCGGTCCACGCCACGAAAGTGGTTCAGGCCTTCCGCGATCTTCTCCGCAGTCACCCCAAGCTGGCGGGCAATGGCTACCGCGGCGGTGGCGTTCAGAACATTATGCCGCCCCGGTACATGGAGTTCAAAAGGTCCCAGCAGGCCTTCGCTGGTGTGAATCTGGAAGCGGGCAAAACGCCCCTCGCCGGCAGCCAGAAACTCCAGCCAGAAATCCGCATCGGGGTGAACTCCATAGGTGAACACGCGGCGGCGGACCCGCGGCAGAATCGCGGCCAGCAGAGGATTGTCCAGGCAGGCGGTCACCGCGCCGTAAAAGGGCACCTTGTCCATGAACTCAAGAAACGCCCGCTCCACGTCGGCCATGTCCTTGTAGCAGTCCATGTGCTCGCGGTCAAGATTGGTCACCACGGCCAGGATCGGCGACAGTTTCAGGAACGAGCGGTCGCTCTCATCGGCTTCCGCCACCAGGTATTGAGTCGTGCCCAGGCGGGCATTTGATCCCAGGGCGTCCACGCGGCCACCGACGACTACCGTCGGGTCAAGACCGCCGGCCGCCAGCAAACTGGCCACCATTGAGGTGGTGGTCGTCTTTCCGTGCATGCCGGCAATGGCGATGCCGTACTTGAGGCGCATCAGTTCGGCCAGCATCTCCGCGCGTTGAATGACTGGAATCTTGCGGGCGTGGGCTTCAACTACCTCGGGATTTGTCGCGGAAACAGCTGAACTGGTCACAACAACCGTCACTCCGCCCACGTGCCCTGCTTCGTGGCCCTCGTAAACCGTGGCGCCCAGTTGGGCCAGCCGGTCCGTTACCGGCCCGCGCCGCAAATCGGAGCCAGAGACTTTCATCCCCAGATTGAGCAGAATTTCCGCAATGCCGCTCATCCCGATGCCGCCGATACCGATGAAGTGTGCGTGCTGTTCCGTTGTGAACATGAATGAAACTCAACTTTAACATTCAACCCGGGCGGGCTTAGCCGAGTACAGGCAAAAGAGGCGCAAACCCCAATCTTGCAAGGGGTTGCGGAAGCCTGTTTTTCCCGCGGGGAGGCCGCCATGAATTGTTCCCTTGCGTATTCCACGTCGATTGAACGATTCTTTTTGGAAGGACCGCAACTTAACGGCGGGGTTGCTGTTTGAATGAGCAGAAGCCGGTTGGGAACAGAAGCCCGGAAGCCGGCGGGTGCTGAAAGCGGAGTTCCACTCCGGATCCCGAATGGAGCAGCACGGGATCGCACAATGGAGGATGTCATGCGGAATATGCGACTGGTTCTGTTAGCGGCGCTTCTTGCTCTGCCCTTTGCGGCAACGGCCAATGCCCAGGTAGCGGTTGGAGTTGGTGTCGGCCCCGCGGTTGTTGATGAACCCATGGATTACGGCCCTCCGGTGTGCGAGTGGGGCTACTACTCCTATTACCCCTATGGCTGCGCCCCCTACGGGTATTACGGCCCTAGCTGGTTCTATGGCGGCGTCTTCATCGGCGCCGGGCCTTGGTATCGTGGCTGGGGTCGTGGCGGCTACGGCCACTACGGCTACGGACGGGGTGGTTATGGCCACGGCGGGTATGGATACGGCAACCGCGGTGGATACGCTTCCGGTAACCGCGGCGGGTATGCGGGTCGCGCTCCCTATGCGGGTGGCGGTAACCGCGGCGGCTACGGTGGTGCAGCGCCTCGCGCCTACAGTGGCGGCGGCAGCCGCGGCGGCTACGGTGGCGGAGCACATGTCGGCGGCTACGGCGGCGGCTCTCGCGGATTCAGCGGCGGCGGCGGTGGCGGTCGCGGCTTCAGCGGCGGCGGAGGAGGCGGACACGCTGGCGGCGGTGGCGGCCATGGCGGCGGCGGACACCGCTAAACCAGGAAACTGGACCGGCAATTCCGGCAAATGACTAGAAAAGGCCCATCTGCTTCGGCAGATGGGCCTTTTTTCATTGTGCCGTTTCTATCGCGCCAGGCTAGGGGCTTTCATGCTCTTCTCTTCTGCCAGCATCGCTAACCTGTCAGCAATGCGCTCCGCAGCGCCAGGATGGGCCTGGGTTCGGGCCGCAAGCGCCATGGCCGCGAGCCGTTCAGGGCTGGTGAGCAATTCCACCAGAGTGCCCAAGAGCTTGCCCTGCGCATCCAGATCCCATTCATCCAGCATAACGGCTGCGCCGGCCGTCACCATCGCTTCGCCGTTTCGCTTCTGGTGATTGTCTGTGGCGGCCGCAAAGGGCACCAGCAGCGCCGGCTTGCCCGCCGCGGCCAGTTCGGCCACCGTGGACGCGCCGCTGCGGGCCATCACCAAGTGGGCCTGGGCAAAGCGCGCCGGCATATCGTTGAAAAACGGCTGCACCTCCCACCGATTCGAATCGGCCCCGCTAGTTGCATAGGCTGCCTGGGTTGTCGCGGCATGGCGCACGCCGCTCTGGTGCAAAACGGTAAGTCCCGGAACTGCGTCAAGCAAATCCTTGATCACCTGGGGAAGGTGAACATTGAAGATGCGCGCGCCCTGCGAACCGCCAAAAACCAGCAAATGCGGCGCCACGCCCAGAGGCGGCTGCAGGTGGAAGAACTCTGGCCTCACCGGGATGCCGGTAACTTCGGCCGATTTGAAATACGCCAGCGCTGCTTGGAAATTGACCGCCGCGGCATCCACCTTCATGCCCACAAGGCGGTTGGCCAGCCCTGGAACCGCGTTGGGCTCAAACACCATGGTCGGAACTTTCAACTGCAAGGCCGCTGCCATGGCCGGGCCTGAAGCATAGCCGCCCACGCCGAATACGACGTCCGGATTGAACTCCCGGATGAGCCTCTTGCAGGCAAAGAGGCTCCGCGGCAGGTTGAAAAGCGTTCTGAGCCGGGTAACCAGGGATACGCTCTTGAGCGGGCCAACATCGATCAAACGAAGATTGAAGCCAGCCTCGGGAACAAGGCGGATTTCCATGCCCCGCGCGGTGCCCACAAACAGCACCTCGGCAGCATGCCGATCAACCAACTCGTGCGCAACTGCAAGCGCCGGAATGATATGCCCGCCCGTGCCGCCGCCGGCAATTAGTACGCGAAGCTCTGCCAAATGTGTGCCTTTCATACCCCAGTGTATCGAACCGCATACATGCCTTGCTTGCCGATCAGACCGGCTGCCCGGACGACCGGCAGCACCTGCCGGACGAATTGGTTTGACTCATGTTCGCGTGTGCATTTATAAATTCGAAACAGTCTTACGAATTTGGTTCTATATGACGAATTAAGAGGTCACATGCCTCCAAAAGAAGCGGAGAAACCGGCAAACGCCTACCATGCTCACCGGGAACGTCAACGCCGCCGGATTCTCGATGCCGCCTGGAAACTGTTTGACGAGCGCGGAATCGACCGCGTCACCATGACCGAAATTACGTCGACCGCTGGAGTCCGGCCTTCGACGATGTACCAGTATTTCGCCAACAAGGACGACATTGTCTGGGCCTTCATGCGCGAGCTGATACAGGATGCAAGCGGGCGCGCGATGCAGGGTGTCGATGCTGCATCCAGCGCGCTAACCCGGCTCACTGCGCTGATGAACTTCATGGCCAATGACCTGGTGACCAATCAGGCGGAGATCCGGTTTATGGCTCAATTCGACGCCATGTACGCCCGCGACTGGCCGGCGGAGCGGCTCATCAGTCTGGAATTGCAAATCAATCCCGGAGGGTTTCAGGCCTTCTCCGAACTGATCCGGGAGGGCATCGCCGACGGCTCGCTCCGGTCCGATCTCGATCCCGACCTGACAATGCATGCCGTGATGAACGCGGTAATCGGAGCCCAGCGCCGTCTTGCCTCGCTGGGAAACAAGATCGAACAGGAGTACGGCAAGCCCATTGATCGCATGTTTCGCGAAACCATCCGCATTCTTCTTTTGGGATTGCGCGCACCGGAATCTCCGGCACCTAATCCGCAAAAGACATAGAAACTCGGCCCAGGCCGAACAGAGAAAGGTCCTCATGAGAGTCCAATCCAGCACCCTGATCGCTTTCGCCGCCATGCTGGCGTGCCTTGCGCCCTTGTCAATAAGCGCTGCAAATGCCCGCTCGCCCAGGCAACAACTTACCGCCGATGCCGGGTGGAAGTTCCTGCTCGGCGATCCGGGAGGAGCGGAGGCTGCTTCGTTTGCCGATGCGTCCTGGCGCACAGTCGATCTGCCCCATGACTGGAGCATCGAGAGCAAGCCGGACAAGGATAATCCGAGCGGAGCGGGCGGCGGGTTCTTCCCCGGCGGCGTCGGTTGGTACCGCAAGGCATTCCACGCCCCCGCCGATTGGAAAGGGAAACTCGTCAGCGTTGAATTCGACGGCGTGTACCGCGATGCCACCGTGTATCTCAACGGCCACAAGCTGGGGACGCACCCTTACGGCTACACGGCCTTCACGTTCGATCTGACGCAGCAACTGAATTTCTTAGGCGAAAACGTTCTGGCCGTCCGCGTGGACAACTCGGCTCAGCCGAACAGCCGCTGGTATAGCGGCTCGGGCATCTACAGGCACGTTCGCGTAGTGGTGACAGAGCCCACGCACGTGGCGCATTGGGGAGTATTTGTGACCACGCCGGAAGCGACGAGCGCCTCGGCCAAGATCTCGGTTCGCACTCGGGTGGCAAATGAGTCCTCGAATGCGTCCCCGCTGACGGTCGAGACCATTCTCTTCGACAAAACTGGAAAGAAGATCGGCAGCGCACAATCGACCCTGAACATCGCGGTGGGCAAGGAAGACGAATCTGCGCAGGAGATCACCGTAGCCGCCCCAGCGCTCTGGTCGCCCGAGTCGCCCGCTTTGTACCGCGCAATCTCAACGATCCGCCGGGATGGAAAAGTGACCGATGAGGTGACCACTTCGTTCGGCATTCGCTCGCTTGCCTGGTCGGCAGAGAAGGGGTTGCTGTTGAACGGCAAGTCCATCAAACTCACCGGCGGCAGCGTTCATCACGACAATGGGCCGCTCGGCGCCGCCTCGTTTGACCGCGCTGAAGAGCGCAGGGTGGAACTGCTGAAGGCCGCGGGCATGAATGCGGTGCGCACGGCCCACAACCCGCCATCGCCCGCATTTCTTGACGCATGCGACCGTATCGGCTTGCTGGTTCTCGATGAGCCATTCGACGTATGGAAGGCGCATAAAGCCAAGTTCGATTACGGCAGCGACTTTGATGATTGGTGGAAGAAGGATATTTCGTCGATGGTGTTGAGGGACCGCAATCATCCATCGATTGTCATTTGGGGAATCGGCAACGAGATTCCGGAACTTGAAGTCACCAGCGGCGGCGTGCTCGGCAAGCAACTTGCCGACCAGGTGCGCGCGCTCGACAACACGCGTCCGCTCACGCTGGCGTTTCCGGGCAATACGACAACTCCCAACGCACAGGCGGTGTTTTCGCAACTCGACATCGCGGGCTACAACTACAACATCCTTCCCACTTACAAAACGGACCACGAGCAGTTGCCTTCGCGCATGATGCTTACCACCGAGTCTTACCCTTCCTTGGCCTTTCCGCTCTGGCAAGCCTCGCACGACAACCCGTATATCCTTGGCGACCTCACCTGGACTGCTATGGACTACCTGGGCGAGTCGGGCGTCGGCGCATGGCAATACGGCACTCCGCAGCAGGCTCAAATGGCAGACATGATGAACAATGCTCCTGCGAGTACTGCCGGGATTGACCAGATGTTCCTCGGCCTCACGCAAGGCGTAGACCTGAACACTGCCATCGCGATGGCGTCCGCGTCGAATCCGGGTATCAAGGCCGCAATGGACCTCATGTTTCCCGGGTATCCATGGCATGCTGCGTTCTGTGGAGATATCGACTTGACGGGCCATCGGAAGCCGCAGTCTTACTACCGCGACATTCTGTGGAACGGCGGCGATCGCGTGTACGCAACGGTCCGTCTTCCCGAACCGGAAGGCAAGAAGATCATCGCCGTGGGATGGGCGGTCTATCCAACCTTGCCCACCTGGAGTTGGCCGGGGCAGGAAGGCAAAGACCTGCAGGTCGAGGTCTACTCCGGCGCGGAGAAGGTGCAGTTTTTCTTGAACGGCAAACTGATCGGTGAAAAGCCCACCGGCCGCGAGCAGCAGTTCAAGGCGACGTTCTCAGTGGCATACGCCCGGGGCACGCTGAAGGTAGTGGGCCTGCGCGGGGATCACGTGGTTGCTGAAAGCGTGCTTTCGACATCGGGACCAGCGGCCAAACTGCGCGTAACGGCGGACCGGACCGAGGTCCAGGCGAATGGCGAGGACCTTTCGTTCGTAACCGCCGAAGCCGTGGATGCGAAAGGCCAGCCCGATCTGCACGCAGACCAGGAGGTTCAGTTCGAGGTAAGCGGGCCCGGCACGATGGCAGCCGTAGGGAACGGCGATGGAAAGGACCCTGATTCCTACCAAGGCGACCGGCGCAAGCTCTACCAGGGTCGCGCGCTGGTGGTGATTCGGTCAGCGAAGCAGGCCGGCCGCATCAAGCTAACCGCCAAAAGCTCCGGCCTCAGCGACGGCTCGCTGACCATCAACGCCAAAGCCGCTCAGCCGCACGGCGATTTGCAGTAAGACGCTGGGCTTAAGTGCCCATGTTGCAAATGGCCCACACGCCTGCATGACGTGTGGGCCATCGCTTCGTCGAGTTCGCCTGGAACGACAGCCTATATTGAATGACGCAGCCGCGGGCTCTAGAAAAACTTGTGGTCTTGCAGGTCCTTGTATTGAGCGAGCGCTTTGATTGACTTGAGTTGTTCCTCCACCTCGGACGCCGAGTAATGCTTGAGAGCCAAGGGCGCATCGGCAAAAGCGTATGCTGTGACGCCGACCACGGCTGCGCCAAGATTCAAGTCGCGCTGTACTACCTTCTCGAATGTATCGCTCGGCTTGTGGTGGAGTTGCATGTACTTCTCCATTGGGGTCCAGAGCACGAAGGATGGCACGCCCTGGACCAGGAATGGGGCATGATCCGTGTCGAAGGCAATGTCACCGGAATTGGACCTTTCTCCAGCGCCGAGCGAGTCGAGCAGCGGCTTGATCGAGTCCAAAGCCTGATTCTCGTCTGATCTGCCAAACGTATACCAGCCCTTTGGAGACTCGGCGCCCGTATCGGTGACAAACACGCCGTCGCATTTCGCGATTTCGGCAGCATGGTCGCGGGCGTAGCGTATTGAGCCAATCAGGCCCTCCTCTTCCCCGCCAAAAAGGATGAAGCGCATGGTGCGCCTGGGCGCATGGCCGCTTGCCTTGATGGCCTCAGCCACCGCCATCACGGTTGCCGCGCCGGTTCCATTGTCCTGCGCGCCGGTTCCCGGATCCCAGGAGTCCAGGTGGCCGGCCACCAGCACATACTCCCCGTTGTTCTCGCGGCCAGGGATCTCGGCCACCACGTTGTTGACCTTCACGTGCTCCCGAATGCGATTTTTGAAGCTGAACTCCACTTCGACAGGCCCCTGTTTCAAAAGCCGCTTTAAAAGCAAAGTGTCTTCCCGGCCCAGGTTGCCGGTGGGAACATTCGCCAGGCTTCCGTTGAAATCGGAGTTGCCAACCAGGTTGGGAGCGTTGTTGGTTGCGCCCAAGCCGAAGATCAGCCCGCGCGCTCCCTCTTCGCCAATCTCCCGCAAAGCGTCAAAGAGCCGGCCGAAGAGGAGCGGATCCTCGCCAAAAAGAGAGTCGCTGTCTACCAGCACAATCGAATTCCTGATTTCGGCCGCAGCATTCTTTACAGCATCGGGATTGCAGGAGGCAAGATAGTACACCGCGCCGCGCAGGCCTCCCACGGGTGTCGACGGGCTCCATCCCTCGCTCTCAAGATGCAGCCGCTGCTCGTGCGGAACGATCATGCGCGCCGTCGCCAGCGTCTCCGGCTCCCAAGTGGCGGGAATCTCCCAAGCCTCGCGATGCACGCTGCTCAAACCGAGGCGTGTAAACTCGGCAACCGCCCAATCCGTTGCCTTCACGTATTTTTCAGAACCCGTGAGGCGCGGGCCGATTTCGTCGGCCAACTGGCGGTCATACTCATAGGCCTTGCCGGCCATCATCAACTGCCCGCCCAGCCGTATCAGCTCAGAATTGGCTTCCGGATTCAGCACGATTATGGACGGCTCTGGTTTCTTGGGAGCCTGGCTCGTGGATGGAGACTGGGCGTGAAAGGGGACCACGCAATAGAACAACAAGATTGCGGCGAGGATTCTCATGGGGGGGTGCCTTCTGAACCGGAGTTTCTTTCCCCGGAACAGGGTTGCAGTAATTGCACCGCTCAAGAGCGGTTTTTAGAGGCTAACACTGAATTCGCTTGTTGAACAACTGGATCAAACCCCATCGCCAATGGGATGTTGCCAGCCGATAGACGACCGGCACGGGGTCATCGTTTGTTTGCTGAGCTTCTCAGTCCACTTTGCGCGTGATATTCAGCAGGATGCCGACGCTGGCCAGCGTGCAGAAAAGCGAGGTCCCTCCAGAGGAGATCAGCGGCAGCGGGATGCCCTTGGTCGGCACCAGCGCCAGCACCACGCTGATGTTGAAGAAGGCCTGCAAGACGATGGCGGCAGTGATGCCGAAGGCGACCAGCCGTGCAAACGAATCCTGTGAGCGGAAGGCCGCGCGCAAACCGCGAATGCCCAGCACCACGAAGAGCAGCACGATGGCGATGGAGCCGACAAATCCCAGTTCCTCGGCGATATTGGCAAAGATGAAGTCGGTGTGCGCCTCGGGCAGGAAAAACAGCTTCTGCACGCCCTCCATGTATCCCCTGCCGCCCAGCCCGCCCGCACCCACCGCGATCAGCGACTGGTTGATGTGAAACCCTCCGCCCAGCCGGTCCGAATCCGGGTAAAGGAAAACCATAATGCGCTTCCAGCGCCAGGGCACAAAATAAAGCAGCGCGCCAATGCAGGGCAGCGCTACGGCGGCGGCGCCCGCAAGATACTTCCAATCGATGCCGGCCAGAAACAACATGATCACCGTCACCCCAAACAGAACCATCGCCGTGCCCAGGTCGGGCTCGCGCAACACCAGCACCACAAACACCAGCGGCACGCTCACGGCGCGCACCAGGGTGTGTCTCCAGTCGTTGATTGCATCCAGCCGGGTGTGCAGAAACCATGCCAGGAACAGAATAGTGACCAGTTTGGCCAGTTCCGAAGGCTGAAATGTGAAGAAGCCGCCAAAGCGAATCCAGCGGTACGTGGCGTGCGACGCGGGAAAGAAGAAGACCAGCACCAAAAGCAGCGTGGTAACGCAGAGCGCGGGATAAATAAATCGCGGCGACTTGTAGACGTTGTAGTCCACGTGCATGAGGGCCAGCAGCATAAACACGCCGAGCACGGCCCAGATGGCCTGCTTGCCCACAAACGTATACGGGGAGTGATACCGCTCCTGCGCAACCACGGCGGATGCGGAGAAAACCATGACCAGCCCAACCACAACCAGAACGAGGGTGGTAAAGAACATCCACTTGTCTACCCCGACCAGTTTCGCCATAGCCTCACACTTTCCAACTCCTGCATTCATTCACAAGCTCTTTGAAGACGCGGCCCCGGTGCTCGTAACTCTCAAATTGGTCAAAGCTGGAGCAGGCGGGAGCCAGCAGCACCACCTCGCCAGGACGCGCCGCAGTGGCCGCGGCGTTCACCGCTTTCTCCAGTGTCCCGCAGGAGTGGATGGTGATGACTCCGCGCAGGTGCGCCTCAATCTTGGCCGCCGCCGAGCCGATGGTGTAGACCGCATTCACCCGCTCGCGCAGCAGTTGGTTGAGCTGCGTATAGTCTGAGCCCTTGTCTTTGCCGCCCAGAATGAGATGAATCCCCGGGGGAAATGCGCTAATAGCCTTGGCGGTCGCATCCACATTCGTCGCCTTCGAATCGTTATAGAACTCCACGCCGTTCAGCGTGGCAACATACTCCAGCCGGTGCTCGACGGCGCGGAAGTCTTCAATCGCTTTGGCGATCGCTTCTGCCGGGGCTCCAGCCAGGCGCGCCGCGCACACGGCGGCCAGCACGTTCTCAACGTTGTGAGCTCCCTTGAGCGGAATCTTGCTTAGCAGCATGATGTTTTCGATCGGCGCATCCGCGGCCGGGCGATAAACGACCGAGCCGTGCTGCAGCCATGCGCCCTGCTCCACAGGATGCTCGACGGAGAACCAGTAGACCTTGGCCGCCGACCGGGCGGCGGCGGCAGCGGTAGGCGGATTGTCGGCGTTCAGCACCAGGCAATCCTCGGCGGTCTGCGCGGCAAAGATGCGCTCCTTGGCCAACGCGTAGTTCTCAAAGCTGCCGTGGCGGTCAAGATGGTCGGGCGTAATGTTCAGGATCACGGCAATAGCCGGCCGAAACAGCTCGGTGCTCTCAAGCTGGAAGCTCGAAACTTCAAGCACCGACCACGTCTCGTCTGTGCTGTCGTCGATAAGCGCCACCACCGGTACGCCGATGTTGCCGCCAACCAGCGTGGGCAGCCCAGCGGCTTCAAGGATCTCGCCGAGCAAAGCGGTGGTGGTAGTTTTGCCGTTGGAGCCGGTAATGGCCAGCATTTTCCCCTTGAGGAAGCGAGCGGCCAGTTCCAACTCGCCGATCACCGGCAGACCGAAGCTCTTCACCTGCGCCAGTTCGGGCGTATCCAGCGGCACGCCGGGGCTCACTACAATCAAGTCCTGGCGGCGGAAAGTGAGCAGCCCATGGCCGCCGGCTTCAACCATGATGCCCGCATCCAGCAAAGCTGGAATATCCTTGGCCAGCGCCTCGGCCGAGCGCACATCGGAGACCGTAACCTGGGCGCCGCGGCGGCGCAGAAACAACGCAGCCGCCAGACCGGATTTGCCCAGTCCAACGACCAGAACTTTTTTGCCTTTGAGATCCATCACAGGGTTTTTCCTCAGGCTTCCGCGACTTCTCTATTTTGCACCGTTGGTGCAATGCGCGGGTGACTTCTAACGGAGTTTAAGAGTGGTGAGTGCAAACAATGCAAACACCAGGGCGCCAATCCAGAAGCGCACAATGACTTTGGACTCGTCCCAACCTAACTGCTCGAAGTGATGATGAAGCGGGGCCATTCTGAAGATACGCTTCTTGTTGCGCAGCTTGTAACTGCCCACCTGCAGCATCACCGAAACCGCTTCAAGGATGAAGATTCCGCCGATGAAGGGCAGCAGCAGTTCCTGGCGGATGATAACGGCCACCGTGCCGATGGCGCCGCCCAGGGCAAGAGACCCCACGTCTCCCATAAAGACCTCGGCCGGATGGGCGTTATACCAGAGAAAACCAATGGAAGCGCCCACCATGGACCCGCAAAAGACGGTGAGTTCCCCAACCAAAGGCATGCGCTGCAGTTCGAGGTAATCGGCAAAGACAACGTGGCCGCTCACATAAGTAAGCACAGCCAGCGCGCCGGCGGCGATGATGGTGCAGCCGATCGCCAGGCCGTCAAGACCGTCGGTCAGGTTGACGGCATTCGACGAGAAGACCAGCACCAGCATCACAAAGACGATGAAAGGCACAAACGCCAGCAGGCTGAGATACGGAGCCGTACTGGGCCACCAATGCCACAGCAGGTCGGGCCGCCAGGCCTTGATAAAGGGCACAGTAAGCCGGGTTGAGAAAACATGGAATTGCTGAAGGACCACGAGGGCAATTGCGACACTGGCCCCGGCCAACCCCTGCCACATCAACTTCGCCCGCGCGGTCAGTCCCAGGCTGCGCTTTTTCACCACCTTGATGTAGTCGTCCGCAAACCCGATGGCGCCGAAGGCGATGGTCGAGAACACCGTAATCCACACATAGGGGTTCGCGGGATCGGACCAGAGCACCGTGGGAAGAAGAATGGCAATGGCGATGAGTACGCCGCCCATGGTGGGCGTGCCTGACTTCTTCAGGTGCGACTGCGGACCGTCTTCGCGGATGAACTGGCCGATCTGGAAATCGCGCAGCTTCTGGATGACGTAAGGCCCGATGAACAGCGCGATCAGCAGCGCCGTGCCTGAGGCAAACGCGGTGCGAAACGTGAGGTAGCGGAAGATCCGGAACGGGTGAAAGAACGGAAACAGCTTTTCGTACAGCAGCCAGTAAAGCAAGTGGCCTCCATAGCTCGAGTGAGGCGGGATTCAGCTTGATTCTACAGGGCCGGGCGCTTCAGGCGACGAGGAAATCGCGCCAGAAGGGCACCGGCCGCTTTACTGGAGAGTGATCGAGTCGGTGTATCCTAAGGCCATGATCGATGGCTCCCCAGAGTTTGCGGATCCACGTCCTAGAGGAACCACCATGGTAAGCATTCCCAAGCATGTTCAGGATTTTCTGCCCGGCAAACTGGCCTGGGTAGCCACGGCATCCAGCCAGGGCGAACCAAATGTCACTCCCAAGGGCTCTGTCAGAATTTTGGATCAGTTTCACGTTCTTTTCGCCGACCTCTATTCTGAAAAGACAAGGCGGAATCTACTGCAGAACAACAAGGTCGCCGTCACCGTGGTTGACCCGGCTTCAGCCACCGGCTACCAGATTAAGGGAACGGCGGAGGTCATCGGCTCCGGCCCTCTGTTTGAAGAACAAGAGATTCTGCTCAAGGCATCTCCCAGGGAAATGCCGCCGCTCAAGTACGTTGTGAAGATTGCGGTGGAAGCGGTCTTTGACCAGTCGGTTGGCCCCTTCGCAGGCAGGCAGATTGCCTGAGGCGATTACGGACTTCACCCGCAGCGCCAAATCGCCTGCATCTCGCCCTCAGAAAGCCGGGAATCATGAGCCATCTGTGTCTTTGTTCGCAACTGGCCGGTCCGGAAGTTGTTCTTAACCCCGGTTGTTTTGGCCAGGCGTGGCTCTTCGAGGGCGTGCCGCAGGAGTCGTGGGACGATCTCTCAAGGAATTTCGTGCGAAGACGCCTGGCTGCGGGAGAGGATCTTTTCCGCCAGGGCAGCCGCGCAGACAGCATGCACCTGATCAAGGCGGGCTCGGTGAAGCTGTGGAAGATTACCGAGGAAGGACGCATGCTGACTCTCGATATTCGCAAGGCGGGGGATTTGCTTGGAGAAAACGTGCTCCTTGAAGAGGGCGAATACCCGGTTGGAGCCACCTGCCTTGAGCCCACGTTGACCTGCGGCATGGATCGAAAGGTCTTCGAAGGCCTGGTAGTGAAGTATCCACTGGTGGGGCTGGCGGTGATTCGCAATCTCTCCCGCCGCATCCAGCATCTCTCTGAAAAAGTAGGCGCCCTGTCGGAACCCAACCTGGACCACCGCCTCTACGAAGTCCTGATGAATGTCGCACGGCAAACAGGTACGCGTGTCTCCGGAGGCTGGACCATTGCCTTTCCGCTAACCCATGAGGAGATAGGCTTCCTGGTGGGCGCGCACCGCGTGAGCGTTACGCGGGCACTGGGAAAGCTGCGCGACACAGGAAAGGTGCGCACAGACGGCAAGCTCCTTTTCATCAGCGATCTTCTCGCCCCCGATTACCAGCCCTTTCGCCTCTAGTCTTCCCCGACGGCTTCCGCCCGCCGGCCATCCCACTCCGCGACTCTTTAACGGACAAAACGCAAACTCTGTAGCCTCCGCTACCGAGCTTGGCTTCCGGACGTGCCAAGATCGGAACAAGTTGCGATCGGGGCACAGCCGGCGCTAGAACGGAACCAGAGTCGATGTATCCCGAAATCGAAGATCGCCATGGCGGCCGAATCCACCAGCTGCGTCTGGCTACAGTCAACTCTCATAACTCCCGCCGCGGAATCGTGGCTCGGACAATCAAATCTGGAAAGCAGGAAAAAATGGTTAGCATTCCCAAGCATGTGCAAGATTTTCTGCCCGGCAAACTGGCATGGGTAGCAACCGCATCCCTCGACGGGATGCCCAATGCGACTCCCAAAGGTTCCCTCAAATTATTGGACGAGCATCATGTCTCGTTTGCCGATCTGTTCTCGCTGAAAACCAGAAAGAACCTTCTGGAAAACAACAAGGTCGCTGTCACGCTGGTTGACCCGGGAACGGGCAAGGGATATCAGATCAAAGGAACGGCGGAGATCATAGATTCCGGCGCGCTCTTCGAAGAGACGAGCAAGCAAATGAAAGCAGTTCCGCAGGCGCTTCCGCCGGTGCATCACGTGGTAAACATCACTGTTGAAGCGGTTTTCGATCAGTCGGTAGGCCCTGACGCGGGAAAGCAGATCGCCTGATTTAATGCACCATCGGTTCGGCCAGCAAAGCCTCAATCGCGCGTTCCAGATGAACGCCGCGCGAGCCCTTCACCAGCACCACATCGCCCGGCCGCAGCCGGTTGCGGAGCCAGTTACCGGCGGCCTCGGCATCGGGTAGAAAAATGGCCGCCACCCCGCCCGCGCAGGCCGCCGTGGCCAGGTATTCCGCATTGCCGCCCACGCCGGCTACCAGGTCGAGTCCAGCCTCGGCCGCAGCCTTGCCGCAAGCGGCGTGCAGGGCTGGCCCATACTCGCCTTGCTCCAGCATCTCGCCGGCCACCAGGATACGGCGCTGGGCAGGGCGCGCGGCCAGGGTGCGAATCATGGAGCGCATCGCCTCGGGGTTTGAATTGTAGCTGTCGTTCAAAATGGTTGCGCCGCGTACTTCAATAACCTGGCCGCGCTTGTCGCCCGGGGTGAGCGATTCAAGCGCGGCCACGGCCGCATCCAGATCGACACCGGCCTCGAGCGCAACCGCCAGCCCGGCCAGCGCGTTCGAAGCATTGTGCGCGCCTAGCAGATGCAGGGTCAACTGGCTCTCGCGGTCTCCGACGCGAAACTTCACGTGCAAACCGTCCATGTCCTCGGCTGCATCAAGAAATTGAGGATCGGAGCAGGGCCCTGCGCCGAAGTAAACGGCACGCCCCTGAAAATCGCGGCCAAACTGCGAGACGTAAGCATCGTCGCTATTGAGAAACGCCACCCCGGTGGCCGGCAGCGACGCCACCAGCTCAAACTTCGAGCGGGCTATGCCTGCCTGCCCTTCTTCAAAATTCTCAATGTGCGCGGTGCCCACGTTGGTCACCACTCCCCAGTCCGGAGCGGCAATGCGCGCCAGCGCGGCGATCTCGCCCGCGTGGTTCATGCCCATCTCCACCACCGCAACTTCATGCTCGTTCTTCAGCCGCAGCAATTGAAGAGGCAGGCCAAATCCGTTGTTCAGGTTGCCCTGCGATTTCAGCACGTTGAACTTCGCGCCCAGCGCTGCGGCGATGGCTTCCTTGGTGGTGGTCTTGCCCGCCGAGCCGGTGATTGCGATGACCCGCTTGCCCCACCGGCGGCGTACGTGCCCGGCCAGCGCCTGCAAAGCCATCAGCGGATCTTCGGCAATCAGCAGCGGCACGGCCAGCGCCGCGTCGGGCAGAGAGGCCACACGCTCGCGTGAAACCACGGCAGCCAGCGCTCCCCGCGCCAAGGCCGCGTCCACGTAGTCATGGCCATCAACGCGCTCGCCGCGGACGGCAAAGAAAAGCTCGCCCTGTCCCACCGTGCGCGAGTCGATGGAGTAGCCGCTGACCTCCAATGCGCCGGCATTGGCAAAACTGGCCGGCGCCTCAAGCACCGCGCCCGCGCCTATCGCCGCCTCTGCCAGTGTCAACTTCATCGCACTCCACCGTACCCCAATTCGGCCAACTTTGAAAGAGCAACTTCGGCGTCGTCGAATGGAATGGTGGTAAAGCCGAGAATCTGTTCCTTCTCATGACCTTTGCCGGCGATGAGAACCACGTCGCCCGGCGCCGCAGCCTTCAGCGCCACGCCAATCGCAGTCGCCCGGTCGGGCTCGATGACGTATTGGACAGGTTGGGTTTTCTGGCTGGCCTTCAATCCCGGTTCAATCTCGGCCAGAATCGCCAGCGGCTCCTCGGAGCGAGGATTGTCGCTGGTGGCCACCACAAAGTCGCTGCCTTCGCCTGCCGCCTGGCCCATCTTGGGCCGCTTGGTACGGTCGCGGTCACCGCCGCAGCCAAACACAGTGATCACCCGCTTCTTTGCCGGCGACGTCATCTGCCGCGCCAGGGCCGTGAGATTGCGCAGAGCGTCGTCGGTGTGGGCATAGTCCACAATCACCGCAAAAGGCTGGCCTGCATCCACCGCCTGAAAGCGCCCTGGAACAGGCCTTAGTTGCGGGATGAATTCGATCAGGTCGGCAAATGCCACACCGCGCGCGTGGGCGGCCGCCAGCGCCGCAAGCAGGTTGAGGATGTTCACCTCGCCCGCCAGATGCGAGGTCACTTTCGCTGAGCCAGCCGGGGTTTCCAGTTCCAACTCCGCGCCGCCCGGGGTAAGCGTGTGCCGGGAAACGCGCCAGTCGCCCTTCCCGATTCCGTAGGTCACCACTTCCGCCCCCGCCCTCACTGCCGCGGTCGACAGCCTGTCGCTGTGCGGGTCGTGCGCGTTCAGCACCGCCACGCGCGGAGGCGCATACACCGTGCCGTCAAACAGAAGCTTTTTGGCCGCGAAATACTTCTCCATCGTGCCGTGATAGTCGAGGTGGTCGCGCGTCAGGTTGGTGAACACGGCCACGTCAAACTCCACGCCCGCAGCGCGGCCCTGATCAAGAGCATGGCTCGAGACTTCGGTCACCAACTCCGTGGCTCCGCGGCCAACACCCTCGGCCATCAATTCAAAAAGGTCGCGCGATTCGGGAGTCGTATGCACTGAAGGCCGCACTTCACCGGCGAGGTGATATTCAATTGTCCCCACCATCACCGTGGTGCGCGCAGCAGCGTTCAGCAGCGCCTCGACAAGAAATGCAGTCGTGGTCTTGCCATTGGTGCCAGTGATGCCCGTGGCTGCGAGTTTGCGCTCCGGGTGGCCGAAGAAGGCCGCCGAGGCCTGCGCAAGCGCCAGCCGCCCCTGTTCCACTTCAAGCAGCGGCATCCCCGCCTCAAAAACCAGCAGATGGTCAAATTTGCGCGATGAGTCCGTGATGACTCCCAGCGCGCCCGCGGCGATGGCCTTGTCTACATACTTGTTGCCATCGGTGGAGCCGCCCTTCATGGCCACAAACACCCAGCCGGGTTTTACCTTGCGCGAGTCGTACTCCACGCCCGTCACCGGCTGGTCCGAGTCGCCACCCGCGCCCACCGCCGTCACTTCTGTAATCAATTCTTTCCAAATCATGTCGTGTTCAATTGTAGTTTGCTACCCCTGTCCGCGGCTCGGGTAAGGCTCAGGTCGGCGTTCTCTTCTGCTTATTGACATGCAACCATGCGGTTGCATAATATTTCCGCAATGGGCGCTGACGCCGACAAGGTATTCAAAGCTCTGGCCGCCCCCGAAAGACGGCTTTTGCTCGACCGCCTGCGGAAAGACAATGGGCAGACCCTGGGGCAGCTTTGCGAACACCTCGCCATGACTCGCCAGGCGGTGACCAAGCACCTCAAACTGCTTGAAGAGGCAAACCTTGTCGCCGCAATCTGGCGCGGCCGCGAGAAATTGCACTACCTGAATCCCATGCCCATCCATGAAATTTCAGAACGCTGGATTTGCAAGTACGAACGCGGGCGCGTGCGCGCCCTGGCCGAACTCAAAGCGAAACTGGAGAAGGAAACCGATGGCTAAGTCGGAGTTTGTATATGTTACGTTCATCCGGACAACACCGGAAAAGCTATGGCGGGCGCTGACGAAGCCGGAATTTACGCGCCAGTTCTGGCACGACACCACCCAGGAATGCGATTGGAAACCCGGCGCACGCTGGCGGATTGTGAAGCCTGATGGAAGCACGGCCGACAGCGGCGAAATTGTCGAGATCGATCCGCCCAAGAAGCTGGTGCTCAAATGGCAGAACCAGATGCTTCCCGAGATGACTGCGGAAGGCTTTTCTCTCCTCACTTATCAACTGGAGCCGAAAGGCGATTCGGTCAAGCTGACCGTCACGCATCAGATGGACAAGAGCGATTCGAAGTTGATCAACGCCGTCTCTGGAGGATGGCCGATGATTCTCTCCAGCCTGAAGAGCCTTCTTGAAACAGGCGAGTCGATCGAGGCAACGCGAAGCTGGCCGAAAGGGATGTAGCCTTGCCGACCGTGGAGCAGCCTGGGCCAATGCGCCCAGAGCATTTTTGTTTTACTGGAGCTTGTTTCAAAAAATGGCAGCCGCATCCGCGTTGTGCTGCCTCAGGGGTTAAAACCCCTCGTTTTTCGGGCTATATTCGGCACGACTGAAGTCGTGCCCTGACACAAAGCGGATTTTTGAAACAAGCTCTAGTGTAGTGCGTCACACAGATAGGCGGTTATTCAAGGCCGCCTGAGCTCGGGTGACTTTTTCCAGGATGTCGTTTGCCTTGGCGGTCCAGATGAACGGCTTCGGGTTAGCGTTGTGCTTGTCGATGTAATCACCGATGC
>CAIWFH010000153.1 GCA_903911925.1 uncultured Acidobacteriaceae bacterium
GCTTTGCTCGGGCAGCGGTTCCGGGGCGGGTTGAGGGTTGTGGCTTCCCACCCTTTCGCCAGAAAAAAGGCGAAAGGATGGGGCACCCGGAGCTGTGGCCTGGACGGGAATTTGATTCTCCGGATCGGAGTCGGATGAGGGTTGTGGTATCCCAGGTCTCAAAAGCGAGACCTGGGGCACCCAGGGCACCCGGCTTTGCTCGGGCAGCGGTTCCGGGGCGGATTGAGGGTTGTGGCTTCCCACCCTTTCGCCAGAAAAAAGGCGAAAGGATGGGGCACCCGGAGCTGTGGCCTGGACTGGAATTTGATTCTCCGGATCGGAGTCGGATGAGGGTTGTGGTATTCCAGGTCTCAAAAGCGAGACCTGGGGCACCCAGCCTTGGTGGGACAGTTGGCTCTGGGCTTGAGCTGCTGCCGAGGGATGGTCTTGTACATCGAGCGAGGTTAACAAGACGGCGAGGAAACCGTAGGAGCCGAGTTTGGGATGGATGAGGCAGGTGTTCTTCCCGGTCCAGCCAAGGGCGGCGGCGGTGGCCAGAGCACGCTCGACTACGGGGCCGGTATCTACATAGGCGCGCGACTCAAACTCGCCAGCCTGTTCATGCAATGTTGCTTCGAGAGCCTTGAGCCGTTTCAGGAGCACCTTGTGATAATCGCTGGGCCGTCGCACTCCGTTTGCATCCACGCGGCTTGACCACGCATACCGCGCAATCCATCCCGCCTCAGCCGCGGCAGGCGCGGTTGAGAGCGGTTGCGCAGAGTTGTAGTTGGCAAAGCACACCACAGCCGATCGCGCCCAGGGGAAGGGAACGGCCACCCTCGAGCGAATCAGTTCTGCATCATCGCCATTCGTCCCCTGCTTTGCCCGTGTCAGGTAATCCATGGTGGCGGCTCGCCCGGCAGCCACCCAATCCGAGAATCGGGCGGCATCGCGGGCCTGGTTTGCGTAGGGCAAAGCCACCAGACCGGCTTCGGTGAAACCAGCTTCCAGGGCAAGTGCGCGCACTTGATCCCTGTCCAGTTTTGGCTCGGGGCTGGTAGACGAGTTCGGCACGGAACCGGCGGTGCTCCTTCTTACGTATTAAACATTGACTGTTCACCAGCGAACGCCGAAGTTGATTCCGGACACCAACAGCTGGGACGGGAGAACTGAAAATGCTCGTATCTATTGTGGTTTCAGCATATTCCATCCCAGCGACTTTGGCGGTTCAGGTGCATCTACCAACTAGGTGAAACCATACTCCGAACCAGGCGCCCCAGCCGGGTACGGGCAACAACCAGGAGGTTCTTATGAACACCGTCAAGTGCAACACAATTGATTCCGTTTTGTTTACTACCGATAAGACAGGCGAACTGGTGCGCGGCCAGGATCAGGAACTGATGCGCCGGGTATCGCCCCTGGTGCGCCAGCGGGATGTATCGCTGGACCTGGGAAATGTCGAGCGCATTGACGCGGCCGGCATTGCGGCCCTTATTTCTCTTTATGGACTGGCGCAGGAGTCAGGACACACGTTTACGGTCAAAAATGCCTCGGCGCGGGTAGCCGAAATCCTCGCTCTAGTGGGATTGGACAGAATTCTTTTGTCCCAGTATGCGGTGACAAAATCGCATACTGCATCCTGCTGCCAGCGCCCTGCGGCCTGATTTTCGTCATACTGCCGTAAACACTCAGCTTGGCGGGGGCCTTCGTCTCAGAATACGGAAATTATCCGCCAAGATTAGTAGAGGACTCCACACGCTGGCAAATCGTATGTGACGAACGGCACAGGCAGTCGTATACTTGGGGCGATATTCGTACTTACGACTTATCAATGCCGCAAGGCGTAGTCGAATGTCTGGATGACTCGCGCGCGCTCAGCCTGTAAACCGCTAATTCCGTTGCAAATCTGAGCCTCCGTTCCGCCACCCTCACATAGGTACCGCCAAGCGGAAATCCTAGATACGGAGGCTTTACCCCATGACGCAGGGCGTGGTGGATCAGGCGCTTGCCGGAAACGCAAGCTCGACTACAACAGAGCAGTATGTTTATTTCTTCGGGGGCGGCAAGGCTGATGGTAACGGCCGCATGAAGGATGTGCTGGGTGGCAAGGGTGCCGGCCTGGCGGAGATGACTAACGCGGGATTGCCCGTACCTCCGGGATTCACGATTCAGACCGAGGCCTGTCGCGAATACATGCGCGGCGCGGTCAGCCCCGAGATCGATATCGAAATGCATGCCGCCCTTGAGCGGCTTGAAAAGCTGCAAGGACAGAAACTGGGCACCGGTGAAAATCCCCTGCTCGTCTCGGTTCGTTCCGGCGCGAAGTTCTCAATGCCTGGCATGATGGACACCATCCTCAACCTGGGCCTGAACGATCAGGCTGTCGAGGCCCTGGCCAAGCTCAGCAATAATCCCCGCTTTGCTTATGACTCTTATCGCCGCCTCATCCAGATGTTCGGCGACGTGGTTCTGGATGTTCCCAAGAAGAAGTTTGAGCACATCTTTGACAGCATCAAGGAGCGCGAGAAGGTCAAGTTCGATTACGAACTGAATCCCGCCGCTCTGCAAGAGATTATCGTTGCCTACAAGAAGCTCGTCCGCGATGAGACCGGCAAGGACTTTCCGCAAGGCCCGTTGGATCAACTGGTCCAGGCCCGCGACGCCGTGTTCCGGAGCTGGCAGAATGAGCGCGCCAAGACCTATCGCCGCATGACCCACATCGACGACTGGTTGGGCACAGCGGTCAATGTGCAGTGCATGGTTTACGGCAACCTGGGCGACAACTCAGGCACCGGCGTAGGCTTTACGCGCAACCCGGCAACGGGCGAGCACGTGTTCTTCGGCGAGTACCTGATGAACGCGCAGGGCGAGGACGTGGTATCGGGTGTTCGCACTCCGCTTCCCATCGTCGAACTCGAGCGCGCAATGCCCTTGGTTTATGAGCAACTGCGCACCATTACCACTAAGCTCGAAAAGCATTATCGCGACATGCAGGACTTTGAGTTCACCATCCAGGATGGCAAGCTCTATATGCTGCAGACCCGCAATGGCAAGCGCACCGGCCTGGCCGCTGTTCGCGTCGCCATTGACATGGTTCGCGAAGGACTCATCACGCAGGAAGAAGCAGTGTTCCGCGTAGAGCCCAACCAGCTGTATGACTTCCTTGTTCCCCGCCTGGTTGAAAAGGGCGAGAAGATTGAAGTGCTGGCTACCGGCCTGCCGGCTTCACCGGGCGCGGCTGTTGGACAGATCGTGTTCACGGCTGAGGATGCAGTGAAGTTCCACCAGAGCGGCGCATACCGCATCATCATCCTGGTTCGTGGCGAAACCACGCCTGAAGACATCGCGGGCATGGAAGTCGCAACCGGTATTCTGACCTCGCGCGGCGGCATGACTTCGCACGCTGCGGTTGTTACGCGCGGCATGGGCAAGTGCTGCGTAGCCGGCGCCGGCGATTGCACGGTTGACGAGAAGGCCAAGGAACTTCGCGTGAAGGGTCACACCTTCAAGCAGGGCGACTGGATTTCGCTGGACGGCACAACCGGCCGCGTAATCAAGGGCCAACTGAAGACTCTGCCCGCACAGCCCGACGATCCGGATCTGGTCAAGTTCATGAGTTGGGTTGACCCGGTTCGGCGTCTCCGCATCCGCGCCAATGCCGACGTCCCCAGGGACGCCGCGCAGGCCCGCCTGTTCGGAGCCGAGGGAATCGGCCTCTGCCGCACCGAGCACATGTTCTTCGCGGAAGACCGCATCGGACACGTTCGCACCATGATCCTGTCTGAGACAGAAGCAGAACGCCGCGAGGCGCTCAAGAAGCTTCTGCCCATGCAGAAGGCTGACTTTGTTGGCCTGTTCAAGACCATGGAATCGCTGCCGGTCACCATCCGCCTGTTGGATCCGCCGCTGCACGAGTTCCTGCCCCAGAGGGAAGATTTGCTAGTTGAAATCTCTCACCTGGAAGACACCAAGCCCCGTTCGCCCCGGCTGAAGGAACTTCGTCCGCTGCTGGCCCGGGTACAGGAACTGCATGAGACCAATCCCATGCTCGGACTGCGCGGCTGCCGCCTTGGCATCGCCTTCCCCGAGATCACCGAGATGCAGGCTCGCGCAATTTTCGAGGCTGCGGTCGAAGTGAAGAAGCAGGGTGGCGATCCGCACCTTGAAATCATGGTTCCGCTCATCGGCTCCATTGAAGAAATGCGCAACCAGTCTGCGATCGTCAAGCGGGTGGCCGGCGAAGTCTTCAAGGACAAGGGCGAGACCGTGGATTACATGGTGGGCACCATGATCGAGTTGCCGCGCGCGGCTCTCACCGCCGATCAGATTGCAGAAGAGGCTGAGTTCTTCAGCTTCGGAACGAACGATCTGACCCAGACGACGTTCGGCATCAGCCGCGACGACATCAACCACTTCCTGCCGGCTTACATGAAGGCAGGCATCTTCAAGCAGGATCCGTTCGCCACCCTTGACCAGGCCGGCGTTGGATTGCTGGTGAAGATGGCCACGGCCAAGGGACGCAACACGCGGCCCACTCTCAAGGTAGGCATCTGCGGCGAGCACGGCGGCGATCCAGAGTCCGTCAAGTTCTGCCACAAGATCGGCCTGAACTACGTCTCCTGCTCGCCCTTCCGTCTGCTGACGGCGCGGTTGGCAGCGGCGCAGGCGGCTCTTGAAGAGAAGAACGCCGGCAACGTGCACACCACCAGCTAGTCGCAAAGCTAGCTTGACTGAATACCAAGGGCGTCCGCTTCGGCAGACGCCCTTGGTGCGTTTGGAAGAAATGCAGCCAACGGGTCAGGTTGAAAAGCAAACCGCCGCGCGGGGCTGTCGCTCAATACCCCATGAGCGGTTGCGTTCTGCGTGCAGGGGGGGCCTCATGCTTGGGTTCAAGGCAACGCTAGCGAAAACGTCTGACGACCAGCGAATGTCGATCGGAACGATAGAGCGCAGTGGAATACGCGATTGGACCGGCATTGCCGTGGAGTAGTTGGCGAATGTGCAGAATCGGCGATCCTGGAGGCACGCCGAGCAAGCGGCTGGTCCTGGGGTCGGCAGAGGTAGCGTCGATCTCCTCGTCGGCGTAGCTGATTGCGATGCCGTAGACTTCGGTCAGGATGGAGAAGAGAGACTTCAGTTCGAGATGCTCCTGGAGAATGCCATCAAAGTGCCGAGCAGGCAGGTAACACGTTTCTACAGAAAACGGCTCTGTCCCGTTCAGGCGCAGTCGTTGCAGGCAGGCGAGTTCACTTCCGAGGGGCAGAGAGAGGCGTGAGCTTACTTCGTCCATCCCTTTGACAACAGCCGAGCGGAGCATCCGGGACGTGGGCGTATAGCCGCGGGTGTGCATCTCCTCGGTAAAACTCGTGAGCCTGTTGAAGTGAATTCTGGCAGGGGCCACAAAGGTGCCTACGTTAGGACGGCGCGTGAGGAGCCCTTCGGCGGCCATTTTCTGCAATGCATGGCGCGCAGTCATCAAACTGACACCGGACTCTACGGCGAGATCGCGCTCTGACGGAACAGCGTCTCCCTGGCGAAGCGCGCCGGCTTGGATGCGCTGGGTAAGCCGGTCGGCGATCTCGCGATAGGCGGGGATCTTTCTGCTTGGCTTTCTTGTTGAGCGGTTCGTTTTGGGCAAGGCATTCATGACGATTCCTATAGGCCGCGTACCCGATCCCGCAAGAATTGAAGGAGGGCGACATTTCGCTTGTCGCCCGTGTCCGTGTTGGCGCTGGCGAAGACGGGAGGGTCGAAGTTTCTATCGATGAGTTGCTGCACTGCGATGGAGACGATCGAATTCGCGATGAAGATGCCCGCGGCCGTGGAGGTGGGGGCAACCACCACCGGGCCTAGCGGAGAGAAGAGTTCCAAGGATGCATCGCCAGGAACGCCGCAGTTGTCGATTACCAGGTCGGCCACCTCGGAGAGCCTGCGACCGCTGGCCGTGCGTGGCGAAGCAGAGAGCGAGTGGGCGAGAGATGTGATGGCAATGGTGCGGATGCCGCGCATGCGAGCTTCGAGCGCCATTTCAACGGTGAGTTCGTTGCGCCCGGAGTTCGAGACCAGGATGAGCAGGTCGTTGCTGGAAATCGGATAGCTTTCGAGCAGCACCTTGGCGTAGCCGGGCAGTCTCTCTGCGCGGCCGAAGGTCTTGTCGTGAATAACGTCGAAGTTGGCCAGGCCGCCGGCGCGATAGTACAACTCGGTGGCAATGAGCAACGAGTGTCCGCTACCCAGCGTGTAGATGAGGTTTCCAGAGGCGACACAATCGGCGACCCATTGGCCGGCAATGGTCAGCGCCGGCAACTGCGTTTCGACGATGCGCTGGAAGACGTCATTAAGAATCTGCTGGTATCGGATTACGGGGTTTTCAGTTGCAGTCATGCAGGTCTCCGGAGGGTAGCAAGTTTGGCGGCGCCAACGACCCCGGCAGACTGGCCGAATGCCGAGGCCTGGATGCTTGTATTGCTCAGCGCGAAAGTTGGAGCGCTGCTGGCAAGCTCGCGGTCAAAGACGTCGCGTACAATGGGCAGGCAGTTACTCACTCCGCCGGCGAATATGACAGTGTCGGGGTTGAGCATGGCCAGGGACGCAGCCAGGGTGTGGGCAAGCAGCGTCACCGCCCTGCGGAGAATTTCGAGGGCTAGAGCGTCCTGAGACGTTGCCGCTTGGGCGATCAACTCGGGAGTTAGATTGCGTTGCACGGCCATGATCGAAGGTCTGCCCGCTGCCATTTCCGCCTGAGCCTTTTCCACCAGCGCGCGGGCGCCGATTTCGACTTCGAGGCAACCGCGGATTCCGCAAAAGCAGAGGCGGGGGCTGTCGGCGACGGCGCGGGTGTGTCCCAGGTTGCCCATGGCTCCAAATCTGCTGTGATAGACTTGGCGGGCGATGGTGAGTCCAGCACCAAGGCCGGTGCCCCAGGAGACGTAGAGCATCTCGGAGGCATTCGAGGCATTGCCGAAATAGAGGTCCGCAAGCATGCCGGCGTTGACGTCGGTATCCACAGCAACCGGGCAGCCGAGAATCTGGGAAGCGATGGAGCGCAGGGGCAGATCGGTCCAGCCGAAGGCTCCGCTCATTTTCACTGTTCCCGCCTCGTAATCGACCACGCCGGGCATTCCAATTCCGCATCCCTCGGGGGGAGGATAGGGCAGATGTGAGCGCATGCACATCGACTCGAGTACGCCCCGGACGTGGAGCAGCACATCTTGAGCCGAAGACCTGGTGAGCGATGGGGTCTTATCGCGGTCCACGATGTTTCCTTCCAAATCGACCAGGGCGAATTTTGTAAATGTGCCGCCGAAATCGATGCCTGCCGAGAATTTCATCTTTCTCCTATCAAAGGGTAAGCATTAGCACAGCAACCGCGCCGCAACTGAGTCCCCACGCCTGGATCGGACTGAGCCTTGCGCCTTCAATCACGCGTGCATAAACGACAGTGAGCACAATGGGACCGCAGACAATCAGGGGAAAGACGACGCTGGCGGGCGTGGTGGCGAGGGCGCGCAGAATCAGGGCGTTGCCCGAGACCGAGGCCAGGCCGACGGCCAAACCGTAGCGCAGCGCGCCCGAATTAATGCGACCGCGGAAAAAGAGAAGGCTGAGGACCGAGCAGGCTGTTCCAGCAAGGTACATCATGGTCAGCGCCGAGGACTGGAGGCCGTCCAGGCCTTCGTGATGGAGGCGCGCCTGAAGGAACTGGGCCATGCCGTTGCCCAGAAACATGAGGGCCATGAAGAAGGCCGTTGCCAGGCGACGCGAGGGGCCAGACGGGATCGCAGGGTCTGCGCCGGCGGGGCTGGAGTGCGAAAAAGCCTGCAGCAGAGCAATGGCCAGGAGAGAGAGCACCAGGCCGATGGATTGAAGGCCGTTGGGCGCCTGGTGAAAGAAGACGAACGCCAGAGCGACAGGCACACAGAGCGCCAGGCTGGCGACGGTGTTTATGACGCTGGCCGGGGCGCCGGAGCGCGCGGAGAGCGTGGTACCGAAGATGCCGATGCCGGCGGCTATGCCGATCAAGGTTCCGATGGCGAGAAGACGGGGCGGGTACATGGCAGGCAAGAAGGCGAGTGGGTTCGCCAGGCTGGCGGCGAGTCCGGTGACGAAAATAACGAGGGTGAGGCCGTGAGGATCAGCCGCCTTCTTCTGGCTGCGAGCGACCAGGATGTAGAGTGCGGCAAAGCACCCCATCGCCACGATGCAAAACATGATCCCCAAAAGCACCCCGTTCATTAGTTCTACATGCTATATAGCACCTTAGGAGCTAGAGATCAAGGGGTCGATCCTTAAGGGTCAATCAACGGGGAATCACGGAATTCTCAACATGTGGCCGCTATAGAGCGGAAAAGAACAGACGACGCCAGACTGAACGAACGGGAAGGCGGGCCCGCGTCGCCTTTACTTCGACGCTTCAGTCGGCGCATAGTACCCTTCCCGAGTAACCACAGCCAGGTCATCCTTGCTGGCTTTGAGTGCGATTTTGTGGAAGCCGCCTTCCTTGTCCACCTGGTCGGGCGTGTAGGTCAGCAGATATTGGCCGCGCAACTCCTCGGCAATCTGGTTGTAGATGTCTTCCAGGTTGTCTTTTTTCTTGGCCTCGAAGAAGCGGCCCCCGGTGCGCTCGGCAATCTTCTCCATGATCTTTTTGCCGTCCACACCCGATTCGCGTTGGCCGCCTCCTCCGGGGTGGTGGCCGCCTCCTCCGCCCGGATAACCGCCGCCCCCACCGGGATAGCCGCCTCCGCCTCTGCCCGGATAGCCGCCGCCATGGTGGCCGCCGTTGCCGAGGCCGGGAATGCCGCCCGTGCGCTCCTGCTCACCCTTGAAGTAGATCGTGTAAATGGCCAACTGGGCCCGGTCAGCCGAGTCCACGGCGTCGTTCATGGTTTCCTTGCTGCCGCGATCCACGCCGTCAGAAAAAACCACCAGCGCCTTGCGCCCGTCCTTGGTTTTCATCAGCTCATCGGAGGCAAGGAAGATGGCATCGTAAAGCTGCGTGCCGCCGCGGCCGTGCGATTGCCCGCTGGTGCGCTCGTCCCCGGTTGTTTCCGGCCCCCGCGCGTCGTCGCGCGACCCGCCTGCGGTCGGACCCAGCCCGTCCAGTTCATGGTGCAGTTTGCTCCGCGAACTGGTGAAGTCCTCAAGCAGTTCCACCTCCCGGTCAAAATGAATGAGGAATGCCTCATCCTTTCCTGCTTTCGGGTCTGCCGGCAGCATGGTGTCGACAAACTTGTCGGCCGCCTTGCGCTCCTCCTCCAGCGCTCCAGAGAGGCTGCGGCTGGTGTCCACGAGCAGGCCGATCCTGTAGGGCAGGTTGCTCTCCCGCGTGAAGCTCTTGATTTTTTGCGGCCGGCCATCTTCGGTTAACGTAAAGTCGGCGGCATTGAGGCTGGCCACCAGCGCGCCTTTTTTGTCGCGCACAGTCACGGGGAGCAGAACCTCCCGTGCCTGCACTTTGAGCGTGGCGGCCGGTTGGTCGGCAGATTGGCACACGCCAGCCGCGGGCGCAAACATTACGGCGAGCGCCGGTACAGCAATCCAAAAAGCATTTCGGCTTCGCATGGCGGTCAAAGAGTCACCCACTTTCATCTGGTTAGACGGAGCAAGCCGCCGACCGTTGCCCAGGCGCCTAAATGGCCAGCTTCGAAAGGTAATTCCAGCTTGAGCGCAGAGCCTGCTCATAGGGCAGGTCGTACGCATCTTCCTCAACAAAATACTGCTTCACCCCCAGCCGGTTTGCCTCGCCGATTACTGCCTTCCAGTCGATTGTGCCCGACCCAACCTCGGTAAAGTGCGCGCCCTTGGGGCCGGGCACAAACGAGAACTCCGCGGCCGGCTTGCGGTCTTTCAGGTGCATCAGGGCGAGGCGCTGGCGGTTCTGCTTCATCACTTCCAGCAGATTCCGGCCGGCCTCGGTCACCCAGTAAACGTCCAGCTCCAGCCGCACAGCCGGATCCAATTCCTTCATCAGGACCGCAAAACCAGTGCTGCCCTCAATCGGCTTGAACTCGTAGTTGTGCGCGTGATAGCCCATCTTCATCCCGGCTGCGCCAATCTTTGGGGCTGCCTGGTTCAGGTGTGCGGCCGCCTTGCGGAATCCGTCCAGGGTGTCCCACTGCGGCCGGGGAATCACCGGGCAAATCATGTACTTCAACCCCAGTTCGGCGGCGTAGTCCACCTTGTCGCCGATGGTCTCGTATTCAAAGTGGCCGCTCGGGGCCTTCAACCCATGGCTCTCAACGAGCGTCTTCAGTTCCTTCGCTGGCCGGTCGTAGACCGCCGGGAAAAGCTCAATGCTGGAGTAGCCAATCTGGTGAATCAAATCCAGCACTGCTCCCATGTCGGCAAGGTATTTGCGAACCGTATAGAGGGCCAGCCCGAACTCAAGTCCTGAGCGGGTGGCGGCGGCTTGCAGCCTCAGGGGCGCGGCCAGCGAGGCAGCGGCTGCGGCAGTGAGGGCAGTGAAACGGCGGCGAGTCAGCATGGGACCTCTTTGTTGAACCCATCCAGCATAGTGGACCCGGCCCGGGTCTTGCGAGAGATTCGGCGGCAATCCACGGCTTCGCTCACGCTTGAAATCCGCAGCTATCTCGGGCTATCTTGATTTAGCCCAGTTATCCGAGGGCGGAGGTTACAACCATGCCGAAGTTTGTGATCGAGCGGGAAATACCCGGAGTGGGCAAACTATCACCCCAGCAATTGCAGGCGATTTCGCAAAAGTCATGCGGGGTCCTGCGAGAACTTGGTCCACAGATTCAGTGGCTGCAGAGCTACGTCACCGATGACAAAATCTATTGCGTCTATATCGCACCGGACGAAGCCACGGTTCGCAAGCATGCGGAACAGGGCGGATTCCCGGCCAACAGCATTGCGCAGGTGCGGTCCGTCATCGATCCCACGACAGCCGACTAGTCGGGCGCATAGCAGCAACCTTCAGTTAGCAGGATGCTTTCTCTTTGAGGCAAACGCAAAGCGGCGGAGCCGTTTAGCTCCGCCTCTTGGTGTGTCCTTCACTAACTTCGCATGTAGCTGCAAGCTAATTATGTCCGCCGCGACCACCGCCACCACCGGCATGACCGCCACCACCGCCACCGCTGCGCGCTGGCGCTGCATGTCCACCACCACCGCCGCCGTTGTTATGCGGTTGCGAGGCGTGAGACGTATTCACGTGCGCTGAACCGCCGTTGCCATGATAGTTTCCGCCCCGCTCGCCGCGTCCGCCGCCATTATTGTAGTGCCCGGCAGCTGCGTAGCCGCCGTTGCCGTGATAGTTTCCGCCCCGCTCGCCGCCGAAGCGATGCGAGCCCCATCCGTGACCGTAGCCCCAACCGGCCCACGGGCCCATTCCCAGAAAAATGCCGTTGTAGAAATATCCCGGCCCATAGAAGCCCATGGGCGCGCAGCCGTACGGAGCGTAGTCGTAATAACCGTAGGCGCAGTCAGGCTGGACGCCGATGGAGACCATCACCTGTGCATTCGCCGCTGGCGCCAGGGCCATGCCGGCAAGCAATGCTGTTGTTCCCAGTAAAGTCTTGAGTAAGCGCATATTTGACCCCCCTAAGGTGTCTGCGTTTGCTGGTGTTGCGTCGGATGCCGGTTCGCCGTAGTTTTCAACCCGGCAAACGCAGCCACCATAAGGGGCCAAGTTGGTGCATGAGTTCCCCTCGATTCTCCCGAGGGGCTTTTATCTATCTACCCTTACATTCTGCACATTAGGCGCACACAACCACATCGTCTGAGCAATAAGAGTCACAATTCCCTACGATCTCATTGGGGAACACTGTCGAGCAAATATGACCATCGCCCTGTCGCACTTCGCTGAAAGACTAGGTGAACCGTTGGTTGCCGGGATGGAAAGCTGCTTGCCGGGCACATCTCCTCAAGAGCGGCATAAAAAGGTGGATTGCGAATGTTGCCAGTCTCTGCTTTTCGACTTAATACGATCTCATGCGCAGCACCTGCGTCGCTTGCGCGACGGAAGATTCCAGCGTTTGGTATAAGGCAGCGCCTGACGAGTTTCGCATTTCCGGCATTGATTCTGCTCGCGGTTCTTCCGGCGGCGGCCATGGCGCAGTCTGAGGCGCTTGAGGGCAGCGTCCCAGCTATGACGGCAACGAATCCCTCCCCCCGGCCTCTTTCCGACTACACGCGCCCGACACACACGGTGATGCTTAACAATTACCTCTTCGACGCGTTTGGGCCATATCCCATTACCGTCGCCGCCGGCATTGCCGGCTTCAATCAGATTTACAATTCTCCACCCGAGTGGGGCCAAGGCGCCCAGGGTTACGGCAAGCGCGTCGGCTCCAACTTCGGCATTGGGACAATTGGGACGACCTCGCGGTTTGCCCTTGCTGCGGCGTTTAAGGAAGATACTCTCTACTATCGCTGCGAATGCACCGGCGTCATGCGCCGCACGGGCCATGCGGTGCTGTCTACAGTCACCGCGCGCCACGGCAGCGATGGGCATCGCGCTTTCTCCTTCTCCGGTCTTGTGTCGCCTTATGTGGGGGCGACAGCCGCGGTGTATGGCTGGTACCCAGACCGGTACGGCGCGAAAGATGCATTCCGCATGGGTAACTACACGCTGCTGGCTTATGTAGGCGGAAACATCGCACTCGAATTCCTCGCCTTCCATCCTCATTCTCTGTTGTCGCGCATGCACATGAAGAGCATGCATGGCGCGCCAGAACCTGGTACGGGCAAGTGAGCGACACAGCCGTGACGGCAGTGGCAGCCAACCGGCGCAATGCTCCGGACCGGCGAGTCATGCCCATTGCGGCAATCTCGACATCCGCCATAGCATTCATCGGCGATTTCTTCGAGTGGTTTGGAAACCTAGGCATCTTCTTCTGGCGCGTGCTGCGGGCGGGCCTGACGCCGCCTTACGAATGTCGCGAGTTGATTCGGCAGCTAGACGAAGTCGGATCGAAGTCACTGCCGCTGGTTGCGTTGGCCGGCTCTGCAATCGGCGTTGTCATCTCTCTTGAAGCGCGTTATAGCTTGAGCCGGTTCGGCGCCAAATCAATGTTTCCCGCCACTCTCGTCTACTCCGTCATTCAGGTAATGGGTCCCATTATTACCGGCCTGGTGGTGAGCGGACGCGTTGGCGCGGGCATCGGAGCAGAACTGGCTTCGATGAAAGTAACTGAGCAGATCGACGCCATTGAGGCGTCGGCAATCAATCCTTACAGGCTTCTGGCAGCCACAAGAATACTGGCCTGCATTCTCATGCTGCCGCTGCTTACCATTGCGGCCGACGCGTGCGGATTGTTAACGGGCTGGTTTGCGCAGGCCTTGGTTGAGCCGCTGTCGTTCCATCAATTTGTCGAGAGCGGCTTCAAAGGCGCAACGTTAAATGCGTTTCTACCGCCCACGTTGAAGACCATGGTGTACGGATTCATCATCGGTCTCATCGCCTGTTTTCAAGGCATGCGGACCCGAGGCGGCGCAGAGGGAGTGGGGAGGGCAGCCACCAACTCGGTGGTGCTGGGATCCTTGTTCCTCATGCTTGCAGACGTAGTGCTGGTCAAATTTATTCTCGTGGTCTTCCCTTAATCGCGAAGTGAAAGGCTTGTGCAAACACAATGGCGACCGCTCAAAGCACATCGATCTTGCCGGAAGAACTCGAAGAGAGCGGCCGCGAGCCAGTTGTGGCGGTTCAGGACATCCACAAATCGTTTGGCGCTCACAAGGTTCTCAACGGAATCAATCTGACCGTAAATCGCGGAGAAACCCTGGCGGTGCTGGGGCGAAGCGGAACCGGCAAGAGTGTTTTGTTGCGGCTGATCGTCGGCCTCGACAAACCAGATTCGGGTTCCATTCGAATCTGCGGCGAAGACATTGCTGGACTCACCATCGATCAGCTGGGCGGAATCAGAAAGAAGATGGGGTTCCTCTTTCAGCATGCGGCCCTTTACGACTCTCTTTCGGTTGCAGACAATGTGGCGTTTCCTTTGCTGCACCACAACAAGGCGTTGTCGAAATCCGAGCGAGCCGACCGCGTCAGCCAACTGCTCCTGGAAGTGGGCCTCGACGGCAATCTCGACAGAATGCCATCCGACATTTCAGGCGGCATGCAGAAGCGCGTGGGCCTGGCGCGGGCGCTCGCGCTCAAGCCCGAGATTCTGCTTCTGGATGAGCCAACAGCGGGCCTTGATCCGATCAGTTCAAGGGAGATCGACGAGCTGATTCTCAAATTGCAAAAAGAGCGTCAGATGGCAAGCATCGTAGTAACCCACGATCTGTTTAGCGCAAAAATCATCTCGAATCGCCTTGCTCTGCTGGATCAGGGAAACGTCTTGATCGAAGGCAGCTTTGAAGACCTCGAACGAAGCGACATAGCGTTTGTAAAAGAATTTCTCAAGCAGTAGCGGGAGGCAATATGTCCAGAGTGGCTCGGCTGGGAGCATTTATCGTTGTGACGCTGGCAGCTCTTGCGGCCGGCGTCTTTATCATCGGAAGCAAGGCATATCTGTTTCGTTCCACTTATCGGCTGAAAGCCCAGTTCGACAATGTCGCTGGCCTGGCCGCCGGAGCCGACGTGCAGGTGGGCGGCGTGCATAGCGGAACCGTAAATAGCATCGCCCTGCCTCATCGGCCTGGAGAGAAAGTCACTGTCTTCATCGATCTCGACAAAACGACCCACGAGATTATCAAGCAGGACTCCGTAGCCTCGATTGAAACCGAGGGCATATTGGGCAACCAGTATCTGGCCATCTCGTTTGGATCCGATGGACAGGGCGAAGTGCGCGACGGCGATCTGATTCAAAGCAAACCGCCGCTTGAAATGTCAGAACTGCTGGTGAAAACCAGCACGATTCTGGACAGCAGCCAGCAAGCGATTCAAAATGCAACTTTGGCCACAGCACACCTGAACTCGGTAAGCGCGAAAATCGATTCAGGTCAGGGATCGGTTGGAGCTCTGGTCAACAACAAGGATCTATACAACAACCTGGACGCCACAACCCGCACGCTGAACGAGACCGTGGTGCAGGCACAGGCGGGGGCCACCGATTTCCGTGAAAACATGGAAGCTCTGAAACACAACTTCCTCTTAAGCGGATATTTCAAGAAGCGCGGCTATGAAGATGCCGCGGGCGTGACTGAGGACGAGATCGATGGCATGCCACAAGGCACACCGGAGAAGACTTTCACCTATCCTGCAAACAAGCTTTTCGCAGCGCATGACTCAGCAAAACTGCAGAGCCAAAAGTCCCTGGATGAAAGCGGAGAGTATCTGGCCAACAACCCATTCGGCTTTGCCGTTATCGTTGTTTCGGCGGGGCCGGAGGGCGACACATCCAAAGTGTTGGAACTGACCGAAGCTCGCGCCATGGTTGTGCGCCAGTATCTTGTCGATCACTTCGGGTTCGACGACACCAAGTTAAAAACGCTTGGCTTGGGCAAACAACCCGGCCATGCCTCTGAGGCTGGAGCGGGCGCAATTCAATTGCTGGTCTTTCCCGTTGGCAGCAGCCTGCCGGCAAAAAAGCTTACCGCAGCCGGCGTCGCTTCAGAGGCAACGGTTGATACTCCTTTGCCAGCCGCGAGCCATGAAGGCATACGTCCGTAGTGCAGATTGAGCGCGCGACCGCCCGCCACCAATTGCCCTAACATCAATCGCAGGTTGCGGATGTGCATAAGGCCTTCACTTGAAATGCCTGTGCAGGATAGCTCAGCCATTACTCACGGTATTTGCAACAATGGTCCTGAAGATGAGCCGCATGTTCCATCTTTATCAGGTCCTGAGCTAAGTCACTCGATCTGGAACTTACGCATCTTAGCCAACCGCACCACGCGAGGAAGAATATGCCTCTTGTCACAGTTGTTCTAACTTTGGTTGTAGTCGGCCTCTTGTTGTGGCTGGTTAACCGGTTCATCCCCATGCAAGGCCAAATCAAGGGGATATTGAACGGCGTTGTCGTGATTGCCGTGATCCTGTGGCTGGTAAAAATCTTCGGCCTATTCGATTACCTGCCTCAACTCGGCGTTGGACAGCCGCTTCTCACGGTCGTGATTACGCTGGTGGTAGTTGGCCTATTGCTGTTCCTTATCAACAGGTTCATTCCGATGCAGGGGCAGATCAAGGGGATATTGAACGGCGTAGTGGTGATTGTGCTTGTCTTGTGGCTCATGAAGGTTTTCGGGCTCTTCGCTTACGTCACCCAGTTCCGAGTCGGACACTAGAAGCTCGTTGCCGGATATTGGATTCAAGATAAGAGCAGGAAGATCGTATGGAGTGCGGTCCTTGAACGGGCCGCATCTGCACTTCAACCGGGACCTATTAGTAAACGAACGCAAGGAGAATGAAATGTTAGGAACAATTCTGATTGTGGTTTTGATTTTGGCGCTTCTTGGAGCACTGCCACGCTGGCCGCATAGCAGGAATTGGGGCTATTATCCGACTGGCGGAATTGGGCTGATTCTCGTGGTGGTCTTCATTCTTCTGCTTCTCGGCCAAATCTGAATCTGAGCCCGGAGTCAAATCAACGTACACTTAACTTACCGGGTAAAGATTCCCCTTTCTCGCCTCTAGCCATCCAGGCTTCGCTCCAGACGAGCACCGTTCAATCAAGCAACGGAACAAATGGAGTTGCAATGTCCCTGATCAAGAAAGCCGATGTGGAAATGCACCGCGCCGCGCGCAGGCGCAGCGGCCTGCATCTTGTCAAGAAGACAAACAAAGGTGCGGATCAGGGGCAGCCTGGAACGGATTCATCGATTGGGGAAAGCGCGCCGTCTTTTGCTGACGATTTTTCGCGCGACCATTCCGCTCCAGGCGGCGCGGTTTCGGCCGTCGTTATCCCCGATGCCCCCAGCGATTCTCAGTCTCCCGAGAAGCCCGGCGCGAAGCGATCGTAAACCTGCACCGCAAAGCGACGTGGAGTAATTCATGCGCTTTCTTGCTTCTGATTCCGGATATCGAGAAACAGGCCGGACAAATCGGCTTCGCCAAATACCTTGCACGCCAAGCAGTAGGCCGGGAACCACCTCCGAAGCCGTGAACCACATGTGACGGCTCTCTTCGTGTCGAAACAAGCGAAAGAAGGATAGTATGTCTCAATTAGAACTGAGCCATTTCGACGGGATGGCCTCGGATGCTGCGCGCTCCGCTATGGCGCCGGTGGCGTCGAAAAGTTGCAGCCTCCCATTGCCTACCAGGGTTGGATTCATTGGCAATTACTTGCCGCGACAGTGCGGCATCGCCACCTTCACAACTGACCTGTGCGCCGCTCTTGGAACCGAATACGGCAGCGGGCGCTTGTTTGCGATTCCCGTCAACGATCCGGATGCTCGCTATGAATATCCGGAGCAGGTCCGCCTTGAAATTGAGCAGGAGGAATTGGGCTCGTATGAACGAGCCGCAGAGTTTCTCAACTTCAACGGCAACGACCTGGTTTGCCTGCAGCATGAGTACGGCATCTACGGCGGCGAAGCAGGCGGGCATATCCTTGAGCTGCTCCGCAGGTTGAAGATGCCGCTGGTTACCACGCTGCACACCGTCCTGCGCGAGCCCGACACAAATCAGCGCGCAGTGCTCGAAGAGATTGCGCAGCTCTCCGATCGCCTTGTGGTCATGAGCGAGTTGGCGGCGGGGCTGCTCCACGAAGTATATGGGGTGCCGTTCGGCAAAATCGATATCATTCCCCATGGCGTGCCCGATCTTCCTTTCATGGATCCCAACTATTTCAAAGACAAGTTCGGCACCGAGGGCAAGTCGGTCTTGCTGACGTTCGGCTTGTTGTCGCCCAACAAGGGCATTGAGAATGTTATCCGCGCGCTCCCTGCAATCCTGGCCCGTCATCCGAACGCGGTCTACATTGTTTCTGGCGTTACCCATCCGCATATCCGCAAGCGCGAGGGCGAGCGATACCGCGAGCAGCTTGTGGCGCTGGCCGAGGAACTTGGCGTCTCAGCCAACCTGATCCTCAACAACCGCTTTGTCAGTGCAGAAGAGTTGGTGGAACACGTTGGCGCGGCGGACATCTACATCACGCCTTACCTTCAGGAAGCACAGGTGGTCTCTGGAACTCTGGCGATCGCTCTCGGGGCAGGAAAGGCGATTATCTCCACACCCTACTGGCACGCCAAAGAGCTTCTCGCCGAAAAGAGAGGCGTGATCGTTCCCTTTGCCGATCCCGGCGCAATTGCGGACGCGGTAACCGGATTGCTTGAGAACGAAGCTGAACGTCATGCCATGCGCAAGCGCGCCTATCTACATTCCCGCGAAACAACATGGCCCAAGACAGCACGGGCCTACATGGCCAGTTTTCAGCGTGCGCGGTTTGAGCGCTCGTTGCAGCCAAGGGCCGCACATCCTGACGACCACGCCGCCAGCATCGCAGATCAGCTGCCGGCCATGAACGCCAGCCACTTGATCACCATGACGGACGATACGGGCATGCTGCAGCACGCGATCTTCTCAGTGCCGAACACGCGCGAGGGCTATACGACGGACGACAACGCGCGTGCGCTCATTGTCTCGGCGCTTTTGGACGAGGATCCTTCGTATCGCATGGATGTGGAGAATTCCAATCTGTCTCATCGCTACCTGGCATTTCTGTGGCTCGCCTTCGACGCCGATTCCGGGAGGTTTAGAAATTTTCTCGGTTATGATCGCAAATGGCTTGAGGCCGTTGGGTCCGATGACAGCCACGGCCGCGCTTTGTGGTCCCTGGGGAAAGTGCTGGGGCACTCACAGAATGCAGGCTTGCGGGGAGCTGCGGGCAGGCTCTTTGAAGCCGCGGTTCCTGCGACGCTTACCTTCACCAGCCCGCGTGCGTGGGCGTACTGTATCCTTGGCATGCAGGCCTACCTTGACTGGTTCCCCGGAGACAGAGCCATCCAGGGCGTTCGCAATGCGCTGGCAAACCGCCTTCTCGATATCTACGAGCGCAGTCACTCCGACAAGTGGAGATGGTTTGAGAAGAGTCTCTCGTACTCTAATGCCCGGTTGTCGCAGGCTCTTATTCTGGCCGGTTGGCGCAGCAAGAATCAGCGAATGATTGAAGCCGGCATGGATTCTCTCAAATGGCTGGTTGCGGAGCAGCATCTTGAGGACAGGGAAGTCTTCGTGCCCATCGGGTCAACGGGCTTCTATGTTGCAGGAAACGATAAGGCGCGATTCGATCAGCAACCTGTCGAAGCATGCGCAACCGTTTCGGCATGCCTCGAGGTCTACCGGCTGACGGAAGAAAGGCAATGGCTCGAGGAAGCGCAGCGGGTCTTCCGGTGGTTCCTGGGCAGGAACGATTTGCAGGCGCCGCTTTACGATCCGACAACAGGAGGCTGCCGAGACGGGCTTCATCCCGATCGGGTGAACGAAAATCAGGGAGCGGAATCTACGCTGTCTTTCCTGATGGCGCTGCTTGAAATGCATGCAGCGAAAGTTGCGGTCGTAGATGAACTGCACCAGGGAATGAGCATCTCATTTTGAATCCAGCTATCGATCCCATTTCAGCTGCAAACGCTGCGGCGGGAGATACGCCTGTAGTCGTGGAGCCACCTGTCGAGGAACAACATCACGTGGAGGCCAATACCGGCCTCCCACTCTTCACCCGTTATCCTGGCAACCCGCTGCTTACCCAGGAGAACTGGCCTTACTCCATCAACAGCGTGTTCAACGCCGGCGTGGCAAAGCTCGCCAATGGAGACACGCTGCTGCTGTGCCGGGTTGAAGACCGTCGCGGCTTATCCCATCTTTGCGCCGCGCGTTCAGCCAACGGAATCGATGGATGGCGGATCGATGCAGCGCCCACCATGCCAGCCAAGCCGGGCGAGTATCCCGAAGAAATATGGGGGATCGAAGATCCTCGCATTACATACGTGCCCGAACTTGAACATTATGCGGTTGTGTATACTTCGTTCGCTCGGGGCGGTCCGGGAGTTTCCCTGGCGATGACCAAGGACTTCAAGACCTTTGACCGCTATGGCGTGATCATGCAGCCTGAAGACAAGGACGCTGCCTTGCTGCCGCGGCGCATCGGCGGAAACTGGGCGCTGATTCATCGTCCCGTTACCACGCAGGGCGCGCACATGTGGATTTCGTATTCGCCCGATCTTCGTCACTGGGGAAGCCACAAGATCATTCTCGCGGCGCGGCGCGGCGGATGGTGGGACGCTAACAAAATAGGGTTGTGTTCGCCTCCGATTGAGACGGAAAAGGGCTGGCTGGTTATTTATCACGGAGTACGGCAAACTGCATCTGGAAGCATCTATCGCCTGGGGCTGGCGCTGTTCGATCTGGAAAGGCCCGAGATATGTTTGCAGCGGGGAGACTCGTGGGTCTTCGGTCCTGAAGCCTCGTATGAGCGCAACGGAGATGTGAAAGACGTCGTGTTCCCTTGCGGACAGACGATTGGCGCGGATGGAGATACCATTCACCTGTACTACGGAGCTGCGGATTGCTGCATCGCGCTGGCAACAGGAAGCATTCGCGCGTTGCTGGCATGGCTGGATGCAAATTCAAGCCCGGAGATTGTGACCACTCCCTGAGTGCGATGACAGGGAACTGAAAGGCAAAAGATAAATGAGTAGCTCAACTCGCATCTGGCCCGACTGGGTGCCGCAAATGCTCTGGATACAGCGAAAGTGCCCTCGCTGCAATTCAGTCAAATTCAAGCAGGCCGAGTTGCGCCCGCTCGATGGTTTGCTGGCCATGTTCGCGGTTCGCCCCATTCGATGCATGTTTTGCTGGCGGCGCTTCTACTGGTTTGCCTTCAACGACGTAAAGGCGGAGTAAGCACGCGCCCCGATGAGCATATTTGCAAGCCCGCTGCCGCAGATCGCTGTTCCGGGAATGAAACACGCCTCGGCGCCGCCGGGTTGGCTTATCCATTTCGGAGTTCTGGGAATCTTTCTGGTCGCGGCCGTTGATTCCTCAATTGTCCCCTTGGTAGTGCCCGGCAGCACCGACCTTCTTCTTCTTTGGCTCGTGGCACACGGCGGAGATCCCTGGCTGCTTGCCGCCGGCGCGGTGGCCGGAAGCCTTCTCGGTGGTTATTCCACCTGGCACATCGGCAGAAGAGGCGGCGAGGCCGCACTTCGCCGCCACGTTCCAAGACGCCACCTTGGCCGGATCACCCGATGGATAGAGCGTCATCCTGTGCTGGCGGTATTCTTACCCGCCGTTCTTCCCCCGCCAATTCCGCTGGCTCCTTTTGTGCTCGCTGCCGGCGCTCTCGGTGTTGCGCGCAATCGATTCCTCGCCGTCTTCGGCGCAGCAAGAAGCCTTCGCTACTCATTCATTGGGTGGCTCGCAGTTTTCTACGGACGCAAAATTGTCCGCATCTGGTCCGGGTCAATCGAGAAGTGGACGGTCCCGCTGCTTGGGTCCTTCGCAGTGCTGCTGGCGGCCGGCGTCTGCTTCGGAATCTGGAAACTCCACCGTCCGCGGAATCCGCATGAGCCGGAACAAAAAGTGCGGGGCGACTCTGCCCGGTCCGCCAATGCGCGAAAAATGTCTTTCTCAAGCGATGAGACCAGAACCTCTGACTAGGTCTTCTTTCAGAGGGCACGGCATTGCAACTTGCATGAAGGCGAATTCGTGCGTTCGCCTCTAGAGTTGGCAAAACGCAGTGAGCTAAATTGACCGACTTTCTGCGTCTGCATGTGCGAGTCTTACTGTAACTATCATTTGCAGGCGCGCTGCGTCCGTTTCCCCGGACGTTTTATCCGTCTTCCAGAAGGGTTCGATTGATCACATTGGAGTATTCGAAATTCAAGTCGCTGCTGCGCAGGGTCATCGTGGTGCCCGTGCTGGCCACAACGGCCTTGGCTGGATTGCTCCTCTGGGAGACCTTCGACTTGAACAAATCGATGCAGCTGGTCGATCATACCGATCGCGTTCTCGATCAATCCGGCCATCTGCTTAAGCTTCTGGTTGATATGGAATCTGCCAAGCGCGGATATATCGCAACCGGCGATGAGAGCTTTCTTCCGTCCTACCTTGAGGGCACCAAGCAATTCGATCCCGAGTTCCAGGCTTTATACGGCCTAGTCGTTGACAACCCCATGCAGCAGCAGCAGTTAAGAGAGATTGACGCCGGTTACGAGGAGAGTGAGGCCTACGACGGGCGGATTATCGCGCTGCGCCGTGCCGGCAAGGCCGATCCCACGCTAATTGAAAACCGGCAAAGAAAACGTGGTATGGACACGCTTCGAGAGCAGTTTGCGGTGTTTCAAGCCGCTGAAGAAGAACTGCGCATCCGCCGCGTGCAGGGCGCGCACCAGCGATGGGTCTTGATGGTGACAAGTTGCCTGGGCCTTGGCCTGGGATTCGGGGTCTTCCTCGCCCTGTTTACCCGTTACCATGTTGAAAAACTGGGCACCAAACTTTTGGAGAGCGAAGAGCGCTGGACGGCGACCCTGGGCAGCATTGGGGAGGCCGTTATCGCAACCGACAGCGAGGGCAGGATTACCTATCTCAACTCCATCGCCGTTGGTCTTACCGGATGGCAACCCAACGAGGCTTTGACCCAGCCCATCGGGAACGTGCTCCGGCTCATCAATGAGACATCAGGGATGACTGCGGACAATGAAGTTCTGCGCGTGCTCGAAGAGAAAAAGATTCTGGCGGTTGCAAACCACGTTGATCTCGTCACCAGGGATGGCCGCGAGATTCCTGTCGAACACAGCGCAGCGCCCATTCTCGCCGGCGAAGGAAAAGTGATTGGCGTGGTGCTCGTCTTCCGTGACGTCGCCGAGAGGCGGCAGGAGCAAATTGCAACAGCGGAGCAGGCGGCCTTGCTCGAACTCACTCAAGACTGCGTTTTTGTCATCGACCTCGAGGGAAAGGTCCAGTTCTGGAGCCGTGGGGCAGAGGCCATGATTGGATACTCCAAAGCCGATGCCGCCGGAAAGATCGCGCATGAAATGCTGCATACCGAGTTTCCCCAGCCCTTCGAAGAGATCACTGCAGAACTTATGCGCGTCGGACACTGGGAGGGAGACCTCATCAAGATCGCGCGCGATGGCCGCCGCGTTGTGGTTTCCGGTCGATGGGCATTGCAATGGGGCAAGCGCGACCAGGCGCCGCGCGTGCTTGTCATCAACAGCGACATTACCGAACGCAAGCGAACCGAAGAGTCGCTCATCCTGCAAAAGGAACAACTGCGGGCGCTGGCTGAACGCCTGCAATGGGTTCGCGAAGAAGATCGCAAGAGAGTGGCGCGCGACCTGCACGACCAGATCGGGCAAATCCTGACCGCAATCAAAATGGACTTGATGTGGGTGACTAGGCATCTGCCGGAGTCGGCGGCCGACGTGCTCGACCGTGTGCGGGAGTCGGTCCAGGCAATCAACGATGGCGTTAAAGCGGTGCGAACCATCTGCAGCGGCCTTCGCCCCGGCGTGCTGGATGACCTTGGCCTAGCGGCCGCAATTGAATGGCAGGCAAGCGAGTTTGCTTCTCGCAACGATGTCCTCTGCCAGGTCTCGGTTCCGCCGGTTGATTTGCATCTGGATGGCGACCGGGCCACAGCGACCTTCAGGATTTTCCAGGAGTGTCTGACTAACGTGATCCGGCACGCGCAGGCAAAGTCGGTGCGCGTGGCCCTGGTGCAGGAGGATGAAAATATTTTCCTGGTCGTCGAGGACGACGGCGTGGGATTCTGTGAATCCGACTTGTCGAATTCTCTCGGATCGTTGGGACTGCTGGGCATGAAAGAGCGCGCGCAGTTCTGCGGAGGCGACGTGCACATCTCCAGTTCCCCTGGCCATGGGACGAAGGTTACAATCCGCGTTCCTGTTGACACGCCGCGCGCGGAAAGGAGCGAAGCATGCACATCCTGATTGCGGACGACCACGCCGTGGTGCGCCGCGGCTTGAAAGATATCCTGGCCGACGCTCTTCCCGACGCTGACTTCTCTGAAGCCTGCAACGGCGACGAGGTGCTGAGCCGCCTCAGCAAAGCCGCAATAGCCTTGCTGCTGCTGGACATCAATATGCCCGGGCGCAGCGGGATGGATGTGCTGCGCGACGTGAAGGCCACGTATCCCCGATTGCCGGTGATCATACTGAGCGTCCATCCTGAAGAGCAATACGCCGTGCGCTGCCTGCGGGCCGGCGCATCTGCCTATATCAACAAGGAAAGCGCCCCCGAAGAACTGGCCGCGGCCACAAAGAAGATACTCAGTGGCGGCCGCTACATCAGTACCACCCTGGCGGAAAAGCTGATTGCGAACCTCGATGAGCCAACTGACAAACTGCCTCATGAGTCGCTCTCCGATCGGGAACACGAGGTGATGAGATTGATCGCCGCCGGCGTCCCGCTGACGGAAATTGGCGAAAACCTTCACGTGAGCGTAAAGACCATCAGCAGCTATCGGGCCCGCATTATGGAAAAAATGCAGATGAAGAGCAACGCAGAACTTACACGGTACGCCATGACGCACAATCTTATAGATTGAGCCGGCCACGGTTGTAGGAAAAACCCTACGGGGCTTTTGAGCAAACCTCACAAAAATCGCGGATTACACTGATACCGCCCTGGTTTGACAACCTGTATCTTCGCTACAGGTCGAGGTTACGGTCGGCAATTGGAAGAGACGATGAACATTCTGATAGCAGACGATCACGCGAACGTGCGGCGCGGCCTGAGAGAGATTCTGGTTGACGCATTTTCAGGCGCGTGCTTCTCCGAAGCATCAAACGGGGATGAGGTGCTTGCCCAACTGGTCAAGTCCCGGCACGATGTACTATTGCTCGACATCAATATGCCAGGGTGCAGCGGAATGGAAGTATTGAAGGACGTAACCCGCATCTACCCGGGACTGCCGGTGATCATGGTGAGCGTTCAGCCGGAGAGCCAATATGCGTCACGCTGCCTCCTGGCCGGCGCCACAGCCTACGTCAACAAGAACAGCGCTTCTGAAGAACTCGCTCCAGCCATCAAGAAGATTTTCGACAAAAGTATAGAGGTTGCCATGAGCCCGATTTTGAATTAGTGGATTCGTCTTCTGAATCGGGGCCTGCTGTATTAGCAATAACTCGGAAGACGCGGTTCGGCAAAGTAACTTGCATAACTTGTATCAATACTTGTTTTTTGTAATACGGTAGCCATCAGCAAAGCCGCTAAGCGGCATCAATCCACTCAGTGCGAGCCATAACAAGAAAAGGGACGAGGAGACATCTCCTTGCCCGTTCGCCCCGCCGCAAGTGATAGGTTGAGGATTCCAATCGCATTCAGCGTGAGAAATACCTCACACGGCTCAGGCAACAAAGCCTACATCAATTACAGTCTTCCCCGATTCTCACTCTTTGTATCTCCCAGTAACGTGGTTATATCAGGTTGGCAAACGGTAACTCCGTTGCACACACTCTGCAAGACTGAAAGGTATCAATCATGGCTACCAGCTTTTCAACTATGACGAGTACGGTGCCCAGGATTCCACTCGGCCGCGCATTTCCTTTGCCTCCGATTTCTCATCGCAATCTGAAGGTCGTTCCCCGCGGTATCAGCGCGGTGCCGGCACAGGAAAACACCTTCGACCTCCAGAGCCCGCTGAACATGCTGCCGTCCGGTAGAACCCGTCGCGATTATCTGGCCAGCGAGAGCATCTTCTCGCAAGGCGATCCGGCCAACGCGGTCTTCTACATCCAAAGCGGAAAGGTCAAGCTGACCGTTGTGTCAATGAGCGGCAAGGAAGCTGTAATTGCGCACCTTCCCGCCGGCAGCTTCTTCGGCGAGGCGTCCCTGGCGGGTCAGCCGGTTCGGATTTCTTCGGCCAGTTCGCTCACGCCCGCTACCATCGTTCGCATCGACAAGACAGTGATGCAGGACCTGCTGCAGCGCCAACCAAAATTCGCCGAGCAGTTTCTCGCCCACCTGCTCGCACGCAACGTCCGCATGGAAGCTGACCTGGTAGATCACCTGTTCAACTCCAGCGAAAAGCGCCTGGCCCGTTTGTTAATGCTGATGGCCAACTTCGGCCAGGACACGAAGCCGATTCCGGTCATTGCCAAGATCAGCCAGGAAACGCTAGCAGAGATGATTGGCACCACCAGGTCGCGTGTCAGCTTCTTTCTCAATCGTTTCCGTGATCTCGGCTACATCGACTATGACGGCGGCGGCATGCTGATCGATAGTTCACTGGTCAATGTTGTGCTCAACGACTGATCCTTCTCGGCGCCAAACTCGCGGCCGATTCATGTTCGGCGGTTTCAGAAGGCTTAAACAACTCCGCTCGCTCGATTGCATTCACTCATGCGCACGCGGTAATTCCAATGCACGAACGGAGAAGAAATGACGGGAAACAGGCACAATCCTGAGGGGAATAGCGGAGACACCGGCGAACCCGACCCTGGCCCTTACTGGAGGCGCATGCATCGTGACTGGCGCTTCTGGGTCGGCGCAGTCTTTATGTTTGCCGCACTTGGTATTTATCTCCTCAGCGGCGATCTTGCCTGGATTCCGCGCGGCCAATCGCAGTAGGGCCTAGCAGCGATCGCAAGGCAAGGGTTGTCGGCCCAAGTGCGGCGAATATTAACGGGTTCGTGATCGACGTTTTGGCAAAAATGAAGCAGGGGGGCTCCTGATCCGGTTGAGCAAGTTCTTGCAGATAGGGTTCACCCGGAGCAGGCCGCAAATTGGATCCGGACCTCGAACGCCAAAAGCAAAGCCCGCTGACTGAGCGGGCTTTAACTTCAAATGGCTGGTAGCGCTACCGGGAATCGAACCTGCCCTATAAATCGTTCATTGCAAACGACATGTCTTCGAGACGTTCTCTCTGTTGCCCCATAAGTTGCCCCCGCCTGTGCCGTGCTGGGTAGTCC
>CAIWFH010000154.1 GCA_903911925.1 uncultured Acidobacteriaceae bacterium
CGGTACGCATTGCTCTGCGCAGTCGCATTGTCTTGCTTGCCGCTGAGGGGTTGCAGAATCTTCAGATCGGCGCCGAACTGAACATCAGTGTGCGTATGGCGGCTTTGTGGCGCAAGCGGTTTGGCAAGGCGATGATCATGTCCGTCGAGACTGAGACTTCTGAGATCATTCGCCGGCGACTTTTCGAGTGGAATGGGCTAGTGCCAAACGCGCATTATCGTTTGGCGCGCTGCCGCGCTCCGAACGGACGGAGAAGGCCCGTTCAGCGCACTGTCACATCGTGCGCTGGGCCGTCCACCTGAGGGTGTGAAGTGGGATGGAAGTATACAGGATCGAGAGTTATCCAGTGGCCCGTCCGAAGTGACGAACACGGCTTTCACCGTGATCTAATTTTGCGAGTTGAACATAGATTTGCTTACGCTCTCGATCAGTTATTGCTCCCAACAGTCTCTCTACGGTGCGAACGACAAGAATCTCCTACCTCAGAGATAGCGGTAAAGCTCGCCCATGTCTCACAGTTGCCGAATTTCACTGCACAAAGCGCCGGGCTGCGAGGATATAATGCTCCCGAGAGAGAAAGAATGCGATGCCACGTCTGGCGGTTCTGATTGATGCGGAAAATGCGCAGCTCGCGATTCTGGGCGGCCTCTTGGCTGAGATTGCGAAGATAGGCGCAGCAAGTGTGAAACGTGCTTACGGAGATTTCACCTCCCCGGCACTTGCATCATGGCGCGACCCATCGCTTGCCAACTCAATTCAACCGATTCAGCAATTTCGAAATATCGCCCACAAGAATGCGAGTGACAGTGCCCTCATCATCGACGCAATGGATCTTTTGCATTCAGGGAAGTTCGAAGGCTTTTGCATCGTATCAAGTGATAGCGACTTCACTAGGCTGGCGAGCCGAATCAGAGAAGAAGGCTTGCTGGTTTATGGCTTTGGCGAAGAGAAGACGCCAAAGTCGTTTATAGCCGCTTGCGACAGATTCACTTACACGGAGATCTTGCGAACGCCTGGTAAAGACCGCCAAGTGTCGCCGGAGGTCACAGTTCATATGGACGCACTTGGAGGCAAGAGCGATCTCGCGCATCATATCGTTGACGCCGTGGAGTCATGTGCAAATGAAGATGGCTGGGCGCCGTTGGCACGCGTCGGGTCCGTGGTTTCCAATCATATCCCCGAGTTCGACCCCCGGCACTACGGCCATAGCAAGTTATCGGCATTGGTCGAATCCACAGGACTTTTCGAAATGCAGAGACGTGGCAAAGATGAGGCCCTCGCAGTGTACGTAAAGCTGAAGCCGAAGCCCACGGGACTGCCTGCTCAGCCGTGAGCCTGATTACGTCAAAGAAGATGTAAACATGCTCCACCAAACTTCATGGCCTCAAGTAAGAATCCCTAACGCAACAGGCTTACAATGGGGATTTTCCCCACGGAAGGACAAAGGTATTTCCGGCATTGAAGTATGCAGCAAAGTCTACCGTGTGTGGATCAACCAGCTTGGCTCCTTCGCAACATACGAGACAGCCTGCGCGAACATGTTGATATCCGAGATCGCTTAGGTGTTTCTTGATCAATCGCATCGAAGAACCTGTAGTTACCGTCTCATCCAATACTGCGATCTTCCAGGATCTGTCCCCATGACCTAATTCCTTTGGAAGTAAGACATGCAGGCGATCTCCGCTGACTACGTCAAACTCTGTGGAGACGATAGATTCAGAAGGGGCACTCTTATCGAGGAATTTTCCGGTAAACAATCTCATTCCAAACAGTGCATTGCGATTCAGTGACCTCGCCAAGACCAGGTTCGCGAACACTGCCCCTGGGCCGGCAAAACTCAACACAACATCAGGCTTGAACCGAGAGATGATTTGCTTGCCGACCTTATCGGCGCCTTCCACCAGCTCCTCCCACGTGTACCTGTTCTGTTTATTGGCACGCTCACGCTCTTTACGCTCCCGCCGCCGCTCTCGCCAGTGCGCGTTGACCTCACCCAAAAAGAAGAACAGAAGAGCGATAACAATCTCTGGAGTGAAATTCTCAGCATGAACTCCCTGTAGCCATCCTTGAGCAAACGCCATTTCGTCTCTCCCTTCATGTACACCCATTTCAGACTTTCACTCACGCGATGGACATCTGTGGTCCAACTTCCGGTAAAACACCGGCGTCACTTCCTAGGAACCGATCCACAGCCAAAGCTTGAGACTTAACGATCGCTGGCCCTCAAAGAACTTTCTATAAACAGATTGAAGAAAGCGACCAGGACATCACAAAGCCACTAAATGCAAACCGAAGTCATACTCCCGAAAATGTCTCACTGTTACTCCTTTTGGGCCGAAGCTGCCGATAATTCCTTCGCGTTATCTTTCACAGTCTCAAAGTACTTCGCCCAAACAACACGTTCTAACTTACCCAATTGAATTATCACATGACTCAGGTCCGATCTCCACGGCTTCAATCTTGCTGAAAACAGTTCAATAGGGCCGTCTTTCTCAGCAAGAAAAATACTAAGATCAGTCCTAAATATCTCAGTCTTTGCAATGAACTTCCTATAATCGTCAAGTTTCAGAATGCGATCCAAAGAATCTGTTATCTTCTTGAATCGCGCGAGGTTTAGCATCCCGTATTCGCACAATGAAAGGAAGACCTGCTCTTCGCTCCGACCTGAGAATACGCGCTCATAATCATCGAGAGACGGCTCATCAGACTGAAATTCCAATATAAGTCTCATGGCTTGTGCGCCGATGAGCACGTCGATTGCATGCTGAGATTTGCCAGCGTCGCTTAAGACGTACTCGATGACGATAGGCAAATACTGGTTGCTCCAATCTCTTACTGGTACTTGAATATCCAACAACCTCCCGTATCCGAAACTAGCAAGATAGTAGTGCAGCCCATTTACTAAATACCGCTTTCGATGCGAATAAAAATCAAATAGAGCGTCCGACGCGGCAGCAGTCACCTCGTCTTCGCTTTTTATGTCAAACAATCCCTTCCATACCTGCTCCGGTGCTTTGATCACAATATGCGTAAAGTTCTCGACCTGTATAGAGAGTGTAAGTGGATTCTTGCTAAACTCGACATCCTTTGCACAGATTCTGTCAGGCGTAACAGGTATAATCGTGTTCTTTGTACTTTTCACCTTAACTTCGTTCTCGAACGGATAAATAATCATGCCACATTCTTCGGCATCGTTTTCGAGCCATGGCTCAAACTCACGCCACCCCTCATCTTTGATTGAAGCAGTCATGGTAGCGCAATATTTCGATACCCAGTTGAGGTCAGTCAATTTACTGTAGATCAGCAAAAACGACCCGCTTTCCGAATTTCTAATTTCCTCTTCGATTGTTTGAATGTTGCGATCTATCTCCCTAACATTCAGTTTGCGCAAAAGGCGGAAAGGCTTCACTGTTTTATCTTCGACAACATAATTCTTCAATGTGACTACCGTTTGGCTCTTTAGCTCCCCCAATAGATCCTTCAGCCAATTATTCGAAGCACTCACACGGCGCTGAAGAATAATCAACGGCACTTTAGGTGAAATCAGTTCCAAAACAAGGCCCATACCGAGTCGACCAAGGCCGACGTGAAGGTGATATGGTCGATTTACCTTGGTCATTCTATCGCTCCGTGATGCTCCCGCAGACAACGGGCAAATATTTCTGTCGTCTTAAACGTGGCAGTGTGTTGCTTCCTCTCTGCATACCTGTTATACGCCCACCACACATTGACCAGCTCCGTGTGTCGGCCTTCCAAGATCGCAGACTGAAAGACCCTCTCGTGATATTCCTTCATATTTGACTTAAATACGCCCACTTCCTCGTCATCGATAGGTCCATGATCCGCAGGCTTCGCTAAACAGACTTGGGTTATTGTGCTCGTGTCGTTGGCAACCAGTTTATCGGGGATCTGAAACGGAATAAATCTCACCGGGTCACTATGCATTTTCGTGGTAGTTGGAGCTCCGAAGAAATAGAGGCGAAGCGTCATGTGACATGGATCAATCCTTCTCAGCGCATCCTTTGGATCTTTAAGAAGCTCAATCTGATTACTGAAAGAACCATCCAAGCATCTAATGATGACGGAGGCTTGATCGGGGATATCAGTAAGGAGTTCAAGGTTGGGATGACTCAGATTGCGAAGGATGTTTCTGAGATCAGCGGGAAAAGTCTTCGGACTTGTACCATGGTTCCATTCACTCTGCACAGATGCTCTGGAATCCACAAAAACAAATCGTGGCCTATATCGCGTAAACGGAACTCCAACCAGGTTCCACAATTGAGTACTTCTATTTCTTTCCTCAAGAGCTTGGAACCCTTGGGAAGTGGCATAAAACACATTCGACTTACCCTCAATAAGCCGTGGGTATTGGTACTCCCAATTGTGCTCAGATAAGAAGCCTCTTACCTTGGTCCAATCGTTTTCGTATTTATCGTAGAGGCAGCTCGCATAGTGATATGCAAGAGAGAAGGTATTTGCAAAAAACGGGAAATGGAGGTGCGCTCCCTGATCGACCAAAAACTGGAGGCGGCCTTGTTGTTCCTTGTCGAAATCCTTCATCGAGCAAATATTCATCGCAGGTCCAAAAAATGTGGCACAGTGGGTGCATCGGCTACGTTTTTCACTGCCTTCAGATATTCCACGACATCTTCGCCAATCTTCTCGGAGTTGTATTTCCCGCCGCCACCAATAATCTCCTGCCGTGCCTCGGACAAGCTCCTCGGGAAGTACTCCTGGCTCAAAGCAGTCTTGTACTGGTCCAACGTATATTGAGTGGCTGAGTTCTTCCGCAAGTAATCCAAAGGAACTTGCGAGTGATTATCGAGATCGGACATTACGTAGTTTGATGAGTCAAACCACATCCTAATGACGCCTTCAACGGCAGCGCGCCTGTTAGTCAATGTGCTCTGGCGACACACGAACCCAGTAATGTCAGCGAATCCCAAAGTGTCCATGTCGAGCGCAACGTGTCCGCCTTGTTTCTTGGCCTCTGTCATTTGTGTGAGGCCAGCGCCGCCGACATCCAAACTTCCATGAAGTGTCGCTAAAAGGCTGTCATTGATTGGTGAGTCAAACACTTTGACTGACTTAATATCTCTTCCAGAACGCCGGGCCAGTGAAAAAATCATCATTTCCCAAAGCGAGCTCTTCGGAGCGCCGATCTTTAGATTGAGAAACTGCTGCACCTTGGCAGGATCCTTCAACCCTGCGGCATCCAAGATCGGGACATTCGGCTCGAACGAGATGAACGCACCGCCGTGAAATACGTATGCAGGATAGACGAAAACGAGTGGGTCTGAACTGCCTCGGTTCAGATCGTTCTCCTTGGTGATGAATTCCGTATAGCTCGCAAACCCGATATCAGCGGTCTTTCCGTTGCTCGCCATCGCTGGCAGAATGTCCTCCCATGCCATGGATTGGAGGGTGACATCGAGGTTGTATTTCTTATCGAGACCAAGAGAGTGGATGACTTCGATGGTAGCTATGTCTTGATATGGCGAGATTGCCACTGTAATGCTTCGCTCTGAGGATGCTTTCGGACGCAGTAAAAAGTACAATCCCACAGCGGCACAGAAGGCTAAAATCGCCCAAATAGCAAGCTTCTTCATACGTTCACCTCACCCAGAATAGAGCTGTTCGCCAACCAATTACCAACAGTTCGTCGACAATTGCACTGATTATCCCAAGGCTGATAACAGTTAGAAACAGAAGGTCCATCGAAAAAGTCGCTCTTGCTGATTGAGCCAGGTAACCAAGGCCAATCTGAGAGCCGAGCATCTCTGACGCAACAATCAGTCCTATTGCCGAGGCTAAAGAGAAGCGAAGCGTTGGCAAAATGTTCTCAAAAACAAATGGAACCCCGTAGCGGAGGGGAAAGAAGGACGGATGAACCTTATAACTTGTGAACATCACGACATACTTCTCAGGGCTGCTCCGCGAAATCTGGAGGGTCGCTATCGCGATGTTCAAGGCCGTCCCACTGAGGACCAGTAGATATCGACCAGTTTCGGAAAACCCAAACCAAAGAAGAAAGAATGGAATAATTGCAACTGCGGGGACGGATCGTGATGACTGAATCGAGGGAAGGAGTAAATAAGATAGAGTTCTCGAACGATACAGCATCAAACCTATAGCAACCCCTAGTGCTGTGCCTCCCACAAATCCAACAGTAAAACGTGAGATTGTGTACAAGCTTTGAGTGAAGATATTAGGGTCAACAACAGTCGCAGATGTCAAGACCCTGATAGGGTCTGGGAGATATCGATCAGATATGTGTGCCACGTATTTCAGGGCAATCCAAAAGAGCGGAAGCCAGAAGTAACCAACGAATCGTACTAAGCGGGGTCGATTCATTCTGATACCTCCAGGCTGGAGACAGGTAGATTGCCTGAGAAGCGGAGCACTTCCGCCCTGACCCTCTCTAACTCAGCAACATGATGCGTAGACATTACTACAGGGCAGGACAAGTGCTCGTTGAGTAGGAAGTCTATGTAAACTGAGCGAGTCGATTCATCTAGAAAATTGAACGGTTCGTCGAGACAAAGGAACTGTGGTTGTGCAGTGAAAGCCCGAAACAATTCTACGGTCCTACGTTGTCCAAAGGACATGGCATGAGCCCGCTTCGTTAGCAAGGGCTCAACTGTGGAGTAAAGGGAGTGAGCGACGATGGCTGCATGAGTTTGAAGCCCAACAATTTCGAGATTCTGCCAGCCTGTCAACCAAGGCAACAGGGCGTCTTCTTGGAGAATCAAAAGGCCACCCTGGGGAACGTCAAAGATCGTCGCAATCGCTGGCTTAATAATCCCCGCTAAAATTTTAAGTAGCGTTGTCTTGCCGCAGCCGGGAGGGCCGCTAAGTCCGACGATTTTGCGCTCTGTATCCAAGCCAAACTCTGAAAATACGGCCTGACTGGCGTAAGAGAAGTTCATTCCTCTGATTCTCACTGTGCAGTCAGGGACGCCCTTCCGATTCGATTGAAAGCGGATTCCAGTGTAGAACTAGACAAATTCGAAACTCGCACGTTCGTCTCTAGTTTGTAGAGCTTCGTGTGCAATGCTTGTGACGGCGACATGACGAATCCATCATAGGTGACCCGAATTACGCCATATTTCACCGGATAATCTTCAAGTAAGCAGATTTTGCTGCGAAGCCCATGTCGGTCAACGCTGTCCCAAAACGCTTGCTTTGATATTCGATCCTGATTGAGATGTTCCCCGTGAAGCAGCAATGTGGTGTTCTGGGTCTCCTTGAATGCGGAATCGGCGAGGCGGCTGAGAATAGATGCAAGCGGTATAATATCGACCGTATTTGTTCCGTAGTTTCGCGTTTGAAGGTAAGGGGAAAATACAATTCTATGGAAAGGAGCTAGTTCCCTTACAAGCAGTATTTCATCCAAGAAGTTAATCGTCGTTGCGTTCAAAACATTGAGAGCATTCATCCTTGTTCCAGCTTTAGCGATCCAGGTAAGCGATCGTTCAAGTTTGGCAAGGGAACCTTTGCGATAGGAGTCGTAAGACGAGCGCCCGCTGTCTAGGCTGATGTCCACGAATGCAAGTTGCTGCAAGAGGCTCTTGGGAGCAGACACCGCGTTTAGTCCGTTTGTCACGACGCTCACAGTGATGCCGCGACCTCGACATACATCCGCAAGTTCTCCGCACAATAAGAGAGACTTAGGGTCCAGGAATGGCTCTTTTCCGACTATGGCTAAGTGCCGGAAGGAACTTCTTGCAATGAGTTCCAAAATGCTTCGATCGAAACCGTCAGTCGAAGGCTCATTGTACTGCAGGTAACAGTGGGGGCAACTCAAATTACATGAGTTATTAATCGTTACGGTCACCATGTCGAGGGTGTTCGTTTGAGAACACTCTAAGATCGCCGAGCCTGCTATTGCGCCCATCGATTGAACTCCAGGTGAAATGGTTTAGCAGCAAATGGTCAAGAGCATCTCGAAGAACGCGTGAACTCATCGAGCTGAGGACACTCCAGACAGTCTCGTCTCCGCATATGCAGAGGCAACAATCAGAGGGAAATGATTTCAGTCGCAATATTAACTCACAAAAGCAGCTTGGTGGCAAGTTGATCTTGCCCGCGCAAAACGTATCCCTTAGCGAGCTGCTCTAATGCGAAGGGGTAGCGAAGATGAGGAATGGGAAGCGGGGCAGGTACACGCTGGAGTTCAAGCAGGAAGCGGTTCGACTTGTGGAGTCGGGCCAGACG
>CAIWFH010000155.1 GCA_903911925.1 uncultured Acidobacteriaceae bacterium
CCCATTCCGCAAAAGACGCGGAATGGATGGGGCACCCGGCCGTGCCGAATACGTTTGCGGTTGAAGCTAGTTTGGCGCGGGGGCCAGGGGCAAGGTCTCAGGAATACTTGGCGAGCCGGAAACGCTGAAGGAGTTGAAGAACCGGATCACGTCCTGCTCGCGGCGCACGGAACTGGAAGGGAAGACCGCAGTGAGCATGTAGAGCCGCGGGCCGGTATAGATGAGGCGGGTGTCCATGATTCCGCCGCCGGCGTTGTGAGCCACGATGTCCCTCGCAGGAAAGCCACCCGGTGTAACGCGCGCTTCAGTTACAAGCGAGGTTTGGGTGCGCGCCAGAGCCTCGTCGCGGGCCATGTCGAGGGTGCGGTCCGGGGCGCGTCCGTTGGCCCGGACCACGGGGGGATTGTCTGCCCAGGCCACGGAGAAAGTGGTGTCGGACGAGGGGTTGGCAAAAATCATGTTTACCTGATCCGTTCCGCCGCTTTCGTTGTAGGCAGGGATCTGGATCTCTTTGACATCACTGGGCATTTCAACCTTGAAGCCGTCTTTGGGGCGGTTTATGGGAGCCCAACTGATGCGGGGGGGGCGGGAAGACAGCATTGGCAGGTCAGAACTCCGGCTGTCGCCGGGGTTGCGGGAGCCAACCAGTCCAAGCTCCTGGCGATGCAGATAGACGTAGACAATTCCCAGAAGCCCGAGTCCTGCAAGGACAATGTAGTGCCAGCGCTTCACTACTTACAGAGTGCCAACTCCTTACAAAATATGCAACTTGAATCTTGTCCTGGAGCGGATCAAGGGCCTTTGAGGGTTAACATTTCCAGCGCCTGGGGAGAAGTCTTCACGCCCCGGGAAAAAAGAGGGCAACCTTTTCATCGGGCCTGCATCCTACCTAGTAATCAGCAGAGGCTTCCCCGAAATACGCCCCATCCAAGCAAGGTACCCACTCCTTCTTGAAGGTCCTCACGGACCTCTTCTCAAAAATCCCCCCTGGACCCCCTCCCTCAATTGCCTCTGAAGCGGGCCCGCCGGAAGGCGGGCCCATTGTTTTTCGCGGCCAGGCGCACTTGGCATCCGGATAGAATCGGACTGTGAAGCCTCCCGCCTCCAAATCCAGCACCCATTCGGAAATCCACGAGATCGACGCTCTCTTTGAAAAGGCGGGCCTGGTGCGCAATCTGCGTGGAAAGGCTGCCGGGATTACCCGGCGCGTTCGCTTTGAGCGGTCTGCGCCGGAGGAGCTATCGCGGCGGTCGGCCGCTCCGCTGGCGGCCGGAAACGGCGTTCACTGGCTGGCGGCGCCCGGCTGGCAACAGTTTCCCTGGCTATGGCATGGCTTCAGCACCCGCCTGGGCGGCGTGAGCCGGGCATACTGCGCCGACGATGCGCCCGGCGAGTTAAATCTTGGCTTTACGGCCGCCGACAGCCGGGAGGTCGTGGCCAGGAATCGCCAGCTTCTGGCAGAAGCGGTAACCGGCGACCCGGCCACGCCGCTGCGCACCCTGCACCAGGTTCACTCCACCTTGATTCGCACCGGAGATGTGCCCCCGGGGTGCAAGGGCGATGGTTTGATGACCGATGAGCCGGGGGTGCTTTTGGGGGTACAGACTGCCGATTGCATTCCGGTGCTGGTGGCCGACCGCAAACGGCGCGCCGTGGCCGCCTTTCACGCGGGCTGGCGGGGCACCGTGGAGCGCATTGTGGAAGCGGGCATTGGGCGGATGAGACTCGAGTTCGGTTCCCGCCCGGAGGACCTGGTGGCGGCCATCGGCCCGGGAATCGGCCGATGCTGCTACGCGGTTGGCGAAGAGGTGCTTTCAAGCTTCGAGTCGCAGTTCGCTTACTCGATGGAGCTTTTTCGAGAGGTCTACGACGCGGATGTTGTGCGGGCCAAATACCCCATGCTTTTCCTGACCCAGAGGGCGCCAGGCCACTCGAACATCGGCCCCAGCCTGCACCTGGATCTTGTTGAAGCCAATCGCCGCCAGTTGGTGGCTGCAGGACTCAAGCCCAAAGCAATCAAGCTGGTGGGCGGCTGCACCTGCTGCCAGCCCGAACTGTTCTTTTCTCATCGCAACTCCCAGGGGCACGCCGGGCGGATGTTAAACGTGATCGGTATCCGGAATGCCGCCGCGCGAGCCTAGAAAATTGGCCCGTGCTTTTGATTGTTTTTGGGTGATAGGATTGTTGGCGGTCTCCCCCAGGAGCTTTGAGAAGGACGGCAAGCCATGGCGCGTACTGCGTCCGACAGGCGAACGCCTGCGCAGATCGATGACAGTCCGCATTGGCTGAGCCGCACCGCCGCGGTTGCGGCGGGCGCGCTTTTTCTCTCCTGGCCTGCTTTTTATAACCGCTTTCCCCTGCTTTATGGGGATTCGATGACCTATCTTGACGACGGTCCCACGGTGGCGCGGGCAGTTTTTCTGCATTCGTTTTCCGATTATTATGGGGTGCGGTCGTTCTTTTACAGCCTGGGAATTCTTCCCTGGCACTGGAACGTGTCTCCGTGGCCCATTGTGGGGATGCAGTGCCTGCTGGTTGCCTGGGTGGTTTGGCTGGTGGTGCGGTCCGTAGCGCCAAAGCACTGCATACCGAGCTACCTGGCAGTGGTTGCTTTCCTGAGCCTGCTGACGAGCGTGGGCTGGTATGCCTCGTTTATCATGCCGGACGTTCTGGGCCCGCTGCTTTATCTGTCGATCTACCTGCTGGTATTTGCGGAGGACACGCTGGGCCGGGCGGAGCGGCTGAGCTTGTACCCAATCGCGTGGTGGTCGGCAACGGCGCATGCAACTCACCTGTTGCTGGGCGCAGCGCTCTGTGTGTTGCTGGCGCTGATTGCTCTTTGGAGGCGCAGAAATTCTCCCGGACGCCTGCGGGCCGTGGGCGAGGCCGCCGCAGTTCTTGCTGTAGCGGCCGCTTCTCAAATGGCGCTGCACGGTTATCTCTACGGCAAGCCCACGTTGAACGGCGAGCGGCCTCCCTACCTGATGTCGCGGATGATATCGGACGGTCCAGGAAAGATGTACCTGGAGAAGAACTGCAATCATCTTCAATGGGCCATCTGCCGTGATATGAAGGGCTTAACAAGCGATTCAGATGATTTTCTCTGGAATGGGGATGGAATCTACCAGTCGGCTTCATTGCAGGGCAAAGCTCAACTCTTAAGCGAGGAGATGCCGCTGGTGAAGGCAACGCTTCGCACCTATCCGCGTGAGCAGTTGTCCGTGTCGGCGGCCAACTTCAGGCAGCAACTGTTCGCGTTTGGCCTCTACGGCTTTGACTCGAGCATCTGGATTCTGAAAGAGTTCGACCACGCCATTCCGGCGGCCAAGACAAGCTATATGAAGAGCCGGCAGGCAAATGACGCCCTACCCATGGAGGAGCTCACGGAAATCCAGTGGTGGACGGTTGTGGCGTCTTTGGCGGCCATTGCTGCGCTGGTTCCGCTGCTATGGCGGCGGCATTCTGCCCGGGTTGCCGGACTGGGACTGGTGGTTGCGTCGATGGTCGTCTTGAACGCCCTGGTGACCGGGGTGCTTTCGGTGGTGGATGATCGGTATGAGTGCCGCGTGATTTGGCTCGTGCCGCTGTTGGCAGGGATGCTGCTGCTGGATTGGCTGCATCAGCGGAAAACGGCGAAGGCGAAGTCCAGGGCCAGGTCAGCGCTGGAACAGGTTGTCGTGGCCGTATGAATGGGCAGACGAGGCTTGCTTGTCTGCGATAAAAAAATTCCGGTCCCACCCCAGGAACAGCGGGGCGGAGCCGCATGGAACAGGCCGGGGAAGCGGCGGGTTCAGGAGGCCTTGGCGGCCTCTTCCGGATTCACCAGGTCGCGCAGTTCTTTTGAAGGCTTGAAGTAAGGCACGCGCTTGGCTGGAACATCCACGCGCTCGCCGGTTTTGGGATTGCGCCCAATACGGGGATTACGTTGACGAATGCGGAATGACCCGAATCCACGAATCTCGATCTTGTCTCCGCTCTGTAGAGCCCCGATCACAGAGTCAAAAATGGTCTCGACGATAACCTCGCCGTCGCGACGGGTAAGATCGCCCAGCCGGGTCACCTTTTCCACCAGGTCTGCCTTTGTCATATCCTGTAGGCCTCCGCTCTCAGCATAACCGGATTCGGCAGAAAAAGTCGCGAAAAAGAAAAGTCCGCGGTGGATTTGAGCCTTTTGGCATCAGCAACATGGCTCGGCAATTTGCCCGATGGCGCCGGACCGAAGGACCAAGGTGGGAAACCGCCCGGCATTTGTCGGGTCAACAGTGCCCCGGGGGCGGTATGATGTCCTGTATTCTTCCCCAAGGAACCGGGTCAGAGGGAAACGGGGACCCGGAGAGGAAGCGTGAACGTGACGCAATACCCGAAGTACAGTATCGTGATTCCGGCTTTCAACGAGGCCGCACGTATCGGCAAGACGCTTGAGTCGGTAATTTCCTGCATTCGCGCACGCGGCTGGGCGGCGGAAGTGATTGTGGTGAACGACGGCTCAAAGGACGCGACTGCCGAAGTGGTGCAGGCATTTGCAGCAACTGCGCCTGAAGTTCGGATGATCGAGAATGCGGAGAATCGCGGCAAGGGCTACAGCGTGCGCGCCGGATTTTTGCAGGCTCTCGGGGATATTGCGATGTTCACCGATGCCGACTTGTCGGCGCCCATCGAAGAGGCTGAACGTCTGTTTGCCGCCATCTCAGAAGGCGCGGACATTGCCATCGGCTCGCGTTGGCTCAAGACCAGCCGCCAGACGCATCGCCAGCCGCTGTACCGCCAGTTTTTCGGCCGCTGCTTTAACCTTGTGATCCGCACCGTGATGGGGCTGGATTTTGCCGACACTCAATGCGGCTTCAAGGCTTTTACGCGCTCTGCTGCCCAGACCGTTTTCCAACTGACGACCATTGAGCGATGGGGCTTCGATCCCGAGATTCTTTTCATCGGCCTCAAGCGCGGCTTCTGGATTATCGAGGTGCCGGTGAGCTGGGCTCACGATTCGCGCTCGCGCCTGAGCTACATCAAGGACGGCATGAAGATGCTGGAAGAGCTGGCCATCATTCGCTGGCGCGCCTTCAGGGGCCTCTACGGCAAACAGGTGGAGCACATTCACCGGGCTGCGCTGTAACTCCCAGACAGCATTATTTCGATCGTAGATATTGAGAGAAGTGGTATCCCAGGTCTCAAAATCGAGACCTGGGGCACCCGTCACCTGCGGCGCGAGAAATCGATTCGGATTGCGGAAAGTCCTTTGCGAAATCGGGCTTGGTTGAGCGCGGACGGGGACGTCCGCGCTACAGCCGGCCGGGAGGCAAGCGCTACCTGGGCGGTTGCGGCGCTATGGACTTCAGCGACTTGTGAGAAATGCGGGCCAAGGCCGACATCGATCATCATGTCCTGTGACATCGATCATGGTCCCTTGTGGCGCGGCTAAAGCCGCGCCCTTTCGATGCCTCCGGATTTCGCCGCTGGAAACTACTCTTACGCATGGCGCCAAGCCGCATGCTTACGGGTTGACGGTGATGGGAATCTCGTTGGCGGCCAGGTTGCTGCCGAGGACGATGAGCTTGCCGTGGGCGGGCGCGGCGAGTTTTTCAGGGAATGCGAGTTCGAGCGAGACCTGTTTGGATTCGCCCGGCATCATGTCAAAAAAGTTGTCGCCATAAAGCTGCATGTAAGGCTGCGGCCCATCCCACACAATGCGCAGACGGACGAGGCGGGCGTAGTTTTTGCCGTTTTCAATTGTGATGGCTAGCGTGGATGCGTTGCCGCCGGCTGCCTTGGCGGCGGGTGCGGCGACTTGCACCGTGGCAGCAGGCTGCTCTTTGAGAGTTTGGAAGAGCGGCTTCTGGCGGGCGGCGAGAAGGTCAGTGAATTTCGCGGTTGGCTGAGCGCCTGTGGCGGCAGCCAGGACCTGGCCGAAGATGCCGAAGTAAGCGCGGGTGACAGGCAGGTTGTCAAACTGCTCGTCGAGGAAGTCGTCGCCGGGTGCATCCCAAATTGGCGTGAAGCCGGTGAAGGCGACCGTGCGGCCCTGACCATATTGCCCGACGGCAACAAGTGGGTGGCCCTCGATGGTAAGGACGACTTTTCCCTGCGGCTTTTCATCGACCCAGTTGTAACCGATGAGACCGTAATCGTTGAGGCCGAAGTCGGACCATGCGGGATCGACGGACTCGATGTCGCGAATGGTCTGCTGGGCAATGGGGAGAGCCTGGCCGGCCGCGTAGGCGGGATAGATGGGGTCTTCACTGGCAGTGCGGAGCGTGACCGGCAGCAGTTCAGCGATGCGGGTGAGGTCGAGGCAGGCGGTGACCGCTTCTCCACCGTGATAAGAGGCGTTGCCGCCGGAGTGGATGAAGCCAACTCCCTGGCGCACGGCTTCAGCTAGTCCGTCGCCCATGGCCGGATCGACGAGTTTCCAGAAGAAATCGACGGGAGCAAGCCAGACGACGTCGTAACGGGCGCGGATGGAGGCCGCATTCTTGAGCTCGGCCAGGCGATCAAAGGATTCTTCGTTGATGATGTCGACACTTGAACCGAAGGCGCGAAGGATGGAGGCGATGGGCTGATCGAACTTGTTCCAACCGATGAGGAGTACGCGCGGCGCCTTTGCAAAGGCGCGCGGAGTGACCTTGAGAAAGATGGTGTTGGTGGCTGAAACGGCGCCGCCTTTTTCAGTGGCGCGGCCGCGGAGAATGTAGACGCCGGGCTTCTCAGGCGTGACCCAGTCGACCATGCCGACTTGACTGGCGGAATCCTCTTTCGACTCGGCGTCAAAAGATTTGGCCAACACGACTTCGCCTGCCGGAGTGAGGATTTCAGTGGTGATGGAGAGGGGGATGGTCTTGCGGTAATCGCTGGCCACCCAGACGGGAATCTGGAGGTGCTTGCCGGAGGGCTGCGACTCGAGTTCGGGCTCGAAGTTGAAGCTGATGGCGAGCGGGGTCTGCGCGCGCTTGTAGAAGTAGTAATTCATCTTGGGGATGCCGTTGCTATCGACCATGCCGAACTGCACGCCGGGATAGATGTCGCGATAGGCCCAGGTGCGGATGCCGTTGATGGGCGCGTGCATCTTGCGGCGGAAGGCATCGGTGGCGTAGCCGAGCGTGAAGGCGTGCTGCAGTTGCAGGTCGTCAACGAGTTCCTGCGCATTGGCGGGATTCTGGTCGATGTAGGTGTGGACTTCGCGGAACATGTTAAAGACGCCGAAGCCAGTGTCGTTGTACTCCCAGGCGTTCCAGAACTTGTAGGCCTCGAGGTCGACGGGCATGTTGTAAATGCGGCGTAGATTTTTTTCGGACCACATCTGTTCGGGTGTCAGGGCCTCAAGCCAGGTTTCGATATTGGGCGGCGAGATTTCGCCGTACTCGGAGATGAGCTGGGGCTGGAAGTGCTGATAGAAGCGATAATTCGCATTCCAGGTATGCGCTTCGCCCAGGTCGCACAAGCTGGGGTGATAGATGGTGTCAGGAGAAAGCGGGCGGACGACTTTTTCCATTTCGGCGATGAAGTAGTCGTAGCCCTCCTGGGGGCCGGCCCATTTTCCGCCGGTTCGGGCTTCGGCGAGGGGACTCCATTGAATGACAGAGGGGTGGTTGCGGATGGCGAGCACCATGCCTCGGACCTGCTCGCGCGAATTTTCGATGAAGGGCTCGCGGCGGGGATTGCCTTTCTCGACCGATTGGTACGGGCCGAATTGCGTGAAGGGCATCTGGACGAAGATGAGCAGGCCCAACTGGTCGCACTCGTCATAAAATTCGTCGCGCTCCATCATCTGGGTGACGAGATGGTTGGCGTAGGAGGCGCGAAGTTCTTTGAGGTCGCGCTCGTAGGTTTGGCGGTTGGCGCGGGAGGCGTAGTAGTCAACCATGGGGTACCAGACGCCGCGGATAAAGATGCGCTTGCCGTTGAGGCGGTAGCTGAGGTCCTGGTCGCGGCTGATGGTGCGTATGCCGAAGGTGAGCGTTGCGGTATTGCCGGCGCCACCGGCAGCTGGCGAGAGTTTTGCAGTTGCGTTGTAGAGGTCTTGGGCGCCCAGATCCCAAGTCCACCAGAGATGCGGATTGCGGACGACGATCTCCTGAGTGAAGGGGTTGTCGCCTGGCTTGACGGAGAGCGAGATGGTGGGGACGTGGGTGGTTTCGCCGGTGAAGTTTTGAGGAGCGAGGTCGATGTCGATCTTGGCATCGCCCTGGCCGTCGCGGAAGTTTTTCGCGTTGCCGGTGACTTCAAGAGTGGCGGTTCCGTCGGAGTTGAGGGTCTTGGTGTAGACGTGGAGGTCCGCCAGGACGACAGGCTCGGAGACGAGCAACTTGACGTCTTTAACGATACCCATGGTCATGGAGTTGTTGCCATAGACGGGAATGCCGCCCCAACTGCCGCCAAGGAAGTATGGCGGCTTGTCGAAGTTGGGCGAGGCGCCACCGTCGACTTCAAGCATGAAGCTGGACTTGACGTATTCGGCGAGGCCCCGGCCTGCAGGCAGCCACGGGCAGGTGACCTTGATGACGAGGATGTTGTCGGCGCCGGGCTTGATGTGGCGGGTGACGTCGAGGGTGAAGCCCTGGGCCGCGCCTTCGTGGTCGCCGACTTTTTCGCCGTTAACCCAGACGGTGGAGAAGTAGTCGACGCCGTCAAATTGTAGGCGGAGGAGTTTGCCTGCGGCCTGCGCGGGAACCTTGAATGTTTTGCGGTACCACCACTCCTGCTTGTTGATGAGGTTCAAGGCCTTCGATTGCAGGAAGAGGTCTTTGCCCTTGAGGCCAGTTTGTAGTTGCACCTCGCCGGGAACCAGCACGGTTTTGAATGCGCTGTCGTCAAAGCCCGGCTTGAACGCGCTGCGCGATTCGCCTTCGCCCATTGGAAAGGAGCCGAGTTTCCAAGCGGAGTCGCTCAACAACGTCTCGACGCTCCTGGGCGGCATGTTGGCAGCGGCTGCCGGCTGGCCGGCAAACAGGAGTCCGGAAGAAAGACACATCAGCATTGCGCATGTGATCGTGCCAACGCCGCGCCTAGCCTGACGCATTTTGAATCGCGCAGCGGGGATCGCAGAGCCTGTCTCCGCCGGTTCCAGAATTGTCGACCTCATTTTCAATCTCCTTGCAAAGTGCGGTAATACGCTTATCTCGCTCGAATAGGCAGCGCAATAAGTAGCGCCAGCCAGCCGCCAAGAAGGATAGACGCACAGGAGGTGGTTGCAAAGGAAAAGAAACATCTGGGTAAGATTTCGCTGGTCGAAACCTGAAATGAGGCTAGCGGAGGCGAACCCATTGTCAACCGAGGGGTTCGCATTGGAGTGGTTCGCAGGCGGCGGGCATAGCTTGGCTACGGGGCGTTTCGCACCACAGAACGAAACATCGGCGAGCCGGGATGGCGCGAACCGCGATCACCAGCAGCAGAAGAATGGTGGAATGCCTTAGCAGACGTGCACGCACTCGATTCCAAGCAATGCAGCCAGCTTGGCGAGTTGCGCGTGCCTGTATCCGATCCCAATGGCGCAGTGATGGGCCGCGGCCTGGCGGCTCCACTCTTGCATGAAGGCGCGCGCGCCGATGGGGAAGCGGTAGCGGCTGTTGGTGTTGCCGATTTCGAGAATCGGGCCGGGCACGGATTCGCCCTCGGCAACCACCAGCTTGAGCGAGCCTTTGCCGTCTTCGGCGACGGATAGGAGCGTCACCGGGCCGTGCTTCACAGACATTTCAATCGAGAGGCCGCAGCCGACTTTGCCGTGGTAAACGCCGAGCGGGCGCACCTTGGGCTTGCCTGCGGCGATGGCGATGTGGCCGGGACCGTCGTGGCCCAGCAGGACGACGTCGTCGGCATAGTCCGCGGCATAGAACTCGCTGAAGGAGCCGCCCGCGCCCAGCGAGTCCATGATTTTCATGGCCTGTACATTTTTGATTTCGAGTTCACCGGCCACCGGAATGCCGCGCGCGGTGAGCAGGCTGTTGCCCACGATGATGGAACTGAGCGTGTCTTCGTTTTCGGCGATTCCCGAGCCTTTGTAGTAATAGGCCAGGGAGCCCAGTTGATGCTGCTCTACGAGCCGGTCCAGAGCCAGCGAGGTGCGTGCGGCGCGGTCCAACTCGGGCTCGGGGCAATCCGGCTGAACGTCGAACGACTCCTGAATCAGCGCTACGCGGCCGGCAATTGCATCGGCGGTAATCTCGCGGCGCAGCGCGGAGAGCTCGTCGACCTCGACGATTTCGATGTGGGTGCCAATGATCTTGGCCTGCAGCGTGAGGTCGGAATAGATGTCGAGCATGCCGCTGTAGTAGTGGCCCATGACGCCCATGCGGTTGTGTTCCATGGCATGCGCTGTGCGCGAGGCGGCCAGCCAATCGGCAATCTCGGCCCAAGCCGAGTCGGACTCGTCGAGCATGCCAGTCACCTGGTGAAAGGCGATGCCGCAGCGGTTGAAGGCGTTTGAGATCTCGGGTACCGAGCAGGCCTGGCAATGCGCGAGCCACTCGCCGGTCATGGCGGTGCGGTCTTTCATTTGGTTGAAGGCCGCGTAATCGATGGCCGCTTCAGGTGACAGATTCAGCACGATCACCGGCGCTTTGGCGCGACGAACGACCGGCAGGATTGTGGAGGAGAGCGCATAGGTGGCCACGTGCAGAAAGATGAGGTCGACGTCGCCCTGGCGGAAGGCATGGCCCGCGGCTTTGGCCTTCTCCGGGCGGTCGATGAGGCCAAGGTTGACCACCTCCGCGCCTGAAGCTTCAAGGCGGGCGGCGATGCTGCGGTTGTAGCCCTCAAGGCGCTCTTTGAGGCCGGCGAACTGGGCCCAATAGGCGTCGAGGCCGGCGCTGAACAGGCCCACGCGGTGGCGCTGACTTACGGTTGCCAAATCTATGTCTGTCATCTCAGGTAAGAACGATACGCTGCGGCGCGGCTGGTTGGGAACTGGGCGATCACTGTATGCTTTGACCGAGAAAGGAGGGAATATCGCGCGCGCCCTGGGTTACGGCCACAATTTCGATCAACTCCAATTGAACGCGGTAGAGAACCAGGTATGCTCCAACCGGCCAGAAAAGAAGAGGGTGAGCGGTGAGGTCCTCCCGCTTATGCCCCAATCCAGGATTGCGCACCAGAGACTCAAAAGCTTCAAAGAGCTTCTCAACCCAGCGGTCGGCTGCATCGAGATTGTCCTGGGCGATGTACTCCCAGATTTCGTTCAGGTCTAGCTCTGCCCCTTTGCTGAGAACGTACTCTTTCACGCGCGCAGTTTTCTCCGCTCGCGAGACTTCTGTTCAATCCGCGCTCGCACGGCTTTCGGCTGAATGCGCTCGCCCCGGTCCAGTGAGGCCAGCCTGGCCCCCAGCTCCTGATTAAATGCGGCAAGCTGTGCCTCACGCGCCCGCTCGTGATCTTCCAGCAAGCGCAAGGCTTCGCGAACGACCTCGCTAGCCGAGTTGTAGCGGCCGGATGCAACCTTGCCAGCGACAAATTTGTCCAATTCGGGAGTCAGGGAAACATTCATGGGGAAAATCTCCTCATTCGATGCTGGACCGAATAACAGGGATTGTCAATCTTTGGTATTTTCGCTAAGTGAGGCTGAAGCCCGATGTCGAGGCACGAAGCATGAAGCGGGAACTGGAAGCGGCTCATTCAGATTTGTGGTATCCCACCCTTGCGACAAGAACAAAGACGTCGCAAGGATGGGGCACCCGGCCACGAACATAACTACAATATTGTCGTGCCGCCTGCATGATTCCCCTCCCGGCTGCGGCACGAAAGGAGAGGTAACCTCATGAAAGCGCGAGTTGTTACATATACGTTAGAGACGTTGCCTTCGCTTACCGAGGGGCAACGGGCCAACCTGAGGGCACTGAGCGCGCACCCTGACCACGGATTCGATTCTGTTGCTCCCAAAAAGGCTCCGAACGGGGAATGGGAGAAGGCTGAACTGAGGGATTTTTACCGTCCGCTCAAGCGCCAGATTACGACTCGCGTGGATGCGGATGTGTTGGAGTGGTTGAAGTCACAGGGGAAGGGGCACCAATCGCGGATCAATGCGATTCTGCGACGGGAGATGCAGGCGGCGCTGAGGGCGGGCGCGAAGTAAGTTGTGGATGTATGACTCAAAGGCGGGGGCCCTGGTTTTCATGCGGTGAACTGGAAAGGGCCAATTGGGATTTGTGGTCTCCCGCCCTTGCGACAAGAACAAAGACGTCGCAAGGATGGGGCACCCGGCATTCGCGGGAAACGAATAGCTGGCGTCCGTGGCTACGCGGTAGCCGCGTCGGCTACCGAACGCAACCCGCGCGCTTCGATTTCGAATTCGCGGATCTTGTACTTCTGGATTTTTCCGCTTAGAGTGGCGGGGAAGTCATCGACGAAGCGGACGTGCTCGGGGACTTTGTAATAGGCGATCTGGCCTTTGCAGAATTCCCTGATCTCTTCTTCGGTGGCTTGCTGGCTGGGGCGGAGGCGGACCCAGGCTACGACAATCTCGCCCAGCCGCGCATTGGGGATGCCGACTACCTGCACTTCGCCAACCTTGGGGTGGGTGTAGAGGAATTCTTCGACTTCGCGGGGGTAGATGTTTTCGCCGCCGCGAATAATCACATCTCTGGAGCGGCCGGTGATGCGCAGGCAGCCGTCGGGGCGCATCACGCCCAGGTCGCCGGTGTGCAGCCAACCATCGGGATGGATGACAGTTGCGGTGCCGTCGGGGTCGCCGTCGTAGCCCTTCATCAATGCGTAGCCGCGCACGCAAAGTTCGCCCTGTTCGCCGATGGGGAGAGTTTCGCCCGTGACGACGGAGGCGATGGCGATCTCAGTTTGCGGCATGGCGCGGCCGACGGTGTTCACTCTTACTTCAATGGAGTCGCCGGCGTCGCTCATGGTCACGACGGGCGAAGTTTCGGTTTGCCCGTAGGCAATGACCAACTCGCCGATGTGCATTTCGGTGAGGACGCGCTTCATGAGTTCGATGGGGCAAGGGGCGCCGCTCATCATGCCGGTGCGCAGGCTGGTCAGATCGTAAGTGGGGAACTCGGGCAGCGCGAACTCTGCCACGTACATGGCCGGAACGCCATAGACCGAAGTGGCGCGCTCGTCGTGGACTGCCTGGAGAGTGGCGCGGGGATCGAAGGTCCAGTTGGGAAGGATGATGCCTGCGCCGCTATTGAGCGCGGACATGGTGCCGATGACGCACCCGTAGCAGTGGAAGAGGGGCACCGGAACGACGATCGAGTCCATCTCGGTGTAGTGGAAGCCCTGGGCCAGGTATTGGCCATTGTTCACGATGTTGTGGTGGGTGAGCAGAACGCCTTTGGGCAATCCGGTGGTGCCGCTGGTGTACTGGATGTTGGCGACGTCGTCCACGGCCACATGATCGGGGAGTTCGCCCGGCGCGTCGAGCAGGGCGGGCCACTCAGGCGAATCGAAGAAGATGGTGTGAGCCAGTTCAAGATTCAGCCCGTGGCGGGCGCGGTTGAGGATATCTTCGTAATCGGCGCGCTTGTCCTGGTGCCACAGGAAGAGCGCCTTCATGCGCGAGCGCTGCAGGGTGAACTGCAGTTCGTGGGAGCGGTAGGCGGGGTTCACGTTGACGAGGGCAGCGCCGGCGCGCGCGCAACCCATGTGCATCATGATCCATTCAATGCAGTTGGTGGACCAGAGACCAACGCGGTCGCCGCGGCGTATGCCGAGCGACCAGAGGCCGCGCGCGACGCGGTCGGCTTGCTCGCTCAACTGGCCCCAGGTGAGACGTTTGCCCTGGTGGCACGAGGCCACGCCGAGGCGGTCGGGGAAGCGCTCCGCAGTGCGGTGCAGCAAGTCGCCGATGGTGAGTTCAAGCAGCGGCCTGGCCGGCCCCCGCGTGTAGCTCAAACTGGAAAGGTTGTCATCAACAGGCATAGCGCGGCTCGGAAATCGCAGTGTACACCCCGGGACCCTGCCTGAAATTGTGACGATGCCCACGTTTCAGCGAGTCAGCAGGTTAGCAAGCCAGCAAGCCGGCCGGTTTCTTGCGGGGCTGAAGCGAGAGCGGTTCCAGAATTCACGTGACCTTTTGAGAGCAGTGAAAGGCGCCATTTTCCCGAGGAAAAATGGCACTCAGCAGTTGCGGTTTCGGGGTACAACAATTCTGGAACCGCTGTAATGCCAAGCGGCCGGCTCGAAGCGTCGGGCGGGGATTTGATCTCCCCGCCTCGTTCCGGTTTTGAGTTTTTGCGGGACTACCGTTCCACAGTTACCCACGCGCCTTGCTTGGCCGAGCGGAAAACGGCTTCGATGACTGCCATGTTCCTGATCCCCATTTCCAGTGTCACGGGGACGTCGCGGCCATCGAGAATGGCCTTGGAGAACGCATCGCCCTGCAGCGTGTACTGATCGCATAGTGGAAAAGTCTCGGCGACGACGTCCGCGCCGGTCTTCTCGCCGGTGCTGTCGATGAACAGGCGCATGGGGCGGTCTGGCATGGCGTTGAAGGGGATCTCGATTTCGATGCGTCCCCTGGTGCCCAGGAAGTGGACCCGCTGATAGGGCACCATCTGAGTTCCAACGGTAAATACGGCCTGTCCGCCGGGGAAGTCGAGAATGGCCGAGGCAAGCCGGTCGGTATTGAAGTTGGGGTCATTCTCGATGAGTCCCACTACGCGTGTGGGCTCCTGCGCGAAGCCGGTGCGCGAGGCCTGGATGCAATAGCAGCCAATGTCGTACATGGCGCCGCCGCCGCACTCGGCCTGGTTGCGGATGTTGTTGGGGTCGGTGAGGAAGTAACTGAACATGGCGGTAATGGAGCGCAGATCGCCGATGCGGCCGTCGCGGATCAACTCCTGCAGCCGGAGCCACTGCGGATGGCAGCGGATCATGAAGGCTTCGCCGATGGCCACGCCGGTGCGGTCGCGGACGGCGAGCACGGATTTGGCCTCGGCCACGGTCATGCTGAGGGGTTTTTCGCACAGAACGTGCTTGCCTGCCTCGGCCGCCTTGATGGTCCAGGGAATATGAAGCTGGTTGGGCAGTGGATTGTAGATGACGTCGATGTTGGGGTCGGCGAGCAGTTCTTCATACGAACCGTAGGCCGTGGGAATGCCTAGTTCGTCGGCTGCGGCGCGGGCCTTGGCCAGGTCGCGCGAGGCGATGGCGCCGATGGTGGCATACTGGCACCGCGCCATGGCGGGCAGAACCTGTTTGAGACCGATAGCGGCGGTGCTGAGTACTCCCCAGCGAAGCTTGTTTTTCATGCGAATCATGATATACGCAGAGGGGCAGCCGGGGGGCGGACGCCGGGGGAACGGGCCCTTTGCCCCCTATAAACAGGGCGGATGGGGTTCGAGGTATTCCACCCTTGGCACAAAAACAAGAATGTGCCAAGGATGGGGCACCCGGCAGTTGTGGCTGATGCGGCCCGCTCATTCCGGCCGGAGCCTGACACTGCGGGTCAATGTCTTCAATTCACGGCTGCCAGGCGAGCAAGCGGCGTTACACCGGGCGGCACCGGTTCGAGTTGATCGTAGTGAAAGCGCTTGGCGGCATACATCTTTCTGTCGGCCTCAGCCAGCAACTGTTCCGTGTCCGACCCATCCTGCGGAAAGAATGAGGCGCCAAGGCTGAGCGACAGCACGTCTTTGCCGCATACCTCGCGGCCAGCCTGTTGAGCCAGCGCGCTCAGCATGATGGATCTCTCGCTGATGGAACCCTGTGGCATGTTGGGGGCGACGATGACAAACTCATCGCCACCCATGCGGGCGGCATAGTCGTACTCGCGGCAAGCATCGCGTAACAGGCCAGAGAAGAGCTTGAGAGCCTTGTCGCCGGCCAGGTGGCCGTAGCGGTCGTTGATCTTCTTGAATCCGTTCAGGTCGCACACCATCACGGCGACCGTCGAATGCTCGCGCTTGCAGCGGGCAAGCTCCTGGTCGAGGTGGATCGACAGGGCACGTGCATTGGGCAGCCCAGTAAGGAAGTCGTTAGTGGCCGAGTTCTCAGCCTGTCGGTACATCAACGCATTCTCAATGAAGTGCGCAACCTTTGAAGTGATGACTTGCAGCACGCGCAGGTGATCGCTGGTGAATGCATCCGCCTCGGTCTGGTAAAGAGCCAGAACGCCGACCAACCCGTTTACGCCCTCCAGGGGCACGGCCAATGCCGAGCGAAGTTCGGTGTTCATTCGCTGGTCGTGCGCAAAAGTCACCTCCACCGCGGGGTTGCCGTTGACGATGGGAATGGAGTTTTGCGCGACCCATCCGCAAAGGCCTGTTCCTACCGGGATGACCATGGACGACAACAGACGGAAGTTGTCTCCGCTGACGAACTCGGGAAGCAGAAGATCGCCTTTTTGAATGAAGGCGACGATTGAATCGTAGGGCACCAGCTTGCGCAGCCTGATGGCGACGAGTGAGAGAGTCTCGTCAAGGCTCAGGGAACTTCCCAGGTCCTGGCTCAACTCAAAGAGGGTATGGGCCTCCTGGCGGGCGGAGGCGATGGAGGTGAGAAAATCAGTCTGGCTGCCGCGGCGATGGTTGAAGTTGACCTCAAAGCCGGCCGCCGGCTGCTGGCCACGCTCCACCTTGTAGTTGAAGCTGAGCGAGTCTCTTCTTGCGCCTTCCAGGCCCTGGGACGCGAGGCGTTCCAACTCGAGATAACGGCGCTCAAGAATCTCCACCACTTTTGGATCGAAGGAGATTCCGGCCTCTGCCGCGACGACCCTCATCGCGTCATCCAGCGGCAGGGCCTTGCGGTATTGGCGATCAGAGGAGAGTGCGTCAAGGCAATCTACCGCCGCCAGGATGCGCGCGCCAATGGGAATCTCTTCGCCCTTCAGTCCATCGGGATATCCGTTGCCATTCCATTTCTCATGATGGGCACGGACGATGGGAGCAACAGGGTAGGGAAAAGCGACCCGTTCCAAAATATCCGCTCCGACGATGGGATGAATCTTCATCTTCTCGAATTCTTCCGGAGTGAGGCGGCCTGGCTTGTTGATGATGTGGTCGGGAACAGCCAGCTTGCCAATGTCGTGCAGCAGAGCGGCGGCGCGCAAGGCGTCCTGGTCTTCCTCGCCCAGCCCGAGTTCTTTGGCAATCTCGATGGCGTAAGTACGCACGCGATGCAGGTGCTCGTGCGTAGAGTGGTCCTTGGCGTCAATGGCCAGGGCCAACCCTTCAATGGTGCGCAGGTGGAGCGCGCAAACCTGTTCCACGTGGCGTTTTTCAGCCACCACCTGCAGTTCTTCGATCTCGACGCGCTTCTTCTGTTCCTCAAGACGGGCGAGATAAAGCTGGTAGGAACGGTAGATTCCGTACATGACGGGCAGAATGAGAAGCGCATTTTGCCAGCCGACGTAGCGGTTGCAGAAGCTGATGACGCCGACGACGGCGGCGCCCATCAGGTTGTAGGGCAAACCCCAGAAGTAGGTTTCCATCCACATGGCGCGCAGCGGCCGGTTCTCGCACAGGGCAATGACGATGGCCAGGGGAACGGTGTTGCACAGAAAGTAAGTGATGGAGGTGAGCAGCAGCAGCAGCGGCACGCTGTGCTGGAGCAGTCCCTCAGACAGGTGGTAGGCGAAATAGGTCAGGCAGATGGCGTTGGAGGTAAGGCCCAGGACGTTGAATGCCACCTTTACGGCTTCAGACCGGTGCCTGTTTTTCCATACGCTCTGTACCAGCGCCGCGGCACAGCCAATTGCCAGGGTCTCGGCCAGCGAGAGTTCCAGTATGCCGAGGAGGACGAAGAGGAAGTGCACGGACATGGTGCTGTCCATGCCCGGCAGCTTCACCTTCATGGTTGAGGCAAGAACCGCGATCACAAAGTAGCACGCGAACTTCAGCAGATCGTTGGAGTGCCAGTGCATGCAAGCCGCGGCGAATACGATGGAGCCGACTGCAACGGTGAAGAAGACGAACAGCTTTGCTCGAATTGGCATGAGAGCTTCCTTCCGGCAACCCGTCGTGCATTTCCGAATCTGCGCCGAGCACTTTCGCAGAATTCGCAACCTGCCCACACTGGATTGCGCCGACCGTTCAATACGATGAAAGGGCCCAATCACCCGAAGGGCATTTGCCCGACCGGAGCAGGGGTCGGGCAAATACCGTTGGAGAGTTCTTCCGGTTACGTCTCATTTGCGATCGCTGAGGGAGCCGGGAGTGCTGCTGCCCCAGAGAATGCTTTCCTGTTGCATTGTGGTGCTGCCCCAAAGGATGCTGCTGCCCCAGAGAATGCTTTCTTCCTGTACCGTGCCGCTGCCCCAGAGAATGCTGCTGCCCCAGAGGATGCTGCTGCTCTCAAGCGGCGTGCTGCTGCCCCACAGAATGCTGCTGCCCCAGAGGATGCTGCTGCCTCCCAACGGAGAACTGCTGCCCCAGAGAATGGAACTTCCCCACAGGATGGAGGAGCCCCACAAGATGGAGTTGCCGCCGAGCATAGACGAGCCGTTTGCCAGCACGATGTTTCCGTTGGCGTCCATCGTCGCGGTGGGAGACATTGCGCTGCCGGCCGTCGCGGGCACCAGGTCAGTGTTTTCCAACGCCGCCTCGATGTCGAGATAGCCGGCGCCGACCGTAAAGACGTCTGCCTGTTCGTTAAACGATTGGCCGCTGACCGGGTCGACTGCGACGCTGGATTGCATAAGGTTCTTGAAGGCTGTCTTCATGAGCCGGGCCTTGATCTGGTCGGGAGCCAGTGTCGCGTCCTGTTGCAACATCAGGGCCACGGCGCCGCTGACCATGGGAGTTGCCATGCTCGTTCCACTCAGCACAAAGTAAGTGTCAGAGGCGGTTTGATTGCCGTTCGACTTGTACAACGCAGTTGGAACCTCATTGCCTGGGGTTTCCTGGCTGAGGGTCTCACCGGGTTTGTACAACGAAACGATGAGGTTGCCCGGCGCCACGAGATCCGGTTTCACTACGGAGTCAAAGAGCGACGGTCCCTTGGAACTGTAACTCGCAGGCACATCGTCGGTGCGATCCGCGGTGCTTTTCGTGTTCATGGCGCCCACGGTGATGACGTAAGGGTCGTTGCCGGGGGCGGTGATGGTGCCGTAGCCATAGGTGCCCGCGGCGTTGTCGCGGCCGTAGTTGCCGGCTGCAACCACCACTACGATGCCGGCTTGCCATGCCTGTTCCACTGCCTGGCAAAGCGGGTCAACCGTGTAGCTTTCAAACACCGGCCTTCCCAGCGAGAGGCTGATGACGCGGATGTTGTAAGTGTCTTTCAACTGGATGGCGGTCTGGATGGCGGCAATCACATCGCTGTCGCTGCCGGCGCCGTTCTGGTCGAGCACGCGAAGATTGACGATGTTGGCGTTGGCCGCAACGCCCTGGAAGGAATAAAGGGCATTAGCGCCTTTTGACATGGCGCCTGTTCCGGCAAGGATGCCGGCCACATGGGTGCCATGGCCGTATTGGTCGGCCGCTCCGTTCACACTGTCGCCGGTGAAGTCCTGGCTATAGACCACGTTGCTGGCGCTGCCGCTCTTGTTGCCGTGCAGGTCCAAGAGGTCGGAGACGCCGCTGTCGATGACAGCCACGCCGATGCCGGTGCCGTCGAGGCCCTGTGCCCAGGCCGCCGGAGCGTTCACAGTGTCGGCGTGATAGTCGATGGCAACCGCCGGGGCGCCTGTGCTGGTTGCGCGAAGCGGGCGATCAGGCGAGATGAAGAGAACACTGGGATCGGCCGCGAGATCGGCGAGGGCGGAAGCGGGCATGCGGTACGCAGCTCCCCTGAACCGTCCGAGTTGCCGGTTGAGCCGTCCGCCGCGGTTCAGCACCTTCTGATGGTGCGCCGCCGTGGGAACCTGGGAGAACTGCACAATGACGTTAACCTGGTCGTTGGACTTGTTCTTTGCGAGATCCTTTGAAATCTTGTGCTGGCCTGCAAAAGCAAGAAGGTTTGCGGTCAACATCAAGGCGCATATCGTCAGGACTTTTCTTCCCCACATGGCGCTCTTGGTTTTCTGAGGCTTCATTTTTTCTCTCTCCTTTTTGCCGCTTCAACGCGCCGAAATGTGATTGTGCTGGCGCTGCCGCATGCATAGGTTTTCGGAGCGGCAAGGAATCCCTTGATAACACGAAAGGGTGAGATTGGAGTTATTTAATGGGTACATGAGTAACTCCTCATTTGTTCTTCGCAAGGATTGTCCAAATTCCCGGCAGTTAAATGCGTATCTTCGCGTTGAGCCTCCCGGTTCGCATTACTTAAATGCAATTCAATTGAATCTTGCGCCCTTGCTGAGCTATCCATCGCTGTGCGGCTATGAGACAGCAGCAGGCCAACGGGGACGGGCAGCGCGCGCAAAAGGGAAAGTGTCGCCGGATGCTGAGCCTGTTCGAGATGCGCGACGCTCATGCATTCAACGATGGCACCGTCATGCAATACCGCCAGCCGGTCGCATAAATGGAGCACGGATAACAAATCGTGCGAGATATAAAGCAGGGCGGTGCCATTGCGCTGACTCAACTGCCGTAATAACTTGACGATCTCCGCCTGAGTTACCGGATCGAGTGCGCTGGTTGGTTCGTCAGCCAGTAGGATTGCGGGACGATGCAGAAGGGCGAGAGCGATGAGCACTCTCTGTGCCTGGCCGACGCTGATTTGTCCCGGCTTGCGGCGCAGGAAGCCATCGCCGGCAGGCAACTGCACCTCGCTAATGAGCTGCCGCAGGCGCGGCTCAAGGGCCCTGGCGCCGCTGGACTCGTGCGCGCGCCACGCTTCTTCAAAATGGGATCGCAGCGAGACGGCGGCGTTGAGGGCGGTCATGGGGCTTTGCGGTACGAGGGCGATTCTTTTTCCCCGCATCTGGCGCGCCTGGTGTGCCGGCAAAGTCAGCAGGTTGGCGCCGTCAATAAGCACTTCACCTGAAACCTGGCCGCCCCGCCAAGGAAGAAGACCGAGCAGGGCCATGACCAGCGTGGTTTTGCCGGCGCCGCTGGTGCCCACCATGCCCAGCGCCTCCCCCCGGCAGAGGTCGAACTGCACGTCGCCCAGGACGCGCCGCTTGCCGTAAGCCGCGGCGAGGCGAACCTGCAGGAGAGGAGGACTCATAGCGAGCCTCTGAGCGGGCGGTCCTGCTCGCGGCGGAGTGAATCGATGTTCCACACCGGCCCCGGCGAAAGGATTGAAGATTGCACGCCGCGAAGTTGCGGGGAGACGGCCTGAAGAACGTTGGGATAAACCAGGTAAACAAACGGCTGCTGGTCGGCGACAATCTGCTGTACCCGGTCCACGGCCTGCTTGCGTACGCGCGGCAACGGGCTGGAGGCCTGCAACTGCATCAGCCGGTCGATCTCCGCTTCCCACTCCGTTGCGGGAGTTTTTTGCGAAGGATTCCACTGATGATTGGCTGAAGAACTGAGCCACATGTTCATCATCGAACTGGGGTCGGGCTCGGCGTTCGACACTCCCAGGAGACATACGTCGTAGTCCTGCTTGTGCATGAGACGCTCAATGAGCGCGGGGAAATCGAGGGCCACAATCGTAACCTGCATACCGATCTGCGCAAGATCCTGCTGGATCATCGCCGCCATCTTCTGCCGTGCCGGGTTTCCCGCATTGGTGAGGATGGAGAACTTCACCGGGTGGCCGGCGGCGTCATAAAGCTGGTTTCCGCCGCGATGAAATCCTGCGGCAGCGAGGATTTTGTTGGCGTCGGCGATGCTCTCCGGAGGAACCTTGAGGCCGTTGTTGTGCCACTGCGCGTTGGCGGGAGAGATGACTCCGAAGGCGGGCGTGGCGTGGCCGTTGTAGGCGATGCGCGCGAGGTCGGCGCGATGGATTGATTGAGAGACCGCAACGCGGAAGCTTCGATTCCTGAACCAGGATTTTTCGAACTCCGGCAAGGGAGCGGCCGGGGATTGATTGAACCACATCTGCTCGGTGTTCAACGATGCGCCAAGGTCGTGAACAGCCGAGGAAGACTTCTGCGCCACGACTCCGAAATACTCCGCGGGCAAGGTGTCGATCAGGTCGTATTCACCGCGTAGAAACAGCGAAATCTCCTGCTCGCGATTATTCAGAATGTCGAGGCGAACGCCGGTTGCATAGGGCAGTTGCACGCCGGCGGCATCGCGCCGCCAGTAGTTCCGGTTGCGGATCAGGCGCACAAATTGGCCGCGCTTGTAGTCGGCCACGGCGAATGGACCCGATGTAACGCGGCCTTCGCTGGGGCGATTGGCCGGCTCGATGGCGATCTCGTCGAAGATTTTTTCGACGCCAATGATGCGTTTCGGCAGGTGGACTCTCACCGTGAGCGCGTCCGGCGTGTCGATGACGACAGCTTCGGGTGAGAGAAATTCCTCTGCAACGACGGCGTGGGTTGCGGGGTTGAGCACGCGGCGCAGCGACCACGCAGCATCGGCTGAAGTCAGCTGGGCGCCGTCAGAAAAGCGGAGCCCGGCGCGGAGCTTGAAGACAATCAGCGTGCCTTCAGGCGAGATGCGGAAGCTTTGCGCAAGCTGCGGCTCCGGCTGTTGCGTTTGGCGGTTGAGCCGCAAGAGGACGCCGCCGGTAAGGTAACGCACCAGTTCAGAGGCCTGTTCGTCCACCTTCGCAGGGTCGAAGGTTTTTGGGTCGTAGTGAATGGCCCACGCAATCTCGCCGGGCTGCCTGGGAGCGGCCTGGCCTGAGGCGAAGCTGGAAGTGAGCGCAAGGAGACCGGCACAGAGAATCGAAGAGCGGAAAAGGCTACGCATGGGTTTCCACCTCGGTGGCGAAAGATTCGAGCGTCAGAAGCACGATGATGAGCAGCGCGATGGGCAGGTACACCCAGTGGGACCGCGCCAGCAAGGCGGAGTTGTCAAGCTCCAGCAGCATGGAGCCCCAGGAGGGCAGGGGTTCTCCGACGCCCAGGCCGAGAGCGCCCAGGTTGGCCTCGGCAACGATGAACGCCGGAACGCAAATGAGAAACTGCGGAAGCAGCAACGAGCGCAGATGGGGCAGAAGGTGCAGGCGGACAAGCTGGCGGGTCCTGAGGCCGCAGGCATGACCTTGAATCATCCACTCGGCTGAGCGGAGCGCCAGCGCGCCTCGATAGATAACGCGGGCGCAAGCCGGCCAGCCCAGTGCGGCAAGAACGACAAAGGTGGCGACGGCTGTATCGAGCGGAGAAGCGGTGAGCGGCAACAGCGAACGGGCCATCATTAACAGGAAGAGCCAGGGCAGTGAAAGGAAGACGTCGCTCAGGAAGATGAGTAGGGCCGCGACCCATGAAGGACTGAATGCGGCAGCCAGTCCGAAGCACCCGGCGATCGCCGTGGTAAGCGCAGCGGCGGCGGTTGCCCCGGCGAGGCCGATGAGTAGAGCGGCGGAAACGCGCACCGTGCGATCGCGGCCCAGCTCATCGGTGCCCGTCCAGTGCTGGGCCGAAAATGGCGCCATGGTGCTGTCGCGGTCCTGCGCTGCGTAGCCGCCCGGCGACCAGCGAAGGACGAGCACGGCGCCGACGACCAGCAGCAAAAGCGCGATCAGTGCGATTCGCCTCTTCATGCCGCCTCCAATATGGGAGCGCGCATGGAGAGCATCCCCGCAAACCCCACTACGCAGGCCATCAGCAGGCTGACCGCAACCAGCACGGGCAGGTCTCGGTTCATTACCGCGGCCCATGCGAGCTGGCCCACTCCCGGCACGGTGAAAATTACTTCAATGGGAACCAGCGCTCCGAGCGCGGTGACGATCGACAACGTGGTCAGAGCGCACAGTTGCGGAAGGACGTTGGGAAGGATGTGGAGTTTGACCAGTACCCGCGGCGACAGGCCAAGGGCGCGGCCTTGCAGCAGGTGCGGCGAGCGCCATGCGCCCTCAAGCAGGCTGCGCAGAAACTTGAAATCCCTGGCGGCGACGAGCAGCGCGAGAACCAACACCGGGCCGCCCAACTCAGAGAGGATGCACGCCGTGGCCATGGCCGCAGTCGGAATCGCAAGAAGGACAGTGAAGGGAAGACTGCAAAGAACTCCGCCCTTGCGCAGGCTGCTGACGGGCAGCGCGGCGCAGATGGCCAACAACCAACCACCTATAATTCCCCGCGCCAGAAGCAGAGCCGAAAGGGGGATGCGCGCGCCGATCAGTTCCGCCACCGGCACGCGATACTGACGCGACATGCCGAAGCCGCCCGCAAGAAAGTTTCGAGCCTCTTCAATTGCAATCTGGCTTACGGTTTGGTGCTGACTGTGTTCCGCGTCCATTTCATCCTGGGCAGCCGGCGCGTACTTTGCGTCCATCTCGCGGGAGTCGGAGAAGAACCCGGGGGCGAAACGGACGAGCAGGGTGGTTCCCGCGGCGGCGCAGAGGATGAGTAGGAGGGTTCGCCCGGCCCGCATCGCGATGGTGACCGGCCAGTTCACAAAGCCTCGGCGCGCCTGAGCGTGAATAGTTGGCGAACAGGAAAAAGGCTCTGTGAGCAGATTTGCGGGTTAACAGATGCGGGCGGTCCGGTTCGAGCGGCGCCGGCAGCGATGGTTGAGATCCGAAAGTAGATTCGAATTGGCATCCGCTCTCCTTTTCAGCGTTGCAGCGGCTTCAGGTTGCAACCAGACCGGTGAATCGCACAGGCAAATCAGGTTGCTGCTCAAACGCGGCTCACGCAGACCTCCTTTATTTCGGCAAAGGGAATGGATGGTCAAGAAACTGTATGAATTTGAGACAGCCGGGGAGGCGGGGTGGGAGTTCCGTTCCGATGGCGCGCACATTGAGGGGCGATCTTGCCCTGAAAACCGGCAAGCAATGTTCCGAAATGAACCAATCGGCCTTGCATCGTCTTTAGTTGGCGCGTTTTGAAAGAAATAGTTTGCGCTTGACAAATCTTTGAGAGTCCTGTGTTATGAGTCAAACGCCGCAAAGACTTCAACCCCCTTGAAGAGTGCCCAAGTATACCTGTGTCCTTTTTTTCAACCATGTCACCGCATGGCGCATGCCGTAGCTGTGTAATCAGGAGAAGCTCGATGATCGATTCGATGTTTGCTTCCAGACTGTTTGTGACAAATCTGAAGCAGTTCCGGACTCTTGCAGTGCTTTTTGTCGTTGCCTGTGTTGCCTCTTTGAACGTTTTGGCGCAGTCGACCGCGCCCAGGCGCATCACGCAAGCGATAGACGAGAGGCACCTCACAACACTCAAGGGCCACGTGCTTCCCTTTGGCGCCGCAATGAACGATCGCGGCCCGGTGGTGGACAGCCTCGACATCGATCACATGCATCTGGTCCTTCAGCGCTCTGAAGAGCAAGAGCAGGAACTGAATCAGCTGATGGAAGAACAGAACGACCGGTCGTCGGCCAATTTCCACAAATGGCTTACGCCCGAAGAGTTCGGCGAGCGGTTTGGCGTCTCGCAAGAAGATATTGACTCGGTGACCAGTTGGCTTGAGTCGAACGGCTTTCGGGTCAACCAGGTTTACGCCAACCGGATGCTGATCGACTTCTCGGGCACGGTGGGTCAACTGCGGCAGACGCTCCACGCGCCGATCCATAACGTAGACATCAACGGCCAGCCGCACATTGCCAACATGAGCAACCCGCAGATTCCGGCAGCGCTGGCGCCGGTGATCAAGGGCTTTGGCCCCTTGCACGACATCAAGCCGCAGCCGATGCACGAGTCAGCCGCGCAGTACACCTCTGCCGGCTGCACCGGAACAACCGGCCCGGGCGCCTGCTACGGAATCACGCCGCAGGACAACCAGGCCATCTACAATCTGAGTCCGCTCTTTGCCGCCGGCATTTCCGGGCAGGGCCAGACGATCTACCTAGGAGTGTGTCGGGGATAGATTTCCTCTCAAGGGGGCGGGGGTTCTTTGGTTCGGATTGACTTTAAGATGTAATGCATGGGTAAGAGCTTCCGCGCCGACGATCTGAACCAATCGCTTCTATTTCCCCCTTCTCTCCA
>CAIWFH010000156.1 GCA_903911925.1 uncultured Acidobacteriaceae bacterium
AGAAGAGCGAGTTGCCGCAGGGCGCCGGTATTGCCCCGAAGCCGTGACCGAACAGACGGCGGGATACAAAACGGCAGACGCCCTCTGGACCAAAATTCCCATCGGAGTCCCGGTGGAAGAATCTCGCCAATATCGCATGCTTCTCCGAGCTCAAAAACCATCTACTGAGAAAGCGGCCTCGCATGGATGTATGCCGTTTGTCGAAGCTCTCGGCCATCGTCATCTCGCTCGAATGCAGACGGATCAGCCGGCGCGTTCCTGGCGCAAGAGCCAGTCATTCAAGTCGGAAGCGCGGAAGCGCCAGCACTTGCCGACATGCCGGCCTTGGATCTCGCCCTTTCGGGCCAACTTCTTGAGCGTCCCAGGGTGAATGTGAAGGAGAGCGGCAGCTTCGATTGGATCAAGCAGTGGCTCAAAATCAATTGCTTCGAACCGAGACTGATTGATCTGGTGAGCGGAACGTGGGGGAAAACGGTACGCCATAACGACCTCCGATGTGGAGATAATGGCCGCGTTTTCCTCAGATGTCCAAGACCTTCTTCGTCAAGGTTGATGCTTGGAACGCATCGTCATGGAGTCCTTGAGCGAGATATGTAATCGCCAACCGTCTGCAGAATCTTGAAAATAACATCCCGTTCTTGTTTGCACTTCCGTGATGAGGCTGTGGAAAGAATCGGCTTCCGATTCAGTGACAGTGCAACATAAAGCGCACCCTTCCCAGACTGCAGGGTTGCCAATCTCATCTGAAGAGCACAACTGGCTGAAAGGCGAGAGGCGCCAAAAGGAGGGTCAAATCTCCATCGTTAAGGACGTTGGAGTCCCCATTTCCACCTCTAAGTCGATAGGCAAAAAAAACTCCAGGGCGCAATTAATCAAATCACTAGAAGTGAAACCGATAGCGCAGTTCTGCAGATACCTGCCTTGGGTCGTTGTAGTGGAAGCCGCCGATGGTCAGCGAACTGTCGGTCAATACGCGGTGGTTGGTGACGTTGACGACCGTCGCAGCGAACTTTACGTTTTCGCCGAAAGTCTTGCCGGCGGAGACGTCGAAGGTGGTATGCGCTGGCAGATAATTCCCTTGGTAAGGGCTGATGAGATTGCCGCTGGGATCGGTGGCGCCGGCAGTGCCGTTGGAGAAGCCTGATCCGTAGTAGACATTGCTTGAGAACCAGCTGCGCATGGGCAGAGTTGCGGTGAAGCCGGTGTTGAGAGTATGGCGCTGATCATGATCGACCGGGGCGTAATCAAAGCCGGTGTCGCAGCCCGATGTGCAGATAAGACCGCCGGTGATCGCCCCGCGCTGCTCGGCAATCTGGTTGGAGTAGGCTAGGTGGAACTGTCCGCGCCGCCACAACGATGGACTGCGCAGCGTTGCCTCCCAGGCGCGAACCAATGCCCCATCCACGGTAATGGGGATGAAGACGTTGGATTCGCCGATATTGGAGTGGTCGAGAAAGTTATTGATGCGTGTCTTGAAGTTATCCACTTCCAGCGCCCATCCGCGGTAGGGAATCTGGATGCTGAATTCGTGTTCTTCATCGCGTTCGCCGCGCAGCACGGCGAAGCCTGTATTGTTCGAATCGGCGTAGGCCAACAGTGGTCCCTGGATGCTGACCAACGGCGGCGCCTGATAGTACCGTCCGTAGAAGCCGCGCAGCACCCAGTTCAGCCGGGGGATCCTGAGGGTCGCGCCAAAGCGCGGAGCGGCATAATTTTCCGTAACGCCGCCGTGGAACGAGGAAAGGCGTACGCCGGCCAACAACGTTAGCCAGTCCGTGACACGGTAGCTGTCGGAGAGCGACCCCTCGACGTTGCCGCCGGTAGCAGTATCCGTCTCATGGATGGTTGTGGCAGAGCCATCGTTGAACACCACGTTAAACAAGGACGAATCGTGCTGATAGAAGGAGTAGAAGCCTGCTGTTAGGTTGTTGCGCTTGACTTCGCCGCGCACGCTGGCCTGCAAGCCGGCATAGTTTGAGGTGTGATGAAACGTGGTTGCAGTGGGAAGGTCTGTCGTCAGCTTCGAGTCGTAATTGGCCAAGTTCCAGTGGTAAAAGGGAGCGACCTCGAAGATCGCTGTCGGCGATAGGGTATGCACCCAGTCAGCGATAATGAATGCGTCGCGCTCGGTTTGCCCGTCAAGCAGGCCGCTCGAGTCATACAGCTGAGTTAGCCAGTCGTTTTGGTTCGGGTCGATGGGAACCTGGAAGAAGTCCTGGCGAAGTTGGCCATTGAAGCGAAGCTGGTTGGTTGCATTCGGATTTACAAGGAACGAGCCGAAGCCGCTTTGAGAATTGGTAGCATCGTGTACAACTGCGGCAATCGGTGTCTCCAGCCCGTAATTGGAGCGGGCCCCAGCCAAGCTTGCATACCAGGCTGTCTTCTGAGTGTGATCCCCCGCGGAGAGCGCGGATTCGCCGGTATAGAAATTTCCGCCAGTTATGCGCAGCTCGGCCTCGCGGTCGCGTTCAAAGCCATTGCGGGGTGCGACGTTAAAGACGCCGTAAGTGCGGTCGCCGATGTCGGCAGCATAGCTTCCGCGTTGGACCTCGATCTGATCGGTGTCGGACGGAGCGATCTGTGGGCCAACATTTGCGGCGATGTTGGTGTTGGGAATGCTGACGCCGTCGATGAGCCAACTGGTCTGGTGTCCTCCGCGCATATGCAGCATGTCGTGGCACATGTAGGCGCCGGGCACGTAATCGGTGATGGCGGCAAACGATGTAGCGCGGCTGGCGCCCGGCGTCTCTTCGATCATCTCTCGCGTGACAAGCGTGGTCGGCGTAACGGAATCCACCTGGGCCGTTGCTCCTTCCACCTCGACGGATTCCGTAGTAGAGGCGACGGGGAGCGAGACATGAACAACTGGGTTGGTTCCGGACGCGATGGCGAGTGTCTCGGAAACTGATGCGAACCCGGTGGCGCCAATTTCCAGGCGGTAGACACCGATGGGTGCTTGAAGCAACTCGAATGCTCCCTCTGAGTCTGTGGTGGCGCTCAAGGAGAAGGCTGAATTGGAGGCCTGGAGCGTGACCTTGGCGTTGGCGATGGGCCGGTGCTGAGGATCGTGAACAACTCCATGAACAGTAGCGAAGACAGTGGCAAACGCCGGTATAGCGCCGGCAAGCAGGAGAGTCAAGGCAAAGCGAGACGTGACACGCATGGGACTAACCTCCGGGAAAAGTCTTGCAATGGGACAGGCAATTGCACGAACGCTGTTGATGCGAAGCGAACGGAGCCTGACGCGGTGAGTGACTCGTTGAAAACAGACCTGTCTGGAGCGGTGAGAGACAGCTCAAGCTCCAAAGTTCAATAAGGTCTGCTTAGTCTGGGAACGGACTAAGAGCCTTCGCCTCGAAGCGAGACGAATCGATCAACGGAATTCTCAACCAAGGAGAGAAGGAGGGGGGCCGCGGCCGGCGCGGGTGCGGATCTGACTCAGGCGGGCAGCGGTGCGGCTGGCTTCGGGCGAGTGAGCCGTTGCGAGCAGAACCGGCAGGTTGACCGAAGAGGCGGCGAGGGCGTGAACCGGAGTTGTGGTCGCAGCAATCGCGTCAGGAAAGTTAGGGCAGTGCAATGGAGCAGTCAGAACTGGAGTAGAGCCGGGCGATGCTTCTTCGGCCTTTGCCGCCATTTCAGCAGACAGGGCACAGTGGTGAGCCCCGTGGCGGCGGCAGCAGGCCGGGAGGCGCGACTCTGCGTTGGCGGGAAGGATCGTGGCGAGCGGCCCCAGCCAAAACAGCAGAATCATGAAAATGGAAACAAAACGCCTCATCGTAGATTCAGGATATACGGGAACCAAGCCTCCGATGTCAACCGACCTATGCTAGCTAATCATTCAACATCGGGGCATTGCAGAATTTCTATCACGCCTATAAGACCTTCATATTGTCCTCAATCAAAATGGTTTTGTTTCGGCTGTAGTTTCTATTCAGGCTGCGTATGAGATCTGAATGGCTATCTTCAACTACTAGACAATGTTGGGATCGACGATGGGGCCTTTCGTTGAGTCGCAGCTGAGAGCCTCAAACGTGCCAACGCATCCGGCCGGATTGCTGCTTGCAGGCATGTAGATTCGGTGCCTGAAACGCAACGGTTGGATGCAAGGTGGTGCGTCAAAATGACGCACTACCCCGCCCAATAGAAAATCGAGCCCAAAAGGGGTCAGAACTGCGCGGTCAGATTGAAAGAGACAGAGCGACCTCGTCCGGTCAACGGTTTTATTTGCCCCATCCACATGGTGGCCATGAAGTCGTCGAAGTTGACTCCCCCCAAGGGAAGCTCATACCACTTGTTGAAGAGATTGTCGGCGGCCGCGTTCGCGTGAAAGTGCCCGCGCAGGTAGCCTGCGTGGACGTTGAAGAGCGTGTATCCCGGTGTCTTCTGTTCAAAGCGGCGAGGATCGACGCTCGACTTCCTGTCCACCGCCTGGATACCGAGCCCGGCATTGAATCCCTTGAGTTCCTCTTCGAAGGCAATACGGAGGTCAATCGGCATCATCTGGTAAAGGCCGGTTGAACTGTCGGTCCTCTCTCCATGTAACCAACCTGCAACCGCACTGATTCTTCCTTGTCCAAAGGTGAGGCTGTTCCAGGGCACGGCGATGCCGGAGAGGTCGGTCCCATAGATCTGTGCATTGTGATTTGCAAATTGCAGTTGGGCAAATGTACTCATTCCGTACATCGTGGTCATCAGCGTGTCCACGTCCATATAGTCCTGGATGTGAGTCAAGTACGGCGTGAGTTTGATGGCCCACGGTCTGCCGGTTCCACCGTGCCAGCTTGTAGTTCCGCTTACCGTATTGGCAGTCTCCGGCTTGAGGCCCACATTTCCTACATAGTAGTTGCCGTCGCCGAACCAACCGATCGTGCCGCTGGCCATCATGTTGGTCGACCATGCGTAACGCTCGTAGAGGTTGGGCGACCGCGTTTTGCGCGCGTAGCCAAACTCGTATGTGCTGGATGTGTTCGGTTCAAATCGCACTGATCCAGTCGCATCGAAGTTCACGTCAATCTTGGCGCGGTTCAGAGCGTTGAAGGCGGCTGCATCGGCACCGTACATCATGTCGGAGTAACCCTGTACCGGGCCGGCGTTCGTCCAAACCGTATCGTTGCGCAACCCCAACAGAGTGCTCCAATGCGGATTCCACTTGCTGGCAATCTCGACAAAGGTTCCCAGGCGCAGTCTGTGGCCGTCGTTGACGTTGACGAAGGTATCGGGTCCCATCATGGGCGCCGTGCCCGGAACCGCGGGCCAGCGATCGCCGAGGACAAACCGATGCAGTTCGTTACCTACCCGCAGCGTGTGCCGGTCTGCAAGTTGAGCCTCAAACTTGACGGCATAGCCCAGGTCTCTTCCGTGCGTGTTCATCGGCATCCACATGGGCATGGGAAAAGTGGACTTGTCATGCCCAATGTTCATCGAGTGCCAAGTGCCTTGCCAAAAAACATGCGCGTCGAGTCCTCCGCCCTCAAAGCTTCTGTGGTAGTGCAGATTGAGCGACTCGGCATAGTTGCGTACCATGTCCATCTGGGCGTTCGGGAAGCCTTGGTACGGGGTATGATGCAAGCCGGCCTCGACAGTTAAGAGGTCTCTGGTCCTTTGGGCCGCCAGGGTTACAGCGTGGTCGGTGCTCTGCGCGTAAGTTGAAGTAACCTTGTGGCCGCTGCCATCGGTGTAGTCGTCGTTCGTGGTCCAAGATCCCGCGTAGCCCATGCCCAAGTTGCGGCCCGAGACCCACTCCGTCAGCGAACCGCCATAGTTTTGGCCGTTGCTGCGATAGAAGCCCGTGAATGCGCTTTCCTGGTGTAACTGTTCGCTCCCACTGGCGAAGACGGGCCGACGGGAATCCACGGCGATCGTTCCCCCAATGCTGTCGCCGCCCATGCTCACCGGAGTTATTCCCGCCATGACAGTCATTTCCGAGGCAGAGGACGGAGCCACATAAGAAAGCGGCGGATTCATGTGATTGGCGCACGCGGAGGAAACAGTCATGCCGTTGACCACCAACTTGGCGCGCTCATCTCCCAGTCCGTGCAGCAGCGGAACCGACGCGAGCTGTCCATTATCGCGTAGGCTGACGCCGGGCGTCTCGCCGATTAACTCGGCGGCGTTGCGGCTTCGCGCCTGATCGCTGTCACCCACCTTGAGCAGATCAGTAGAAGTAGTTACGCTTGGGGTTCCGCTGACTTCGACAGATGCCTTAGCCGGGGCGATTTTCAACACGACATTGGCGGCCGTTTCGTTGCCAACGGTCACTGCCAGGTCATGGAGAACTGAAATTTCAAAACCGTTGGCAGTGACGGTAACCTGATAGCTTCCAGCGGGAATATCTTCGAAGGCAAAGCGGCCTTCGCCGTTGGTCATGATGGATCGATGGAACCCCGAGACAGTGCTCTTGACTTCAATTTTGGCTCCGGAGACCACCGCTCCAGAAGGGTCCTTCAACACGCCGACAATGCGCCCGATTCCATGGGCGCTGTTGGGCTCAGGCTGGCTCAATGCCGATGAAAAATGGGCAGAAACGGCTGAAGCGAGGCTATTTTCTGCATGGATCGACGTTGCCAACCAACATAGGCAGGCAGCTGGCAATAACGCCAGAACGAACTTGGTTTTCATAGGACTCTCCTGTTGCTTCAAGAAAACGTGGAGTGTCAGGAAGGAATTGGCAACGTCAGTTCCGTCCGCGGAGCACTACAAGTTGTCAGGCGAGAGGCGAGGGAGGGCCGCGCCTTTGGTGGCTGCGGAGAAACGACATCCTGGAACGGGCCGAGGTATGAGGCACATAGCCCGGATGAAAGAGGACCTCGGCGTAGAACCGCTGCCCCGCTTCGGGGATGTACTTTACAGAATGGACGGCTCCTGTACTTTCCGGCAGGCAGGGACATTTCTCATGGACTGAGGTAAAGCCCGCTTCTTTGCTGCCGGAGGTTTCCACGCTGCGCATCATGCAGTGATGCTTGCCAGCCCTTCGGCAACACGCTGGAAGGTTCGCCTCGGCATCCGGGGCGAACAGCGGCGCGATCAGCAGCAAGCTGAAGGTAACCAACAGCGAATGTGCTATCGCGCGGCGCATAGAGTCTGGACAGAATCTAACCCGGAATGAAACTAAGGAACGTGACCTTGATCACGGCCTACGGCCATTCCCCACTCAAGATGAGCTTGTGTGGACTGGGGGATTTGATCTCTTGAGTTCTCCCTGTCGAAGTATGCCATAGCTGACGGGGTCCTCACGGCTGGCGAGCCCTCAGGGCACGCCGGTGCGACAATTTGCCGCACCGGCGTACAATTACCGCGAAGTGCCGGGAGAGAATCATGGACCGTCGTGGAATGTTGTTTGCAATTGGAGCGGCAGCGGTTTCAGCCAGTGCGCTGCCGGGGATCAGTCAGGAAATGCCTCACCACCACATGGGCGGCGCCAAACATCAAGCTCTGATTGACGCAGCGAGCAATTGTTCAAGCGCGGCCGATATTTGCGTTGGCCATTGCGTGGAGATGCTGGCCGGCGGCGATAAGACGCTGGCTGCATGCGCTGCAAGTTCCAGAGAGGTCGAGGTTGTTTGCAGCGGACTCCGTGCACTTGCTGCGCAAGACTCGGCTCACCTGGCGAGCTACGCCAAAGTCGCGGCAGAAGTCTGCAAGAGTTGCGAGGCTGAGTGTCGTAAGCACTCGCAGCATCCAGTGTGCAAGAGCTGCGGCGATGCCTGCGCTGCCTGCGCAATCGAGTGCGGCAAAGTAGCCTGATCCCCAGGTCTCGATCATGATTTGGCGGCCGTCAGTCCGGTGAACTCCGGACTTCTTGGAGTTGTGTTTTCTTTTTTCCCCCGGCGGGTCCTATTGACTTCTCGCTGAGTCGTGCGGGAGCATCCTTCTCGTACCTTGATCCTCTGTATTCTCTTCTTCTCTAGCTGCTCGGGTGCGACAATATGTCCACTGTTTTGTTTGCGCTAGTGCAATCAAGCTGATGTAGCATCTGTGTCATATTGCGTTGAACGAGGCTTCCTGCTGCCCGGGTTCGGAGAGATTGTTGGCTACACGGCAATCAGAACAATCTCCTTTGGCCCTCCCTTAGGCGGAGGATAGTCGCTCCAAACTCTGGATTTCACACGTGATCGGGAAAAAGTATCCAATGCAAATGCGAGTCAAGAAAGTTCGACCGCCTTTCTCTACGCATTCGGTGCGTTCCATTCCCTCGCGCGAAAAGTCAAACGCATTTGAAAAGCAGGCACGGTTACAGAGATTCCTGGCGGTACTGATGCTTGTCCTTATCTGCTGCTTCTACGCCGCACCTTTGGTTCAGGCATCTTCTACTGATCCGGAAGCTGGCCTTCCCGCATGCTGCCGGCGCCATGGCAACCATCACTGCGCAATGATGGACCAAAGGACACAGGAATTGGCTTCCGGAACGCGCCAGGTAAGCCGAGTCCCGCAGCAGTGCCCTTTCTATCCTCATTCCACGACAGCGCCTGTTGTGCGCTTGCACGCAGGGCTTTCGCCCTCGGCAGCCTTCTTTGCGCAGGTAGTAAGTCAACCCGCGATCCAACCCCAGGTTCGAGCAGTATACCGATTGTCTCTCGATCGCAGCCGCCAGAAGCGTGGTCCTCCCACTTCTCTCCCCTGCGCCTGAATTCAGACGCAACCACTCAGCAATTTGACAGGCCCTCGGGATGTCTTCAAATCAATTGGAGGCACGGTGGCAGTTGCACTCCGATGCGAGAACTGCATCGAGGGCGCGCCGGCCTACCGTTCCGTTCCGCACGCCGAGTTAACTGCTGATACCCAATCCATGAATCGCGACATCGTTATGTAGACCCTCTGGCATTGTCAGTGCGGTTTGCATGCGCTATGTCGCATTCGGAATCGATGCAGCGTCTCGACACACTGCGGCGCGGGCGGGGGAGTACTGCGCCAAAACCACAAGAGCCCTGCAGCGCGAGGAGAAGACCAATGATAACCGGAACATCGCAAGCCGAAAGACTCAGCAATGTCGTCGCAGAGTTGAGACGAGTTGCGCAACTGGAAGGGATTGAGACCCTTCTGATCGTGGCAACCCAACATCGCACTGAGGGTCCCCCTCATCGATTCCTTTCTGTTGGAACCATCGAGGGATGTCAATGCTGCGCCATGGAATCGCTCGGACGACTCGTCGGAATGGGAATGTCCGAAATGATGATTGCCGACCACCTTAACGCGATTCAGTCTGCCTATGCCGAACGTATGAGTCAGACGCCGAGCGCCCAGATCGAATGTGAGGCAAGAGAGCTGGTGCTGTCGTGAGAAGGAAGCCGCTGGAACTCATGCACAGGAAGGCAAGCTCAGGCGAATGGCGGGAAAATCTCAGGTTCAGAACTGACGCTAGCCTTCAACCCCGAACTCGAAGAACGCGACGGACAAAGGGAAGGATAACTGCGATGTGGAACAAGGCTGAGCTTTGGATGGCATGCGTGTCAATCGCATTTTCTGGTATTGCATTCGAGTGTGCAGGAGCGAAGGCACAACAAGCAGCGCCATCTTCGTCAATCAGCGGGCAGGTTGAAGACTCGACCGGCGCCGCAGTCGGCGGCGCTGACGTCACTCTGACCGATTCCGGCAGCACAGTGCTCGCCACTGTTGTGACGGACAAGGAGGGTCACTTTGTGATCACGAGCGTCCCCCCTGGAAGTTACGTATTAACGGTTCAAGGGTCTGGATTCCAGCCCTCAAGAACTAAAGTCTCCGTCTCTCTAGGCGGAGCGCCGATCACGCTGAAGGTCCTCCTCAAGGTGGGCGCTGTAAGCCAGACGGTTACCGTTGTCGGCGAAGATTCCTATGCAGTGTCTGTAGCAAGTGCAGGCACCAAGATCGACATGCCGCTGATGGAAACGCCCATGGCGGTGCAGGTAATCGGGCGGCAGATCATCGACGACCAACAGACCATCAACCTCGTCGACGTTCTCACTAACGTCAGTGGCGTGGCGCCGACCAACGACGCGTACGGGACATCGGACAGCTTCTCCATTCGCGGATTTGACGCAGCCTCCATGATTTACCAGGACGGCATGAAGTTGGACCAGTACAGTGCGTCGGGCTTTCCGCAGGACATGGCCAATGTGGAACAGATCCAGGTTGTGAAGGGCCCGGCGTCGGTGCTTTACGGACAGGCCGAGCCCGGCGGGCTGGTCGCAATCGTCACCAAGCATCCGCATGCCGGGCCGTTCGCCAGCGTGGGACAGGAGGTGGGAAATCACCATTTCTTCCGCACAACCGCCGACCTGAACCACCCGCTTGTCAAAGACAAACTCCTCTTTCGCATGGCGCTCGATGGAGTCGACGCGGGCTCCTTCCGCAATTTCATCCACACCAATGAAATCAGTTTCTTCCCATCTGCCTCCTGGCGAGTCACGCCCAATCTCGACTTCACGCTGCTTGGTTCTTACCAGAGCGGGTCCAACATCTTGGACAATGGCATCCCATTCCTGTCGAACGGCAGGCCGGCGAACGTTCCGCGCAGCGGCAACTATATGGATCTCGGCACCAACAAGTCCAATATCGACCAGTTCTCCCTCGAGCCTTTGTTGAATATCCGCCTTGGCGAACAGTGGTCGCTGCGGATGCAATACAAAGTTGCTCGGATCAACGCGCCGCTGCCTGTTGATGAGTATTACCTGGGAGATGTGGACGCCAGCGGCAACCTGCAGCGCGGCGCCTTCGCTGAGAGTTCCTTCCGTCACCGCAGCGACCAGGTCCAGGCCGATCTGCCCGGCAAATTCTCCTTTGGACCGGTTAAGAATACGTTCCTTCTCGGCTTCGACTTCTTCAAGCAGACCGGCGAGTGGTACGGGAACACGAGCCTTCAGCCGGCCGCGATCAACATCTACCAGCCAGTGTACGACCAGCCCTACGGCACTACCGATCCCAGTGGAGACATCTTCGCCGTGCAGGGCGCGTGGGAATACGGCACCTACATTCAAGATGTTGCCGAACTGCCGGGGCGCGTCTTCGTGCTCGCCGGTGCGCGGTTGAACTGGACCAAGGAGATGGAAAATATCACCACGCCAGATCCTTACAGCTACTCGCCGAACTATGTGCATGAAAAGCCGGTGACACCGCGCGCAGGGCTGCTGTGGCAGCCGAAGACGAACGTGAGCCTCTACGGCTCCTACACCTCGAACTACGGAGCCTCGGCCCTTTTCGTCTACACTGCCGACGGCAAGCCGCTCCCGCCGCAGTCGGCCGACCAGGTCGAATTCGGCATCAAGAGCGAGTGGCTCGATCGGCGGTTGACAGCAACGATCGCGGCCTACCGCATCATCAAGCACAATGTCCCCACCGCCGACCCGAACAACCCGCTCTATACCGAGGCTATCGGCACTGCGCGCACTGAGGGAGTGGAACTCGATCTCTCCGGTCAGCTCTCGCGTTCCCTCCGTCTCATCACCGGCCTTTCCACGCTTCAAGCGATTACGACAAAGGACACAAACACCCCCAGCCTGCAAGGCCTCCCCTTTCCCGGAGTTCCACACAATATCGCTAGCCTTTGGGGCGTCTGGGAGCCGCGGTCCGGCCCGATTCGCGGCCTTCAACTAGGCGCGGGCACGCAGACTCGCTCTGGCGAACAGGCTTATGAATCGCCCGACGGCGTCTCCTACCTTGCTGAACGCATTCCGTCATTCGCGATTGCCAACCTGATGACTGCGTATGAGCACAAGTACGGCAAGGCGCATATCAGCGCGCAAATCAATGTCAACAATCTGTTCAATTGCCGGTATTTCGCCACGGTTAACCCGAGCCAGGCAATGCCGGGTGTGCCATTCAGCATTCTGCCGTCGTTGCGGATCGATTTCTAATGCGGTCGCGAGAGAGAAGGAGAGGCCAATGAAAAACACAGAGCGCATTCGCACCGCCATGCTGGTGCTCCATCGCTGGACCGGGCTGGCGATGGCCGGTTTCCTGGTCCTTGTTGGGCTAACCGGCTCAGTTCTGGCATTCCGGTCGAAGCTTGACCGGTTCGTAAATCCGGAACTATATGTCAAAGCGCTGCCTGGCCAGAAGCCGCTCGACCTGGCAACCCTCGCCGAGCGTGCGGAACAGTTGGCTCCTGGGTCGCGGGTGGGTTACTTCTCGGTGGACCCGGAGCGGGCAACGATGTCAATGACCCCGAGGGTGAATCAGGCGACCGGCAAGCCGAACCAGTCCAGTTTCGATCACTTGATTCTCGACCCGTACTCGGGGCGCGAACTGGGGCGCTACCGCATGGGCGACTTGGCGCAGGGGCGCGTGAACCTCCTGCCCTTTATCTATGACCTGCATACCTCGCTGACAACGCGAAGTCAGGTGGGTTGGACAATCGTGGGGAGTGTTGCGCTGTTGTGGACCTTCGACTGCCTCGTAGCTTTCTGGCTGACGCTTCCGCGGGGCAGCGGCCCATTCTGGCAGCGTTGGCAACAGGCGTGGCGGGTGAAGTGGGGTGCAAGTGGCACGCGAGTAAATTTCGACCTGCACCGCGCGGGAGGGCTGTGGCTTTGGCCACTCCTGTTTGTCTTCGGCTGGTCGAGCGTCATGCTGGGCCTGAGGCCAGTCTACGAGCGCGTGACGCAAACCGTCTTCGATTACGAGAGCGACGGCGACATCTTTGCCAAGTTCACACTGCCCAGCCCGGTCGAGCATCCCCGTCTAGGCTGGCGAGCGGCCCAGCAGGCCGGCGAGCGGCTGATGGCCGAGCAGGCCGCGCTGCATCACTTCACAGTGACGCGGCCTTACGGATTGGCCTACATCCCGGAGTACGGCTTATACACCTACGGCGTGCGGTCCAGTTTGGATATCCGCGGAAACGGATGGGACACGAGCATCTTCGTCGATGGGAACACGGGAGAACTGCGCGAGCTGGGGCTACCCAGCGGGCAGCACCTCGGCAACACCATCAGCACATGGCTTTGGGGCATCCATTACGCCGATCTCCGTGACTCCCTCTCTTTTCGCATTTTCATCAGCGCCTTTGGACTGCTCGTGGCCACGCTCTCTACAACTGGCGTCCTCATTTGGTGGAAAAAGCGGGCCGCTCGAAAGCTCAAGGCTTCGCGTAGCCCTGGGCTTCCGCTGTTCGAGCAGCCGAATGCGGAAACAACGACTGAAAGCTAGGTCTTTGAATTGGGGCCAGAGCCAGGGAAATCCTTCTGATGGTCCTGGATTGGAGGAGCAATGAACGAACCGAATGTAACTGCCCAAGACACTTTATTGTCCGCATGCACTTTGGCCACTCTCGGACATCCTGCTTCCGCGGAAGTACCTACGAAGACCGATCAGACGGCGATCGAGAAAGAGGAGCCTACCCAGTTCTTAGACCATACCACGACCTTTGAAGTTGACGCGAACAACCGTATCCGCGCGAGGCGGATCAGAAAAGAGGAGTTATGAATCGACATTGGAGGACTTTGTTTACAGCCGCGAGCGGCAGGTTTGGAATGTCAATCGCTCTGAAGCCCCTAGTTTCAAACAGGAGAGGACGCAAATCGGCATGGACAGCGCTTGCGGTCTTCTGTCTTCTCTCAACTCTCCCACTATTCGGCCAGGAGTATGGATCGGTCTCGGGGACGGTGCTGGACGCATCGGGCGCCGCGATTGCTGGTGCGACCGTCACCATCACGCAGCTCGACACCGGCCGCCAGACCACCGCCACCACGAACGGCTCCGGCAACTACGTCTTCCCTTCACTCGCCCCTGCGCATTACAACGTGAAGGTCACGGCGCCGGGCTTTCAGACCTTCGAAGAATCCAATGTCGTCCTCGGGGCTAACCAATCGCTGAGCGTGGGCGCGAAGTTGAAGGTCGGTGCAGCGACTGAGACGGTCCAGGTCAAGACAGCTGCGCCTGATAGCTACGTTGCAGCCGATTCCGCCACGGCTACGCGCACCAGTACGCCGCTGATCGACGTACCGCAGTCAGTTGAGGTGCTTAATCGCACATTGATCCGAGACCAGGACCGCCGCACGTTGGGAGACGCTCTTGTGAACGTATCGGGAGTAGTTCCAACCAAATCCGAAGAGATCCTGTTTCTCTCGCCTATCGTCCGTGGCTTTCCTGCAGAGATTTATTCGGACGGTCTTGCCATGTTCGGCAATACGACCACAGCAAATGATCCGACAAGCCTCGTGGGAGTGGAGCGGATCGAAGTGGTCAAAGGACCGAACTCCACCATGTACGGTGGCGGCCTTGGTTCTCCTCTGGGAGGATTGATCGATGTGGTGTCGGTTCGCCCGGAGACGAGACTGAATGGCTACGTGGCGTTGCGCGGCGGCAACTTTGGAACGCTCGACCCCTACGGCGATCTGAATATTCCGCTCAACACGAAGATCGCGGCGCGTCTCGCTGGCGAGTATCAGCGGAATGACAGCTGGGTCGATGTGGTCAGCGGAGACCGCTGGTCGTTGCAGCCAGCCATGTCATTCCAGCTAGGGCCGAAGACTGACCTCTTCGTTCTGGGACGGTTCAACCATCGCGATCAACTGGAGTACTCGGGTATTCCAGCGGCGCAGGCAATGGCAGGACAGATTGATCGCAACGCGTTTGCCGGTGCGCCTGTTGGACAGCCGCATACGAGGCTCGACAGCCGCATGGCTACGGTGGACCTCAACCATACCTTCACGGACAATCTGCGGTGGAACACGAGTGCGCGCTACTACTTCAGCCAGGCGAACGAGCATGGCAGCTTCATCCTTCCGGGGCTCAATCCACCCGATCCAGCTCCCCCCGTCTACCAGATTTTCACGCTGGATATGCCTTCAAATCCGGTCAGAGAAGGCGCCTTCGACACCAACTTGGCGGCGAACCTTCGCGGTCTGGGCGGAAGGCATGAGTTGCTGGCCGGCGTGAGCTATGACCACACCAACTTCTACTCTGAGATGGGCTTCTCCGGGATTCCAGTGGGCGAAGAGGACCTCGCACATCCTACGTATAACCTGTCGTTCGGACCCGAGACGCCAGCAAGTCTGTTTCAGACCGACCGCTACCAAACCACTGCGGTCTATGGGCAAGACCAGGCCACCTACGGGCGGCTCAGCCTGACCGGTTCGGTTCGTTACACCAAGCTCGACTTCCGCGAGCGGGAGCAGGCAACCGACAAGACGTACAATCATGCATCGGGCCGCTTTGGCGGCACATTCAGAGTGGCCAATAATGTAGCGCTGTACGCAGCATATGCTACGGCGTTCCGCGGCGCCTTTGGACTCGTAGTCGAGCAGGCTCCGAAGCCGGAGACCTCGCAGAATATGGAAGGCGGCCTGAAGCTGGCCCTCTCCAAGGCACACCTTGCCGGCACCATTGCCATCTTTAATCAGACTCGCGATAACGTCGCTACCCCTGACCCAACGAACTTCCTATACTCGGTGCAGACCGGACAACAGCGCGCTCGTGGTGCGGAGGCCGATCTCACGTGGGAACCAATCCGCGCTCTCTCAGTCCTCGCCAACTACGCTTACACAGAAGCGACAGTGACGAAGGATAACGCCATCCCGATCGGCAACCTGCTTGCGCGTGTGCCCCGTAACAGCGGGCGTGTTGCAGCACGCTATCGCTTGCAGAATGGTGCCGCAAAGGGCCTCACCTTTGGGGCCGGTGTTACAGGATTCAGTTCGCGCCAGGACACCCTGCCAAACACCCTATCCACGCCGGGTTATGCTGCGCTCGACGCGCAGGCTGCCTACGACTTTGGACGCCGTTACACCATCGAGGGTTCCGCGATGAATCTGACAGATCGTCACACTTACGATCCCTACGAGTACTTCGGGTTCCCAGTTGTGATGCCGAACCAGCCAATCTCGGCTTACGTCACGTTGAAGATCCGTCTGAACAAGGAGTAACGATATGTCCGACTTCAACCGCCGTTGGGCATCGATGACATCCGAAGCATGATCTTTGACACCCAAACCGCTCGTATCAAATCGATTGCAGAGGTCATCTCAATGAATCGCAGAGAACTCCTTAAGCATTCCGCAGCCCTCGGCTTGACCGCCGCCGGCTCGTTGACTCTACCTGGCGCGGCCGCCGCAACATTCGACGCAGCCCGAGAAAGCGCCTCGCTCAATCCGCTTACCCCTCCAGCTAACGCGTCCATTCCGGTTGCTTTCCTTATCTCCGAAGGCGCCGTCGTTATTGATTTTTGCGGCCCATGGGAAGTTTTCGAAAGAGTCAACATTCCCGGCCGGAAGTTTGATGCCTTCAGTCTCTACACTGTGGCGGAGTCTGCGGCTCCCATTAGTGCGGCCGGTGGATTGAAGATCACGCCTACCATACCATTGCCAATGCCCCTGCACCTAAGGTCATCGTTATCCCCGCACAGAGCCCTGCCAGCGAGGCCACCAAAGCCTGGATTCGCAATGCGACCAGGAGCACCGATGTTACGATGTCCGTTTGCACCGGCGCCTTTGTGCTTGCGAGCACCGGTTTGCTTTCTGGCAAGGATGCCACCACACATCACGGCGCTTACGTCGACCTTGCGATGCAGTACCCGGACATTCATGTTCTGCGTGGAGCCCGCTTTGTTGAATCGGGCAATTTAGCGAGCGCCGGCGGCCTCACTTCTGGAATTGATCTCGCCTTGCGGGTGGTCGAGCGCTACTTCGGCCGGGATATAGCAAGCCAGACTGCCTCTCTGCTTGAATATCAGGGCCAGGGCTGGCTGAACCCGTCTTCCAACGCCGAGTTTGCCGGACCCATCAGGCAGACGGCGAATCATCCTCTCTGCGCCGTCTGCGGCATGGAGATTGATCGATCTCTGTCGTCGACTTACAAGGGAAAGACCTACTATTTCTGCGTGAAAGAGCACAAACAAATCTTCGACGCCTCACCAGAACAGTTCGCCGCCAAATGACTGTTCCCCGCGGGGGCTCGGCTATAGTGCCCCCTGCGCTTTCTCCCCGCTGCAAACGGAGAACTGCCCATTGCATCGATCGCTGGTGGAGAGCCCCCAAGTGCTTGCGAAGAAGCCTGACCGAGGAAGCTGTAAGAGAAAAAGGATTGAAATGCTAACGACATCACGGACCCTTTCAATCTTGATTGCCTTGAATACGCTGGCTCTTGCAACAGGATGCCGAAGGCAGAACGACGGCGCGTACAAGTTTGAGGCTGCGCCGAGGGCGGTGATTGCTCAGGTCGGTTTGTCACCCTCGCGCAGTGCCTCGGTTGCGGCCGATTTCACATCGTCGCCTGCGGTTCACATACTGGCGCTCGTTGGTGAAAGCGGGAAGACCAGGCTTGCGATGCTCAACTCTAAAGACGGTGGTAACACATTTGGCTCTCCTGTGTGGGTCAGCCAGGAAGGACACCCTGTTAGCTCTGGCGGAGAAAACAGTCCTGCATTGGCCTCAACTGCAAACGGGATATACGCCGCATGGGGTGAGGGAGCGGATATCCGCTTTGCGAGGTCGGTTTCACAAGGATCGAATTTTGAAAAGCCAATCAAGATTACCGATAAGAAGAGCGAATCCTTCAGCGGATATCCTTCGATTGGCGTTGCCCCCAACCAGGATGTCTATGTTGTCTGGATCGACACCCGCGACAGGGTCGGTACTTCTGTTGACAATTATGCCATCTACATGGCTCGCTCCACCGATCACGGCGTGAGTTTTGGAAAGAACATTCGTGTTGCGGTCAGAGTATGCCAATGCTGCAGGCCGACGCTGTCCTTCGGCCCGCACGGAGAAGTGATGGTCTTCTGGCGGCACATCTACCCAGGCACAATCCATGACATGACTGTCGCGGTCACAATGGATGAAGGCATTACTTTCTCGCCAGCCAAGCGTGTAGCAGCCGATAACTGGAAGATTGACGGTTGCCCCAACTCTGGCCCCGCTGTCGCGCGTAGTGGAAACCGCGTGTACGTTGCATGGCTGACAGACGCTTCTCCCGAAATCAGCGGTGTGCGGTTAACGTGGTCCGACGACGGAGGCAAGACATGGGCTGCGGCGGTCAAGGGATCGCAAGCAATTCTGAACGCCAACCATCCGGCAATGTCGGTGGCCGAAGATGGCCGAGTCACATTGGTGTTTGAGGGCTGCGACCCGCGAGTGCCTGAAAGTGGGGAGCAGACCAGCGTGTTTGCAGTGGAGATTGGCACAAGCGGGAAACTCTCAGCGCCGACCGAGATCCGAGGCATCGCATCGCCGGCCTCAATTCCAACAGTAGCCTCCGGAACTGGAGGGCGTGTGTTTGTTGCATGGACAGGCGCGAGAGAGGGCACCAAGTCCGTCTTTCTCTCGCGGGCGACCAGAGAAGCTGAGTAGCTGGGTTTCGCATCAAACTCAGCCTAACGGTTGAACCCAGATTGCTGCCAAGGAGCGTGCAGATGCTTCCAACCTTGTTCCCGATCGCACCTGCATTCAACCGCTCCTACAACAGGGAGGATATATGCCGAGTAATTGGAGGTTTTCTCTTTGGAGTTTTCTTGCCGGGATTCTGGCTGCTGCTGCACTGATTGCTGCCTTGGCCACGATGTGCCTTCACGATGGGTTCTCTGCCCGGCAGAAGGCTGGCGCCTTCGAGACTGCGTTGGCCCACTTCGCATTGCACAATTCGGTCTCGGCGCACCAACGAGGCCTCGCAAATCCTGTCGCGCCGTCAACCGCAGTGATTGAGGCGGCTCGCGATCACTTTGCAGACCACTGTTCCAGTTGCCATGCCAACAACGGCAGCGGCCATTCAATGTACGGGGACGGCTTGAATCCTCCGCCACCAGACCTTCGACTTGAGGCTACCCAAAGCAAATCGGATGGGGAGTTATATTCGATCATTCAGAATGGCGTTCGCATGAGCGGGATGCCCGCCTTTGGAACTTCAAGCGAGCACGACCTGGAGACATGGAAGCTGGTCTTGTTCGTTCGTCATCTGCCCTCGCTCACGCCGGAAGAAGAACGAGCCATGCAACAGGCAAACCCAATCACTCCCAGTGAGCTTCGGGAGCAACAGGAAGAAGATCAGTTCCTTCAAGGAATATCAATTCAACCGAAAGGATCAACAAAATGAAACGCATCATTAGCATCGTAGCAATCGCTCTACTCACCTTCGGTGTGCTCGTCTTTGCCCATGGTGACATGGATCATGTTTTGGGCACCGTAACCAAGATCGTCGGAAACGTTGTTACGGTCGAGAAGGACGGAAAGGCCACCAAGGTGGTACTGGCTGCCTTCACAACTTATGAAGCCAATGGGGCAGCCGGCAAGCAAAGCGACCTCATGGTTGGCGACCGGGTCGTGATTCACGCCATGAAGATGGACGGCAAAGAAACCGCACACACTGTTCGTCTCGTGCATCCTCATAAGTGAAGGAACTCAATTGGACAAATTGCTGACTTCAGTCGTTGGGCCTTCGGACTGTCTGCTGTGGTTCAAACATCGGCTCGCACATTGCCTTGCCCGGCACGTCGGCACATGTGGTCGCGCGAATACGTGATCCGCATCTGGCTTGGCGACGCCCGCCTTGCTCAAGTGACCGCGCACTGGGCGCGGTCATTTAACCTTGCTCAATGGCTGCCGCGTTGAACTAATCCAAGGTACCGACAGCATGGGTTTCAGCCAGTTGCCGCCGGTAGCGTTGAATGGCGGCACGAATGCTGATTGCATTTCGCACTGGCTGCCCGCAGTGATACTCCGTATTCACTCTTTGGGCGATCAGTTCCATCTTGATCCGCGGGGCGATTTGATAAGCTGGATTCGAGGCCAGGCTTTCAGTAAAAGACATTTCAGGATCGGTCTTGTACTGACTCGCTGAGCGAGCATGTCTGCGGTAGCGCTGCAATGCAATTTTCAATGTCGTTCGCGTGTACTGCGGTTCGCCGTTATAAAAGATTTCGTTGACCTTCACAGCAATTTTATTGAAATTCGCGCGAACCGGTCCCAGGTACTGCGGGTTCATTCCAAGACGGAAGGCGAACTCCAACTCCGAGCAACGCACCTCGGTGCCGGGGAGATACAGAACAAGTCCCTTGGCTAGGGCGGAAGCCACACCACCCGTTTTGCCTCCCAGTGGCGCAATCCTGCGGCAGTGCTCGCGCAGCACCTCAGGCGGCAGAGCATGGCACCCGATCCGAAGCCGGTAGCTGAGCGGGCCGCGAATCAGGCCGCCCTTGCGCCCCACTTCGGCTTTCTCTGCGCTGGTCAGAGCGTGGATGCCTTCCCTATGTTGGAATGCTTCAATCCCGGTCTGCCGGTTGTGCGCCAGAGCCAGGTTGGTTCGCTCAGAGTGGTCGGAAATAAGTCCCTCGTAGGAATGATGAAAATAGCCATCGTATCCGCGAATGGCATTCCGTACGGCAGCGACAGCAGCTCTACGGCTCACACCGTAGCGGACATCGAGTTCGTACTGGTCAACC
>CAIWFH010000157.1 GCA_903911925.1 uncultured Acidobacteriaceae bacterium
TCACCGGCGACCGGCGCTTCTCCCATGTCAAGAAGGCAAAAAAAGAACTGATCTTTGCCTGGACCAGGAAGGAGTTTTCAAACATTGTCAGGGCCCGCGATGCGGGGGTTGCAGTCCCCGAACCCCTTGTCTGGGATCGGAACATCCTGATCATGTCCTTCCTGGGAGAGGGTGAGATCCCCTATCCGCAACTCAGGAACTCTCATATGGAGGACCCGGCGGATATCTATGACAGGATCCTCAAAATCATTGAGATCCTCTACAACAAAGCCGCGAGAGCGAGGCCCGGCTCTTCGACTTCTGCGTCGTCCAAGAGGCCGCGGGGCATTTGCTTGCTGGTACGGATTCCAAGCTGCTTGAGCAACTCGACCTGGCGGATAAGATTGCCGCGGCCTTCGGTTAGTTTCTTCATGGCGTTGGAATAACTCTGGTCGGCGCCGCGCAGGCTTTTGCCTACCGCTTCAAGGTCGCTGACAAAGCCGACAAATTTGTCGTATAACTCGGCGCCGCGATTCATCACGTCCTGCACGCTGCGGGCCTGCAACTCCTGCTGCCAGAGGTTGTCTACGATGCGGATAACGAACAGCAGCGTGGTGGGGCCGACCAACAGCACTTCTTTTTCGTAGGCGTAGCGCCAGAGGGCTTCGTCCTCGTGCAGCGCCTCAAGAAATGCAGGCTCGATGGGAATGAACATGACCACGAAATCGGGCGTCTCGATGGTCTGCAGCTTGTGATAGCTCTTGGCCGCCAACTCGTCCACGTGGCCGCGCACGCTGGCCAGGTGGCGCTTGACGGCGGCCTTGCGCTCTTCTTCTGTGGCGGCGTTCACCGAATCGGTGTAGGCGTTGAGGGAAACCTTGGAGTCGATGATCAGGTGGCGGCCGCCGGGGAGATTGACGATTACGTCGGGTCGCGACTTGCGCTGCCTTTCGTCGGCATCGCCGGGAACGGCGTCAAAGGTCTCCTGCACGCGGAACTGCTCGCCCTCGCGAAGCCCCGCCTTCTCAAGCAGGTTGCGGACAATGAGTTCGCCCCAGTCGCCCTGCGCCTTTGACGAGCCGCGCAGCGCGGTGGTCAGATTGCGCGCTTCAGCGGACAACTGCTGATTGAGCCCGCCCAGCGTGCCGATCAGCGTTTCAAGCTTGGTGACGCCGGTGCTTGATTCGGCCTGCGCCTGCTCCACCTTGGCGCGGAACTCCTTGATCTGGTCGCGCAGGGGCGTGAGCAGATTGCCGAGTTCTTTCTGGCTGCCTTCGGCGAAGCTCTTCGATTTTTTCTCGAGGATCTCGCCTGCGAGGGCTTCAAACTGGTGGGCCAGCGACTGCTTGGCGCTTTCGAGGAGAGCCAGTTTCTCAGCGAGATTTTTACGCTCGTTTTCGAGCTCCGTATTGAGCTCGCCGATTTGCTTGCCCCGGGCGCTGACCAGGTCGGATTCGATTTTGAGCTCCTGCCGCAATCCATCCCGCTCGGCGGCCAAGCGCGCTATGGTCGTCGCCCGCTCGGTAGCCAGGGATTCGTATCCGGCCCGTGCGCTTGAATCGGCAAGGGCCTTTGCCAGTTCAGTACGCGCGCGGGTCAACTCATCGTTCAGCTCAGTGCCGCGCCGCTCCAACTGGGCCTTTTCGGCCTTGGCAGAGGCGCCTCTGAGCCAGAAGCCAACCAGAATCCCAATGAATGCCGCCGCAACTCCGAGAATCAGATCCTGCATGGTTCTTCCCTTTCACCTGCTTCGCCTAATGTACGCCTTTTGGCCTGTGTAATTCCGGGCAGGCGGAGTGCCTTTTGTGGTCCATATTCCCTGCCTGGGACGCCCTGCTCCATCTTCATGTTCCTGCAAGCCTTTACACACCTTGGGTCGCCCGATAGACTTAAAGTTTCCGGGCCATGCGTAATTTTTTGGCGCAACGGTTGTGTTCCCCTGCCATGAGCCGTTATGGTAGGCAGGCGGAGCGCAAGCGGAGATTGCCCCGGACGGATTTGAAAAGTTCTGAACAAAATACGAGGAGAATTACGCATGGCCGTTGAAGAAAAAGTGAAACAGATCATCGTCGAACAGCTGCAGGTGGATGAGGCCGAAGTGACCCCGGGCGCCAGCTTCCAGGAAGACCTGGGAGCGGATTCGCTTGACGTGGTGGAACTGGTAATGCAGTTTGAAGAGGCCTTCGACCTAGAGATTCCCGACGAGGACGCCGAGAAGATCAAGACCGTGAAGGACGCGATCGAATACATTGAGAAAAACGAGAAGAAAGGCGCTAAGTAGCCTGTGACGCGCAGAGTAGTTATCACCGGCCTGGGGCTGGTTTGCGGTGTAGGTAACACCGCTCCTGAGGTGTGGCGGCAGTTGTTGGCCGGCGCCAGCGGTATGGCTCCTATAACGGGGTTCGATACCACTGGCTTCCCGGTGACCTTTGCCGCCGAGGTCAAGAACTTTGACCCTCTCAATTTCGTGGACAAGAAGGAAGCGCGCAAGATGGGGCGCTTCATTCACTTTGCCTATGCCGCCGTACAGGAGGCAATGGGCCAATCGGGCCTGACCATCACACCGGAGAACGAAGACCGGGTGGGCGTCTTTATCGGCTCGGGCATCGGCGGATTTGAAATCATCGAGCGCGAGCACTCAAACCTGCTGGCGGGCGGTCCGCGCAAGATTTCTCCCTTCTTCATTCCCGCGGTGATTGTGAACATGGCGGCCGGGCAGATCAGCATCCGCTATGGCGCCAAGGGGCCAATTTCAGCGACGGCGACAGCATGCGCCACCAGCGCGAATGCTATTGGCGACTCGGTGCGGATGATCATGCACGGCGACGCCGATGCGATGATCGCCGGCGGCGCAGAGGCATCCGTTACTGCGCTTGCGGTGGGCGGTTTCGCAGCCATGCGGGCGCTCAGTAGCCGCAACGACGAGCCTACCCGCGCCAGCCGCCCGTTCGACAAGGACCGCGACGGTTTTGTCATCGGCGAAGGCGCAGGGATTCTCATCCTTGAGGAGTTGGAGTTTGCCAAGGCGCGCGGGGCAAAGATTCTGGCCGAGGTGATTGGCTACGGCATGAGCGCCGACGCCTACCACATGACGGGCATTGCTCCCGAAGGCGCAGGCGCGCAGCGCAGCATGCGGGCGGCGCTGAAAGACGCAGGACTCAAGCCGGAAGATGTGGGCTATGTTAACGCCCACGCCACTTCAACCCCGGCGGGCGACGGCAATGAATCGCGGGCCATTGAGTTGGTGTTTGGCGAGCACGCGCTGACCCACAAGCTCAAGATTTCAGGCACCAAGTCAATGCACGGCCACCTGCTGGGCGGCGCCGGTGGTTTGGAAGCCGGCATTACCGTTCTGGCATTGCAGAACCAGATGCTGCCGCCGACCATCAACCTTGAAAACGTTGACCCGGAATGCAAGCTGGACTACGTGCCGAACAAAGCGATTGCGCACAGCTTCGATGTGGCGCTGTCGAACTCGTTTGGCTTTGGCGGCATCAACGCCACGCTGATTATGCGGCGGTGGGGTAAAGACAGTGATTAGTGGGTAGAGGACGGCGGCGCGCATCGCAAGATGCGCGCCGTTTTGTTTGTGTAGGGATGTGGGATAAATCTCAACTAAAGGCTGCGGCCCAGCCTACGCTGCACAGGATGAGGATTGCCCACCACCCAAAGACGGCAATGTAGCCGGAGTTGCGCTTGACCCCGGCAACGGTGGCGACTCCGATTGACAACAGCACCAGCGTCCAGATGGTGATGATGTCGAGGGAACTGGTGAGAGAATATAGCGCTTTGTTGGCCTCTGCCGCGTTGGGATAGATGAAGGCGGCCAGGTTTGTGGGAGCGAAGTTCTTGATATTGAACTGCTCGGCCGGAGCGCCCATGTAGAGGACAAGGGTACCCAAGAGTGTCTTGATGATGGATGGCAGGCTGGCGAACATCCAGACTGTAAAGATGCCGCCATAGGTAGCCTTGCCGCCAAAAACAAAGTTGATGGTGCCCAGAAGGACGAAGGACATTACGGCGAGCCCGCCCAGCACGAACAGTGGATTGACGATGAAGACCCCTTCGGTTACATAGACGGAGATCTTCACTTGCGTTTCGCGCTGATCGGGCGGCGCCTGCGCCAGCCGTTCCTCGGCTTTCGGGTCAAGTTTTATCTGGTTGTCTACGACGGTCTGCATGCCAACCTTAGAATAGATGGCGGCAAAGAAGATGTAGCCGACCAGGGCAATGATGATGAAAGGCAACCACCAGCTTCTGTTGCCCTTCTTGATGTCTTCAAAGGTCTTCGACGGCTCTGAAAAGATGTTCGTAACGCGCTGCCGTTCGGTCAGGCGAGGGACCGCCTCCCCCGCTGCTTGAACTCCCATATCGCTCATGATTTCGCCTCGGCAAGCCTCTTTCGGCTTTGCCCGCGATTGTAACCTTGAAATGAGCAAACTGCACAATCAATTTATTTTCAGGTGTGGTTTGCTGGGGCGGCCGGCGAGGGTTGCGGCTCCCTGGAGGGGGTCGGCCTCCGAGGGCACGTAGCTTTTGTAGACGGTGATGTGAAAGCAGGACTGGTGGAACTCTTCTTCAACGTCGATTTTGCCCGCTTTCTGGAGCGGCAAGAGCCAGTGCCTGAGCCAGCCCAACTGCTGCCGGCTCAGGCCCTGCTTGGCAAGGTCGATGGTGGCGCCTGTAACGTGAGGGCTGACAACGTCGCCTTCGGCGGCGGCGGCGTTGCTGTTGATTCCGATAAGCCGCTTCTGGTATTCGACGGTACGCACCGCCGAGGTGACTTCAAGAGGGGAGTGAAAAACGGCTGCGTGGGCGCGCGCGAGGTCTGATAAGAAGCTGGCGGTCCAGGGGCGGCAATAGCGGCGGTCGGCGGGAAGATTCTGATTGACGGCGAGTTTTTGCGAAGCGGGGAGCGGGACCAGCATTCCGCGGGTAATGCGGTCGGCCAGGTCCTTGTCGTCTTCAATGCGCTCCAGATTGTCGCCTTCGGTTTTGTCGTTCTGGCGGGCGAGCGAATCAAACGACCCGCGCAAGGCAGCCGGCATGGGCGCTCGGGTGAGCGAGATGGTTCTTGTTGTCGCCGGGCCTATGGAGGCGCTTCGCGCGCCATGACGATGGGAGACTGCGCGACGCATGGGGAGCGCAGGGCGCTGTCTTCTCATTGCCAGCCGGCCTTTTGCGGCGGATTGCCTGCGGACTGGCACAGCAGATTGTCTGGGAGACTGGTGGAGTGCAGAGTGGGCCTTGGGAGGCGCCAGATGAGAGAGGGCCTTGCGCGAGCCGGTAGCGTGGGCCTTCACGGTGTGAGCCGGCAGGCCGTTGGCTGAAACAAGCGAGAGTGCAGCCAGCACTACGACGATGAATGCATTCCGGTGCACGAGAGGTGTGCGGAGAATCGTGAGCAACTTCAGTGTAGCGCGGGCGCAATTTCGCTCCTAGTGCCCGGCAGGGTGCAAGATGGTCTGATAACTAGAATCGGGGCACTAAGCCGTTCACTTCTGCGTACATGCAAACAGGCATCTAAGCCTCTACAATGGTTCGGTCCAACAAACAAGGAGTCTTGAACGCTGTGACGATTGCGAAGAAATGGCTGTGGGTGGTGGTTGTTGTTCTTTTGGTGTTGCAGGTAGCGCAGGTGCTGTTCGTGGTTCATCGCGCATCGCCAACATGGGATGAGGGCGACCACATGTTCGCCGCTTATATGATGGCGCACACGGGCGATTACGGGCTGAACCCGGAACATCCGCCGCTGGTGAAGTTCCTTGCGGCGCTGCCGCTTATCGGGCGGGACCTTTGGGTTCCCACGATGCAGAATCGCGACTTCAAGGTTGAAGCGTACATGTGCGGCCGCGACTGGCTGGCTCGCAATGACGGCGACCGCAACCAGTTGGTGTTTCAAATGCGGCTTGCGGCCGGGCTGCTGGCGCTGGCCTTCACGCTGACTGTTTTTTTTGCAGCACGCGAATGGTTTGGCGATTGGGCCGGGCTGGTTGCGCTGACGCTAGCGGTTTTTGATCCCACCATAGTGGCCCACTCCGCGCTGGTGACCACCGACATCGCCGTCTCGCTGTTCTTTCTGGCCAGCGTTTACGCCTTCTATCGCTACGTGAAGCAGCCTACGGTTCCGCGCCTTCTGCTGGCCGGGGTGGTGGCTGGACTGCTGCTGGCTGCCAAGCACTCGGGAATCCTGCTGGCGCCGATGCTGGTGCTGCTGATTGGCTGGGAATTGATCGTTGCGCCAAAGGGCACGCGCAGGCGGCTGGCTCTGCGGCTGAGCGGCGCATTTGCGGCCATTGTTGTTATCGGTGTTGCGGTGCTGTGGGCTTTCTATGGCTTCCGCTACGCCGCACGCCCGGCTGGCCTGGTGCTGAGCACTTCGCTGGCCGACTACGTTCGACCGCTGAGCCACTTCAACGCGGCGGCCATCATGGCCATTGCCCACTGGCACCTGCTGCCCGAGTCGTACCTGATGGGCCTGGTGGACGTGAAGCGCATGGCACAGTACTATCCCACATTCATTTTCGGCAAGGTGCTGAGCCACGGCGTGTGGTGGTACTTCCCTGTCGTGATTCTGGTGAAGGCCACGCTGGGCCTGCTGGCGCTGACCGCGCTCTCATTCTTCGCCATCTTCACCGGCGCACTGCGCAAGGGCCGCGAACTGGCCTACCTGCTGGTGCCAGCGTTCTTCTACCTGGCTGTGGCAATTGCCGCGGGCATGGACATCGGTGCGCGGCACCTGATGCCTGCCCTCACCTTTGTTTTCATCCTGGCGGCCGCGGGCATCACGGCCCTGGCGGCCAAGAACAAGCGCTGGGCCTGGATTGGGGGCGCGCTCATCCTGGCCCACGTGGTTTCGGCGCTGGTGGTTTATCCAAATTCAATGGCATACGCCAACGAGGCATGGGGCGGACCGAAGAACACGCATAAACTGCTGAGCGACGCCAACGTGGATTGGGCGCAACAGCTTTACCAGGTAAAGGCGTGGCAGGACAGGCATCCCGGTGAGGAATGCTGGTTCTCGTATTTTGCTTACCCGGTGCTCGATCCGGCTGTGTATGGCATTCTCTGCCACCCGCTGCCCAATGCCATTACCGGCTGGATCGGCGGGGCAGAAAACACTGCACCGGTGGCGACTGGCAGCGTGCTGCTGAGCGCCGGCGATTTGAGCGGCTGCGAGTGGCCTTCAAATCGCGTGAATCCGGTGGCGCAATTTCAGTCGCTCGAGCCAACTGAATCCATCGATGACGCGGTGTTCGTTTATCACGGCAGCTTCCAACTGAAGCAGGCTGCCGCGATGAGCCGTGCCCAGAATGCCTACGCGCTGATGGAGAAGGGCAAGAAGCCGGAAGCGCTGGCGCTGGCGCGCGAGGCGGTGGCGATTGATCCGGACGAGATCAACAGCCAGATGGCTTTGGGAGACATTGCCGCAGCTTCCGGGTTGAAGGACGATGCCCGCAGTGCATGGCAGGCGGCGATCGCTACAGCAAAGCAGATGGAGCCGGATGCGCAGGCAGGTTACATACCGGACCTGGAGGCGAAGCTGAAAAAGCTGTAGCGGGTGCCTCGATACAACGCGCCCCATTCTTGCGAAGACTCGTATCGCAAGGATGGGGCGCTTGCTTGTTTGACCACTCCCTTGACGCTTGCTGTTGCGAATGTTCGACTGGTTCAGGAGCGAGACAGACCTAGCCAATGCATGTTCCTCAATTTACCCTCGACGACTACGAAAGCAAATTCTCCGACCGCCACCTTCTTCACGGCATCGTTGCGAAGTGGGCCAATGCCCGCCCCGAGGTAGAGGCCCTGGTGAGCGCAGGCAGCGGCCGAAGCGTCACCTATTCCGGGTTCGACCGCGCGACCACTGCACTTGCGGGAGAGTTGCGCCGATTGGGCTTTGCCAAAGGCGATTTCCTGCTGACCATGCTGCCGATGTCGGTGGACCACGTGCTGCTTGAATACAGCTGCTTCAAAATCGGCGTGATCGTGGCACCGCTTGATTTGCGCTTATCTCCAACAGAGGTCATCAGAGCGCTTGAGATTCTGAAGCCGCGCGGGTTTGCGTGGATGGGCGGGAAGACTCCTTTCGATTTTCGGCCGCTGTGGGTGGTCATACAGGCGCGATGCCCTTGGATCGAGCACTCCATCGCGATGGAGTGGGACGAGACGATTCCGGCTACGCGATCATTCGCTTCAATTGTCGAAGCCGCGCAAAACTCGACGGAGGAAGCGGGCATTGATTGCCGCGTAACGGAAGATGATGGAGCGCTGGTGATTTTCACTACCGGGTCAACGGGATCGCCAAAGCCCGCGCTGCTCTCGCATCGCAACATCACGGTGCAGAACATGTGCATTTGCGAATCGTTTTTTGGCGGAGACCGCGGGCCGCGCACTCTGGTGAATCTGCCTGCGTCTCACGTGGGCGGCCAGACCGAGGCGCTGATGAGCACACTGTTTGGCGGAGGCGCGGCGATCCTGGTTGAGGTCTTCGACGCCGGCCGTTCACTTCGCGCCATCGCCCAACACAAGGCAGAAATCCTTGCGCAGATTCCGGCCATGTACAGCCTGGAGTGGATGCTGAAAGATGCGGGCAGCCACGATCTCTCAAGCCTGCAGTTCGCGGCTTATGGAGGGAACGCGGTGGCGCGGCCGTTTCTTGATCGGCTCGCCACCATGTCGCCGGTGATCGGCACAGGGCTTGGGCTGACCGAAGCCGCGGGCTTTTGCACTTACATTCAGGCGAATGTGGCTGACGGGGAGATGCTGCCGGACGACCTTGGCGTGGACATGCCGATTTATCCGTGCACCATTCGCCAACCGATGAGCGCTGACGGGCATGCGGGCGATGAACTGAAGGACGGCGAGATTGGCCACGTCTGTTTTAAGGGACCGCAGACTTTTGTGGGGTACGTCAACGATCCTGAGGCCACTGCGAAGTCGATTTCGCGCGACGGCTATTTATATACCGGCGATCTTGGATACAAGAGTTCGGCGCGCTTGCATTTGACCGGGCGCGAGAAGTGGGTCATCAAATCGATGGGCTACCAGATCTTCCCCGGCGATGTGGAACGGCACATCCTGGAGCTCGCGGAAAAGGTAGCCAACTGCGTGGTGGTGGGCGTAGCCCATGCAGTGGTTTCAGAGGCGGTGGTGGCCGTGGTGGAGAAGCGGCCCGATGTCGAGTTGAGCCGCGTTGAACTCGACCGGCACGCTCGCGCGTTGTCGCCGTATATGCGGCCGCGGCATTGGATCATTCTCGAGCCCGGACAGATGCCGCTGAATCGCGTGGTGAAGCCGGATTACCTGCACGCGCAGGAGATGGCCAAGCTGGAGATTGAGGAGTTGCGCGGGCGGGGGGAGTGGGACAAGGCGCTGGCGAAGGAGTAGCTGAGGCCTGTCGATCTGCCGACTTAAGAACGGGCCACAAATTGGCGAAAGTGTTAGAATTGAAGGGGGATATGCCCGACTATCATGGATAAATCCATTCGCAAATTCGCTAGTCACGCCGAACAAAAGGCTGAGGTCTATCGCTATTGGCGTAGCAGGCCGCCAGCCGAGCGGTTCCTTGCGGTTTGGGACGCGACGGCCTCGGCATACGCTTTCGCGAACTCCTTTAAGGGGCTGCCGCAATATGATCCTACCCGAAGATCTACGCCAACTCTTGCTCGCGTTGAACGCTCACAGGGTTGAGTACCTCGTGGTCGGAGGCTGGGCGGTGGGGTATTACGCCGAGCCGAGGTCCACGAAAGATATTGATGTCTTCATCCGTTCGAGCGCGAAGAACAGCGAAGCTTTGTATCGAGCGCTGGCGGAGTATGGCGCCCCCCTGGCCGAGGTAACGCCTGCCGATTTCCGAGACAGCCCGGCTTCAGTCTTCCAGCTTGGACACTCCCCAGCGCGCGCCGATTTTCTTCAGTCCATTGACGGAGTCGATTTCGAAGAAGCGTGGCAGCATCGTGAGGAGTTCACTCTGGAGGGCGTCCCGGTATCGGTCATTTCCTCCGAACACCTGATCCGGAACAAGCTGAAGTCGGGGAGACTGAGCGATCTGGCAGATGTTGAGGCGATTCGGGAGGCGGATAGAGCTAACGGGCCGGAGCGTGATTGATACCAAGTCGAGCCACGAGCGTAGACGAGTCGTTTCCCTACGGCTATGTGCCGGAGCACCTGAAGGAACGGGTGAAGAACTGGCGCGAGCTGATGGTTCGCGAACGGCTTGACCTGACGTGCGAGCTGAGCGAGGCGGCGTAGGCGAAGATCGGGGTGGTTCGCGATCCGAATAATGCGATGGATAAGACGGTTCGGCGGGTGAAGCGGAACGATTGGGTGCGTAGACAGGTTTCGCAGCGCCCCGCCGGGGCGCAATCGTTTTATGGGCTGGCTTCCCAGGATTTCATCTTGGGCTATACTCTCTCACTCCCTACGGGAATGACGGGGCTCGCAGTATCCCCGGTCTGAAAATCCAGACCGGGGGCACCCAAAATCTTTACTGCAAGAGCGTTGGCTCGTCGTCCTTCAGTTCTTCGGGCGGGATGATGACCGCGGCGGCTACCTTGTCGTCTTCTTCGAGGTTCAGGAGACGGACGCCCTGGGTGGCGCGGCCGGCGGCGCGAATCTGCTTGGTGTCAATGCGGATGATTTTGCCGAACTGGCTGATGACCATCAACTCGCTGGTCTCGTCCACAAGTTGTATGCTGCTGACACGGCCGATGCGCGGCGTGACGGCCATGTTCTTTACGCCCTGGGCGCCGCGCGCCGTGAGGCGATACTCGTCCACATCCGTGCGCTTGCCAAATCCGTTTTGAGTGATGGATAGAATGAGCTGCTTGGTCACCCCGAGCTTGTCGTCAAAATGCTTCAGGGCCTTGTAGGCATCTTCTTTGGCTTTCTCTGCCAGATTGACGGCTGCGGAATCGGCCAGTTTATTGCGATAGTCATCCCTGATTTTTGTCAGGGCTTCGTCGGCCGCAACAAAGTCCTTGCGCAGCGCGCTGAGTTTGTCAGTTAGTCCAAGGCGGGCGGCACACTCGTCGCGCTCCGTTTCGCGAATCGCGTCGGAACTGGTGATGGCCGCGCCGATCAGGTAATCACCCTTCTTGAGCGAGATGCCTCGGTTTCCGGCGGCGTTGCGGCCCATGGGCCGCAGGCCAATGCCGCTACGGTCGGCGTCGTACTCCTCGTCGAAGCGGATGGCCATGCCGTCGCGAGTGGCAAGGAAGATGGTCTGCTTGCCGTTGGTCAGGCCGGCGGACACCAGTTCATCGTTCTTCTCAATGTCGATGGCGATGATGCCGCGGGACATGACGTTCGAGAAGTCTCTGAGCGGCGTTTTTTTGACTGTACCCTTCTGCGTGGCGAAGAAGATGAATTTGCCTTCTTCTTCAAGGTCGCGCACGGGCAGGATCGCGCGGACGTTTTCGCCGGGTTGCAGGTCAAGCAGGCTCTGCATGCTTTTGCCCTTGCCCGCTGCGCCCACATCGGGAATTTCGTAGACCTTGAGCCAGTAGACACGGCCGCTGTTGGTAAAGCAGAGCAGGAAGGCGTGGGTCGAATCCACGATCAACTGCGCGACGAAATCTTCTTCGCGCGTCTTCATGCCCATGCGGCCGGTGCCGCCGCGGCGCTGCTGGCGATAGATGCTGATGGGCGTGCGCTTGAGGTAGCCCTGGTGGCTTACCGTTACCGCAACCTGCTCGTCGGCGATCAGGTCTTCAAGCTGCAACTCGGCAGACTCGTCGATGATCTGCGTGCGGCGCGCATCGCCGTACTTGTCGCGAACTTCTTCAAGCTCTTTGACGATGACCGCGCGCAGCTTGGTTTCGCTGGCCAGAATGGACTCGTACTCGGCGATCTTCTCGCGGATCTGCTTCAACTCGTTGAGGATTTCATCGACGGAGAGCTGGGTGAGGCGGTAGAGTTGCAGTTCGAGAATGGCATCGACCTGACGCAGGGTCAGGCCGCGCTCTTCGTGCGGCTGCCGTTCGCGGTCAAGGTTGAGAACGATCTCAGTGCCCTTGCCCCATGCGTAGAGGTTTTCACGGGCTTCGACGCGCGAGCCCGAGGCGCGGATGATGCGGATGACCGTATCCAGATTGTCGAGAGCAATCTTGTAGCCCTCGAGGATGTGTTCGCGCTCGCGGGCCTTGCGGAGCAGGAAGACGGTGCGACGCTGCACCACGTCGACGCGGTGGTCGATGAAGGCGCGGATGGCCTGGTCGAGGCCCAGTTCGCGGGGCTGGCCGTTGAGCACTGCAAGAAAGATCATGGAGAAGCTTTCCTGCATTTGCGTGTTCTTGTAGAGCTGGTTCAATACAATCTCAGGCTGCGCGCCGCGCTTGAGCTCGATGACAATGCGCATGCCGTCGCGGTCGCTCTCGTCGCGCACGTCGCTGATGTCGTCGACGATTTTGTCGGTGACCAGTTGGGCGATGCGCTCAATGAGCTTTGACTTGTTAACCTGGTAGGGAATCTCGGTGACGATGATCGCCTGTTTTTCCTTGGTCAGGTTTTCAATGGCCACGCGGGCGCGCATCATGAAGCGGCCGCGGCCGGTTTTGTAGGCCTGCGGAATGCCGCTCTTTCCGTAGAGGAAGCCACCGGTGGGAAAATCCGGGCCCTGCACGTGCTTGAGCACTTCAGCCAGGCCGGCGCTGGGGTCCTTGACCAGCGCGATGGCGGCGTTGACCACTTCAGTGAGGTTATGCGGCGGAATGTTGGTGGCCATGCCGACCGCGATACCACTGGACCCGTTGACAATCAGGTTCGGGAAGCGGGTGGGCAGCACCGTGGGCTCGAATGTGGACTCGTCGTAGTTCGGCGTAAAGTCCACGGTCTCCATGTCAATATCGGCCAGCAGTTCGCCGGCAATGCGCTCCATGCGGCACTCTGTGTAACGCATGGCAGCTGGCGGATCGCCATCGACGGAGCCGAAGTTGCCTTGCCCGTCAACCAGCGGATATCGCAGCGAGAAGGGCTGGGCCATGCGGACCAGGGTGTCGTAGATGGCCGAGTCGCCGTGGGGATGGTAGACACCCATCGCCTGACCCACCACCTTGGCGCACTTGGTGTATTTCTTGTTGTGCTGCAGCCCCATCTCGTTGAGGGTGTAGAGCACGCGGCGATGCACGGGCTTCAAGCCGTCGCGGGCATCGGGCAGCGCGCGGCCGATGATTACGCTCATCGAGTAATCGAGATAGCTGCGGCGCATTTCCTCTTCGATATTGATAGGAATGAGGTTGGTGCCGCTATTGGGCGGCGTGCCGCCTTCGAGGGGGAGCTGGGGGTTCTGATCGTCTGCCATAAGGGTTTTTCAGGGCCTGCGGGAAGGCGGCAAAAACGGACCGGAAAGAGCGGGGCCGGGGTCCGCAGGCTGTGCTTCTATTTTACGCGTTTAGCGGGGGTTACAGCAAGGCTAATCGGAGCAAATAAGTCCTTATTTTGCTTAAATTTATGAGGTTTCTGGATGTGGCTTCCCGGGCCACCGATTTCCACCAGTCGCAGAAGTGTTTCTGGCCCGGAATCCGGTTTCATTCCTGGCCCGATTTCACTCATTTTTCGAGGGTTACGAGGACAGGAAAAACCCCTCAAGATTTGGCAGTCCGGTTAGAGCAACCCGGGCAAACTAAGCACGCAGAAGATGGCCTGAAGCAAGATGACTGCCGCGACGGCTCCAAGCGCAAGACCGCCTTTTGGCCCTTCGCAGGCGTCGGCAAATACCCCACCCACAAACGTGAACAGAAACGGCAACGCCCAAAGCCAGGGGGAAGCGGGAACGCCTGTTGTGACCAGCACCATGATCACCAAAACGCAAAACAACGGAGTTGTGTTGCCGAAGTACCAGGACTTGCGCAAGCTCAGGAAAAGGACCAGGGCCGCCGCGGCGGAGACGGTGATTCCCGCGTTTGGCAACGCGCCAAAGAAATGGCGGGCCGGGTCAAGCGAGACCCAGAGAAGCCCGGCAGCCGAACGGAAGAGATAGCTGAAGGCGTCTGGCGAGAAGCCGTAGCAGGCAAAGACCAGCACCAGCGCCCCGGCAACTGCCACCAGGAGGATGGGCAACACCTGGGAGCGGCGGCCTTCGGCTACCCACAGCATCAAGGCCAAACCCAGCAGGGCTATGATCGGCAGCGCAGCAATGTGGGAGGCCGCCGCCAGCCCGAAGGCCGCGGTGAGAAGCATGATGCGCGGACGCCATTTTTTGCGGGGGCCCTGCATGGCGTGGGCGACGCCGATGCAGGTGTAGACGCCGCCGTAGACTCCAAGGGCCGCCAGCACTTCAGGATTGGGCGCCACGCAGGCCTTGAGAATCGCTGGAGAGAAGCAATAGAGCGCCAGCGCGATATAGCCGCCCAGGTTGCCGTAAAGCCGCCGCGTAACCCACCACAGCCCGCCGCCCAGCATGCACCCGGCCAGGAGGAACGGGAGCCGCAGCAGAAGCAGGATGAACGGGAGTTGATGGCGCAGTTCCCAGGTGCTGACCTCGCCTCCGGCTTGAACTACCTTGTCTTCCGGCTTGCGGAAATGGTCGAGGCCGCGCTCGGCCAGCAGGTTGAGCGTGAGCGGCAGTCCGGCGAGGCGGTAGGCCAGGATGCCGTCGTGGATGTTTCCGCAAGTGGTGAAGTATCCGGCGAGGGGCGACGGCCGCTCCCACATTTCGCGGCCGCAGCGGGCGTATTGGTAGTCGCGGTCGGTGAGGGCCTGGCGGCCGGTGAGCCAAAGCCCCTGGGCCAGAAACAGCACCAGCATCCCCAGGGCGATGCGCTGAGGCAGGTTGAAGCGGAAGCGGCGGAGTTTGCCAAACCGGAGGGTCATCGGGCTCAGAGGAACCCTACCAGTCTAAATGCCGATGCCCGCCCGGCTCATCTGCGGATGGTAGCCTATGCACGATGACCGAATGCCTGACAACGGAAAGGCTGCTGCTGCGCCGATGGCGCGAGGAGGACCGCGTGCCGTTTCGCGCCATGAATGCCGATCCGCGGGTGATGGAGTTCATGCCCGGGCTGCTGACCGAGGAGGCCTCAGACGCTCTGGCGGATCGCGCTGAAGCGCACTTCGAGCGCAACGGGTACGGTCCCTTCGCGGCGGAACTGCGGCAGAACGGCGCATTTCTCGGATTCATCGGGATATCGATCCCCAGGTTTGAAGCGCCTTTTATGCCCGCGGTTGAAATCGGCTGGCGGCTGGCGGCAGAGTATTGGGGGCGAGGACTGGCCACGGAGGGCGCGCGTGCGGTGCTCCGCTATGGCTTCGAAGAGTTGAGGCTCGGCGGAATGGTCTCCTTCACGGCTGACGCAAACGTTCGGTCGCGGCGGGTGATGGAAAAGCTCGGAATGACGCATGATGCCGTCGACGATTTTGAGCATCCGAACATCCCGCAAGGCCATCCATTGAGGCATCACGTGCTGTATCGGATCGACCGCGCGAGATAAGCGAGATTTAGCGCATTGACCGAACCTGCCAATGGAGCATCCCTTTGAGCAACGCGACCCCTCACTCCACGCCCAACTTCATCCAGGTAACGCCTTTCATGTTTGTTGAAGACCTTGAAAAGGCGCTGGCCTTCTTCGTCGATCTTCTCGACTTTGAGGTGCAATTCCGCGCCTCAGACTACGCCTACGTGCATCGCGAAACGGCCGGCTTCCGCATCTGGCAGCAGACCGGCAAAGATGCGGCTCCGCCGGGCACGCGGCGTTTTGCGTACTACATCGACGTGTACGATGTGGACCGCTTCTACGCCGAACTGAAACCGAAGCTCGACCTGCTGCCCAAAGGCGATGTGCACGGCCCCGCCGACAAGCCGTACGGCCAGCGCGAACTGCTGTTGCTGGCCCCGGACGGCAACCTGCTCGCCTTTGGCCACGCTCTCGACAAGCGCTATACGCCTACCGGGGATTCGCGGACGTAGTGCGGAGCATGTTTGCGATTCGCGCCGCATAGATGCGCGATCTCGTTTTCCGCAACCGCTCGATTCCCGGTAAAGTGCTATTCTCCTTGGCAAGGTTGAACGCATGAGCAGCTTCTTCACTCTGGGCCACTCCAACCACGACATTGAAGTGTGGCTCGGCCTGGTCCGCCAGCATCGAGTTGAAGTGGTTGTGGACATCCGCAGTTCGCCTTATTCAAAATACGCGCCGCACTTCGACAAGGAGTTGATCCAGCGATCCCTGGAGCAGGCCGGAATCCGCTATCTTTTCCTGGGCGCAGAGTTGGGTGGGCGTCCCGCGAACCCTGCTCACTACGACGCTTCGGGCCATGTGGTTTATGGGAGACTGCGCGACGATGCCCAATTCAAGCGGGGGATTGCGCGGCTTGAGACCGGCATGGAGCGCTTCCGCGTGGCACTGCTCTGCGGGGAGGAAGACCCCGCTCACTGCCATCGCCGCTTGCTCGTTGGCCGCGTGCTGACTGAGCGCGGCCACACCATGCAACACATTCGCGGCGACGGCCGCCTGGAGTCCGACAAGGTGGTTGCCGAAGTCTCCGAAAAGTCGCTCGTCGACCCGCAAGGAGAGCTTTTTGCAGAACTGGAAGAGGACAAATGGAGATCTACAGCATCGGTTTTACCCAAAAAAGCGCCAGCGAATTCTTCAGCACATTGAAAGCTCACGGCATCGAGCGTTTACTCGACGTTCGGCTCAATAACACCTCCCAGCTTGCCGCTTTCGCAAAACAGGCCGACTTGGCCTACTTTCTGCGCGAAATTTGCAATGCTAGCTACGAACACGAACCTCTGCTAGCTCCTACACAGGACATCTTGGACGCTTACAAGAAACAAAAAGGCGACTGGGATGTTTACGAAAACAAATTTAACACTCTAATGAAATCCAGAAACATTGAGTCTGCGATCGACAAAGAGAGTTTCAAGAAAAAGACCGTGCTCCTATGCAGCGAGGCCACCGCGGAGCATTGCCATCGACGACTGATTCTTGAGTACTTGCAGAAGCATTGGACTGGAGTTACAATTCTGCATCTTTAAGCAGAGGATTGTTCCATGCGCGAGTTGGAATTCTTGTGTCTTGCCGTCTCGCGGAAGATGCAAGGCTACTGCATCGCTGGGATTGACATCAGGTCTGGCGAGTGGGTTCGGCCAGTAAACGCTTTTAATTTCGGCGAATTCTGCAGTCGCGAAATCACCGTGAGCGGCGGAGGAGCCCGGAGTTCGAGATTAATGAGGCCGCTCGACACGGTAAGCTTGCACCTTGATAGGTTCTCAGGAAATGCCGGCCAACCTGAGAACTGGATTCTGGAACAAAATCCGAATGGAGTGCCACACTCGAGTTTGAACAAGAACACCAATGAAAGATCATTGCTTACGCAAAAAATAAGAGATTTGGCTCAGGAATTGACCTTGCCCTCAGAATGCGTATCTCTTAACCGGCCGGGTTTTGAGAATTAAATTCATCCTCGTTGTCGTCGTGGCGGTGGGAATGTGGGAATCGGCCTTATCGATTTCCAAGGTTTGTGGGAAGGGCGGAAAACAGCA
>CAIWFH010000158.1 GCA_903911925.1 uncultured Acidobacteriaceae bacterium
ATTGCGAATCCCGCAACGCAAAAGCCAAACGGCAAAGTCCGCTGGATTGTCTGCGGACTACTCTTCGCCGCAACCTCTATCAACTACATGGACCGTCAGGTCCTCGGCCTATTGGAACCGCTTATCTCGAAGGACCTGAACTGGACTGAGATCCAGTACAGCAACATCGTTGCATGGTTTACGGCTGCCTACGCTATCGGCCTGTTTATGACGGGCCGCATGATTGACAAGCTCGGAACCAGAATCGGATACGCGCTCATCATGGCTGTCTGGAGCATCTCCGCCATGAGCCACTCGCTGGTGCATACCGTGCTCGGCTTTACCATTGCGCGCATCATGCTGGGCCTCGGCGAGTCGGGCAACTTTCCCGCCGCCATCAAGACGGTGGCGGAGTGGTTTCCGCGCCAGGAGCGTGCGCTGGCCACGGGCATATTCAACGCCGGCACCAACGTGGGTGCCCTGGTCACACCGCTGGCCGTGCCTTGGATCACGCTGCGTTGGGGGTGGAAATGGGCCTTTATCGCGACGGGCCTAACCGGTTTTGCCTGGGTGCTGTGGTGGCTGGCCAGCTATCGTTCGCCGGAGAGCCATCCGGGCCTGACATCGTCGGAGCTGGCCTATATCCGCACCGATCCGGCGGAAACCGGCTCGCCCATCGCGTGGCGGCAGCTCTTGCCGCACCGCCAGACCTGGGCCTTTGCGCTGGGCAAGTTCTTGACCGACCCGATCTGGTGGCTCTACCTGTTCTGGATTCCCGATTTCCTCAACCGCCGGCATGGTCTCGATCTGAAATCCATCGGGCTGCCGCTGGTCCTCATTTATCTCATCGCCGATATTGGCAGCATCGGCGGCGGCTGGCTCTCCTCGTCACTCCTCCGGCGCGGGTGGACCGTAAATCGTGCCCGCAAGACGGCCATGCTGGTCTGCGCGCTGGCGGTCTTGCCCATCTTCTTTGCCGCGCGGACCTCGAACCTCTGGGTGGCCGTGGGACTGCTGGGCCTGGCCGCCGCCGCGCATCAAGGATGGTCGGCGAACATCTTCACGCTCGGTTCGGATATGTTCCCGCGGCGAGCCCTCGGCTCGGTAGTTGGGTTGGGCGGGATGGCCGGAGCGGTTGGCGGGATGTTGATCTCGCTGCTGGTGGGCGAGATTCTCCAGCGCACCGGCAGCTACGTCCCAATCTTCATGCTGGCCGCCCTCGCCTATCTCGCGGCACTCAGCGTCATCCACCTGCTCGCCCCACGACTGGAACCAGCCAACCTGGAGTGATTCCAGCCTGGTTCGTCACAGTGCGTATGCATAGATGTTTGGGGCTTGGTTCGGAGTCCTAGTCTATGCTCTTTAGCTTGACTCGCTCCGTTACGAGGAAACCCCGGGGCCTATCGGCCTTTTAGGAGAAAAAGTCCTGCGGCGTAGAAGGTGCCGAGAACGAACCATTCAGCGACCAGCGGAGGCAAAACCAGATCGCGCTGGTCACCACAACAAATAGGAGGACTCCAAAGCGGCCCGCGCCCCATCTCGCTTCTAGATACCTGCCCGTCCGAGCCTATGGAGATGCTGTGCCATTGCACATCGGCAGTCGTGAGAAACAGGAAGAAAAGGGCAATACCGGTC
>CAIWFH010000159.1 GCA_903911925.1 uncultured Acidobacteriaceae bacterium
ATCGGAGAATACATCGACGGTCACAACAAGAACCCCAAGCCATTCATATGGACCGCAAAAGCAAACGACATCCTCGAAAAGGTCACTCGCGCTCAGGCCGTCCTCAATAAATGAACATCTGTTTGGCGGACTACACTAGCACCGGACAGGAAACCCATTGCACATTCCGGTCGAGTAACCGGCAACTCGGACTCAACGAAAAGCAGCCGCAGATGTTTCGCTTCGCTCAACATGACAGTGCAGTGGGGAGTTTGCTTGGGCGCGGTCGAATTACCGGCAACTCGGAAGTTACTCATTTTTTTTCGCCGCGCCCTTCCGGGTCGCATTGTTTTTGGAGGGCGCAGTTCCCCCGGGTTTCACCCGGGGCTATTATCGGTCGTCGCTCCGGGACTAGAAAACAGGTTTCCGGGTGAGTGACCGGCAATCCGGAAGTTATGTTTGAGTCAACATCCCGAGGTGGGTTCTGCCGTATTTTTGCTTTTCGTAGGCAGGGAAAAAAGCTAGCCTCTCAAATGCCAACTCAACCGGGAAAACGGTCCCCAGTTCTCTCCCGGAGTTGCAGATTAATTCGGAGAAACGCGCATGGTCGATTCATAAACTCAGAGCCCACACAGCGCGCATCTTCCTCCAATCCGCAATCCGATCCCGCAAAATACCCACCCCTCCATTTTCTACCATCCCTATGGAAACAATGACGTTACATCAACAATGACCAGAATCGCAGACGAAGACAAAGAACTTGCGTTCACAGGATCGTGGGAAAGTTTCTTGCGTCTGCCGGTGTACCATAACCCGCATGAGGACAACGATCATGTTTTGCCTTACGCTTACCCTGGCCGCACATGGATGGGGAGCGGGCAAGTTGACTGCACCGGAACTGATTGCGCTGGCCAAGGCGCACGGACCCGAATTGCGGGCCGGCATCGAGGCCACGTTTGACGCGAAAGACCTGAAAGAGGGCACGGCATGGGCAGGCCAGGGTCCAGAGTTCTTTTTTGCGGTGGAGGCGGCGACCGCGCCCACGCTGGTGGTGGACGAGCAGCCGGGGCTGCCCATGGAGGCGCTGCCGGGCTCTCAACTGTGGTTTGGGATCGCCTATGTAATGCCCGTTGGACGGCTACACCAGTTCCACTACGTTGTGAATGGTGCGGATTTCGGGGGGCGGCTGGACATGCCGGCGTTTGGGCCGCTCTCTTATCTGCAGCCGGGCGTACCCGGCGGCAAGCTCTCTGAGAAGCTGATCCACACCAGCAAAATTTATGACGGGATGAAGAGCGAGTACTGGATCTACGTTCCGGCGCAGTACGATCCCGCGACGCCGGTGGCGGTGATGGTCTTCCAGGATGGCGGCGGCTATATCGACCGCACCGGCAACAACCCGGTTCTCAACGCGGTTGACAACCTGATTGCGCAAAAGAAGATTCCGGTAATGATTTGCGTGTTCATCAACCCCGGGGACATTGCGGATGCGCCGGGTACGCCGACTTACAAGGCCGTAAAAGGCCACGCGGACCGGTGGGGACGCACGCTGAAGGACGCGATGCGCAGCACGCTCTATGACACGGTGAGCGACCGCTATGTGCGCTTCCTGCGCGACGAGGTGCTGGCCGAAGTGGGTGCCAAGTACAACCTGCGCAAGGACGGGTACAGCCACGCGATTACCGGCGCGTCCTCAGGCGGGATTTGCAGCTTCAATGCGGCCTGGCAGATGCCGAATGAGTTCAGCCGGGTATTGAGCCTGATTGGCAGCTTCACGTCGATCCAGTGGAAGGAAGACCCGGCGGTTGCCGAGGGCGGGCAGGACTATCCCGACAAGATACTGCGCGAGCCGAAGCGGAACCTGCGGGTGTGGCTGCAGGACGGGGCCAACGACATGGAAAACCCCCGCTGGGGAAGCTGGCCGTTGGCCAATATCCGCATGGCGAATGCGCTGAAGACGCGTGACTACGATTTCCATTTCAGCTTTGGCAAGGGGACGCACAACGGGGGGCAGGGCGCGGCGGAGTTTCCGGAGGAGATGGTCTGGCTCTGGCGGGATTACGATGCGGCGAAGACAGCGCAGGAGTATGTGCCCGACCCGACAGAGAAGGGCAAGCCGTTCTTCCGGGTGAGTTCTCTGAATCGCGACGAGCAGTAGTTGGGAGAGAAAAAAACAGGCGGGGCTCTTTGCAACAGAGCTGGTCCCGCCTGTGGAAGAAACTTGTGGGCGTCAACCAAGAATTCGGGATAAGGCGCCCCGCCTCGAGGGCCAGGAGGCCCTCAAGACAGCCGGCCGGGAGGCCAGCGCTACAGTTCTCTGCTTCTCAATGCACGCGGATGTCGCCGGAGCCGGTTTCTATGCGGACTGTGGGGCCGCCGCCGTTCAGCTTGCCGGTTACATGGTGGTGCTCGCTGGAGCCCTGGGTCAGCATCTCCTGGTCAGAGTGGATGTTGCCGGAGCCGGTGGAGGCGTCGAGGGTCAGGGGAGTCTTTCCAGGCCAGAACTCGACATTGCCTGAGCCTGTCTCAATGTGCCAGAGAGTGGTGGCGGCGCCGCCCACCTTGATGTCGCCAGAGCCGGTGCCGGCGCGGAGGCCGCCGCGGATGTTGCGCAGTTCGATGTTGCCCGAACCGGTCTCGGCCTTCACGTCGCCTTCGCTGGTTTGCTCGGCATAGATGTTGCCGGAACCGGTGCCGACGGAGAAACCGCCGCGCAGGCCGGTGGCATGAATATTGCCGGAGCCGGTGGAGATTTTGGCGTTTTCGCCCACGCCGTCCACGGTGACGTCACCGGAACCGGAGCCGGCTTCGAGGATGGAATTCTCCGGCGCCTGGATCTCGTAATCGATGCTGATGTTGTGGTAGTTCTCGTGGCGGGCACCGATGTGGATGATGTTGCCGGTCTGCTCGATGGGCGGATTGGCGGCGATTTCGCGCATTTTCTGCTCGCTGCCGCCCCAGCCGGTTTTGACGCGGCCGAAGATGTGCACCTGGTTGCCGGAGCCGCGGGTCAGGTGGATGTTGCCCGAGCCGGTGGAGACTGAAAGCTCCACGTGTCCGCTCACATTAAGCGTGCGGTCAAAGGTGGCCTCTGAAGCCAGCACCGGGACGGTTGCCAGTGCAAGCACCGCGGTTGCAGCAAGAAGATGTCTCATCGTAATCCTCATTTCCTGGGGTGTGAGGCAGCCGATGGATCAACTGGTTGCGCGGGAGCTGTGGCGGCTGCCTTCTACCACACCCCTGTCGTCAGGTACTCGTGAATCGAGGCGGCGGCCTTGCGGCCCGCGCCCATGGCTAGAATGACTGTGGCTCCGCCGGTAACAATGTCGCCTCCGGCAAAGACGCCGCGTTTTGAAGTGCGCGTGGACTGCTGGTCGGCCACGATGTAGTTGTGCGAATTCGTTTTCAGATCCGGCGTTGTGCTCTGGATCAGCGGATTGGCGGTTGTGCCGACACCGATGATGACCACGTTTGCCGGAAGCGTAAACTCAGAACCCTTGACTACTACAGGTCTACGTCTTCCGCTGTCGTCCGGTTCCCCCAATTCCATTTGGACGCAGCGCACGCCGGTAAGCCATCCCTTTTCGTCGCCGACCATTTCGACCGGGGCGGTCAACATGCGGAACTGGATTCCCTCCTGGCGGGCGTGGTTTACCTCTTCGAGCCGGGCGGGCATCTCCGCCTCGGATCGGCGGTAGACAAGAGTCGCCGATTTTGCTCCCAGACGCCGGGCGGTGCGGACCGCGTCCATGGCGGTGTTGCCGCCGCCCACCACGATCACGTCGCGGTCGCGGCAGTCGTAGACCGGCTCATCGTACTCAGCCGCCTGGTAGGCGCGCATCAGGTTAATTCGCGTCAAAAACTCGTTGGCGGAATAGACGCCGTTCAGGTGTTCGCCGGGAACCCCGAGAAAGACAGGCAGGCCCGCGCCGGTGGCCACAAAGACCGCGTCGTAGTGCTCGTCCTGCATCAGTTCGTCTAGGGTCACGCTTCTGCCCACCACCACGTTGGTTTCAAACTCCACGCCCATGCGGCGCAGGTTATCCACTTCACCTTTGACGATGGACTTGGGCAAACGAAACTCGGGAATGCCGTAGACTAAAACGCCGCCCAGTTCATGCAGCGCCTCGAAGACCCGTACCCGGTGGCCCTTTTGAATCAGGTCGCCGGCCGCGCTCAAGCCTGCGGGGCCGCTGCCGACAATGGCTACTGCCTTGCCCGTTGCAGGAGCGTTGGCCGGCAGGCCAAGCTGCCCGCTGGTGCGCTCAAAGTCGGCCACAAAGCGCTCAAGGTTGCCGATGGCGACGGGAGCGCCTTTCTTGCCAAGTACGCAACCGCCCTCGCATTGATTTTCTTGCGGGCAAACACGGCCGGTAATTGCGGGTAAAGAATTGTCTTCACGCAGCTTGGCGGCGGCAGCCAGGTAGTCTCCGGCGTAGATCAGGGCCACCACGTCCTTGATCTTGACGCCAACCGGGCACTCGACGACGCACCCCGGCTTGGCGCAGGAGATGCAGCGCGTGGCCTCGGTCAGTGCGTCGGCGGCCACCAGGCCTAGATTCACTTCTTCAAAGCTGCGGCTGCGCACTTCCGCGTCCCGTTCCGGCATGTGCGTGCGCAGAATCTTGATTCGATCTTTAAGTGGAACCAGGTTCTTATCAGACATAATGTGTTTCCTCGGCGGCCAGGTCGGCGCGAAGCTGTGCCAGCTGCTCTTCCTTGGTTTCTTCAAAGTCCTTCAAGGACTGGCACTCTTTGTCGCGATACATCTGGTTGCGCTGCATCAGAACCTCGAAGTTGACCTGGGAGGCGTCGAACTCCGGCCCGTCCACGCAGGCGAACTTGCTGGCAGAGCCCAGCAGCACGCGGCAGCCGCCGCACATGCCCGTGCCGTCAACCATGATTGAGTTGAGGCTGACCATGGTCTTGATGCCGAGTGGGTTGGTTATCTGCGCCACCGCCCGCATCATGGGCACCGGGCCAACCGCCAGCACAAAGTCGATTTTGCGGCCGGCGGCGATCAGCTCATTCAGCTTTTTCGTGACCAGGCCTTTTTCGCCGTAGCTGCCGTCGTCGGTCATGATGAAGGTTTCATTGCTGGCCTGGCGCACTTCGTCTTCAAACACCACCATCTCGGTGTTGCGGGCGCCCTCGATAAAGACCACCTGATTGCCGGCCGCCTTGAGCGCGTTGGCGGTGGGCAGAGCCATGGCCGTTCCCACGCTGCCGGCCAGAATGACCGCGGTGCCGTAGTTCTCAATGTCGGAGGGGCGGCCCAGGGGACCGACAATATCCAGGATAGAGTCGCCGGTCTCAAGGCAATTGAGCATCGAGGTGGTTTTGCCGATGGCCTGCACCACGATGGTCACGGTACCTGCCTCCGGATCGGCGGCCTTGATGGTGAGCGGAATCCGCTCGCCTTTCTCGTGCAGGCGGAGGATAAGAAATTGTCCCGGCCGCTGCTTGCGCGCGATGCGCGGGGCGAGAATCACAAATTGCTTGATATTGTGCCCCACGGCGCGGGCTTCAACGATCTTGTACATAAAGGCGGGTCTCCGATTTTGTCCAGAGAATGATGTTTCGGCCGGGGCAGCGTCCAACCCGCCTCTGCTTCGGGACATTTAAGAAGGAAGGAGGCGACTTAACCCGGACGCGGGCGCAAGCGAGTCCATGGTCATTATTCAGGATTATGCAGCGGATGGGAAGGAGGTCAGGCGCTTTATCGGCCTTCGGCGCGGTTGATTGCGTTTGCGCCGGGCGGCGGCAGGGAGTCCCCGCATCCCCAGCGCAAGGCGCCCCAGTTGTGGGGCGGCGCAAGCCATTCCTTGTATTTCTGCGCCCATGCGGCGGCCGCGGCTCGCAGCATGGGATTGCCGCTGTTCTGGAATTCCTCGGCCATTTCCCGGTTGGGAAACACGGTCAGCGTTTGAATGAGCGCGGCTTCAGAACCTGGAATGCCGAGTTTGAGGAACAGCGTATGAGCTCCGAGGATGGCTTTTGTATTTTGCTCGCTCAAGGCGCCCATCAGGGCCTGGCGCCCCTGCGGATCGGGAATCACGCTCAATGTTACGGCTGCAAGAGCGGGGACGAACGGATCGTTGTCTTTGAGAATGCCGATCAAAGGCAAAACGGCCGGAGGGCCGATTTTGACCAGGGAAGTGCCGGCACAAGCTCTTACAAGTTGGTCGCTGTCTTTGAGAGCGGCCACCAGGGGCCGAATCGCGCGCTCCGATCTTATTTCACCAAGCGCGATAGCCGCGTTCTTTCTGACCTGTGTGTTTTTGTCTCTGAGGGCTGAAACGAGGCGCTTCTCAATCTGTTTGTTTGACCTGTCGCCATGCCTGCCGACGATGTCGCGCCACGCTCCGTTGGCATCGCAATTCCAGGTGGCGATGACCTGCTGGCCGCTGTCAGATTGCGCGGAGCTGGGTTGAAAGTTGGCCCAGAGACAGATACAGAGAAGGACGCCGGGGGCGTGTTTCCACAGGCGTTTCCGATTCACACTTTGACCCTGAACGTTCATTCGACCTCTTAACAAGGGGCAACCGTGTGGCGCTACCAACAACAGTTATTCCAGTTAGACTTTCACGATGATATGCCATTTGAGGGGGAAAGTCAGGTTTTCCCCTCCCACGAAGTACGTAGGAGGGGGCTACGAACCGGTCACTAGATAGCTTGAAGTTACCTGGGCTCGTTTCGAGACTCGCAGCGATATTGGAGTTGTGACCCTTCAGAGATTAGAGCCCATTGTTTTCATGCTCTTTTCGTCGCGCGACCCTGAGGGGACCCGGACCGGGCCTGTTAGAAGGCGGATTGCGAACACGCTCTAAGAAGTCATACTCTGCATGGGGCAGAGAACAATGGCACGGGAGACTCTGCTCAGGGCCTCCCGCGCCGCCTGCGATATCTATTTAGGCAAAGCCACTGTACCGGTTACGGTAAATCCAGCTTCCGACTTGACCTGTGTCTCTTGCGGCTGGGCGCTGCCGAGGGTCAACGTGTATTTGCCTTCGAGGATTGCGCGGGCGCCTTTTTCGTCCACGCTTGAAATGGAGCGCGGATCGATGGTGATGGCGACTTCCTTGCTTTCGCCGGCGGGGATGGTGACGCGCTCAAACCCAACCAGCGATTGGATGGGCCCATCCGGCTGCGGGGTCTTCAAGTACGCTTCGACCACTTCGTCGCCGGGGATGGTGCTGGTGTTGGTCACAGTGACCGTTGCGGTGAGCGGTTCGCCGGCCTTGAGGGTCTGCGCAGACAGTTTCACCGGGCCATATTTGAAAGTGGAATAGCTGAGACCGTAGCCAAAGCCCCACAGCGGCTTTCCGGTGAAGTAGCGGTAGGTGCGGCCCTTCAACGCGTAATCGGTGAACTCGGGCAAGCCTTCGAGGTTGGAATAGAAGGTCACCGGGAGTCGGCCCGCGGGGTTACTCTGTCCGGTCAAGGTGCGGGCAATGGCCGTGCCGCCCTCAACGCCTGGATACCAGGCTTCAATAATGGCCGCGGCATGATCGTTTGCCCAGTTCAAAGCCACTGCGCTTCCGCTCTGCAAAATTACGATGAGAGGCTTGCCGGTCGCGGCTACGGCCTCAAGCAATTTCTGCTGGGGCGCGGGCAGGTCGAGGCTGGTGCGATCGCCGCCGTTGAAGCCGTTGATCTTGATGCTCATCTCTTCGCCCTCAAGCTGAGGCGAGAGACCGACAAATGCAACCACCACGTCGGCCTCTTTCGCACGGGCCACAGCCTCGTCCAGCTGCGCCTGCGGGGGAGCTTCCCACTTGAGCACCACCCCGCCGCCCTCTTCGTCACCGGAGTGCGAGTACTCAAACTGGAAGGCATGGGCGTCGGTATCGGTAAAGTCCACCGCGATCTGGGGTACCTTGGGCGCATTCATTTGCGGGGGCGCGGTAGGCGAAGCGCCGGGCGCTGCGTGGAAGTTGCCGAGGGTTGAGATATCCGGGGCCTGGCGCAGACTGCCTTCGGAAACAACCTTGCCATCGAGAAGCAGGCGGTAGGTTTCGGCAGGCGAGTAGGGGAAACTGTCTCCCGTCTCGATGCTGAATACATAGTGGCCGGCGGCCGGCACGGTGATGGCGCCAGTCCAGCGGACGGAGTAGGTATGGGTGGCGATCTGCGAAGCCGGGAAGCCATTTTCCCAGTCGGTTTGAACAACGGGCTGGGTCACGGTAAATTGTGGCCGGCCGGTCCAGTCCGGAGTGGCAAAGAACTCCGTTTTGAGGCCCTTGCCCAACCCGAAGGAAGTGCGCGGCACAGGCACTCCGACACCGGCGGCAAGTGTGGAGCCCTGCGCATAAAGGATGGGCGAGCTGCTGAATTGCTGCAGCATGCCGTCCAGCGGGGTGACGGGACGGATGGGCGTGCCCACGTAGTTGCCCAGAATTGAAACCAGCAGGTCGGCGGTGGGCCCAACGACGGCGATGTGCCCTGCCTTACTCTTCAACGGCAGCACGCCGTTGTTCTTGAGCAGGACCATGCTTTCCATGGCTGCTTTGCGGGCCTGCTCGCGATTTGCCCCGGACATGTCGGAAGTAAAGCGGATGTTATCGAGGGGGTTTGAGCCCTGGGGGTCAAACATGCCCAGCTTCATGCGCGCCGTGTAAAGCCGCTCGGCCGCCTGGGTGACCAGTTCTTCCTTGACCTGGCCCTGGCGGACGGCGTTGGCCAGTGTATTGAAGCCCGGCGCCCAGATGCTGCAGGAGAGATCGGTGCCCGCCTCAAGAGCCATGGCGGAAGAATGGGTAATGTCCGCGGTCTTCTTGTGGCCCTGGTTCACATCCACAATGGCGCCGCAGTCGGAGACCACAAAACCGTTGAATCCCCAGGCGTCGCGTAGGTGTTCTTTGAGCAGCATCTTGTTGGTGCAGGCGGGGAACTCGTCGATTGAGTTGTAGGCGCACATCACGCTCTGCGCGTGACCCTCTGTGACCGTGGCGCGAAAGGCCGGCAGATATGTTTCTTCAAGGTCGCGCGGTGACGGGTCAACGTTAAACCCGTGGCGCAACTGCTCTGGCCCGCTGTGCACGGCAAAATGCTTGGGGGTGGAAACAGCGCGGAGGTGGTTGGGGTCAGCGCCCTGTACGCCGGTGGTGTATGCCACGCCCATCCGGCCGGTGAGGAAGGGGTCTTCACCGTATGTCTCCTGCCCGCGGCCCCAGCGCGGATCGCGGAAGATGTTGATGTTGGGCGACCAGTAGGTGAGCCCATAGAAGATGCGGTGGTTGCCTTCGCGCTGCGCCTGGTTGTACTTGGCGCGGGCCTCTGTGGAGACCACACCGCCGAGAGCATGAACGATGGCTGGGTCCCAGGTGGCTCCCATGCCGATGGCTTGGGGAAAGACCGTTGCGTAGCCGGCGCGGGAGATGCCGTGGAGCGCTTCGCCCCATGTCTGATAGTCGGGAACGCCCAGCCGGGGAATCGACGTGGCCCAGTCTTCAAGCTGGTTGGCCTTTTCATCCAGGGTCATACGTCCCACCAGGTCGTGGGCGCGCTCGGCCGCCGAGAGCTTGGTATCGAGATACGGGGCCTGCTGAGCCTGGGCACGGAGTGCGAATACGGTCAGGGCAAGAAGCAGCATGAAGATTGAACGGCGAACTGGCATAAGGTCTGTCCTCCATGGTCAGGCTGCCGCCATTCGTTTTGCGCTCGCCCGGTAATGGGCGGGGCCTGCCCGGACGCGTTTAGCCGGACGACGGAACGGGAAAGGGCAACCGTCAAAACTCTACTAGGCTGGGGAGGCACTTGGCTAGGTTTATCGGTTTACTAGTGGAGATTCAATAAGAATGGCGGGAAGAGAGGTCCTGATGATTCGTGTCGGGGTCTACGGAGGCTTCCATCCGGGTGAGGACAGCCTTCATTTCAGCAAACTCCGCCCTCTCGAAGAGGGGCTCCAGGCGGGGATCGGCCAGCATCTGGAAGAACCACGGGCAGCGGTCTTCCGCGGCAGAACTCAATTCTGCCAGCGCGTTGTCTTCATCGCCGAGCGCCAGGTAGACTGCCGGGTTGAACGATCTCATAACGAATCGTTCCCGGCTCATCCACTGCAGCCTCTCGATGATGACCCGCGCTTCGTCCTTTCGGCCGGCGCAGGCCAGCGCATAGGCATGCACCGAGGTTGCAAGATCAAAATAAGGCAGGCGGAGAGCCAACTCTTCGGCGAGTTGCACGGCACGCCCCACCTCTCCATTGAATGCAAGGATGATGGCCCCGTAGAGGCTGGTTCCTTCATGGTCGGGAAATCTGGCAATCCCCTCCTCAATTTGCTTGAGGCTCTCGCTTGCCTGCCCGCTGAGATGGAAGGCCCAGGCCAGACGGTTATGCAACCAGGGGGAGTAGGGGTCGTCGTGGAGAGCATCGCCGAGTATGGAAATGGCCTCGTCAAAGCGGTGCCGGCCCAGCGCGAACATGGCGCGCACGCGGGTAGTCCACGGATCGTGGATGAGGTGGCCGCTGTTTGAGAAGGCCCACAAGGCCGCGGAGAGGTTGTGTTCCGCATAAAAGCTGACCCAGCCCAGCGGAGGCAGGATGGACGGCGCCCGGTGAAGGAAATCGGGTATCGATTCCGCAGTGCGCCGAATCAGTTCCGCGGCCACGGTGGGTGACATGAAGCCGTAAAATGCCTGCGTGACGCACAGGTGCGCCAGGTCGATTTTGGCCGGGACCAGCGAGGGGTCCAGATCAGCGGCATGCGACAGATGCTGCAGCCCATCCTGCATGCGATGGCGTTCAAGCGTTTGCCACTCGTAGCGGGCGCGCTGAAAGATCTCGTAGGCCTCGCGGTTTTGCGGTACGGGTTCGTGGCCCGCGGCGGCCGAAATTGACAGGCCCGCCGCCGGAATTGTGGCCCCGATGCGCAACAACAGCCGCCTGACCAATTCCGATTCCAGTCCCGCAATGGACTCGCGCGGCACCAGAAAGTCCTCAACCCAGATTTGAGTGTTTTCTTCCACCTTGATCATTTCCACCCGGAGTCGGTAGTGGGACGGCGTGGCCAGAAGGGCGCCTGTTAACACTAGGTCGGCGCGGAGAGTGACGCCAATTTGCTGCGCGGCGAATCCCCGGCCGGCAAGCGTGAAAACCGAATCGCGGGCTACCAGCGAAAGCTGCGCGCCGCAATGATTGGTGAGGCGGGCCACGGTCTCCTCGGCTACCGCCGGGCCAAGATGTTCGGGAACGGCATACCCTGTGGAAAAGGGCAGAATGGCAAGCCTCGGCGTGGGCCCGGTTGCCGCAGCGCCGCTTGACCGCACCTCGGCGGTCAGCCGGTATCCTCGCTTGTAAACGGTCTGGATCAAGTCCTCCTGTTCCAAACGCGCCCGAAGCGACGAAATGCATTGAGGGAGGCTGTCTGCGGTGACATGAACATCGCCCCACAGCGCTTGCTTGAGTTGCGAGGGAGAGATGACCTGGCCGGCATGCGCCAGCAGCAGTTTCAAAGCGGCCAATTCCCTGGGAGGCAGATGTACCACTTCTTCGCCGCGAAGCAGGGTGCCGTCGGGCTGCAGCCGGAACCCGGCGAAGGAAATCGAGGACTGGTCATGATCGAAACCCGGCGCTCCGCCCTCTGACGCTGCCGGAGCGGTTTGCTGCATCACTTGGGAATTCGAACCAGGGGAGTTTCCGTTGGCAGATGGTTGCCGTTTCATTCGCTTAACCCGTATCCCTGGAGTACTGTTCGAAAGCTAGACCTGTAACGCGCCAACCGAGATGCGGTTGGTTGCGGATGGCCCTTGCCCTGGGAAAACTGCTATTTGGACGGTCAAGGCACCAGAAGAGCAGTCCCGGGAGCGGTTAGGAATGTTGAAAGTCTTTGCGCGTGTGCTTGTAGATTATCTAACGTTCGTGGCTCAGGAAGCGCTGTGGCATTCGGTAATTCACGCGAAAAGTAATCAAAATAGGTTACCTGATGACTAAATGGTAACTACATGAAAATTGTGTTATGTTACTCATTCATTGATCGTTGGATTAAGAAACAGTCATTTTTGATGACGCAGACCTTCAGAACGGGCAGCGTGACCGACCATCGAGCACCGTTAAGGACGGGGAGGCGCTTAAGAACCCATGGATAATTCAACAATTCATCAGGAATTGCGCCGCAGTCGCGTGCCAAGCTAGGACGAAGCACGCGATTTCTAAGGAGTTTGCGATGGCCAAGACCGTTTCCTACGCCCAGTGGGCTCTTGAACCCTACTGTATCGGGATGAAGCTGCGCGCCTTGCGCACCCAGAAGCGGCTGACACTCTCGCGGCTGGCGACCGAGACCGGGCTTTCAACGGCGCTGCTTTCCAAATTGGAGACGGACCGCATGATTCCCACCTTGCCCACCTTGGCCACCATCAGCCGGGTCTACGGCGTTGGCATGAGCTACTTCTTCGCGGAGCCGGCCAAACACGCGCTCTCAATTACGCGCAAGGCACACTTGCAGGGCAACGGAAGGGGACTGGACGCGGTGAAAATCACTGCGTTGAACGGCGGCGGCGAAACCCCGAGGCTGGTTGCGCAGATGCTCGAGTTTCCGCCGGGCGGAGCCACCACCGACCCTTGCCGCGAAACCAGCGCCCTGGTTTATGTGCTGGAAGGCCGGTTGCAACTGGACGCCGGGGGAATGCAGGAGGTGCTGGAAACCGGAGATTGCGCCTGCATGGAAAGCGAAATGACCCTGGCATGGAGCGCGGCGGGAAAGCACCGCTGTCGCGTGCTGGCGGTCACGCCCGCTCCCCTGCAGAAAATCTGATGTGCAATCCAATTTGGTCGGGATCGAACTCTAGCGAACCGCCAGCATCTCGCTTTCAAGAGCGATAGCCCGCGGAAAGAGCAGATTGTTTTCCAGATGCACGTGGCGGTGCAGGTCCTTCTCAAAGGCATCCACGCCATGCAGCAGTCCGACCAGGGTGGGGCAGGCATCGGAGGGTGGAGTAAAGCCATTGGTTGAGGTGCGCATGTTCTCAAGCAGAGCGCCCGCCGCTTCGTGCTCGTTGACCATCATCTGGATAGGGCTTTCGACCGTGCCGAAACAGGCGTGCGGAGCGCTGCCGGCGTTGTTGCGGCTCGCTTCCATAGCCACGATGTACGGGAAGAGGATGGCTTCCTCCTTTTCGAGGTGCGCGGTAAGCTCGGCGCCAAGCTGCTGCAACTGGCGCTCAACCTGGACGAACTCGGGATGGGCGGGCCCGTGCTTTCTGGCAACTTTCTCAGCCATCGGCAACAGGCGGGGAAGCTCGCTGCGGACGTAGGCATGATGGGTCTCAACGATGTGCCGGATCAGTTCGGTCAAGGTGGCCTTGCTGAAGTCCTTTGTGGCAACGTCGTTGGCACTGGTGGCCTCGGCCAGGGCGGTGAGCACAGTTTCGAGGGCAAGGCCCTTCTCCGCGCAAGCGGCGGCCAGCGGACGGTTGCCGCCGCAGCAGTAGTCCAGGTGAAATCTCTCAAAGACACGAATGGTGGCGGGGTGCTCAAGGGCGATGGAGCGAAGGGTTGAATCGAATAGGGTCATGAAGAAAACCTCCTGATGTTTTGAGGCTACGCAGACGTGGAATCTGTGGCAGCGACTTTAGTCACCGGGAGGACGAGAAAACTGCTCTGAGTTTGCCCAACCGTGGCACGCTGTGTACTATCTCTCTTTGAACCGGGGAGGCAACACATCATGCGACCTAACTCCAATCTGATCAAGGCTACGCTGAGCGGGGCGCTGGGCGGCCTGCTGTTTGGATTCGACATTGCGGCTGTATCGGGCTTTATTGAGCCGGTGGTGCGGGTTTTCGGGCTGAGCGATTTCGGCAAGGGCGCCACCGTGGCCATGGGCACCATCGGCACCGTGATCGGCTGCTTTGTGGCCGGCGTGGTGGGCCAAAGGCTTGGCTCGCGGACAGCCATGCGCTATGCCGCGGCGTTGTACCTGGTAGCTGCGGTGGGCACTGCCCTGGCGATGAATTGGCCCATGATCCTGATGATGCGCTTTTTGGGCGGTTTGGGGTTGGGTTCGGCCACGGTTCTGGGACCGGTCTACATTACCGAGCTTTCGCCGGCCCTGTGGCGCGGGCGGCTGGTAGGCACATTCCAGTTGAACGTAGTGGCGGGCTTCCTGGTTGGCTACACATCGAACTACCTCGTCCGCCTGGCGCATTTTGGATCGCTGGAATGGCGCGTGATGATCGGCGTGGCCGCCATTCCGGGCATCATCTTCTTTGCCGCGCTGTTCGGCATTCCCCGCTCGCCCCGCTGGTCCGCGTCTCGCAATGAAATCGACGAAGCGCTGTTAGTGCTGGGCCAGATGGGCGCGCCTGACCCCAAAGCGGAGTTGGCGGAGATTCAGGCAGGACTGCAAGCGGACCATGCCGTCGAGCACGAGCCTGTCTTCCGCTGGAAGTACCGCTACCCGCTGTTCCTGGCCATCACCATCGGAGCCTTCAACCAGTTGGCGGGCATCAACGCAATCCTTTATTACCAGGGAACCATCTTCAAGGCCGCCGGGTTCAGCCAGCTTTCCGGCGACCTGCAGGCCATCGCTATCGGCCTGACCAACTTCATTTTTTGCATTGTCGGCATGAGCGTGATCGACCGCTTCGGCCGCAAGAGCCTGCTGCTGGTGGGCGCGGTGGGAACATTCCTTTGCCTTTCGGGCGTGGCCTGGATCTTCATCTCGCAAAGCCATCAGGCGGCGCTGCTGGCTCTGCTGGTCACCTATGTGGCCTTCTTCTCCATGTCGCAGGGCGCGGTGATCTGGGTTTATATCAGCGAGGTGTTTCCGACTTCGGTGCGCTCGAAGGGGCAGGGAATTGGCAGCGCGAGCCATTGGATCATGAACACCATCATCGCGTTCGCGTTCCCGGTGCTGGCGACTAGGTTTGGCGCGGGCATTCCGTTTGTCGTGTTCGCTTCGTTCACGCTGCTGCAACTGATTGTGGTGGCGATGTTCTATCCGGAGACCAAGGGGCAGACCCTGGAGGAACTGCAGCGGAGGCTGGTGAAGGCGTAGCAACGCTGGTCGGAGAGATCGGTTGCGTTCACCGTTACGGCCGGTTGTAATAGCCTGCGGTGGTGCGGGCCGTGAGTCCCGGCTTGCCGATTTGCACTTTCAGATCGTGATACTCATTCTCTTTGTCGGCGTGCGGTGGATCAAATGAGAGGGTGTAAAAAACAGTTGCATCAGCAACGCAACTGTTGATCAGGCCTGCCAGATCGTTGTCCGGTCCCAGCGTACGCCCCCCGCTTTGCTCCGCGAGTACCCCAAGCGCCAGGTTGCCAGGTCCGGCATTCCCGGGCGATCTCACCCCTTTGAGAAAAGTCTTGTAGTAATCGACCAACGAGAGACTTGTCCCGCTATACGTGCTGTAGAGGGAGATGCGCGCTTCCCGCAGGCTGGTTGAAAGTCCGACGATGGTGTCAAAGTACTGCCGCAGCCCCTTGGATGTGGAGACATCCGAGTTGTCAAACATCGGCCAGCCGACGCTGGCCCAGATCAGTAATTTCCGGCCAGGCTTCTTCGTTTCGGCTCCTATGATGCTGGTGAGATTCCTGAGCGATTTCTGAAAAAGCTCGGCCCGGCTCCAACTTCCACCCGATTGGCGAAGGGTGCGCACCTTGTACTCGATCTGAGCCAGTCCATCGGCCAGTGCGTTTCCATCGGAAGAGGGATGGGGCTGAGCGAGCACGCCATCGTTGGTCAGCATGAAGACGGACACCGGCTGGGCCAGGCGCCCACCGTTCTGGCGCAGGAACTTCGCCATCTCATCCCGCTCAAAAGCAACGTAGGCGGACCCCACGTTGATTGTGTCGATCAGCAGGATCACCTCGACCGGAGGGTCGGGCTTTTGAACGGTTGTGTCGATGGCGCGAAAAGAGAGGATCGAGCGGGGCTCGCCATTGTCGAGCAGCGTGAAGTCGTTGAGGCCGAGACCGGAGACCGGGTTACCTGACTTGCCGGTGACCACAATGTCGAGACTGATGCGTCTCTTCATCGACTCTGCGATCGGAGCAGGACGCTTGGAGAGCGTGACAGGCGGGTTCACCAGCGGACTCGACGATTCTTGCTGCCCTGTTGGTCCGGTTGGTGCTGGGCTTGGCTGCGCGGGGGACAGGAGGGGAAGTCCGAGAATGAGCAGTAAAGAGAGGCGCGGCAGAGCGATCATTCAACTTTCCTCTTTCAAGTCCGCGCGGAAAGCTTGCTTTCGAATTGGCTCGCGGGCGTTTGTGGGTGAATTATAGCCTTCTTTTCAGGGAGGATCGTTTCGGTAAAGCTCCATCAAAATGCGAATGTGGGCTTGCAAGTTTCAGATCGCGCTCCGGATGAATGAAGCCGCAGTGATTTTTGCATAGCTGCACTCGGCAGAAACCGGGCACTGATGGCACAGGTGCCCCTTGTCCTTGCACAGTTCCTTGCCGTGGGTGCGCAGAAGGAGGCGTGCCTCCTTGAGAGCTTCCGGCTTGGCGGGTAGTTCTGGTTTCAATGCATTCTGCACGGATGCGGTAGGTCTTGCCGTAGTCCTTCGGCAGGCTCTAGGCGGACCAACACGCGCAGGCCGTTCGACTCAAACGGCAGGCCGTTGACGACTCCGCAAAGAGTCTAACTCAGGGCTGTCGTCTGTAGCAGTAGATGCGATCGAAAACCTGTGGTTGCGAGCTGATTTCGATGATGGTCCTGTGCGCCTCCTCCAGATGCGAGGTCGCTTTGTCGTCGAGCAGATCGTTGGTGAGCGCAAAACCGCCCGGAGTGAGCATTGCAGCGAGGTTGACACGAGCCAGCGACTGCTCGAATGCCGCGTAGTAAATAAAGATGTTGGTGCCAACGATCAGGTCGAACTTCTGATCCGGGTCGGTTGCGGAAAGATGCTGAAAGACGATGTTCATGTCGACAGGGGTAACCCGCCTTGCAATCTCGGGCCGAACGCTGACGGCGCGAATCTGAGTGTGCTCCACAACCTGGAGAGGAACGGCAACCGGCTCGGCAGGCGCTCCGATCTGCGAGCCCAGTGCCCGCCAATAGGCTTCAAAACCCGCCAGGTATTCCTTGTTGAATGGCGCCGCGCTGACCCATGGCAACTGGACGACATAGGGCTTGCCGGCAGCCGCATTGCTGTGCGCCCGGGCCAAATGAATATTGACGCTCGGGCTTATATCTAGCGTGTAAAGTTGATACGATTTTGGATCGGTCAATCCGAGCCGGATAAGAGAGTCCAGGACCGCGAAGGGCTGGATGGATTGGGGCGGGTAGAAGTCGTTGCCGTATTCCTTGTTTGCGAAATCCAGTCCGGGGCCAATAATCGCGATCCGGCGGATGCTTCCCGGCTTGAGCAAGCCACCATTGACCAGTTCGGCCAGGGTGCGATCGAGCGCGTAGTCGGGCCACAGATTGCTATCCAGCGAGATGCCACGCTGGGCGTAAACATGGGAAGCTTCAGCCGGACCCGCCGATTGCAGCTCCTCGTGAAATTGAGCAAACTCGTCTCGCATGCGGGCGAGATTATCGAGCAAGAGCTTCTTGACGCGCGCGCGGTCTGACGTGGTCTTGAATGAGTAGCCGCGCTGGATGAGAAAGGCGCGCATCTGCTTTATGCCCTCATTCGCGTTGGAAGAAGCGAGCGCGTGGATGAGGTCGTTGGCGCGGTTTTCAGCGAACGCGTTGACCAGGGTGCTATTTCCATATTTGGCCAGATACTCCCGGTCAATCTGGTACTCCTTGGTATAGGAAACCCCGAAGCGCAAGAGATTGGTAAGAGTGTCTTCTTCGCCGGTTACCAGCCTCTGGCGGATGCTTGCGTCTTGTGCCTGCACCCAGGCTTGCCATTGAACCTCATTGGGCTCGTTGCGCAATTCCGGCGGAAGCGTAGCGGAGAATGTCCGCAGGACCGGCTGTGCCGACTCCAGCGACATGAATTCGGCCTTGGGCGGCTGAGACGAGGCCGGAATGCAGAAAGCGAAGGAGGAGATGGCTAGGAGCAGAGAAACGTGGCGATTCTTGGTCATCGGGACCCACTCAAAGGTTCAATTTTCTATCTTGGTGTGGGTCACTATACCCTGCTGCTGTTGAGACTCGCAATCTTTTTTCGAATTGATCGACAACGTTAATCTCCCAGTGAATGCGGATTCCGCAGGAACGTTTGTGCTGCCGTGGCGGCATAGTTGCAATCGGTGGAAACCGGGCAGAAGCCCGTTCATTGGGCCGCATTTCCGGGGGCCTGAAAACCCTTGTTCCCCGCCGCAGGGACTCTCAAGGCTGCCCCCGCAACCATTCAAAACAATCAAGGCACGATCCGCACTTCCGCGCGAAACAGGTGGTATTGCGTGAAGGAAACCTCGTTCACGAAGGTCTGGGACGGGAAGTTCTCTTCGTTATAGATTTGAAGGTAGCTGGAAAGCAGTGGGTTGTTTCCGGGAATCGTCCGCCAGATTGCCACGCCTTTTTTGGGGCAGATATAGGGGACATTCCCGATGCTTTCAGTGCCGTATGATCTTGCCCGCGCAAAACGTATCCCTTAGCGAGCTGCTCTAATGCGAAGGGGTAGCGAAGATGAGGAATGGGAAGCGGGGCAGGTACACGCTGGAGTTCAAGCAGGAAGCGGTTCGACTTGTGGAGTCGGGCCAGACGA
>CAIWFH010000160.1 GCA_903911925.1 uncultured Acidobacteriaceae bacterium
GGACAAGTACAAGAACGTCCCAAGGATGGGGCACCCATCGATGTTGTTGGTTCCAGCTGCGCAAAAGCTCGAAGCCAACCACTAACCACTAACCACTAACCACTAACCACTAACCACTAACCACTAACCACTAACCACTAACCACTAACCACTAACCCCTGCTTTTCAGAAGCTACGCACCCACTCCAGAATCGACCTTACGCCGACGCCGCTTGGTCCCTTGGCGATGTAGGGCCTGGAGTCTTCCACCCAGGCCAGTCCTGCGATGTCCAGGTGAATCCAAGGCGTGTCTTCGGCAAAGACCTTCAGGAACTCCGCAGCGGTGCAGGCGCCGCCCCAGCGGCCGCCTGTGTTCTTGATGTCGCCGATGTCGGACTTGATTAAATCGGCGTATTCGTCGCCCAGCGGCAGCCGCCAGAACTTCTCACCCGACGTCGCCAGCGCGCCTTCGAACTTCGCATAGGTCGCTTCGTCGTTGGCGAATGCTCCGGCGTTGATCATGCCCAGTGCCACCACGCAGGCTCCGGTCAGTGTGGCCGCGTCAATCAGGTGGGTCACGCCCAGTTGGCGGGCGTAGGTGAGCCCATCGGCCAGCACCAGGCGGCCTTCCGCGTCGGTGTTGATAATGTCGATGCTCTTCCCCGACATCGCCGTCACCACGTCGCCGGGCTTGTAAGCCTTGCCGTCGGGCATGTTTTCAGCCGCGCAGACAATACCGATAACCCGCACCCTGGGTTTGAGCAGCGCGATGGCCCGCATGGCGCCCAACATGGCAGCGCCGCCCGCCATGTCGTACTTCATCTTCTCCATGCTGTCAGACGGCTTGATCGAGATGCCGCCTGTATCGAACGTGATTCCTTTGCCCACCAGGCCCAGCACCGGACCGTCCTTCACGCCCTCTGGCTCATAGCGAAGCACGATCAGCGCGGGTGGCTCCGCGGAGCCTTGAGACACGCTCCAGAAAGCGCCCATCTTCAACTCGTGCAGTTTTTCGGTGGAGAAGACTTCCGACTTGAGGCCAACCTCTTTGGCCATGGCCGCGGCGCGCTCGCCCAGGATCGTGGGAGTCAGCTTGTTGCCCGGCTCGTTGACCAGTGTCCGGGTGAAATTCTGGCTCTCGCCCACAATTACGCCCTCGGCAAACGCCGCTTCCAACGCCTTCTTGTCCGCATTTGCCGGCGCAGCCAGCGTAAAAGACTGTACGCTCTGGTCCTTGCGGTCGCTTCGATAGGTGTCGGGATCGAAGTCACCCACGAAAGCGCCTTCGACGGCGGCACGAGCCATTGCATGGAGCGGGCTTCCGGTGAGGCTCTCGGGCAGGGAAAACACCAGTTCCTTGATGCCGCGCGGCTTGGTGAAGCGAACGGAGGTTCCGGCAGCGTTGCGCACCAGATGGACGGTAGCCTTGGCCTGTTTACCCAGGCCCACCAGCAGCAGCCGCCTGGCCGCGAGGCCGGCAGGGGCGTGCAGCAGCAGAGTCTCGTTGGCGCCAGCCTTGAATTCGCCGCTTGCCAATACTTGTGCCGCGGCGGCCACCACGGCCGGGTCGGTGGTCAGCAGCGCCGGCTGGGGCTTTGCGTCGCGATCCTTCGAGGTTTGCGTATCGACGGCCAGGACAGCGAGCAATTCGGTTTTGATTTCGGAAAGGGAAGCGAAAGACAATTGGGTCTTCATGTTGCCCATTATTTCATCAGAACGGACCGAAATGGGAAGAGCCCGCCCAATTTGGGCGAGAGAACTCTGCCTAAGCCGTCGGGGCCGAGTTTGACCCTACCGCCCACCGCGATGTTTGCTGGCGTTTACCGCTGCCCGGGCCTCGCGGTCGGCCTCCCGGCGCTTTTCGGTTTCGCGCTTGTCCCAGTCCTGCTTGCCCTTGGCCACGGCCAGTTCACACTTGACCCGCCCGTTGCGGAAATACAGCCGGGTGGGGATGAGCGTGTGGCCCTTGATCTGCGTCTTTGAGAGTAACCTACGAACTTCTTCCCGATGTAGCAATAACTTGCGGGTGCGGGTTTCGTCGTGGTTTGAGATGTTTCCGTGCGAATAGGGACCGATATGAACGTTGAGCAGAAAAGCCTCGCCGTCCTTGATGAGGCCGTACGAGTCCTTGAGGTTCGCTTTGCCCTCGCGGATGGACTTGACCTCCGTCCCGCGCAGAGCCACGCCGGCTTCAAATTTCTCCAGCAGGAAGTAGTTATGGCTGGCCATCCGGTTGTGCGCCGCATCCCGTTCGCCGCTGGCTACGGGGTCGCGCGGCCGCGCCGGCTTCTGGGGGCCGGGCTTGTCTTGCGGCACAATCACGTGGCTGGTTTGGCGGGCCATTCGGAAGAGACCTCGAGTCTCAATCCTATAGCAAATCCAATCAAAGCGTACCCTGGCTCAGAAGCAGCCCAGACAACGCAAGCATCCGGGCGCCGTGGCCCAAATCGAAACCGCTCAGGGGCATGGCGTCTCCGGTGCGGCTTCCAGTATTGGCGCGGGTGTTGCCCGCTGCCCACAGGGGCTTTGCTAAAATGAGTGATTGCAGGATGGGAACAGGCGCCAACGGGAATCGCGACCGGTCTTGCGCCAAGAATCGCGTCAGGGGTAGCCAAGGCGACCCACAGGGATCCGGCGCAGCACGCTTGCCGGCTGAGACGCCCGGGAGTTCGATGAAAATCCGCGCTTTTGTTCCGGTTGCCGCCGGATCTTTGCTTTCCAGGGCCGCCTTCCGGATCGCGCTCTTCGCCGTTCTGGCTGCCTTCGGCTTTGTCAGTGTTTCATTTTGCGCAGAGTCAGCCAATTCCATCTTCAAGCGCGGTCAGGCTGCCGAAGCCAAAGAGGACTACGACACCGCATTCAACCTCTACCAGCAGGCTTACGCCAAGAGTCCCAACGATCTGGAGTACCGCGCGGCTATTTACCGGGTTAAGGTCTCAGCCTCCGGCGCTCACATAATGAGGGGCCGCAAATTGATTGCGGCCGGAGACGAGCAAGGCGCGTTGGTAGAGTTTCTGCGCGCGGCTGAAGTCGATGGCGGCAACGAAGCCGCCCTGCAGGAAATAGCCAAGATTCGCGCCCAGCATCACGAGGCGGGTCCGGTCAACGACACCAGCATTCCGGAGTCGGAGGGCAAGCAGGAAGAGATCGATTCGATGGGGTCTCCGGCATCTTTGAGGCCCATGACCAACGAGCCGCTTACCTTGCACATGACCGAAGACGCAAAGGTGGTGTATCAGGCGGTGGGCAAGGCAGCTGGCGTCAATATTCTCTTTGACCCGGACTTTACCTCCAAGCGCATCCAGGTGGACCTGAACAACGTTTCGCTGCTTGACGCGCTGCGTATTGTCGGCACCATGTCCAACACCTTTTGGCGCCCAGTCACCAGTAATACCGTGTTTGTGGCACAGAACACGCGCGCCAAGCGGACCGAGCTTGACGAGCAGGCGGTGGAGACCTTTTACCTCACCAACGCCTGGCAACAAAACGACATGAACGATGTACAGACGGCTTTGCGCAACGTACTGCCCAACGCAAAGGTATACGGCGTTGCCAGCCAGAATGCCATCGTGATGCGGGCCACTCCAGACGAGTTGCTGCTGGCGCAAAAACTGGTCAACGATCTGGATAAGGCGCGGCCTGAAGTTGTCGTGGATATTGCAGTCCTCGAAGTAAACAAAAACTGGGAGAAGAACCTGGGAATTTCATGGCCCTCCAGCGCGAGCGTGGCCATCACCAATTCCAGCGCCTCCACTACCTCCACTTCCACTACCAGCACAACGTCAACTACCAGCAGCACCAGTACGCCTACCCTGTATAGCCTGGCCCATCTCAAAGCTTCGGATTTTGCGGTGACCATCGGCTCAGCCACGGCCAACATGCTGCTCACTGACGCCAATACCAAGATTCTGCAGAATCCGCGCATACGGGCCACCGACTCGCAGAAGGCCACTATGAAGATCGGCCAGCGCATTCCCATTGCCACCGGCTCTTATGGCGGGGGCGGGTTGGGCGGCGTAGGCGGCGTGGGTGGACTCGGCATCGGGGTACAGACCCAGTTCCAGTATCAGGATGTGGGTGTGAATATCGAGATTACGCCCACCGTCCACTTCAATCACGATGTGACGCTGAAGATCAAGATTGAAGTGACCTCGCAAAGCGGTTCTGTCACTATCAGCGGCGTCACCGAGCCCATCATCGCTCAGAAGACCAGCGAGCAAACCGTGCGGCTGCGCGAGGGCGAGGCCAATATCCTCGGCGGCATTCTCGACAAGCAGGACCAGGTAAGCTGGAGCGGCATTCCGGGGCTCGGGCAAATTCCCATCCTCAAGTACCTGTTCGGTTCCAAGGACCACACCATCACCGACAGCGAAGTGGTGTTCCTCATGGTCCCGCATATTGTTCGCTCGCAGATTCTCGATCCGGTGAACCTGCGCACCATCGACACTGGGGTTGGCCAATCGATTGAATTGCGTCACGTGTCGCCGGATGGCCCGGGATTCACTCCCGCGCCGCCTCCGGTTCGCCCAGCTCCCGCACCACAGTCAAGCGTTGGCGCGGTGCCTGGCCAATCCGCGCAGGCCGCTCTTCCAGCGGCGCTTGCCCAGCTGCGTGCGGCTGCTGAAGGAAACGGCAGTGCGGCCGCTGTCGCCGCGCAACAGGCCGCCACGCAGCATCCGGATGCCGCGGCAGGCAATGTGACCCTTACACTCACGCCCCCCGCTGTTGCTCTCGCCGCGGGTTCCACATTCAAGGTCCCTCTCATGCTCAGCGGCGGTGTCGATATCGCTTCGGTGCCGGTTCAAATTCAGTACGATCCCTCCAGGCTCTCGCTGGTCACCGTCGAGAGCGGAGACTTTCTTGCCCGCGACGCCCAGGCAGTGGCATTGGTCCACCGGGACGACGGCCCGGGCTTGATTACCATCAATGCCTCGCGCCCGCCGGGCGTCAACGGGGTGAGCGGTTCGGGCGTCGTCTGCGTCCTTAGTTTCCAGGCCAAGGCTGCGGGCGAGAACGCTCTCACCATCCTCAGGGCCGGAGCGGTGAACAGCGCGCAGCAGCAGGTGCCCACAAAAGGGACGCCCGCCAGCATCGTAGTCAGGTAGGGAGAAATCGAGATGAGTGCCAGGAAGCCAATCCGCATGCGCCGCAAACAGGAGCGCGGCCTCACGCTGGTTGAGCTCATCGTCACCGTGACCATCCTGGCAATCCTCGCCTCTGCGGCCGTGCCCCTGGCGAAGTTCAAGATCAAAAGGGAAAAAGAGCGGGAACTGCGCCGGGACCTGTGGGAGATGCGCGATGCAATCGACCACTACAAGGACGCGGCCGACAAGGGTGCGTTCCAGACCAAACTCGACAGTCAGAATTATCCGCCCGACCTGCAAACGCTGGTTGACGGCGTTGAGGTTCAAACCAAGAAAGTCAGGTTTCTGCGCCGCATTCCGGTGGATCCAATGACCGGAAAAGCCGAGTGGGGTTTGCGCTCGATGAAAGACGATCCCACTTCTGACTCTTACAGTGGCGACAGCGTTTTCGACGTGTATTCAAAATCCCTGGGCACAGGGATGGACGGCACCAAGTATTCCACGTGGTAACTGCAAGATGACGATTTATTCATTTAAGTGTCATGTCGAGGGCTTATGGGCGTGAACAGGAAAAATAACTCGGGCTTCACGCTGGTCGAGTTGATGATCGTGATGGCCATCATTGGCGTACTGGCCACACTGGCCATTCCCAGCTTTGTGGGCGCGCTCAAGCAAGCCAGGGAAGCCGTGCTCAAAGAGGATTTGCATGTGTTGCGCACCGCCATCGATTCCTACACGGCAGACAAGCAGAAAGCGCCTCAGGCGCTTGAAGACCTGATTCAGGACGGGTACTTGAAGGCCATTCCAGAAGACCCGATGACGCGAAGCAAAGATTCATGGGTGACCAATACAAGCGACATGCTCAGCTCAGTTGATCAGACCGACCCCGGCATCGACGATGTCCACTCGGGCTCGCAAGATACCGGCTCCGACGGGCAACCTTATTCCGCATGGTAACTTCTGAGCAAGTTAGATTGTAGAAATCAACTTAGCAATGTTGACCCTCAGGTCTTAGGAATATTGACCCTCAAGTCAAACCATAAAGGTGTATCCTTTTGAACATTAAAGCCGCGACAAAATCTGAGATTATGGGCAGAGCGAAGAGCCTGTGTTCCGGCACTGCCGCAGGTCTCTCGACTTCGCCCAATGCTGCTCTCAATCCCCACGGATCGGAGATTCAAAGAACCCTCTCCGTCGCGAGCCGGCCACATGGAGTGAATTCGATGACCATCGACGCTCAATCTCTTCCTTCTTTTCCCGCTACGGTCGACTGGCTGTATGCGGGCCTGATTCAATTTGCGAACAGTCATCCTGGTATTGACCAACAGTCTGGCCTGGGCGGGAGCCTGCTCTATGCCGGGGAACTCGATGAACCGGGCAGCGCCCTGGTTGTGGCCGGCAATATTGCAGGCGTAGCGACCCTGGCGGCTTCGGCAGACGTCGCCCGTCAGAGACAAGCGATTCGCGATGGCGTCGTCGATTTTCTGGTGACCACGCTCGATGAGGCGCTCCGCATCTTCAAGAACGAAATCAGAAAGCGCGAGACCGTTGCGGTCTGCGTCACCCAGCCGCCGGAAGTGGTTGAGCGCGAGATGGTCGAACTCGGCGTGCTGCCCGATCTGTTGCCGCCCGGCGTCTTGAATGCCCCCGCGTATAAAGTGTTCCTCGACCAGGGAGCACGGCAGGTGAACCCAATAAGTGCCAGCGGAAGTCATACCGTGTTGACCTGGAGAGTGAACACGGAGCCGGCCAGTTGGTTTCCAAAGCTGGACGCGATTGCCGATGAATGTCTTGGTTCTTCCCGCTCCGCCGAGGCGTGGTCGGCTCGGCGCTGGCTGCGGCTCTCGCCGCGCTACATGGGCCGGCTGGCGCAAGGGGGACGGCTATTACGCTGCGATGCGCAGGTTGCCAAGTGTTTCCTCGCCAGGGTAAGGGAGCAGGTGGCGCAAGACGCGATGCCGGTCCCCGTTGAGATTCACCTGAGCAGCGGCAGCAAGACCGAATTGCATTTGATTTCGCCGAACAGCGCCAAGGCCGCAGAAGAGAACGTCAACTCTGAGGAGCGCCAGCCGCTTCAATCCGGGCCCACAATTCAGTAACGCCATATCCGGTCTTGGCCGACACAGGCAGCACCTCGTCCAGTTCCAGCCCTTTTTTCAAAGCCAGCAAGTTTCGTGTGCGCTCGTTGCCGCTGAGCCGGTCAATCTTTGTGGCCGCAACGGTAAACTCGCGCCCCGCGGCACGCAGCCAATCGATCAATTGCCGGTCGCTGTCTTGCGCGGGCACATTCGAGTCCACCAGGCACACGCAAAGCTTGAGCGTAGAGCGGATAGCGAGGTACGGTTCGATGAACTCAGGCCAACCCGCCGAGATCGACTTTGAGATCTTGGCATAGCCGTAGCCGGGCAAATCCGCAAACACCATCCTGCGCCGCTGACTCGTGTCGAGCAATGCAAAGAAGTTGATAGCCCGTGTGCGTCCCGGCGTCTGCGAGACCTTGGCCGCCTTCTCGCCTACCAGCGCATTCAGCAGGCTTGATTTGCCCACGTTCGACCGGCCCAGAAAAGCAATCTCCGGCACATCCGGCGCGGGAAACTGCGCGGCGGCCAGGGCTGAAAGTAAAAACTGTGCTGTATAGCGCATCAGTTCTAACGATACAGGAACTGGGTGCCGAGCACTCAGTAGTTCAACCAGCGAACCAGAAGTGTTCCGAGGATCATAGCAATAAGAATGATGAGGAGTTTCAGCAGTGCTGTCCGATGCGCACGAAAAGGATTCCCGAAGAGTCGATGGTAAAACGTTCTTCTGGTCGGGTACTTGGTGCGATGCCGCCTTGACGCAGCGCGGGTAGATTCCAGGTTTAGCTGTATCGATTCGAGCGCAACAGATGCATCATTGGGGAATCGCAGCATCCCGCACAGAAGATGGTCGGTATAGACGTAAAACGAGTTGTCCATTTCGGCTTCGTTGACCGCACGGGCCAGGACCATCTTTGCGTCTTGATCGAGAGGAATATCCTTCATGAGATCTGAAAGCGCCTTGCCGCTGGGCGAAGGAATCCCTAGCGCGGAACGAAGGTCTGGCTCGTGATCCTTGAGAAGCATTGCGGCGGCTGAGCACGATTCGCCTTCCCGCAAAATGCCGACTAAAATGTGCCCTGCCGTTATCTCGCTGGAAGATTGAAGGGAAGCCTCATAGCGGGCAAAAAATATAGCTCGCCTTGCCTCAATCGTGAATCGTTCGAACATCGCCAGGCCTTTTTTTCGATATCGCTCACTGCCGTGCCGGCAGGTTCGCCGGAACCTCTGTCTGCGGCACGACGGGCAGCACCTCGGCCTCGGCGGGCACTGCAGAAGGCAGCGGGCTTTCCAAGGCCAACACCAGCACCTCGTCCATCTGATCCACAAAATGCAGCTTCATTGACTTCTTGATGTTGTCCGGCAACTCGGCGACGTCTTTCTCGTTGGCGCGCGGCAGAATCACCTCGAAGATTCCAGCACGCAATGCGGCCAGCAGCTTTTCCTTCAAGCCGCCAATGGCCAGCACCTTGCCGCGCAGCGTTATTTCGCCAGTCATGGCAATGTCGCGCCGCACAGGAATCTTTGCCAGCGCGCTCGCCAGCGCCGTCGCCATGGTGATGCCGGCCGAAGGGCCGTCCTTGGGAATCGCGCCTTCCGGCACATGCAGATGCAAGTCCACGTTGCGATAGAATTCGCGGCTCAGCCCCAGTGCCTGCGCCTTGCCGCGGATGTAGCTCAGCGCGGCCTGCGCCGACTCCTGCATCACGTCGCCCAATTGGCCGGTGATGGTCAGCTTGCCCTTGCCATCCAGCACCTGTACTTCAGTGGTCAGAATGCTGCCGCCCACTTCGGTCCATGCCAGGCCGGTCACCAGGCCCACTTCACTCTTCTCGTGGACCTCGGATTCGCGATACCGCGCCACGCCAAGGAACTCGTGAATATTCTCAGCCGTGATTTCTTCCTTGTGTTTTGCGCCGGCCTTGATTACCTTGCGCGCCACCTTGCGGCACACGTTGCCGATCTCCCGCTCCAGGTTGCGTACGCCGGCCTCGCGTGTGTAGTTGCGGATGATCTCGAGAATCGAGTCATCCTTGAAGATGACGTTCTTGTCGCTCAATCCTGTCTGTTCGCGCTGTTTCTTCACCAGGTACTGGCGCGCGATTTCAAGCTTCTCCTGCTCTGTGTAGCCCTGCAGGCGCAGAACTTCCATGCGGTCCTGCAGCGCAGCGGGAACGGTGTGCAGCACATTGGCCGTGGCCACAAACAGAACCTGCGACAGGTCGTAGTCCACGTCGAGATAATGGTCCTGGAACGTGGTGTTCTGCTCCGGGTCAAGCACTTCAAGAAGCGCAGAAGCCGGATCGCCTCTGAAGTCAGAAGCCATTTTGTCCACTTCGTCCAACAGAAAAACCGGGTTCTTTGTGCCGGCACGCTTCATGTGCTGGATGATCTGCCCCGGCATGGCGCCAATATAGGTGCGGCGGTGGCCGCGGATCTCCGCTTCGTCGCGCACTCCACCCAATGAGAGCCGGACAAACTTGCGGCCTGTCGCCTTGGCAATCGACATGCCCAGCGATGTCTTGCCCACTCCCGGAGGTCCGACGAAGCACAATATCGAGCCCTTGGGATTCTTAACCAACTGCCGCACCGCGAGAAACTCAAGAATGCGCTCTTTGATCTTCTCCAGGCCATAGTGATCGGTGTTCAATACCTTCTCGGCAAAATCGATTGAACGCGTCTCTTTCGACTTCTTCTTCCACGGCACGGCCAGCAGCCAGTCAATATAATTGCGGCTCACGGTTGACTCGGCAGACATGGGCGGCATGGCTTCAAGCTTCTTCAGTTCCTGGATCGCCTTGTCCAGTGTCTCTTTTGGCATTCCGGCGGTTTCTATCTTTTTGCGCAGTTCGTCGAACTCGCTTTTTTCGCCGCGGCCCAGTTCTTTCTGGATGGCCTTGATTTTTTCGTTGAGGTAATATTCTTTTTGCGCACGCTCCATCTGCCGCTTCACGCGCGACTGGATGTTGCGATCCAGGTCCAGCTTCTCAATCTCGATGTCCAGCACATCCGCAATGCGGGCCAAGCGAGCCGCCGGATCGAAGATCGCCAGCAGTTCCTGCTTTTCCTCGATGCCCAGTTGCAGGTTGGCGGCAATGGTGTCGCTCAGCTTGGCCGGCTCGTCCATGCGAACCGTTGCAATGATGGTCTCGTAATTCAGCGACTGCTGCAGCTTCACGTATTGCTCAAAGAGGCTGGTGACCCGCGTCATCAATTGTTCTGCCGCCGGAGTCATCTCAAACTGCGACTTGCCCACCCGCACGGTGGCCACAAAAAATCCGTCGCGATCCGTTACTTCAATCGACTTGGCGCGCTCCACGCCTTCCACTAGAACTTTGATGTTGCCGTCCGGCATCTTCACGCTCTGCACGATGCTGCAAATCGCACCCACCTGGTAGATGTCTTTCGCCTTGGGCTCGTCGATGGATGCGTCATGCTGCGTGGCAAGAAAAATCTTGCGGTCGCCGCTGAGGGCTTCTTCAAGCGCACGAACGCTCGACTCACGGCCAACTACGAACGGCGTCATCATGTACGGGAAGATAACCATGTCCCGGATTGGCATCATGGGCAGTTTGCGCGGCTCGTTCTTTTCGCGGGATGTTGTCATAAGGCCCCCAGGGATTTTAGACGCGCAACAGCAGCCCTGGGTGCGGGCTGCTATCAGGACTCATGATGCGATTGTACAGCGGAAAGGGCGAAACGGGAGAGCCGAAGAGCAAGTACAAATTGAGACTAAGGAATGGCCTGTTATCCCCAACTCAAAACGAGAGTCGAGACAACAAGCCATTCCATCTCTTCAATGGCCGGTTAAGTTCTTGGGGCTTCCCAAGCCGGTGCACAAATCCCACCCCCGTGCGGCAAAGGTGCCTGAGTAATAGCCGCAGGCGCCATACGTGATGTCATTGAAGCTGCCGGCGCTCTGGCTGCTATAGAGGGTCGTGAGTTCGGCGGCGCTGGAGGAGCCGAAGTTGCCCGCCGCATTCACAATCCCGGCCACCATGGGTGTGGCCAAGCTTGTACCCCCAAGAATCCACCATCCGGCGCCCGGAACTGCATTCGTATCCAGAACCCAAGCGCCTGTATTCGGATTCGAATCGGCGGAAACATCTGGTACGCCGCGATTGGCTCCCACTTTATTCGCGACGGCAGGCACGCCGGATTGATAGCTGGGAATGGGTTCATAAAAACTTACGCCGCCTCCCGCGTCGGACCAGACTATCTCCTGGATCAGGTTGCCCGTGTACTCGCTGCGTGCAGTCGAAGTGCCCCCAGCGCAAACCACGTTCGGCGATGCGCATGGATAGAGTACGCCGGCGCTGTCGCCCGATGAAGCGAAGTAAACCACGCCGGGGGTCGTAAACAATGAGTCGAGTGAAGTTTCCTCGGGAAATTCGCCTCCGCCCCAGCTTATCGAGACTTGGCCCCTGCCTCTACTTCCCGGAGGACACGCGGTCGTCCTACCGCAGGCCACCAGGTTGCTTGCTACCTGGACTGCGGGAAACAGGTCGGAGTAGTAATTTGAATTTGCTTCTACCAGGTAGAGAGTGGCATTCGGCGCCATCGCGTGCGCGTACTGAACATCCAGAGACTCTTCCAACTCCCAACTGCCGGTCGGGTCTACCGGCGGAACGGCGCCGCCGGCGTAGACCACGTGGAATCTCTCCCTGGAAAAGCGCAAGCCGAATTGCGCCGAGAAAGCCTGGAGGTCGGCCGCCGCATTCGGATTGTCGTATGCGTCTACGATCGCAATCGTCCGGCTGCCTCCCGATGGCGTATTGGTGGTGTCGTTGGGATTGCAACCGGCAATTGGAGGCACCACTCCATACAAGCAGGCCAGCGATTCCGGCGTTTCATATCCAAGGCCCAACACGGGCGGCGCCTCGCTGGGCGAGGCAGTTTCAGGTGCGAAGTAACGGAAGTTGGTGTGCGCTCGTTGGCCTCTGTCGCTCGCGTTGACGCGGTTTGAGTCTGGGATGATTGGACTTTCATGCCGGGAAGCCCGGCTCCTCTCGCCTTCGTTCTCTGCCCCGTTGAGAGCTTGTTGCGCCAGTGCCGGTGTAAGTGTGAGCAGAAGCAGTCCCGCAAGGGCGAGCTTGCACTTATCGCCGGCTCTAATTGCGTGGGGTTGCTTGGGATTGAGTTCCTTGCTTGACGGGAAATCGAACATTGGGGATTGACCTCCTTGGGGGATTAAAAACAGAACACATTTACTTCGAGATGAAGCAAGCAGCCTGATCGCCCTTGCCGCGGAGATGCGATTAGAGCGTCAAGCAAATGCTGCAACAGCGCCCGATGCAGTACCCGGTTCCCGATTGTCACTTGGTGGCAGGGGATTAGCATTTCCTTGTGGGAAAAGAGCAACAAGTTTCCGAGCCTCGGCCTGCAGTGGCAGAATCTTGCCGAACGGACTTACTTGATTAGGCTTGCTGAATCGGGGTGGACCGGATCTGGCTGGCTACATCCGGATGCAGGTACAGTACTCAGTTCTTCGCATAAAAGTCAAGAAAGGTGAGCAATGCTCTCAGATTCCGAGAGTAAGCGCATTGAACCGCACGACATTTAACTCCGAACTCCGCATTTTATTCATAGAACTAACTGACTGAAAAACAGCGCATCAACGTTTTGAGTTGGCCCTCGCTCTTGCAAGGGCCAATTCGTTTCACCTTTAACCAGCCGCATTTTCAAAATGCGGAAGTTCATTTTTGCTGAAGGACAATGAACTCGACCGTATCCGGCGGGAATGGGTTGGATATCTTCAGGCTACTGCCGCTTCCTGCCTTCTCCTCCACCAGTTCCAGATTCTGGGTCTTGCTGATGCGGTAGCGCTTGATGGTAAATGCGCTCTTGCCCCAGGGCAGATTGTTCACGCTCAGGTTGTAGCCGGCGTTGTATTTGTATACAATTCCGTTGCGTTGCGGCAGTTCATCCACCGGCTCAGTCTTCGCTGGTTTAGGATGCGCAGCCTCTTCGGCCTTGATCTTTTTCGCCATCTCCTCAAGTTCAGGCGAGAGGATCATATCCTTTGGCTTGTAGCCCGCTGGAATTTCATAGTTGCTGACGAGTATCTGCACCTTCTTGCCATCCGCCGACCGCCCGGCCAGCGCTGCAAAACCGATGGTGTCGGGGCCTTCGATCGCAAGCCTTCTGGGCGTGTCCAGCATCTCGCCCATCGCTTTGAAGGTGTAAGCGGGTTTGAAATACTTGCCCTTCAAATCAAAAAGTCCCATCCAGGTTGCATCGCCGCGATAGAAGATTGCGGCATTCAGCGGCGCATCCTGGAAGTAACTCAGGGCAGCGCCCACAAAGGCCGCATTGTGTTCGCCCTGTACCTCAGCTTTCTCACCTTCAGTAAAGTCCGGAGTCAGGTTCCACTCCGATAGTATGCTTTCCGCCTTGGTGTAGCCGTGCGCATCGAGCAATTTGCGGAAGTTATTGGCCAGACGCACACCGTCATACGGGTCGGCAGAGCCGATGGCATAAGTGTGCCAGGAGTAAAAGTCAAAGGGCACTTTGTGCGCTGTGCAGTAGTCCAGAAGGCCTTCGCGCCAGGGCGAAACATGCGCCGGGTCCGCAATCGCCGGGCCGCCGACCTTCATCTCCGGATCGACCGACTTGAGCGCGCGGGCGGTCTTCTCATAGAGTTGGTAGAACTGCTCCGGCGTTCCGGTCCAGAACACATCGCCCGGCTCATTCCAGAACTCCCAGTAGTGGATGCCATAGTGAAATCCGTGCGCCCATCCCTGGTTGTAGTGCATGGCCGTGTGCTTTACAACGCTGGCAAATTTATCGAAATCGGCCGGCGGCTCAGCCTGCGCTCCCCAACTGCGGCCGATGCGGTAATAGACCTTGGCGCCGCTCTGGTGGATGGCCGCCATCACTTCATCGGTGGGGCCAAAGTTGTAGCTCTCCGGTTTTTCCGGGTCGGCTTTAGGGTCAGGGAAGAGGACGTTCTTGTTGCCCGTTTCCACCACTCCGGCGCGTGCCGCGTTGTCGGGAATGAGCCATGCCAGCCAGATATTTTTGAAATCGAACGTGGCGTCGATGTCCGTCGGCCCCATCATGTCGTGCGTGCGGACGAGACTAGTCCGCAGTTCCTTGTACTGCTTCACCAGGTTCGGCAGTCCCGCCATCACCGGCGTTGGCTGTCCGTTCAGACCCTGGAAGTCGTGGATCTCGCCGACCAACTTGCCTGCATCCACTTGCAACGAACGGTAGCCCGCAGGTGCGGGGCTTTGCGCCCATCCAGCCGAACAGGCCAATAAGAACAGAAAAGAGAAACTCGAGAAAGCCTTCATGTACTACTCCTTCGTTTTTGGGCAAAATGCTTGCTGTTTGAGCCGCGCCTACTTGCGTTGAAGAACAATCAATTCCACGGTGTCTGTCGCAAAATTATTCGACAATTTCACGCTGCCGCCGCTGCTGGACTTCTGTTCAACTAATTCCAAATCTTTTGTCTTGCTGATCCGGTAGCGCTTGAGGGTGAAGGGAGCTTTGCCCCAGGGCAGGTTGTCGATCGCGAGATGGTAGCCGGCGTTGTCGCGGTAGGCCATATCGGTGCGAGCCGGCAGTTCGCTCGCAGTTGTTGGCGGCTTGCAGGGCAAATGCTTCAGTTCTTCCATCACGTCAGGCGGAACTGCCATATGCGTTGGCTTGTAACCTTGAGGAATTGCATAGTTGCTGATGAAAATCTGCACCGTCTTCCCGTCAGCCGACTTGCCGGCGAGCGTAGCAAAACCGAATGTGTCGGCGCCATTGACGGCAAGCCGCCGCGGCGTTTCCTGCATTCTCCCCATTGCCTCAAATGCGCGCGCATTTTTGAAAGGACGCCCCTGGAGATCGAAGAGTCCCATCCAGGCTGCGTCGCCGCGATAGAAGATCGCCGCATCCAGAGGCGAGTCCTGCAGGTAGCTCAGCACCGAGCCGATAAACGCGGCATTGTGCTCGCCCTGCAACTCGTCCTTTACCGCATCGGTAAAATCGGCGATCAGATTCCATTCAGAGAGAATGTTCTCAGCATTTGGATATCCATGAGAATCCAGCAGCCGGCGAAAATTTTGCGCGAGCCGAACCGCATCGTAAGGATCGGCGGAATCATCGTTGTATAGGTGCCATGAATAAAAATCAAGCGGCACCTTGTGCGCCGTGCAGTAATCCAATAGTCCATCGCGGAAAGCCAGCACGTGAGCCGGATCAGCCAGACCCACGCCGCCCACCTTCATCGATGGATCCACCGACTTCAAGGCCCGCGCTGTTTTTTCATACAGCTGGTAGAACTGCTCGGGAGTGCCGGACCAGAAGAGTCCGTCCGGCTCATTCCAGAATTCCCAATAGCGGATGCGATAGTGGAACCCGCTTGCCCATCCCTGGTTGTAATGCATGGCCACGTGCTTCACTACACTGGCGTACCTGTCGAAATCCGCTGGCGGATCGATGTTCGCGCCCCAACTGCGGCCCACGCGGTAATAGACTTCCGCGTCGCTGGCATGGATGGCGGTAATCACTTTATCGGTTGGGCCAAAGTTATAGCTCTCCGGATTTTCGGGATCGGCCTTCGAGTCAGGGAAGATAGTGCTCTTGTTCCCCGCCTCCACAACTCCGGCGCGCTGCTTTGTGTCCGGAATGAGCCATGCCAGGTCGATGCCTTTGAAATCGAACCTCGCATCTATATCGGCGGGCCCCATCATGTCGTGGGTGCGCACCATGTTGACGTGCAGCGCCCTGTATTGCTCCACCAGGTCAGGCAGGTCTGCCATCACCGGTGTCGGCTGGCCGTTCAAGCCCTGGAACGAACGTATCTGGCCAATGACTTTGCCTGCGTCAACTTGCAAGTTGCGGAACCCGCTCTGAGCAATCGCGACAGGGCAGGGAAGCAGGAGCACTAATGCGAAACCAGAGAGAGTCTTCATCTATGTTTCTCCCCAAAATTGCGTGGGTGAACCATGCGTTGCTTCTGCAATTGCGCGTTTCAACTCATTCGTGGATCGCGCTCACTCTATGCTGCCTCTTCGCGTGAATTTTGAACGCGATGCGCGGGTGGCTGTTTGTCTCGGTTGGAATTGTACACGGCAAATCCGCTTCCCGGCGCGAAAGCTCTTTGCGGGTGCAGGTGCGCCTTACCCGACCGCTCTTCCTGCCGAAGTCATCCAGCAATCGTTGGGGTACATCTTGTCCACGTTTTGCGGAGTGACAATCTCATGCCGGGTGAGAACTGCCGGGGGGACCGTTCGGTTATTGAGGATGTCCGACGCGAATTGAATCAGTCCCTTTCCGTAACGCTCGGGATAATAGGCCACGCTGCACACCAGCCTCGATGAGTCCTTCCGCATTTCGTTTCGTGCTTCAAGGCATCCGTCCTGGCCGGCTATAGCGCACTCTTCCTCGGCGCCAAAATCGCGAAACGCCTGCAGTGCCGCCAGCGCAGACAGGTCGTTCACGCCTCCAATCAGCACCTTGTGCAGCTTGCGCAGGCGGATGTACTTGCGCACCGTATCGAGCGTCTTTTCAAACTGGCCCTTGGTGTCAAGATGGCAGCATCGCACGGTTCTCAGCGCGGGCAGCACTTCGATCATCCCGTCGTACATGCCGTTCATGCGCGCATTCAAATACGGTCCCGCGATCTCGGTGCCGATCAAATAGATTTCATTCGCAAGGCCGCCCCAGTTCTTCGCGGCCCACTTGCCAAGATAGCGACCCGCCAGCCGGCCGGCTTTGTAATTATCGGCGCCGAAATAAAAGGCTCCCGGGTGGGGGATATCCACTGCGATAAACGGTATGTGCGCGTCAGAAAACTTTGCCGCTACCTGCGAGGCCACCGCGGAATCGATCTGCGAGTCGATCACCAGGTCAACCTTTTGCTCGACGAAGCTGTCGGCATTGCGCAGAGCCATCGTCGGGCTGAACTTGTTATTGAGCACGATAAGGTCGATATTCGCTTCGCTGGCCGCTGCCACCAGGCTATCGGTTACCGTGGCCGTAAACGCCACCACGCTGCTCTGCGCCGCGTACCCAATCCTGCATCGCCGGCCCGGCGCCAAATCAACGCGCAGGCGATATCCCTGCTGGCCCACGCGCTCAAGCAATCCGGCCTCGACCAGCGTTTCAGAAAGCCTGAAAGCAGTGGCCTTGGTTTGCTGGGATCGCTTGGTGATGGTGCGCAATTCAAGAATCTCGGTCATCGACGAAAAAGACTTGAGAATATCCGCGGCGCGAATCACGGCCCTGACGGTATAAGTTCGCGGCGTAGTTGCGTGAACTTTTGAGACGGATGATGGCGGACGTTTCATGACGCGATACAGACTACCATGCGCCGCTTCTCCATACAAAAAGCCTTTGTAACCCATTTCAAACCGTTTCAGCGCGATGAATGGGCGGAGGGCTGCGGGATGCGAACTCGAAAGTGGACGACGTTTGTCTCATTAGGCAAAATAGGCTCGTGCATCAATTCCTGGCCTTCTCCGGCCTTGTTAACTGTCCGGTTCGGGCAGGTGACCCAGGAAGAAGGTAGAATCTGGCTGACCGTAAACATGCAAATCTGAAAGCGAGGAACGCCGGAGATGAACAGCGCGGGATTTGGTTTTCTGCTCCTGGTAATTGCAGGCTTGATGAACGCAGGTTTTGCCGTGCCCATGAAATACACGCGACGCTGGGCATGGGAAAACACCTGGATGGTCTGGACTTTCTTCGCCCTGGTCTTGCTGCCGGCGGTGGTGGCGTTTTTCACTCTGCCCGATCTCGCGGCTGTTTATCGGGCCTCCAGCTTCACGCTGTTGTGGCACGTGGTGGTCTTTGGAGCCGGGTGGGGATTGGCGCAGGTTTTTTTCGGCATCGCAGTCGATGCCATCGGAATTGCGCTAACCTTCTCCCTCGTTTTGGGCACTTCTGCTGCGATGGGCGCTCTCATTCCCATGCTAATGCTGCACCCCGACAAACTGCACACACCAGTTGGCCATTTGCTCCTGTTGGGCATCGCTTTGCTGCTTGCAGGTGTGGCTATCTGCGCGGTTGCCGGAAGGTTGCGTGACAAGCCGACAGCCTCTGACACTGCGCCGCGCAAAAATCCCACGCCAGGCCTCATCCTCGCTATCCTCTGCGGAGCCCTGGCGTCCCTCCAGAATTTCGGTATCGCCTTCGGTTCGCCTCTCATCGATATTGCCAAGCAGCACGGAGCGAATCCCTCAAACGCCGCCAATGCTGTGTGGCTGCCGCTGCTGATGGCGGGCGCAATTCCCAACCTGTTCTATTGCGTGTACCTGCTAAGGAAGAACTCCACCGGCGGTAAATTCATGAACGCAGGATTCAGCCATTGGTTTCTGGCATTTATCATGGGCTCCTTCTGGTTGGGCAGCCTGCTGCTCTATGGCGCATCCGTTCCCCTGTTGGGATCACTGGGCCCCGCGTTGGGATGGCCGCTTTACATGTCGCTGATAGTGGTCGCCGCCAGCCTGGTGGGCATTGCCACCGGGGAATGGAAGCACAGCGGCCGCAGGCCGTTGGCGATTCAACTGGCAGGCGTTGGCGTGTTGATTATCGCCATTGTCATTCTGGCCCGGGCAAGCCAGGGCATGGCTTGATCATTCGATCGAAGAATAGACCGGCCAGCCGCGATTCCGTATATAGTTAACCAAGTTGACAGAGTGCGGCTGGCTCTCTTTACGGCGGTTCGATGCAGGCATGAAGAACGCACAAGAAATGAAGGCGGGAAACCGGCTCAACGTGCTGCGCATGTTGCGGCGCGAGGGCCTTTCCCGCTCCGAACTGGCTGAAAGGACCGGCCTCACCCGGGCGGCCATGTCGCTCATCGTCGGCGAACTGCTGGTTGACGGCATCGTCGTTGAAGCGGCGCGCAGGAAGAGCGTCTCGGGCCGAAGGCCGGTGCCCATGGAACTCGATCCGGGATACGCCTATTCGATCGGACTGACCATTTCGCGCACCGGTTCGGAAGCGGGCGTGGCCGACATGCGCGGTCGCCTCATCTGCCGCCAGCCGATTGAAATCGCCGGGCTCACGCGACGGGAATCCCTGCGCCGCATCAAGACTTGTCTCCGCGGCCTGATGCGCACCTACCCATCGCCAACCGGGCGATGGCTTGGCCTGGGTATCAGTACGCCGGGCCCCGTCGATGTGGCTGCGGGCACCATTCTGAATCCTCCCAATTTCGATATCTGGCACAACGCCTGCCTGGCCGATGAAATGCGGGACCTTGGCCTTGGCCATGTCTTTCTTGAAAACAACGCCCAGGCGCTCACCATGGCAGAGAAGACCTTCGGCGCAGGCCGGCAGTCAAGGAGTTTCGTTCTCCTCGAAGTCGAAGCCGGAATCGGCAGCGGCATCGTTATCAAAGACGCGCTCTACTCGGGCTGGCGCGGTTTCGGCAACGAAATCGGCCACACCTCCATCGACCTGAATGGCCCGTTGTGCAGTTGCGGCCTGCGTGGCTGTGTGGAGATGTACGCCTCGGTGCCCAGGGTGCTGGCAAAGGCGCGAAAGCTGGGCAGACTCGAGAAAAAGAATGCGCGCATCAATGACTGGCGCACCTTCATGGATCGCTCCGCGGCTGGAGACTCGCTCTGCCGGCGCCTGTTGAAAGAGCAGGCGCAGGCCCTTGGAACAGCGATCGTCAATGTGATCAATGTTCTCGAACTCGATGCCGTGGTTCTCACCGGCGACATTTTGTACCGTGGCGAAATCTTGCGTGCGCATATCGAACGGATACTGAACCAGACCGCGATCAACCGCTGGCTTCGTCAAGTGCCGGTCCTGCTTTCTCCCCTCGGGGAGCGGCCTGAACTCATGGCAGCCGCAGGCATTCCGGCAGAGAGATTCTTCCAGGGACTTATGGAACCAATGAAAGTGCAGTTGAAGAGCAAGAAACTTGGAGGGTAAGAGATGAAATACCGCGTTTTTCCAGTATTCCTGGCCTTTCTGGCCATGGGTTTTGCCGATGCCGCGGGGCCGTTTGTCGGCCTGGCGAAAAATGAATTTCACCTCAGTAATGCGGTGGCTTCTCTTACTCCGTTTGTCGGTCTGGGAATGTTCGGCCTGCTGTCGATTCCGGCGGGCATCGTCCAAGCGCGCAGAGGTAAGAAGTTCGTCCTCATGCTGGGTCTCGCCGTTGCGCTTGCGGGCGTATTGATTGCCAGTTTCGGCCTGCACTCGTTTCCGCGCTTCCTCATTTCCATGGTCTTGTTGGGCGCCGGAACCGCCGTCCTGCAGGTTGCAGGCAATCCTCTTATGCGCGATGTGTCGCCAGAGGGCAAGTTCGCGCGCAACCTCTCACTGGGCCAGTTCGTCAAGGCCATCGGCTCTCTATCCGGCCCCATTCTGCCGGTCATCGCGGCTCGCTATTTTGGGGCGAGTTGGATGGTGATTTTTCCCATCTTCAGCGTGGCGTTGCTCATCACGCTGTTGGCGGCTGGCACGCTGAAGCTTCCTCCCAATGAAGTTGGCGCCAAGGCAGCCACGTTGCGTTCCTGCGTGGGCCTGCTCGCCAACCCCTTTGTTTTGGCAATGACCTGTGCCATCTTCCTTTATGTTGGCGCTGAGGTTTCCATCAGTGCCGGTATCCCCTTGCTCCTCAAAGAGCGCTTTGGCCTCGAGATCGGCAAGGTCGGCCTGCTCGGCACCGGGCTCTTCTTCATGGCGCTGATTACCGGAAGATTTCTGGGTGGCGTCATTCTCAACTGGGTCAAGCCGGTAAGTTTTCTGGTCGCCACTTGTGTGCTTTCGCTTGTCGGGCTGGCTGCCATCTTTGTCCCTGTGGGCATGGTGGCCGCGGCTGGGTTTATCCTCATTGGCCTCGGATTCGCCAACATCTTTCCGCTGGTCTTTTCAACCGCACTCGATCACATGCCGGAACGCGGCGATGAGATCTCAGGCCTGATGGTTACGGCCATCGTTGGAGGCGCAATTGTTCCGCTGCTGGTGGGAATAGTGGCAGACCATACCAGCGTAAAGGCTTCGCTTCTGCTGCCCGTCGCCGCCATTCTCTATGTATTCGTGCTCGCCCTGGCGCAATTGAAGACAAGCCGCTCCGGCAGCCCTAAAACCGGCGCCGCGGTGGCGTAGGCCGAGTTTATGAAGTTGATTGACAAACTCAATCGCGGTCCAGATAATCAAGGCGAATCACAGCCTGAAGAATTCCCGCTTGTCAGGTTGGATTCGCCTCGCTAACGAACACAAGCGCATGCAGGGAGCAGCCAACTCCTGCCAAGTGCCGCTTACCCGGTACAAAGAAAGAAGATCCAGTGAGCAGAGAAATTTGGGTTGGTGTTGATATTGGCGGTACCAAAACCGCAGTGGTAATTTCCCGCAAACCGCCCGAAGTGATTTCCCGGACTGAGTTTGCCACTTTGCCGGCCAAGGGGCCGCAGCAGGCTATCGACCAGATACTGGCGGCGCTCAAAACAATGCTCTCCGAATTGAAAACCAGCAAGAGAATGATTCGCGGAATCGGCGTCAGTTGCGGCGGCCCGCTCGATCCCCACGCCGGCGTAATTCAGGCGCCGCCCAATCTGCCCACGTGGGTTGACGTTCCCATCGTTGACATCCTCAAAAAGGAATTCGGCTGCCCGGTGGTTCTTGAAAACGATGCAAATGCCGGGGCTCTGGCCGAACATCGATATGGCGCCGGGATGGGCACGCGCAACATGATCTTCCTCACCATGGGCACTGGCCTGGGCGCAGGCATCATCATCGACAAGAAACTGTACAGCGGATCGAACGACCTGGCCGGTGAAGTCGGCCATGTGCGGCTTACAAAGAACGGCCCAGTCGGACACAACAAAGCTGGCTCCGTTGAAGGCTGGGCCAGCGGCGGCGGCCTGGCGCAGATTGCAGAGACCATGCTGAAAGCCGCGCGCAAAAGCGGGCGCAAGTCCCTGCTGCTCGACCTGCCGAAGAAACGCAAGGTGACCGCGAAAGACGTCGGCATTGCTGCGAAAAAAGGAGATGCGCTGGCACAACGCATCATTATGGCCTGCGGCAAGAAACTCGGCCTCGCGCTGGCGATCCTGGTCGACATTTTGAACCCCGACCGGATCGTCATTGGTGGCCTGGCCATGCGGCTCGGCGATACGCTGCTCGAACCTGCCCGCGAGTCTCTCGCTGAAGAAGCACTGGCTCCGGCCCTGGCCATTTGCACCGTCGTTCCCGCCACACTCGGCGAGAGCATCGGCGATGTGGCCGCACTCTGCATCGCAATGGATGCTGGCGCTCAGAAGAGCGCTTGAACCGTGAAGGGGATCATTCTGGCATGAGCAGCATTTCAAAAGCGCTTCAAGAATCAATGTCCGTTCTCGCGTCGCTTGAGGAACTGGAACCCGCGTTGGCGCGCTCCGTTTACAAGTGTGCTGTCAGCCTCAAAGGCGGAGGCAAATTGCTCATCTGCGGCAACGGCGGCAGCGCCGCTGAAGCCATGCACCTGGTGGGCGAACTGGTAGGCCGATACAAGAAAGATCGCGCGCCACTCGCAGCCATCTCCCTGGGAACCGATCCGGCGCTTACCACCTGTGTGGGCAACGACTACAGCTACGAGGAGATTTTCTCCCGCCAGGTGCGCGGCTTGGGCCGACCCGGCGATGTGCTCATTGCCTTCACCACCAGCGGGCGTTCGCCCAACGTGATTCATGCTCTAAAAGCAGCGAAGGAAATGGGAATCGAATCCGTCGCTTTCCTGGGCAAGGATGGCGGCCCCGCACTGGCGCTGGCCAATGAGGCCCTCGTTGTGCGGCACACCGATACCGCCCGCATTCAGGAGGGCCATCAATTCCTGATGCACAGCTTTATGGACTTGCTTGAAGTTGCCGTTGCCGAGCCGAACGCAAAACTCTGATTCCTTTTAAGAGGGAACCTGAATTTCTTTTTGACCTCCCATCGTCCCGATCTGGAAGGGCTGGCCGATGGGATGCATGTTCAGTGGTAACAAGGAGAATCATGGACCGTTCAAGTAACAAATCATCGAATAGCCTGACGCGCCGCAGTGTTCTTCAATTGCCGGTCATCTGCTGGCTGACTTCCCTTTTTAAGGGGACCTCCGTTGCCAAGGCGCTTTCTGCTCAACCGTGGAGCGCGGGTGGCTCTCTGGCTCGTCGCGCAACAAGCCTCAACGGGCCATGGAGCCTTACCTACGGCCCGTTGGCTGAGTACCCTGAGAAGTCGCCCGGCACAAAGCCCCCGGCCGACTGGCCCACCATTCCTGCCGTGGTTCCCGGCAACGTGGAACTCGACATGGTTGCCGCCGGCAAACTTGAACCGCTTGAGAAGGGCAATCGCGTCCTCCAGGCTCTTACGCTTGAGAACCATCAGTGGTGGTACAAGCGCACCTTCCAGGCCGGTCACGCCGAGCCAGGCGAAAAGGCAGAGCTGGTCTTTGAGGGCCTCGACTGCATCGGCACAGTCTGGCTCAACGGCAAAGAAGTCGGCAAGGCTGCCAACATGCTGGTCCCGCAGCGCTTCGATGTCACCTCAACCCTGCTGCACGGCCAGATGAACGAGGTTGTGGTCCGCATCGATCCCGCTGTGATGGCAGGTCTTGCTTATCCGCGTACCGATTGGGAACAGCCTTCCAACGGCCACTGGGAGGCCCTCCATGTCCGCAAGGCCGCACATATGTACGGCTGGGACATCATGCCGCGTATCGTGGGCGCCGGATTGTGGAAGGACGTTTACGTCGAGTGGGTTCGCCCCACCCGCCTCTCCAGCGTCTACTGGTACACCAAGTCGGTCGAGGTGAAGCAGGGCAGTGCCAAGGTTGCGGTCGCCTGGAAGATCGAAGGCGCAGCAGATGCAGAAAAATACAACCTGGAAGTTGTGCTGCGTCGCAACGGAGAGACGGTGGGCCGCTATGAAACCGCCGTGTCCACTCCTTCAGGCCAACAGGAACTCGCTGTCGATCACGTTCAATTCTGGTGGCCCCGCGGATATGGCGAGCGGCCGCTCTATGAAGCCACGGTGTCGCTGCTCAATCACGAAGGCAAGGTTGTCGACCGCAGCGTCAACCGGATCGGCATCCGGACCATCGAACTGGTTCGCTCCGACATTCTTACTCCTGAAGGCGTGGGCGAATTCGGCTTCGCAGTCAATGGAGTTCCGGTCTTTGTTAAGGGCACTGACTATAGCTGTCTTGATGGCTTGCATAGCCGCGACCATCTGCATGTCGATCGCACTGTCGAACTGATGGCCGAAGCCAACTGCAACATGGCGCGCTGCTGGGGCGGCAACGTGTACCCCGAAGAACGCTTTTTCGAATTGTGCGATGAAGCGGGCATCACGGTCTGGCAGGACTTTAACATGGCCTGCGCCGTCTATCCGAAAACCGCGGAATTTCTCGACGCAATTGACAAGGAAGCGCGCCTGATTGTTCCGTTGCTGCGCAATCATCCTTCGCTTGCACTGTGGTCCGGCAACAACGAGTGCGACGATTCATTCGCGTGGGCTAAGGAAGCAGGGAAGCCTGACATCGATCCCAACCTCGACCAGAGCACGCGCAAGACGATCCCCAATGTATTGAAGGAAATGGATCCCAACCGCTCTTACCTGCCCAGTTCGCCGTACCACAGCCCCGCCGTCTTTGCTGCCGGCAACAAAATGGACTCTATGCCCGAGGTTCACCTCTGGGGCCCGCGCGGCTACTTCAAGGCGCCCTTCTACACCTCGTCGCCGGCGCACTTTGCCAGCGAGATTGGATATCACGGCTGCCCGTCCCGTGCCTCGCTTGAGCGCATGATGGACGCGGACAGCGTTCAGCCCTGGGTCAAGGGGCATGAGTGGAACGAGCAGTGGCTCACCAAGTCCTGCCGTTCCGATCCGAATGACAAGAGCACGCTGGGAAGAAACGACCTGATGATCAACCAGGTGAAGGCCTTTTTCGGCGCATGCCCCGACGAACTGGACGAGTTCATCCTCGCGTCGCAGATTACCCAGGCTGAAGCCATGAAGTTCTTCGTCGAGATGTTCCGTCAGCAAAAGGGCCACAAACAGGGCATTCTCTGGTGGAATATTCGCGACGGCTGGCCGATTCTCTCTGACGCTGTGGTCGACTACTACTTTGACAAGAAGCTTGCCTTCCATTACCTGCAGCATGTTCAGCGCGACGTGCAGGCTATTGTCTGCGAAGAAGCCCAGGGCAAGCATGCTGTTGTCGTGGTCAATGACACGTTGAAGGCGACCAAGGGCCGCCTGGAAATCTTGCGTGCCGGAGACTCGGCCAAACTGCTTGAAGTCTCATTCGACGTGGAACCCAACGGCAAAGCGACTCTCGGTTCGCTGCCTCATCCGGCAAAGAATGAGATGTGGCAGATCAAGTGGACGGCCGAAGGACACGCCGCTCACACGAGCCATTATCTTGCGTTCACTCCAACCGTCAGCTTTGAACAGTACAAGGATTGGATGAAGATTCCCGCCCTGCTGCCTTCCTAACCGGCGTCTTTGGCCGGATGGAAGCCTGCCCTCCGCAACCCTGGGTGGTCCCTTCTTCTGGAGGCGCCACCCAGGGTTTGTGATTTTTCACCAGTTCATCGACCACTTCGGCCTTGATCAAAGTTGGGTGCCCTGGGTCCCGATTCTGGGACCTGGGATAGCACAATGCCCAATCCGGAAATTCTACCTGGAGTTAACATGACAAGCACGAACAGCAGTATCGATCAGTGCACACCCGTAATCCCGCACCGCACCGTCTTTGCCATCGCAGTATTCGCTATCTTCGTTTGCGCAACATTCGCCACCGCCCAGGCACCTTCTTCATCCCTTTACAAGCCATGGATGATCGGGCCATTCACCCAGGTTGACTCGGCTAATCCCGTCCTCGGTCCAAACTTCGACTCGCTTTTCTTCTGCCCCATTCGCAAGGAAAATATTCGATGGGAAGCGCGCGCGATACTGGGCGCCGCCGCGATCGTCAAAGACGGTCAGCTCGATCTCATCTATCATGCCGAAGACTCATCCAGTGGATTCAAACGCAATGAGATCTATCTCAGCCCTGGAACCATGCGGATGGGGTTTGCATCCAGCTCAGACGGCCTTCACTTCAAACGCGAAAATCAGCCGGTTCTCTATCCCGACAACGGTCCGCTCAAAGATGCGGAATGGCCGGGAGGCAATGAGATCCCGCGCATAGTAGAAGGTCCCGACAAGACTTATTACCTCTATTACAGTTCGTGGAATCACACAATCACGCGCCTCTCGGTGGCCACCAGCAAGGACCTTCTTCACTGGACAAAGCAGGGACTCGTCTTCGCAAAGGCAAACGGCGGTAAATACCACCAACTGTGGAGCAAAAGCGGCGCCGTTATTACCGAGGTCAAGGAAGGTCGTCTCGTTGCCGCAAAAATCAAGGGCAAGTATTGGATGTACTTTGGCGAAGGCAACATGCATGTCGCCACTTCAGACAACCTGATCGACTGGACGCCTGTCGAAGTGGCTCCCGGGCAGAAGAACAGTCCTGCTGACAGCGATTCTGCTTATGACCGGAAGAGCAGTGAATGGCCTGACATTCTCAACATCCAATACCCGCGCAGAAATATGTTCGATAGTGCTTTGATAGAAGGCGGTGTGGCTGTGCTTACGGCCAAGGGCATCGTTCATATCTACAACTCGTCCGACGCTGACTCTCCCGAATCGGCAACCTGGAAGAAAGAGAACCGGCTTTACTACTCGGTGGGCCAGGCCCTCTTCAGCTCAGACGACCCGACAAAGCTGCTGGACAGGTCCGATGCCGCATTCCTGAAGCCCGAGTCGGATTTCGAAAAGCAAGGAGTATCGCCCAACGTCGTCTTTCTCACCGGCATCGCCTGGTATCACGGCAAGTGGATGCTCTACTACAACGGCGCCGACTGGATGGTTGGTGTCGCCACTACGCCGTGACCCTGACTGTTTTCGTCTGATGAAACTGCGCAAAGAGCAATCCCATCCGGCACAAGAGGCGAACCTGAAATATTGCGTCGGCTGGGCACTGCAATCGAGCTCATGTTTCACCTCGTGATATACCGCCAAGACGAGCAGTTTAACCTTGCGCGGGATTCATCTCAAGCATATGATTCCACAGCAAAAAGGAGATTCAAGCAATGATCCATTTGACCAGGCGTGAGGTTTTGAAACTTGGTGTCGCGGCTTCCGCGGTCGCAGTTTCCCCAAAGTGGGTTGAGGCCAGTACGGAGCGCAACGTGGCATTGAACCGCGCCGCCTGGGCCTCCAGTTCGGCCGACTTCGTTAATACCGGCCATATGGCCACAGATGGAGAGCCGACCACCAAGTGGCAAAGCTCCGATGCCGATCTCCAGTGGATTTATGTCGATCTTGGCGCGGCCTGCAACATTCGTTCGGTGGTGCTGCGCTGGGGCGCCAATTATGCGTTGGCGCACAAGGTGCAGGTGTCCACTGACACTGCTCCATCGCCGGAAACAGGATTGGTTGAGAATTGGACCGACGTCCATCAGACCCTCGACGGCAAGGGTGGTGTAGAGCAGATTCAACTGCCCGAGACAAATGCGCGCTATGTGCGCATGCTCTTCTCGAGCAAGGCAAAAGCCGGGGGATACGAGCTTTCATCTTTTGAGGTCTTCGGCACGGGCGGCTTTGAAGCCGTGCCGGTCCCGCTTCCTCCACCGGAAGCAGATGGCAGCCTGAAGCTGTCTGGCGGCTGGCGGCTCGTAAATCAGGGCCTATTGCCTGACAAGGCCGCGGCTGTTTCCACCTGCGGCTATGACGACAGCAAGTGGCTCATTGCCACGGTGCCCGGTACCATCCTGACGAGTTATCTGAACCTAGGCGCGGTCCCCGATCCGTTTTATGGCGACGATCTAAGCCAAATCTCCGATTTCTTTTCGCACACAAACTGGTGGTACCGCAACGAACTGGAAATCCCCGCGAGCTACGCAGGCAAGCGGGTGTGGCTTAACTTCGACGGCATCAATTATCGCGCGTACGTCTATGTTAACGGCAAATCCGCCGGCAACATCGACGGCGCCTTCATCCGCGGAAACTTCGATGTTACAGAGCTTGTCACACCCGGAAAGAAGAACTGCATCGCCGTTCTCATCATGCCGGTACCCAAGCCAGACAAGGTCTATCCCAAGAAACTCTCGGGCTACGATTGGCCCGTGGAATTTCCCAAGAATGAGCCGACCATCCTGGCCAGCGACAGTTGGGACTGGCTGCCCACCATCCGCGACCGCGACACGGGCATCTGGAACCACGTTTCTCTTTCGACCACCGGCGATGTAACGGTTGAGAACGCGTTTGCCAGCACCCATTTTCCCGATCCCAAAAATCTGGGCCGCGCCGATGTCACCGTCAAGGTTGACGTTAAGAATCACTCCAGCAAGCCGTGCAAGGGTGAAGTGAAGGTGCGCCTCGGAGAAATCGAGTTCACACATCCAGTCGCGCTCGATGGCGGCGAATTGAAGACCCTGACATTTGATAAGACTGCGTATCCAAAACTTTCGCTCGTCAATCCGAAGCTCTGGTGGCCCAACGGTCACGGCGAGCAGAATCTGTATGACCTGACCATTGAGTTCGCATGCGGCGGCAAGGTGCTTGACGTCAACAAGACCCGCATCGGCATCCGCGAGTATTCGTACACCCCAGCGCTGCACACAGTGTGGAAGGCAAGCGAGATTCAGAACGGCGTGAACGGGCCAGGACAGCCCAAGGTACACGCCAAGGACCCGCTGTCGATCTCCTGCAATGGCAAGCGCATCCTGGTGCGCGGCGTCAATTGGGGCATGGATGAGGGCATGCTCCGCTGCGACCGCGAAGGGTTCCAGAACAGAGTCGGAATGGAGAAAGAGATGAACTTCAATCTCATTCGCGACTGGGCCGGCAACCTCGACAAGCCTGAATTCTATGAAGTGTGCGACGAACTGGGCATCATGGTTTGGGAGGAGTTCGGCATTGCCAACGGACTTGGACCCGACGATCCCATCATGTGGCTCAAGAACGCGCGCGACCGCTTCCTTCGGCGCCGCAACCATGCATCCGTGGCGTTGTGGTGTACGTGCAATGAATCCACGCCCACCGATCCGATCATTACTGAGATGCCGCGGCTTGCCGAGGAACTGGACGGGACCCGCATCTTCCTTCATCTTTCAACGCAGATTCCTCCGACCGACGGCGACGGCCCGTACGAGTCCAAGCCGGCCAGTTTTTACTTCAAGGATTTTGCCCACGGCTTCCGTCCGGAGCTTGGTTCTCCGACCATTCCGTCCGTCGAGAGCATGCGTCGCATTATGCCGCACAACAAACTGTGGCCTGTAAACGAGATGTGGGCGTTGCACGATTGGTGGCTGGGAACCGGGTGGGACAGCGGCACGGGACTCTGTGGAGCGACGATGACTGCCATTGCAGCCTACGGCGCGCCCACCGGCATCGAAGATTTTTGCCGCAAGGCGCAGATGGTGAACACTGAGGTCTTCAAGGGCATCTTCGAGGCTTGGAATGATCGCATGTGGAACGATTGCACCGGCGTCATGATCTGGATGAGCAACCCGGCCTGGCCATCGCTCACTTGGAATACCTACGACTACTTCATGGAGCCGACTGCTGCCTACTTTGCCTGCAAGAAGGCATGCGAACCGATCCATATTCAATGGAACGTTGTCACCAACCAGGTGAAGGCGGTCAACTGCACCTCAAAAGACTTAACGGGATTGAGTGCAGAAGCGGTCATCTACAACCTGGACGGCACGGTCTTCGCAACCAAATCTGCCAAGCTCGATTGCCCTGCAAACAGTGTTCACGACTGTCTGCCGCTGTTTGCGCCGGGAGAAGACAAGGCCGATAACCTGTCGAACGTGTACTTCATCAAGCTCGACTTGAAGGATAGCGCCGGCGCGATTGTGGCCAGCAACTTCTACTGGAACGGCAAGAAGGAGTGGAAGTACGAAGAACTCGCCGGCATGAAGCAGGGCCGGCTAACTTGTAAAGTCGGCGAACTGAAGGATGCCAAAGTCGCCGTCGATATTCAGAACCCGACCGCGGGCATTGTTCTCATGGCCCGGCTGAAAGTCGTTGACACTGTGACTGGCCTGCTTGCAGCACCGGTCATCTACTCTGACAATTACTTCTCGCTGGCTCCAAACGAAACGAAGCGGGTTGATATCAGCCTCAAAGCCGTCCAATCGAAGAACCCAGTCAAGGTGGTTGTCGAAGGCTGGAACATCGAAACCTCCGAGTTGGCGACGTTGAATGGGAAGGCGTAACAATTTCTCATGGTGCGTGTGCCTTGAATCGTGAACCACTGGCACGCGAATCAGAATGTTGAACGCGCTTGAAGAAGAAAATCGCGCTGGCCGCTAACCCGGCCAGCGCAATTTTCTTTTGACCTTATGTTCTTTGGTGCACCGCTCCAGAAACTACGAACCGGATTCGGGAGATTGCTTGCTAAAGCGAAGCCTCAGCCAAATCAGGCGCGGGCTCCGCCGGGCTGTACTCTGACGGGCACTCGGCCCGGTGGTAGCGCACCGTCATGCCCAGGGTGCTTAGGAAGAAACTGGCCAGAATGGTCTCGATGCCCAGCGTCGTCATGAGTCCCGATGGGATAACAATGCGGGCAATGTGCTCGATGTTGAGCGGGCCGAAGTTTGCCCGGCGCCACTCAAGCAATGCATAGGCCATTGAAGCAATGCCCCAGAAAGCGAGAAGCAATCCCGCAACCAGGCCGCGCTCCAGGCGGATGTGGCAAAAGAGGTAGCGATACGATCGACCCGCCGGATACAGGTTCTCCTGCACGGCGTAGACGCGCGACAGCACGGCGAAGAGCACCGATTGAAAGCCGGCAATAATCATGAATGCCGAGTAAATCAAAGTATCGAGCCCAAGCTGTATCTGGTGGATATGAATGGGGCTCAGCATCAGCCGCGCCGATAACGCCATTCCCAGCAGCATCGAGAGCAGCCCGGGGATAAGGAAGAGCCAATTCGGGCTGAACAACAGCATGAAGCGAAGGTGCCGCCAGCCGTCCTCGTAGGGTCGCAGATGTGGCGGACGAGATCGCCCATCGCGGCTCAACGTCGTCGGCACTTCGGCAATCTTCATCCCGCTCAGTGTCGCTTTGATCACCATCTCCGAAGCGAATTCCATGCCCGTCGTCCGCAGGTCCATGCGGCAAAAGGCGTCTTTCGAATAGCCGCGCAGGCCGCAATGAAAGTCCCCTGCGGGGCAGTGAAAGAACAGCTTGCCAACGGCCGACAAGACAGGATTTCCAAGGTAGCGGTTCTTCCAGGGCATCGCCCCCGGCGCAATGCCGCCTTTGAAGCGGTTGCCCATCACCAGGTCGCAGCCTTCGCGGAGTTTCTGCACAAATGAGTCGAGGTTCGAAAAATCGTAACTGTCGTCCGAGTCGCCCATGACGATGTACTTTCCGCGAGCGGCGAGCGAGGCGCCATAGAGAGCGGCTCCGTATCCTCTGAGCGGGACATTGACTACACGGGCACCGCAGCTCAGGGCAATTTGCTGCGACCCGTCGGTCGAGCCATTGTCGCCAATCAAAACCTCCCCCGCGATTCCGGATTGCTCGAGATATCCCATGGCTTTGCGTATGCAGGTTGCAAGGGTTTCAGCCTCGTTCAAACAAGGCATGACGATGCTTATCTCGATTGGCGTATCCTGGTTTCTGCTGGACATGACTGCAAGCAACTATACCGAATGCGCCACTCGTTTGGCTTGGTTTTTTCAGGCCGAATCGTTCTGAAAACTGACAGGCAAAATCGTCGCGAGTTCCTGGTTCTTCTATAACAGCACGCTCAAGCAAAAAGCCCCTGGCGCCGAAACTCCCGGCACAAGGGGCTTTTTACATTGAACTTCGTTTCTAAAGGCTTTATCCGGCTTTTTCGAGCAAACACAACGACAGGTCACGCCGCTCGACCATATCTTTGGTGATTTCCAAGTCGCGAACCTTCTTGTTGTTGGGCAGGTGATACATCAGGTCCAGCATCAACTCTTCAAGGATCATGCGCAATCCGCGTGCGCCCACTTTGCGCGCCAGTGCCTCGCGAGCCACGGCAGCCGAGGCTTCCGCGGTAAAGTGCAGGCGGACGTTCTCGTATTCAAAGAGCCGCTGATACTGCTTGAGAATGGCGTTGCGGGGCTTGGTGAGAATCTCGATCAGCGCCGCTTCGTCCAGCTCGTCCAGGATGCCCATAACGGGCAACCGGCCAACGAACTCGGGAATCAATCCGTACTTGATCAGATCCTGTGGTTCGGTGCGGCGCAGCAATTCGGTATCGCGATGCGACCTTGTGGTTGCTGCATCGGCATCTGCGTCGGCGGACTTGAAGCCCAGTGCTTTCTTGCCTACGCGGCGGCCTACAACGCGCTCCAACCCCACAAACGCCCCGCCGCAAATGAACAGGATGTTGGTGGTGTCGATTGCGGTGAACTCCTGGTGCGGGTGCTTGCGTCCGCCCTGCGGCGGAACGTTGGCTACCGTACCCTCGAGAATCTTGAGCAGCGCCTGCTGTACGCCCTCGCCCGAGACGTCGCGGGTAATGGAGGGGTTCTCGTCCTTGCGGCCGATCTTGTCAATCTCGTCGATGTAGATGATGCCTTGCTGCGCACGGGTCACGTCGCCGTCGGCGGCCTGCAGCAGCTTGAGGATGATGTTTTCAACATCCTCGCCCACGTAGCCGGCCTCGGTCAGGGTGGTGGCGTCCACAATCGCGAACGGCACGTCCAGCATCTTGGCCAGCGTTTGCGCCAGCAGTGTCTTGCCCGAACCGGTTGGCCCGATGAGAAGAATGTTGCTCTTGGCCAGTTCCACTTCGTTGTTGCGCATGCGGTTCATCTGGATGCGCTTGTAGTGGTTGTAGACCGCGACGGCGAGTTTTTTCTTGGTCTGGTCCTGGCCGATGACGAAGTCGTCGAGGAAGCTCTTTACCTCTTGAGGCTTGGGAAGGTGGCCTGCCGGCGCGGCGGGATGCGCCTCGCCGCGGTCATCCTCAAGAATCGAGTTGCAGACAGCTACGCACTCGTCGCAAATATATGCGCGAGGGTAGTCGCTGGGCGACGAGATCAGCTTGGCCACCGCGTCCTGCGATTTGTGGCAGAACGAGCAGCGCAGTGCTTCTTCAGGTCCCGTGCGCGTTTTCATTGTTTCGCTCCCTTTTGGACGAGCTTGTTCAATTCCGCTCAATGCGGACCGGCCAGTTACGTGCGCGGCCGGTCGATGATTTCGTCAACAATCCCGTATTCCTTTGACTGTTGCGCGTTCATGATAAAGTCCCGTTCCACATCGCGCTCAATGCGATCCAGCGGCTGGCCGGTGTGCTTGGCCATCAGCGTGTTGGTAATTTCGCGGATGCGCAAAATCTCGCGCGCGTGAATGTCGATGTCCGTCGCCTGCCCGCTCAACCCGCCCATTGAGGGCTGGTGGATCAGAATGCGCGAGTTGGGCAGGGCAAACCGCTTGCCCTTGGTGCCCGCAAGCAGAAGAAACGCGCCCATGCTGGCTGCCTGGCCAATGCAGTAAGTCACCACGTTGTTCTTGATGAACTGCATGGTGTCGTAAATCGCCAGGCCCGCGGTAATCGAGCCGCCCGGCGAGTTGATGTAGAGCGATACGTCCTTCTCCGGGTCCTCGCCCTGCAAAAAGAGCATCTGCGCCACAATCAGGTTGGCCACCTGGTCGTCGATCGGCGTGCCTAGAAAGATGATGTTGTCGCGAAGCAAACGGGAGTAGATGTCGTAGGCGCGCTCGCCCCGGCTCGTCTGCTCAACCACCATGGGAACCAATGCCATTGTGTGTTCTTCTCGCTCTTCCGCCAGGGCTCACGCCCCAGATTGTTTGTAGTCCTAAAGCACTCACAGGGATGTGATTTAGCTCACAATACCTGACCGTTTCGTCATCCTACGCCGGAAGCCGTTCGTACAGAACGGTCGCCGTTTTCTCGCGCCGCAATTGCTCCCGGATTCTAGCCAGACCGCCGTCCTCAGTCAAACGCGACCGCAAGGCGTCAATGGGCTCCCGGGACTGAATCGCAGCCATCTGCAGTTCCTTGTCAAGATCATCGTCGCTCACCGTGATGCCCTCTGCCTGTGCAATGCGGTCCAGCACAATCGAGGTCTTCACTTCGGCGATGGCGCTGTCGCGCTGAGCCAGCCTAAGCCGGCCAAAGTCCAGGTTCCGCATCTGCTCGGTCTGCATTCCCTGCGCCGCCAGCGCGCGCAGGCCGCGTTCAAGCCTCGCGTCAATCTGCTCCTGCACCAGCGATTCGGGAATCGGGAACGAATACTTCTCAGTGATTGCCGCGAAGAGCCTGTCCTTGGTCTCGCCTTCCACGCTGCGCCGCTTGCGGTTAGCCATGTGTTCGCGAACGCGGTTTTGCAGCTCGTCCAGGCTCTCGTAGGCGCCCAGTTCCTTGGCAAACTCGTCGTTCAGCTCCGGCAGAATCCGCTTTTTGATGCCCTTGACCTCGACCTCGTAGGCTACCGTCTTGCCGGCCAGCTTGGGCTCGGCGTAGTCATCGGGATAAATTACCTCGGCCTTCAACTCCTGGCCGGGCTTGGCGCCGGTGAGCACGGTGGTAAATGCCTCCACGGTGTCTTTGCCGCCAATTTCAACCAGCGTGTCTTCGCCGGCCACCGGGGGCGCGTCGGACTCGCCGTCAATCAGGCCCTTGTAGCTGATCTGGGCCCAGTCGCCTGCAACCAGGGCTCGGTCTTCTTCGACCGGCTCAATGGTGGCGCGCGACTCGCGCAGCTGCTCCAGTTCCCGGGCAAACTCTTCTTCGGTCAATTCCACCGACGGCTTTTCAACGGTTACGTCCTTGTAGCCATCGATGGAGAAGTCGGGAACAAATTCGAATACCGCCTTCACGTGCAAAGGCTGGCCGTCTTCCACCGTCAACTCGGCCACCTGGGGCTGACCCACGGGCCGTACGCCGGTCTCAATCACCGCCTTGTTGAACCGCTCGGGAAGCAGGCCGTCGATCACGTCCTTCTTTATCTCGCTGGCAAAGCGCCGCTTGATTACCGTCTCCGGCACCTTGCCGGCGCGGAAGCCGGGAATCTTGGCATATTTGCGATAGTTCTTAACCACCGTGCTGTAGGCCTTTGAAACCTCTTCTGCGGGAATGTCGAGCACCAGTTCCTTGGTGCATTCCGGGTTCAGTACTGGGCCGTGCTGGTGGTCATGGGCCTCATGATCGTGGCCGTCATGCTCATGGCCTTCATGATCGCGGCCTGAAGCGGCTTCGACCGGTTCGGGCTGGGGGTTGTTTTCGAGGGTGTCGGTGCTAGAACTCAACTTTTTTGCCTTCCAGGCGCTGAACGCGCCGAATAAATGCGATTCCGGACTGCGTTCAAGGCTGTACAGCGCCGTTTGGCCGGGGAGATACCTCGTCTCATGGTAAGAGGGTTTGCGCGCAGGGTCAAACCGGCCAAACCGCAGTTTGCTGTGGATGCACCCGGAAAGGGACTGCCTTTGGTATCGGGACCCGGGCTGTTGGGCAGATTTCCGCTCTTTCCGGGCTCCCTGGGGCCCGAAACAGCCTCAGTGCAAAAGACGGCATAAACCTGGGATTTCGGAAAAACGGTTATCCCAAAGACGAGTCCATCGTACTCGGCGCTCAGACGTCCGCTGTGGAAAAGTGGATGCCATGCCCTGCCTGGTCTGTTCTTCAATTGGCGCAGCAGCCAGATCCCCTTAACCCCAGGAATCTGCCGGCCCCGGCAGGCCGATTACTGCTCAGCTTTTATGGGCTTGCGCACGTAAGGCAGGAAGCGCGGATGGGCCGCGCCGCAATGCGCGTAGTGTTGACGGGCTTCGTTGAGGCTTAGTTCGCCGTTTACGGTCATGCGCACTTCAAAGGCGTCGCCATCGTCCTGGCCATCGTCCTCCCACCAGCACACCGGACACAGCGCCAGCGCGCCCGGTGCATCCAGTGTTTTGCATCCACAGCACGGGCAGCGAAAACGAACCTGCGATGATTCCAGCAAATCCATCAGCCCTCGCATGGATGGACGGAAACAAGGCTTTCCGGTTTACACGGAATGTTCGCAGTTGCATTGCAAGAGTAAAATTCGTGGCCGGGGGGCAAAACCGGAATATGCCGCATTTGAATCATCGCTTCGCTTGCCGTTGGATGCCTGTTCTTTTGGGACTGTTGATAACTGTGCCGGCAGCAAGAGCGGTCCGGGCTCAGCCAGCGCCGGTGCGCGTGGCTATCGTCGGCCTGGTCCACGGTCACGTGGAGGGCTTTCTGAGCGCCCTGCCAAAGCACCAGGGCGTGGAACTGGTGGGCATCTCCGATCCCGATCCGGCGCTGGGGGCAAAGTACCAGAAAAAATTCGGATTGCCGCAAAGCCTTTTCTTCACCAGTGCTGAGGCCATGATCGAAGCGCGCCGCCCGCAGGCCGTGCTGGTTTACACTTCCGTCGCAGGTCATCGGGCGGCCATTGAAACCGCGGCCAGATACGGCATCTCGGTCATGGTTGAAAAGCCGCTGACCATCTCGCTCGACGATGCTCTGGCTATCCGCCGCGCGGCGCACGAACACCACATCCACGTGCTGGTCAATTTTGAAACCACCTGGTACTCCAGCAACCGGGCCGCGTACGACGCGGTAGAGAGCGGCAGCCTGGGAGCAATTCGCCGGATTGTGATTCATGATGGCCACCAGGGGCCGGCAGAGATAGGCGTGCCGCCAGAGTTCCTGGGCTGGCTTACCGATCCAGCGCAAAACGGCGCCGGAGCCATGTATGACTTTGGCTGCTACGGCGCCGACCTTGCCACTTGGCTGATGCACGGTGAAGCTCTGCTCAGCGTGACCGCGGTGGCCAATCACGACAAGCCCAAGCTCTACCCGAACGTGGACGACGATGCCACCGTTGTGCTGGCTTACCCGCATGCGCAGGCGATCATTCAAGCCTCATGGAACTGGCCCTTCGGCCGCAAGGATATGGAAGTCTACGGCGCCACGGGCTACGCAATAACCGTTGGACCAGACAAACTGCGCCTGCGCCTGGAGCACGATGCCGAAGATCACACGACTACCGCAGCGCCGCTCGCCCCTCCGCAGCAGGACTCGCTCAGCTACCTTGCGGCGGTGATTCGCGGCGAGTTCGAACCGAAAGGCGACCTCACGGCCCTCGACACCAACGTCGTTGTCATGCAGATACTCGATGCCGCCCGCGAATCCGTCCGCACCGGCAAAACCGTGCGCTTGTCCAAAATCCCCGCCGAATAAAAGAGCCAAAACGCAGGGGGGAGAATCCGCAAACCCAGGCGGGCGGTTGCTCCCCCAATCCCTTGTTCGAATCCGCCTCAGTCCAACTCCCGCATGGCCCGCAAAAACGCTTAGAACCCCAGAAGTGTAAGCTGTGAGATTGTTGCCAGGCATTGCCGGACGGCACCGCTACCTACGCGGCAAAACCTGGTTGCCATTCGATTGAAAAAGGTTCGACTGATGAATGTTCGCAGGCTGCTTTTCTTTGTAATTGTTCTGGCTCTCGCTTCAAGCCTCCTCCCGGCTCAGTCCGCGCCGCCGGCCATTTTTGGCTATGCCGACTTTAGCCGGCAGGCTCGCATCGAAAAGAAGTTTCTCTCCGTGCCCAGCGCCAAGCTCGCCGGCCGGCACCTGAAGACTCTTACCGCGCAGCCCCACATGTCCGCCACGCTCGGTGATCGCAAGACGGCCGATTACGTGGCTCGCCAGTTTCGCGCCGCGGGCCTCGAAACAGAAATCGTCCCTTATCGGGTGCTGCTCAACCAGCCTCAAGAGGTGCGTGTGGAGGCGTTTGACCTTGACGGCAAGTTGCTCATGACTGGCCCCACCCGCGAGCACGTCAATGGAGACTCCTTCCAGGACGATCCACGCGTCTCGATGGCTTTCAACGGCTCTTCAGGGTCGGGCGATGTGACCGCCGAGGTGGTGTATGCCAACTACGGCCGCCTCGAGGACTTCGATCTGCTCGCGGCCCACAATATCGATCTTCACGGCAAAATCGTCCTGTGCCGCTATGGCGCAAATTTCCGCGGGGTCAAGGTCTACCTGGCCGAGCAGCGCGGCGCAGCGGGAGTGCTGCTCTACTCCGACCCGTTTGATGACGGCTTTGCCAAAGGCCCCGTTTATCCCAAGGGGCCGTGGCGCCCCGAGACGGCCGTCCAACTTGGCTCGGTGCAATATCTCTTCAAATATCCCGGCGATCCGGAGACGCCGGGTGTGGCTTCCACTCTTGAACTGCCGGACTCGGTTCGCGTCCCCAACGAAAAATCCGGCAATCAGCCGCGCATTATCTCCATCCCCATCAGCTATCACGATGCCTCCCCCATTCTGCAAGCCCTCAAGGGCGAACTTGCCCCCGCGGGCTGGCAAGGCGCGCTGCCCTTCCGCTATCACGTCGGATTGTCGGAAACGGGAGCCGGTGTTCGCGTGCACCTGGTCTCAAAGCAGGATTACCAGCGCCGGATTATCTGGGACGTAATCGGCAAGATCAAAGGCACGCTCTACCCCTCGGAGTGGGTGATTGAGGGCAACCATCGGGATGCCTGGATTTACGGCGCCGTTGACCCTTCCAGCGGCACCGCGGCGATGCTTGAGGCGGTCCACGGCATCGGCGCCCTGATCAACCAGGGATGGCGCCCCGCGCGCACCATCGTTTTTTGCAGCTGGGATGCGGAGGAGGAGGGACTCATTGGTTCCACCGAGTGGGTGGAGCAGCACCCGGCCATCCTCGATCATGCCGTCGCTTATTTCAATACGGACGTGGCCGTTTCCGGTCCGGATTTCTCTGCCGCCGCCGTTCCCTCGCTCAAACAGTTCATTCGCGAACTCACCCGCTCTGTTCCCAGCCCGCTCGGCGGCACCGTCTATAGCCAGTGGAAGGCACGCGGCCCGGGTAACGGCGAAAAGCGCGCCTCAAACGCCCCCCCGATGCCCGGCGAAGACGTGCGCGTGGGCGACCTCGGTTCCGGCTCCGACTTCACCCCGTTTCTGCAACATGCCGGCGTACCGTCCACCGATGTCGGCTCCGGAGGACCCTACGGCGTCTACCACTCGGTCTTTGACAATTTTGCCTGGTACACCCGCAATGCCGATCCGAAGTTCACCTACCTGCAGGAGATGGCGCGGGTGCTTGGCCTTGAGGCCCTGCGCATGGCAGACACCGATGTGCTGCCCTACGACTATGTTACTTATTCTCGCGAAGTAACCTCCTACATCGAAGCGGCCCAAAGAAAGTCCATCGAGGCAAAGCTGGTGGGTATCGATTTTGGTCCTGCCAGAGCGGCTGCTGCCCGGATGACCGCAGCGGCTGAAGGGGCGCATCGCCGCCAGGTTTCGCCCTCCGGCGACCTGGCAAAGCTCAATCTGGAACTGCGCCAGGCTGAGACGGCGTTGCTCAGCGAGAAAGGCCTGCCCAACCGCGCGTGGTACAGGCACACCATCTTCGCTCCCGGCGAACATACGGGCTATTCGGCGGTTGTGCTGCCCGGCGTAAATGAGGCTCTTGAAGCAAGAGACCAGGTTCGCGCGGTGCAGCAACTGGCCGTGCTGACCCTGGCTTTGCAGCGGGCTGCCGTTGCCCTTGAGACCGCCCAATGAGCGCTCCATTTTGGCAGCGCTCTGTTCCCTTAGTTTGTGCGAGTTCCTCACATTGTGATACCGTCCTCGCTTGTGACCGCTTTTCTTTGGCGTCGCGATTATCCTGAAACGCAGTTTTTCAGGCTATTGCTTGCTTCACGGGGAAACCATAAATGCAGGTTCACTACCGCTTTTCGATGGCCGGCAATTCTGTTAACCCAGTAACCAATGCGCCAGTTCGAGTCATTCGCTTATCCGCAACACCACTTCCGGGCCCCGTCGATTTGTACTTGTTTTCCACAAGAAGCCCTCGAGGTTGATTACCAAAGGTTTAGGTTCCTTAAGGCCAGCCTTGTATGATTCACCTCGTTGGCGGGGTACGCGCACCCAAGCGTCTCCCGTTGGAGCCCCAGGTGATTGATTTCCTGATTGGTCTGGCTTTTGTTCTGATGGTCGTCGGCCCGGCACTCCTCGCAACATTTCAGAAACGTCGCTCGAAAGACCACGACAATTAAAATTCCCCTGAAAAAACTTGCTGCCCGTTATTAATGGATCAATCCAGATTCATTTATATGGACTTACCGCGCTAAGTGGACCAACTAAGTCCAATTAGCAGTAGCTGCCGCAACCTGTCGTTCGTTCATTCAAACGGTGCGATCTGCTGGTTCTTCTCCTTCATCATTTCTCTTTCCAATCAGAATCTTTCATGTTTTGTGCAAAAGTAGTCAACATGTTCATCGTTTCTCGGTAGACAATCTCCCGAATCTCATTGCATAGTAATAATACAAAAGTCACTCACAGATGACGGTTGGGAGCATGTCCCGCACGTAGTTGAAAGTGGCGGGCGGCGGTTAGGTTGATGTTACTACGCCGCTTTCTGGTTGGCGGTCGCAGTGGGGTTGAGGATCGCTTCCAGCGCCCATAGATCGCGGTGTCCCATGATGCGCTTGAAGCGTTTCTCGGTTCTGAGGAAGGCCGACGCCATCCAACGCAACACCATTCTGCCGTTCTGCCAGTGTGTGACGCGACGGGTCTGGATGCGCACTCCGGCATGTGGGCTTTCGATGATGTTGGTGGTGGCCAGGCAGCGGTGCAGCGCCGGCGGGATGTCAAGCCGGTTGATGGTGAAGCACTCCTCCAGGCCCTCCAGCAGGCTGGCTGCGGCCTGCGGATACTTCTGGTCCAGCCATGCCGCCAGTTTCTTGATTCGCGCTATGCCTTTGTCGGCGTCCAGTTTCCATGCCGCCCGCAGCAGGCTTTTGACCTGTGGCTTGTCGTCCTTGGGCAGATAGTCGAGCACATTGCGCAGCTTGTGGGCGCGGCAGCGCTGCACCGGCTGCTGGCTGCCGAAGACCGCGTTGATGGCCGCCCGCAGCGCCTTCGATCCATCGATGACGAACAGCATCTTGCGCTTGGCATCGACGCCGCGCGAGACGATGCCTTCCAGCAGTTCGGTCACCACGGTGGAGTTTTCCGTGGCGCCTTCCCGGATGCCCAGCACGTGCTTGTGGCCCTCGCTGTCCACGCCCACCGCGCCGATCATCGTGTAGTCGCCGAAGATGAGCCCGTCGATGTAGATCACCAGCAGTTTCAGTTCGTCGAAACGCCGCCCGAGCAGCGCCTCCACCTCGGCCTCGGAGGCCTCGATCGCCGCCCGGCTCACCGCCGAGCGCGACACGCCCGCCGTCTCCGCCATCGCCGGAATGACTTGCTTGTAGCTGCGCGTGGAAACCCCGTGCAGCAGGATGTCCAGCATGCGCGCACCCATTGGCGTCGGGTTTTGCATGGCCGCGTAGGCGGGAACCTCAACCTCTTGGCTCCGTGGCCCTTTGCTGCGCAGCCGTGGCCGCTCCACCTCCAATTTGCGGTCGCTGAGCATCACCTGGCCCGCCTGGCGGCCATAGAAGACCACATTCGATGAGCGCCGTTTACCCTGCTGAGGCGGACCCCCGGCAGCCTCCATCGCCGACAGTTGCAAAACGGCTTGGATGGCGGCTCGTCCGGTCACGTCGATCAACTCGTCGCAGGCCATTTGGCACTGCTCGATCAGATCCACCATGGGCAGAAGCCCTTGCCCGTTGTTGACCAGGAAGCTGGCCAGTTGCTGTTCGTTGGTTTTCCCTTGCTTGCGTATCGTATGGTACGTTTTCTTCACGGCGGTTCTCCCTTCAAGGTTTGGCAACCCGATTCTTTCAGAATCAGGCTGAACCGCCGCTCAACTTTCAACTACGGATGGGACATCCTCACGGTTGGTATTACGAGTGCGTGAACGACAGGTTACGCGTGCGCGGAAAAACTGCAAGCGCGAACCGATTCAAGGAGCCGCGATATGCACGACATTCTCATTGCCCTGGCCTTCGTAGCAATGGTTGCTTGCCCCGCAATTGTAGCGTCCATGCAGAAACCCGAGACCGACGACGAAGTTTGACCGATCATCGGGATTCTGACTGTTTTCATTCGCCTTTTCCTTCTTTTCAGTTGCGCATAGCTTTTCCTGCGGGGCGGGGCGCCCGGTGTCGATTGGATGCCAAGACGTAGTAACCCGGCATAGTTACCAAGCAACCATTGGGGTTCAACAAACGGGCCATGCCAATTGTACGAAGGGGTTATTCCGATTTTCGACGCCGGGAACTACCTTCGAGATGCGGTCGAATCGGGTTCCGTGAGCGTACCTGCGGACCCGTTTCCCCGATACCAGTGCCTTGGTCGTCTCTTGAGAGGAGTTTCCCGTGATTGATTTTGTAATCGGTCTCGCTTTTGTCGCAATGGTTTTGACGCCTGCGCTCGTGGCCTCGTTCCAGCGAAACAAACCTCAGGACAACGATCTTTAGCAGGCAGGAGAACCAGGGAGTTGTTCCCGGAGGCGTTTGCGAAACCGTCTCACGAGCATTGCAGAACCATCCGGTTAGCCTGTTTCGCGCCGATTTTTCCGGTTGCGTGTGCGCATTCTCTCCCCCCGCGACCTGGCCGCAAAACACTCAACCCGATTGAGCAGAGCGCAGCCGGATGATTGAACTCCAATTCCAAATAAATAATGCCTCCTTCTTTGCGCCCGTTGGTTGACCCCCCACTGGAACGCTCGTATCCTTGTAGATGCATATGAAAATTCCCCCAAACACACTTCGGATCGGAATAGCGGTCGCCATCATCGTTGGCACCATCGCTTGGCTTGCCATGTCTGGATACGACGCCAACAAGAGCTATTACGTGACCATTGCCGAACTCGGCGGCATGGGCGACAAGGCCTACCACAGCCAGTTGCGTGTGGAGGGCTTTGTGCAGCCAGGCTCGATCGAGCAGAACGGCACCCACGTCAATTTTGTGCTCAACGAGTTTGAAAGCCACTCTCCCAAGGCACCCTCGGGCCGGTTGCTGCACGTCACCTATAAGGGATCGGAGCCGCCGCCAGACACGTTCAAAGACGATTCCCAGGCCCTGGCTCAGGGCACCTACGGCCGCGATGGCGTCTTTCATGCCACCGTGCTGCAGGCCAAGTGCGCCAGCAAATACGCGCCTGCTCAGCCCGGCGCGGCGCCTGCGAAGCCCGCTACCCCGCCTGCCAAGGCCTCGATAGGCCCTCGCCCGGCCGCCGCCGGCGTCGAGCAGGCCAGCCCAACCGCGGCAAACTGATCGGATGACTACGCAAGCTTCCGCTGAGCCAACCAGTTCGACCATCAGCGCACGGCTCGACAAGGTTTCCAAACTGTTTGGGAGTTTTGCGGCCTTGCGCCAGGTTTCGGTGGACTTCGAGTCCGGCCGCTGCTACGTTCTGGTGGGCGAGAACGGCGCCGGCAAATCCACGCTGCTGCGCATCCTGGCCGGATTGCTGCGGCCCAGCTTTGGGACGATCAAAGTCTTCGACGGCCTCGACCCTCACCAGGCCCGCGCACGCATCGGCTATATGAGCCACGCTCCCATGCTCTACGACGAGCTCACCGCCCAGGAAAACCTGCGCTATTTTGCCAGCCTGTACCCAGGCCGCGAGTGCCTCGAGCCGGGCGAAGCTCTGCGCATGGTGGGGCTTGATCCCGAGCTGCCGCGGATCTTCGGCCAGTATTCGCAGGGCATGCGCCAGCGCACTTCGCTGGCCCGCGTCCTGCTGGCCCAGCCTGAACTGCTTCTGCTCGACGAGCCTTTCTCAAACATGGATGTGGAAAGCGTCAGCCAGATGGTTCAACTGCTTGCCGGGTTTCGCCGCCACAATCGCACCATCGTCCTCACCACGCATCAACGCGAAGCGGCCGCCCCCATTGCCGACTGGGTGCTGGCCCTGCATGCCGGCCGCGTGGCTTCATTTGAGAAGGGAAGCCCCACTCAATGAAGACCAACGGCGCGCGCTTCCTTGAAAATCTTGGCATCGCTTTCGAACTCCGGGAATACGAAGTGGACCCCGAAGACCTATCCGCCACTGCTGTTGCCCGCAAGATTGGAATGCCCGCCGAGCAGGTTTTCAAGACGCTGCTCACCACGGGCGGGCCGAGCGAATATGTATTCGCCGTCATCCCCGGCGACGCCGAACTGGACTTCAAGAAACTGGCCCGCGCCGCCAGCCATCGCAAGGCCGAGATGTGTCCGCTCAAGGATGTGCAGCCGCTCACCGGCTACATTCGCGGTGGCGTTACTGTCTTCGGCGCAAAAAAGGCCTACCCTGTTTTTGTGGACGAAACCGCAATCCTCTTTGACACCATCAGCGTCTCAGCCGGAACTCGCGGAACTCAGCTCATTCTTAGCCCGGCAGACTACATTCGTGCCGCCCAGGCCCAGGCCGCCGACCTGACCAAGGATGCTGTCAGAACATCCATCCCAGAGGTGCACGCTCGATGACAAGCGCCTTGTGGTCCCATCTCGTCAAAGATCTGCGCATTGAGTGGCGCTCCCTTGACGCCATCGTCTCGATGCTCTTTTTTTCCGGCCTCGTGGTGGTGCTATTCTCCATAGCCTTTGACCCGCGCGGCGCCTTCTCGCAGCAGATTGCCGGCGGCGTGCTTTGCGTGGCCACCATGTTTGCGTCGGTCAGCACACTCAACCAGGCATGGGCCCGCGAAATCCGCCACCAGGTCCTGGATGCCCAACGCATGGTTCCTTCGCCGGGAGCGGAACTCTATCTCTCGAAGGTCATCGCGAATTTCCTCTTCGTCACGATCGTGCAGGTGATCCTGGCGCCGTTCTTCATCATCTTTTACAACCTGCAAATCGCCGGACAAGCCTGGCTGCTTGCACTGGTTTTGCCGCTCGGCACCTGGGCCCTGGTGGCCAACGGCGTTTTTTTTGCGGCCCTCTCCATCCGCAGCCGCAACCGCGAGCTGCTGCTGTCGCTTATCCTCTTTCCAATCTTCATCCCCGCGCTTCTGGCCATGGTGCAGGCCACCACCGCCATCCTCACCGGCGAAAACGATCCAACCCTCTGGATCAAGATGCTCTGCGGCTACGACATCATTTTCACCACCGCCAGCCTGCTGCTCTTCGATGTCGTCTTCCACGCGGAATAGTTAAAGCTTGTTTCAAAACTAGCGCAGCACCAAGTTGTGATGCTTCAGGGGTTAAAACCCCTTGCTTTTCTGACCTTTTCGGCACGACTGAAGTCGTGCCCAGACACAAAGCGGATTCTTGAGACAGGCTCGAGAGCCACGTGTTGTGCTCAATACCACTCCGCGAATTGCCAGCAAGCGGCTATCCTTAAAACAGCGCCCGTCCGGCATCGTTGTTTTTTACGCGCATCCGCCGCCACGGTCGCTTTGTGCACTGAAGAGGTAATGCATGTCCCAGGTTGTCGATCCCGCTGTCCAGGTAGAAGCCGCAGTCGAAGCCAATGCCACTGCCGAAGCCATTGAAACGGTCGTTCATTCCAAGTGGTTCCGTTGGCGCAACGACGGCCAGGCGCTGGTGAAGTATCTGCTTGACAGCGAAGTGCACACCTTCGCCTTCAGCGTTGCGGCCAATGCCATCCTCTCGTTCATTCCGTTCATCGTGTTGCTCTACACCCTGGCGGGGTCGGTATTTCACTCGGAGACGATGAAAACCGTCATCACTGAAATGGTGCGTTATTTTCTTCCCTCGAACCAGGATTTTGTGGCCACCAGCCTGCGCGATGCAGCCTCGCGCCAGGGCATTCGGGTCTTTTCATTGATCATGATTCTGGTCGCCTGCACGGGCATCTTCCTGCCTCTTGAGGTGGCTCTCAACCAGGCCTGGGGCGTGGTCAAAAGCCGAAACTACCTGGCCAACCAGGTGGTCGCCTTTGGTTTGGCGATTCTGATGGTGATTCTCGGAATGGGAAGCATCGCCATCAATGCGGGTTTGCGAGATCTGCTTGAAATCCTGTTCTTTCACCACGTGGACAACTTCGTCTTCCACACCATCACCTTCCTTCTGCTGGCCGCCACCACCGGCGTGGCCTCCATTGTTTTTTTCTTTTCCATCTACTGGCTCCTGCCCAACCGCAAGGTCCCGCCGCGTCCGGTTATGCGCACGGCGATCATCACCGGAGTCATATGGCTGGTAGCTAAATATGCGTTCGTTGGCCTGCTGCCGCACCTTGACCTGGAAGCGCTCTACGGGCGGTTCTATGTTTCGGTGGGGCTGCTTTTCTGGGCGTACATCTCCGGCCTGATCCTTTTCGCCGGGGCGCAGTTTAGTGTGGCCCGGCTGGGCGATAAAAAGAGCTAGGCTGCGATGCTGAGACCTGGGACTTGTGATTGAGTTGGGGTCGGCGTTGCCCAACCTGTCATCATGAAGCTTCAGAATTTTGGAATAGCTCTAAGTAACTGATTCTATGGAGCGGGAGACCGGGATCGAACCGGCGACATTCAGCTTGGGAAGCTGACGTTCTGCCACTGAACTACTCCCGCAACCTAATTGCAATGATCAACCTGCGCCACGCTCAAACGGGGATGCGTTTGTGCTGCCTCCCCCACGGCTTTGCGCGGGTGTTTCGCCTTTATAATACCCGTCCGGGCGGCATTCGTGTTAGTCCCTGGCAATCCGGCACAATCTTTTCCAAGTCCTACTTCGGACTGACCGCTCGCGAAATCAGCAACCTGTACTTGTTCTCCCGGTCGGCGCTCGGCAGGTCGCAATTGTGCTGCGCGCAAAATCTCTCGCCGGTCAAATAATCGTAGATGAGCGAGGGAACGTCGTAGTGGTGGATGGTCTTGTGCTGCACCACTTGTCCGTCTTCGACCACCACAATACGGTTCAAGTGCGTGCTGTCGTCAGCGTTATCGAGGTAACGAAAATCCTTGTAGCTGTTTACGCCGTCGCCGAGCGGCGGCACATGGTCTGACATGAGGATGATCAGGCTTTTGGGATCGAGCTTGATCAGGCCGCGGATATAGCTGGCGATTGCCTGGGTGCGATACCAATACTGGTTGGCCGCTCTCAGTAGCTGCTGGTCGTCGTGCGGGGCTTTCATCGACAGAACCAGCGGCCGCCGGTCAGTGTCTATGTCGTGCGGCTCATGGCCGTACATGGTAAGCACGTAGTTGAAGACAGGCTGTTTTGGATTATCCCGCAGCGTACGGGCGATAAAGGCGAGATTCTGGTTGAACAGATCTCCATCGAACAAGTACCGCTCGGTTTCCGACGCGCTGCCGATTGTCAGGTAGGTCGGGCGATCGGGCGCGTATTCAACCGGGTAGTAGATCTTGCCGAAGCCGATTCCGGTATAGGCGTTGGTGCTATTGAAATAGTCCGGCTGAAAAACATTGCTTACGTAGGTGGAGTAACCGGCTTGCTGCAGGATGCCTGGCATGCAACCGGCCGCATGACCTGTAAAAACGTCGAACTCGATCTCGGAAAGCTCCTGCAAGGCGGGCACGCCGCATAGCGCCTCAAACTCCGCCTGGGCGGTTTGGCCGCCGAAGACGGGCGAGATGGAATAGCCTTGCTTGTCTCCGACCAACTGCGCAAAATCGGGGTGCTGCGGATCCTTTGAATAAGTGACCGCGCGAAAAAGATTGGGATCAACGAAGCTTTCAAGCACCACCAGGTACACGTTGTGGCGATTCCCGTGCGTCCGCATGAACTCCGCGGTGGCACGCGGCTCCTGGTCATGCTCGCCGCTCTTGCGGTAGTCGTCGGTTCGCTTGATTGCGACTCTTCGCGACGCCTCAAAATAAAGCAGAACGGTGAGGCGGCCGTTTTCATTGACCGTTTCTGCGTCGGAATATACCGCCACCTCAAGATGCGCCAACCGAAGTCCCGATAGAACCGCGCCCGGGAAGAACCTCACCGTCGCGACACTCGAGAGCAGAAGCCCCGCCATAGTAAGCACGCGCCAGTATCTTCGATAGTCGAGGAAGATGAGCAGCAAAGCAGGCGGTAGGCCAAAGGCCAGCACCACCGCCGCCTTCTTGGCTAAAGGCAGCACCTGAAGAAGCTCGGACATGTTTTGGAAATCGATGAGGTGCAGAATGTTCCCGCTGGCGACGAAGAAGGTATCGCAGGCCACATAGGCCACGCCGAACGGCAGTGCAGCCGCGAACGCCGGGAGCTTTCCCGGCCGGAGCGCGAACCCGACCGCCCAGTAAAGAAGCAGCAGAAGGGGCGCTTCGATGTGGAGGTGAGAGCGGAGAGGGGATAAATCGCTTCGGCTGCTCAGATATTCGGTGAGCAATTCCATGAAGATCAGGAAGATGAAATAGCGAACCACCCGCCCATGGCGAATCTTCTCCCCAACCAGGAGAAGGCGCCGCCACCAAGCCGAACCATGGCTTGCGTCACCTACAAACGCGGGTAATACGCTGCCCTCACTGCCCATCTTCAACTGCGCCCTCTGAGATCACGTCTAAAAAGAGATGTTAAGGTCAGGTTAATTTTACATGGTGTGCGTAACAGCCTTCTTTTCAACATTCAGTCCCGCCTGTACCCCGGATGAGCGACTATCCGCTGCCGCCAATCAAAGCTACAATCCGCATTCAGACTTGAACCGTCTGGCTTCGTGCAGCAAGACGGCAAGCGAACGAGACGCTCTGAGCGAGGTGAAGCGGTGGCTGTTCACTCGAAAGAAGAGGTCCTCCAGAGTCTCGACGACCAGGTTTTCGGGGCGAGCTTTCTCCCCCATCCTTTGCCGAAATACAGACTTCCGACGCAGGAAACAGACCCGGCGGCGGCATACCAACTGGTGCACGATGAACTGCTGCTGGATGGCAACTCGCGCCAGAATCTTGCCACATTTTGCCAGACTTGGGTCGAGCCCGAAGTGCGCAAATTGATGGACGAGTGCATCGACAAGAACCTGATCGACAAGGACGAGTATCCGCAGATGGCGGAGATCGAGGCGCGTTGCGTTCACATGCTGGCCGATCTCTGGAATTGCCCTGACGCGGCGAACACGCAGGGCTGCTCGACCACCGGTTCGAGCGAGGCCGCGATGCTGTCCGGGCTGGCTATGCGAGAGCGTTGGAGAAAGAAACAGCGGCAAGCGGGCAAGCCGGCAGCGGAGCCCAATCTGGTTTGCGGTCCGGTACACGCTTGCTGGCCGCGGTTTGCGCGCTATTTCGACGTCGAGCTGCGCGAAATTCCGTGCCAGGGAAACCGATTGCTTATGTCGCCGGACGAAGTCCTCAAACGCTGCGACGAAAATACCATCGGAGTGGTTCCGACTTTGGGAGTCACTTACACGCTGCAGTACGAGCCGGTCCGCGAAGTTGCCATGGCGCTGGACGATTTGGAGGAGGAGAGCGGGCTCAACATCCCGCTGCATGTTGATGCGGCCAGCGGCGGCTTTATTGCGCCGTTCATTCACCCATCGCTGCCTTGGGATTTTCGCATCGCGCGGGTCAAGTCGATCAATGCATCCGGGCACAAGTTTGGGCTTGCGCCCCTTGGATGCGGCTGGGCTATCTGGAGGTCGGCAGGCGATCTGCCGGAGGATCTGGTCTTCAGCGTGAAGTACCTGGGCGGAAACATGCGCACGTATGCGTTGAATTTCTCGCGGCCTGGCGGAGCAATTGTGGCGCAATATTACAACTTCGTCCGGCTCGGCCGCGAGGGTTATACCAAGATCACGCGCGACTGCGCCAGCGTTGGAATGTGGGTTGCCGACCAGGTGAAAAAGCTCGGCATTTTTGAGTTGATTTACGACGGTCGCGGCGGAATTCCCGGATGCATGTGGACGATGCGGCGCGGACAAAATCCAGGCTTCACTCTGTACGATCTGGCTGACCGGCTGCGGGTGAAGGGCTGGCAGGTGCCGGCCTACCCCATGCCGCCCAACCGCGAGGATCTCGTGGTGCAGCGGGTGCTGACGCGCTTCGGTTTAACGCGCGATCTTGCCGGACTGCTCATTCAGGATATGCAGAATGCGGTGAAACACCTCACCAGAAATCCGCCTTCGAAATCTCTCACCCGGCAAAGCGCAGGCGGGTACCTCCACAGCTGACGATCAAGTCTCTGTCCCATATTTGGGGGACCCGCTTCAAGCGAACTCATAATGGCTCGCCTCAAGGTGTGACTAGACGCTCAATGACTTCGGTTCTAACTTCACACTTGTCGTCACCACCCGGAAGGAGGTCCAGACAATGGCAGACCACGAGAGTGAATTGGAATTGGAACTTGAAGACGAGTTCCATGAGGGCGAATTCGAAGGCGAAGACGAAGCGGGCCTTGAAGGCGAAGGCTGGCTTGGCGCGCTGGGCAACATCGCCGGCAGCCTGCTCGGCGAGAGCGAAGAGGAACTCGAAGCCGAGGATGAGTTCGAGGACGAAGGCGAAGACGAGGCCGGCCTTGAAGGCGAAGGCTGGCTTGGCGCATTGGGCAATATCGCCGGAAGCCTGCTGGGCGAGAGCGAGTACGAAGACGAGTACGAAGACGAGACCGAGCAGTTCTCTTTCGGGAGCTTCTTCAAGAAGGCGCTTCCTGTTCTCAAACAAGTGGCCAAAGTGGCTGCGCCCATTGTGGGCACTGCTGTTGGCGGACCCCTCGGCGGCAAGCTCGGATCATTGGCCGCAGGCGCTCTTGAAAGCGAGTACGAGGACGAGGGAGAAGGCGAATACGAAACCGAATCGGAGTCTGAAGTGGCCCACGAAATTGCATCCCATGAGTTGACGCATAACGAGGCCCTGGCCGAAATGATGGCCGAAGCCGCCTGCCACGAGTCGCACGAAGGCGAGGCAGAAGCCATGGCCGGAGCCGCGGCCGTAACCGTGATCTCGCCCCGTGACCGCAGAGCTTTGCGGCGTATCCTTCCGCACTTGACGCGCGGCACAGCGATTCTCACCCGCATTCTCCGCCGCCGCCGCGCCACGCGCCCGGGTGTTCAGGCGGTGCCCACCATCATGCGCCGCACGGTGAAGAGCCTCAAGCGCCAAGCCGCGAAGGGGCTGAAGATCACTCCCAAGCGGGCTGGACGCGCGGTTGCAAAGCAGATTCGCAGTGTGCTAGGCAATCCGAAGGCGTGCGCCACCGCGATCCGGCGGAACACAAAAATCAGCCGCGCCTACAAGCGTCCGCGCCGCGTGCGCAGCCGCGTGGCAACGCGCCGCAGCCGCAGCGCCGTGGCTTAGAGGTTGTTTCAAAATTGGCAGCCGAATATTAGTCGAGGTGCCTCAGGGGTTAAATCCCCTTGCCATCCAGGCCCTTTTCGGCACGACTGAAGTCGTGCCCTGACACAAAGCGGATTTTTGAAACAGGTTCTAGTCACAACGATTCCGGACAAGTTCTATCAACCACGCAGGAGGATTCATCATGGCATTCGAGTCGGAATATGAACTGGAAGCCCTGCCTGAACTTGAAGACGAGTTCGAAGAGGAACTCGAGGACGAGATGGAAGGCGAAATGGAATACGAGATGGAGGATGAGGCAGGCCTTGAAGGGGAAGGCTGGCTCGGCGCCCTCGGCAACATCGCAGGCAGCCTGCTGGGCGAGAGCGAAAACGAATACGAGGGCGAGGACGAATACGAGGATGAGATCAGCCCCATCCGCAAGATCTATCCGGACGCCATGATGGAACACCTTGGCGAACTGGCGGCCGAAGCCGAGACAGAAGACGAAGCCGCCGAGCATTTTCTGCCGCTGATTGGAATGGCCGCCAGCAAACTCCTTCCGGTGGTGGCCAGGGCGGTGGCTCCGCTGGCGAAGAGAGCGCTTCCGAAGATTGCGAAGGCGCTCACGCGCAGTACGCCGAAGCTGACCAAAGGCATCGGGACAGTTGCCAAGGCGCTCCACCGCAATCCGCAAACGCGGCACCTGCTCAAAGCCGTTCCGGGCATTGCCAGGCGCACAGTGGGCAGCATTGCGCACAAGGTGGCAAGAGGCGGACAGGTAACGCCGCGCACGGCGATCCGCACCCTCGCTACACAAACGCGCCGGGTGCTGGGCACTCCGCAACACCGCGCCCAGGCGCTGCGCCGCCATCATCACCTTGAACGCAGGTTCCACGGGCGCGTCGGGCCAGGCATGGCACGGACACACTGGCATTATGGCCGGACCGGCAGGCGTTACTACGGTCGCCCGATTCAAAGAGGAAGAGGCGTGGCCTATGGCAGTCCTGGCTATGTGCGCGGCGTATCGCATCCGGCAGCTGCGACGACTGTGCCGGGCACGCACGCCACAGTGCATCCAGCGCGAGCGGCAGCAGGTCATTCTGTCTGCGCAGCCTGCGGCTCTCAATCAGCAGCGCCAGCGGCTCCATCGTACTGCCGTTGCTGCGGGCAACTGCTTCGGTAAGCATCTGACTGGTCTGGCGAGGTGAGCACCATGGGATCGATGGCCCAAACAAGGCCGGAAGCTTCAACGCAGGCGGAACCGAATCTGCTGGGGCGGCGTCCCGCCACTACCGGGTCGGCACTTGTTTTGAAGAACTGGCTGCGGGCGCAATCCATCAACGTGACTCGCCACGCGGCCGCCCTTCGCCCCTTCAAGCGCGAGGAATTTGGCACAGGAGCGGCTGCGCCATCTGAGGGCCACATCCAGGTCGTGAACCAATTGATTAGCAGGCTGCGCCGCGGCTTGCTGAAGGTATCGGAGAGAGTGCACGACTCGATAGCCACTGCCAGCGAAAAACCAAGTTCGCCCAGGCTGCAGGCAGTGGTAAGTCGAAAAGACAAGGCCCACCGGTGGGTGCAGGGAATAGAAAAAATCTGGGACTTCTACTTCGAACTCTTCGGCCAGCGGCAAGGCAAGTATGGGGATTGGCTGCTGAGTTGTGATCGCATCGCGATGGATTGTTACCAAGCCGCTTACACCGGGATTGGCGTAGCAAGGTCGGTTCCGGCTCCGCCTCCATTCTGCTACATGAAGACGGGCTTTGCGCCGGCCACTATTCGAAGGGGCATCCGCATGCGGAGGCTGGGAAAGCAGTTCAATCCCTTTCCACTGGTGCAACTGCCCTACCACCGCCTGGTGAATCCGTGGACGCTGGGCGCGGTGATGCACGAGGTAAGCCACAACTTGCAGAGCGACCTGGGACTGAACAAAGATGTGCCGCGCCAGGTGGGCCTGCGTTTGCTCAAGGCGGATCTGGGTAAATTCGTTTCTTCGGTTTGGGTGCGCTGGAACCGCGAAATGTTCGCCGACATGAGCGCCCTGTTGCTGGGAGGCCCTGAGGTTGTCGGATCCCTGATGGATGTAATCGGCCGGGCTCCAGCGGCGGTTTACAGTTTCAATCCCAGGGGGCCGCATCCAACGCCTTATCTGCGATTGCTAATCAGCGCGGAGATGTTGCGGCGCATGGGGTTTGAAGCAGAAGCGAAACAGTATGCGCGGGCGTGGACGCGAATTTACTCCAACCCGCGCGCCGGGACAATTCCGGCACAGGTGCTGGCGACCTTCCCGAAGGCTTGCGCGCTGGCGGTCGACACCATGTGCTTCAAACCTTTTCCGTCGCTCGGAAACAAGAGCCTTTCCCAGGTGATCCGCTTCGAAAAGAAAGACCAGAAGATGATTGAAGAGTCAGCAAAGCGCATGGCGGCGGGAACCGATCCCGGAATCATTCCGGAACGTTTTCTCATTGGAGCGGCTCGTTATGCGCTGGACCATCGCCTGGCTCGCCCGGGAGTAATCACCGAGAACTTTTACAAGGAATTGGTGAGGAGATAACAGTGGCCCTGGAAGCGACATTTCGCGCACTCCCTCTCGCGCTGCTTCAATTGCATGATGCGCTGAACGAGTTGGAGGTGACGCTGGGAGACAAGCCGCCCGAAGACGAATCGGCGCTGGCTGACGATCTTGAGTCGATGGTGTTGGACTTGATGGGAACGTTGCATGAGGCGAGAAGAGCGGCGTTGAATGCGCAGAAGGCATTGGCCGCTCCGCGCGATCTGGACCGCGCGCGCCGGGCGTTGACTCTGTGCCAGGAGAGGTTCCACCGGCTTGAGAAGCAGTTCGTTTCGGGCCTGGTGTCGTACGAGAAGTTGAAGGAGTTGGCCAGGCTGGGCAACGAACGGCGGGTGTGGTTGCCGTGGGCCAGCATGGTAAAGCAGGGAATTGATCACTGCCGAACTCCGTTGGAGCGAACCAGCAAAGCGCTGGCCGCATGCTGGGAGGAATTGGCGGAGCGGCTGGGGACAGTCAGTCTTTCAGTGCAGACAATCGGCCAGCAGATCAAGATGCCGGCGGGCGCGAAAATGCCGGAGACAGAACCGATTACCTGAATGGCGGCGAATGCAGGAATCGAAATCGCCTGCAAAGCGATCGGCGCTTCAAATCAACTTGAGACTCGAATAGAGACCGGCCCCGAAGGAAGGAGACCGATGATGGCGGATCCAAACAAAGACGGAAAACCCTCCGATCAGGAGCGGCTCACGCGTGATGTTGAAAACTCAGTCACCTACCCGATACTCACAGAACAGGTGAGCTTCCCGCGCTCCGGTGGCGCTCCCACGACCGGTGCAAGCTGCTCGCAGAACGGATCAGGACTCGGACAAACCGCGGCCCTGGCCATTGGCGACGTGCTGGGATGGAAGGTGAGCGGAACCGATCCGAAGGGCTTCGTCGGAGCGTTGACGCAAGCCTTCACGCTGACTGAGGTTGAAGGCCACATCGAATCAACATGGAATCCGCGCACCTATGCGGTGCAGACCGACCTCGGCGGGGGAATCACCGGTGCGCAGGCCAGCCTCTATACGCGCGCCAAAGACGCTCTCGACCAGTCGCTGTCGCTCTTGGATGGCCTTTATCCTCTCGATCCCGACGCTGATCCCGAATACGTGAAGGCATTGCGGGAGATGGCGCGCAGCCAGATGACCGAGATCGTCAGGGAATTCGGCGCCGTCGGTTTGCCGTCGGTGCTGCGGATTGATACTTATTTTAAAATTCTTCTCGGCCAGGATCCCAACCAGTTCAAGCCCGGTTCGAACACCGTTCAGTTCGATCCCGATGAAATCAAGGGCACACTAGGCCTGCTGAGAAATACTTACGGAATCTACTTCAGAGGCAATCGATTCAACAACTCAATCGAGGACGAACAGAACATCACCAACTTCCGTGTGATCTCCGACTACATGACCTCGCTCATGCAGAGCTGGATCGCCAATCGCGGGTTCTTCTTCCTCGACCCCGACCGGCAGGCGTTCTTCGGCACCCAACTGGTTTTAATTTCACGGCAGCTCAACGTGATTGTTGAAACGATAGAGGAAGCGCGCTTTGTGCTGGACTCGGTATTCATCGGTCCCAACGAGCGCAAGACGCTGCTGCTCAGGTTTAGCGATGAGTCGTTTCCCCCCATGTTCCTTGAGGATGTGCTGGAGGAGATCGAGAGCTTCGTCAAGGACGAGGGGCCGCGGCTGTTGCGCGACGGCGGCAAGATTTCAGTCACCAATAACATTTTGCCCGTGGTCAGATCGCTGAGAGATATGGTCGTGCAAGCCCGCAATCCGAAGGACAAGGACAGACTGCCCGATGGCTTCAGGACTGCCCGTGTCCACCACTCCCTTGACGATTTGCGCGACCAACTCGGTGAACTGATTCGGCTGGCGGAGCAGGTTGAGCAGAGGGTCCCGCCCCCTCTCAATCTGCTTAGGATCGAGGGCCTTTCGAATCCATTCTGGGATGGCCGCAATGTTTTGTTCTTGGTTTTCGGAGCAAATATCCACCCTGAAGCCGAAGTCCATTACCACTCGGATGTCTGGACGCAGGCGTCGGTCGAGTTCTTTTCCGCCGAGCGAATCAACGTGTGCATTGCAAATCCCCCAGAGGGCCCGCATCAACTGAGAATTACCAATCCAGACAGGATGCGGGTGATCCACGCCTTCGACGTGCCGCCGCAGACCGGAGACAAGCCCGCCATCGCGAACATAAGCATGGCGCCCGCGACTCTGAATTCGCCCTACACTCGCACGTTGCAAGTGACGGGCGGAACCGCACCCTATACGTTGGCAGTCGCAAACGATAGCTTGCTGCCGCCTGGGCTGCAATTGAAGGATGGCGCGATTGCCGGTACGCCCAGCGCGGCAGGAAACTATTCGTTCTTTGTCAAGGTGGCTGACGCTGAAAGACTGATCAACGTCCAGCAGGTTAGCATCGCCGTGGCTTCCGATGTGTCCATTACGACGAGCGGATTACCAGATGCCACTGCCGGCTCGGGTTACAGCCAGGCTTTGCAGGCAGCAGGCGGGGTAGCTCCCTATACCTGGAGCTATCAAGCCGTAACTCCCAAAGCATCCGAGTTGAATGTGAACAATGGCGTCATTGCGGGAACGCCCGGTTCGCCTGGGCTCCACGCTTTCACAGTCACGGCAACCGATGCCAACGGAGGCTCTGCAACAAAGAGCTTGAGCGTCCACGTGGCGCACAGGGTTTCAATTACCACGCCCAATCTGCCCCATGCGCGAGCCGGGCTGTTCTACAGCCAACAACTGCAATCGGCCGGAGGCACTTCAGGCCACAAGTGGAAACTGCTCGCCGGCGATCTTCCCGCCGGGCTCACGATCAGCCATGATGGCGTCATCTCGGGAACTCCGGAGAGAACGGGTGAATCGGTTTTCCGCCTGATCGCGACAGACGCCAACAATAGTTCTGCCGAGGCAGACCTGAGCATCGAAGTGCGCGCATCGATTGGCAGCCTCTTCGACGGAATCGACAAGAAGGTCGATGGACTTGAGAAAAGGCTGCTGGAAGGAATTGTTGAGAAGATGACCAGGGTGCTGGACGAAAAATTGAAAGGGAGAAAGAACCACGAATCGTAACGCTGAAAAGCGAAAGCATCGGCAAGCATCGAAGTGTGTTTCGAACAAGAGCAGTAAGGAGGCGCATCAATGGCTTCAGAACGTGACTACCAAGGTTTATATGACCGCATAGCAGCGCTACGGGAACAGGTGGCCAGCCGCCTCTCGTCTGACCTGGTCTCGAACCCGCCGCTTGCCGACGCGATCACCAAGCAGATTGATGACATGTTGGCCTCCGTGGTGGATGCCGACTCGCGGATTCCGGCGCCGCCAGACAGAGGCCTTGGCCAGTTGGCCGGCGTGGGCCCGGAAGCGGCGAAATCGCTGGGCGCCACCCGCATGCCTCCGGGCGTCGAGCCTTACGACGAGACCATTACATCCGAGCGGATCGTCGCCGTGGGAGACATGTACTACCTGTGGCAGCATGAGAAGATCGGCGTCTTCCGCGCGGTGCAGAAGCTGCAGGAACTGTTCAAAGCCGGCACCGTTCGTCTCTCTGCCGGACCGGGCGCTTTCGCTCTTTACCAATTCGACCGGCGCGATGTGCTCCGCTATACCAAGAGCGACAGGCTTGCGGCATACAGGCGCATCTTTGGCTACGGCAACGCACAGGTGCCAACAGGCTCGCGCGCCAATACCGACTTTCACAAGCTGTTCTCTCATTTCGTCCACCAGGTAACCTTATTCTGGCGCGACAAGCGCATCTCTGACGTGATCCGCGAGCGCGCATACGATCCAAGCTTCGGATCAATCGCCATTGTGCGCCGCGCCGGCCTTGATTTGCGCAACAACCTCAAGTGGCTGTCGTTCGGCCACCTGAACGTACTGCGCGTTGAAGTGATGCAACTGCTTGAGGAAGCTTTCAAGATTCTCGACTCCGAAGATGTGAAGCGGCTGTTTGGCGCAGACAATGCGTGGGATGTGGTGGAAGAGGTTCTGATTCGCTACTTCAACGAGCGGCTCGTCACTTCGCCCCGTCAGCGTATGGGAGTCACCGGCCGCGAAGTGCTTCGCTGGCTGTCTCAGAAGCACATTCTGCAAACAACGCGATCACAGTTTGAGACCCTGCTGCTTGAGATCGCGGAGCAGTCTGAAGAGTGGCTCACCAGCGCGCAGGCCATGGGCCTCAGCAAGCGGACAGGCTCGCATCGCGTTCTTCCCTGGGATCAGAGCCAACCGACGCCGGTCAGGGCCAACGGGCGGCAGAGAGCCGGATCCCCCACTCAGAAAGCACCGGCGCGCGAGCGTGAGTTTGAGTACGAGGTTTAGCTAAGCCCATTCCGCCTCAGCGCGAACCTTTGTGTTCGCGCTGAGGGGGCAGGCCGGCCATTCAAGCAGAACTCACCCGTAATTTGAATTGAGGCGCCATGCCATTCAATCTTCAGAACTCACTCCCTCCTGTCGTCTTGACACATCAGAATGCGAGGTCACCTTTGCCATTTGATTCAAACTTCCGCGTGCCTGCGTTGAGCGGCCCTCAGCCGGCCTACAATGCGCCTTTACGCCCCTCCGTTGGCAGCCACGGCGTTCGCATGAATCGATTCGATACGCGCTCGCGCAGACGTTACGGAGATTGGGGCGACCTCGACCTTCCCATTCTTTTGCTTTGGGCCGAAAGCAATTTCGCTCCAAACTGCGAAGACGACTCATGTGAAAACCTCTATTGAAAGACCGGAACGGCTCGGGGAAGCGCGTTCGCCTGGCCGGTCGTCGGCGCGCGATTCTATTACGCAACCAACTCTCGACTACGCTCGCGCCGGGCAAAAAAAGTTTGTCGCGGAATTGATGGAGTTCCTCCGCTTCCCCAGCGTAAGCTCGCAAACCGAGCGCGCCGGCGATGTGAGAGATTGCGCAAACTGGCTGGTGCGCCATCTGAAAGGGATCGGCCTCAACAACGCTCGAGTCATTCCCACCCAGCGCAATCCGATCGTGTATGCCTCGTGGCGCGGCGCGCCCGGCCGGCCGACAATCATCATCTACGGCCACTATGACGTGCTTCCGGGCGAACCCCTCAAAGATTGGTTGACGCCGCCGTTCGCTCCCACGATCAGGAACAACAATCTTCACGGCCGCGGCGCTGCCGATGATAAAGGGCAGCTCTTCTGTCACGTAAAGGCCATTGAGGCCTATCTGAAGACTCGCGGTGCGCTGCCTGTGAACGTGATATGCCTCTTCGAGGGGGAAGAAGAAATCGGAAGCCCCAACCTGGCCCCTTTCGTCGAACGAAACCGCCGAGCTTTGAATGCCGTCGCCGCTGTCATTTCCGACACACGGATGATCTCAGCAAAGCAGCCGGCAATCAGCTATGCGCAGCGCGGCGGACTGCGCGCGGAGATTGAAGTCTTTGGGCCGCCACATGAGTTGCACTCCGGCGCTTTTGGGGGCGCTGTCCACAATCCCGTGCTGGCGCTTTGCGATGTTGTTGCGGGGCTTCACGATGATCGGGGACGCGTCGCCATTCCCGGCTTCTACAACGATGTGCGCGCCTGGGGCGAAAAAGAACGCGCATTCATGGCCAAGTCCGGCCCTTCCGACCAGGGAATACTGCGTTCCGCCAAAGTCGAAACAGGCTGGGGAGAATCAGGCTTTAGTCTGTACGAACGCACCACCATCAGGCCGGACGTTACGGTCAACGGCATTACAGGCGGGCACACGGGGCAGGGCGTCAAAGGCGTCATCCCGGCGCGTGCGATGGCCAAGGTCAGTTTTCGGCTGGTTCCCGATCAGCGCCCTGAAAAGATTGCGCAGCTTTTTCGCGACCACATTGCGCGCGTCACTCCCTCCACTGTGCGTTCGACCGTCCGCACCATGTCGCCCATCCGTCCGGCACTCATTAACCGCAGGCATCCCGCCGTTCAGGCTGCCAGGCAGGCTTACAAGAAAGTGTTTGGGGTTCTCCCGGTTCTCATCCGTTCCGGCGGGTCCATCCCCGTCGTTCACATCTTTCAAAATGTTCTTGAGATCCCGGCAGTCCTGATGGGCTTCGGCCTGCCTGACGACAACATTCACGGACCAAATGAGAAATTCCACCTGCCCATCTTCTTGAAAGGGATTGAGACTTCGATCTGGTATCTCGCGTTTGCATCCAACTGGCGGCGGGTACCATGAGCCAACGGCGGGAGGAATGGAGCGCATGATCATCGATGGCCATTGCCATGCGGGAGAAGGCGATCGCATGACCGCACCCTGGAACACCAATGCGGCCATCGAGCCCTATCTCCGTCGCGCGCGCGCCGCGGGCATTGCCAGGACGGTGGTCGTTTCCGCCTTTCACAGCAACTACGCCACAGCCAATGCCAATGTGGCCCGCATCATCGCCCGCTATCCGGGGCGCCTTATCGGCTTCGTTTTCGTGCATGCCACGCGAGATGCCGGCTGCATCTTCCGGATGGTCAGGGAGGCTGTCCGCAAGTGGCGATTTCGCGGCATCAAAATTCACGGCTCAGAGGCCATGCCGACGCGTGAAGTTTGCGAGGCCGCGCGCGCCTTTCGCCTGCCGATCTTCGTCGATGTGGTCAGCCGCCCTGAAGTAATCGATATGCTGGCGCCCGAATTTCCCGATGTGAACTTCATCGTCGCTCATCTCGGCAGTTACACCGATGACTGGCGCGCACATCAGCAGGTGGTTTACCAGATTGCCCGCTATCCCAATGTATACGCGGATACTTCGGCCGTGCGGCGCTTCGATTACATTGTTGAGGCGGTGAAGCGTGCAGGGCCAGGCAAACTTCTTTTGGTTCTTGGCAAGAAAGTGGAAAAGTGTGCGTTTTACGCGGCTTTCTGAAAAGCGACGAAGTTGGTTCTCGTGGCGGCCAGCCGCTGTACTTTCAACAGCAGGTAGTTGAGGTTTCGGTATCCGCGTCCACGTCTGA
>CAIWFH010000161.1 GCA_903911925.1 uncultured Acidobacteriaceae bacterium
CGTTTGCCGCAACACTTTGCTAACCTTCTTCACTGGCTGGTCTCCTCCTTGGCACCTCGAGTCCGCTGCGGTCAGCTTAGCTGAACCGAGAGACCAGCCGTCTCATCCCATCTGTAGCGCGGACGTCCCCGTCCGCGCTCCGCGAAATTCGATTCGCTTACCTCTCCGACACCAAATCCAAAAGATCAAAAAACTCCGGAAAGCTGATAGCCGCCGACTCCGCCCCATGGATCAGCGTCTCCCCCTCGGCGCGCAGTGCGGCCACGCTGAATGCCATGGCGATCCGGTGATCCCCGCCCGAGTCGATCATTGCGCCGTGCAGCGTTTGCCCTCCGGGCACGTCCACCCCATCTTCGAACTCAATCACCTCAGCGCCCATGGCGCGCAGATTTTTCACCACCAACGCAATGCGATCCGACTCCTTCACGCGCAGTTCTCGCGCGTCGCGAATGCGGATGCCGCCGTTGGTGTAAGGCCCGATGGCCGCCAGCACAGGCAATTCATCAATCAGTTGCGCGGCCAGCGCGCCGCCGATCGCTGTCGATCCCAGCCCTTCCTGTGGCGCTGAAACCTGCACGGTGCCCACCAGTTCCGAGTTCTTCTCTTCCAGGTTCAGTACGCTGATGTGCACTCCCAGCGCCGTCAACACATCCAGCAGCGTGGCCCGCGTCGGGTTAAGCCCGATCGAGTCCAGCATCAACTCCGACCCCGGAAACAGCGCTGCCGCACAAAGAAAAAACGCCGCCGAAGAAATGTCGCCGGGCACGATCGCATCAATCGCATGCAAAACCTGCGACCCCGCAATCGACACCGAATCCACCGTGCGCGTCAGCCGCGCTCCAAAAGCCCGCAATGCCAGTTCGCTGTGATCCCTGGTCCGCACCGCTTCGCGGACTGTCGTCGTTCCCGCGGTCTGCAATCCGGCCAGCAACACGCAGGTCTTCACCTGGGCGCTGGGAACCGGCGTGGTGTAGTTGATCGCCTTCAGCGCGCCGCCTTCCAGGTGCAGCGGCGCATGGCCTTCGGTCAGCGTCAACCGCGCCCCCATCAACTCAAGCGGCTTGCGAATCCGCTCCATCGGCCGCCGCGAGAGCGATGCATCGCCCACCAGCGTAAAGCTACCCTCTTGCGCGGCCAGCAGGCCCGCCATCATCCGCATCGTCGAGCCGGAATTGCCGCAATCCAGTGGAACTCCCGCAGGCTTGACACGCCCGCCCACGCCTGTCACTTCGAGCGTCCCATCTTCGAGCCGGCGAACCTCCGCCCCCAGCGCCTCCATGCAGGCCAGCGTCGAGGCGCAATCTTCACCCGTTGAAAAGTTGGTGAACCGTGATGTTCCCTGGGCAAACCCCGCCAGCATTCCGTAGCGGTGGCTGATGGACTTGTCGCCGGGCAGGCGAAGCGTCCCGCAGACATTGCGGGCCGGGCGAATTACGCGTTCCTGGTTCTCGATGTGCAAGGGGGCTCCGGAAAAAGACTCTTCTCAAGTCTAACCAATGAGAACCGCCCGCTCGTCCCGCAGCCACTCCACAGGCCGCTACGCCACAAACACCAGTCTGCGCCCCAGTTCTCGCAGCACCACAACCGCCCAGTAGCGCCGTGTATGACAGCGTCGGCTCCTGTCAACCGATTTGCGCAAAAAAGCTCCCTTTGTTTTGGAACGAATCTCAGATGTTCTTTCTGAGATTCGTTCCATCCTTGAAAAAAACCGTC
>CAIWFH010000162.1 GCA_903911925.1 uncultured Acidobacteriaceae bacterium
CTCAGCGTGATCGCCTGGGTTGGCGCCGTCGAGCCGATTGCCGTGTCCGCAAATGTCAGGCTGGCGGCCGACAAGCTCACTGCGGGTGCAGTTCCCAGGCCCGCTAGCGTGACCGTATGCGGAGAACCGGCCGCATTGTCCACGATGCTGACCAAAGCCGTCAGCGATCCCGTTGAGAGCGGCGTGAAAGTCACCGTGATAGTGCAATTCGCTCCCGCCGCCACGGGCGAGTTGCAGTTGTTGGTCTGCAAGAACGAAGCGCTGTTCGCGCCCATGACCATGATGCTGCCCAGGTTCAGCGTAGCCGTGCCGCTATTGGTCAGCGTAATGGCCTGCGTCGTTGCCGAGGAACCGATTGCCGTGCCCGCAAAGGTCAGGCTGGCCGTCGACAGGCTCACTGCCGGCGCCGTGCCTGTGCCCGACAACGAGACTGTCTGCGGAGAACCAGTCGCATTGTCCGCAATGCTCACCGAGGCCGTAAGCAATCCCGTGGAGAGCGGCGCAAAGGTCACCGTGATGGTGCAATTTGCTCCCGCCGCCACGGACGAGTTGCAGTTGTTGGTCTGCGAGAACGACGTGCTGTTCGCGCCTGAGATGCTAATGCCGGTCAGGTTCAGCGGACCGGTTCCCGTATTGCTCAGGGTGATTCCCTTGGTCGCCGCCGACGTGCCGACCGGTGTACCGGCAAAGGTCAGGCTCGTTGGCGCAAGGCTCGCCGCGGGTGCTATGCCTGTGCCGCTCAGCGCCGCCGTCTGCGGAGAACCGCTCGCATTATCCGCAACGCTGACTGAGGCATTCAGCGCGCCTGTCGCCGAGGGTTTGAAGGTCACCGTGATTGCGCAGTTGCCCTGTGGCGCAAGGCTTGAACCGCAGGTATTCGTTTGCGAGAACGAACTTGTGTTTGCGCCAGTGATGCTGATGCCGCTCACACTCAGCGATCCATTGCCTGTATTGGTCAACGTGAAGGCCTGTGTCGCCGCAGTGGACCCGACCAGGGTTCCGGCAAATGTCAGGCTGGCAGGAGCAAGGCTCACGGCCGGAGCCGTGCCGGTGCCGCTTACCGGCACCGTTTGCGGCGAACCAGCCGCATTGTCCGCTATGTTCACTGAGGCCGTCAGCGCGCCTGAAGCCGCCGGCTTGAAGGTGACTGTAATGGTGCAGTTTGTTCCTGCCGCCACGCTCGCGCCGCAGTTGTTGGTCTGCGAAAACGCGCTGCTGTTTGCGCCGCTAATGGTGATGGCCGAACCGCTTAGCGTCAGCGCCACGTTGCCTGTATTCGACAGCGTTATAGGCAGCGATGCCGTTGATCCCACCGCCGTATTTGCAAATGCCAGGCTCGTTGGAGACAAACTGGCCTCGGCTGCAGTTCCGGTCCCGGAAACGGCCACCGTCTGCGGAGAGCCGGCCGCGTTGTCGGCCACGCTCACCGTAGCGGTGAGCGACCCCTTGGCCTTGGGCGCAAACGTGACGGTGATGGTGCACGACGCACCAATCGCCACGCTCGTGCCGCAGCCGTTCGCCTGCGAGAATGAACTGGGATTGGCGCCCCCAATGCTGATGCCGCTGAGCGTAATCGCGGCTGTGCCTGTGTTCTTCAATGTAATGGCCTGCGTTGCGGCGGAAGAGCCCACGCCCGTGTTGGCAAACGTCAGAGTTGCCGGCGTCAGGCTCACTGCCGGGGCCGTTCCCGTACCGGTCAAAGTCACTGTCTGGGGCGAGCCGGTTGCGTTGTCCGCAACGCTCGCCTTTGCCGTCAGCGACCCGGTTGCCGTGGGCGTGAAAGCCACTGTAATCGTGCAGGACGCACCCACCAGCAGGTTCGCGCCGCAGGTATTGGTTTGGCTGAACGAACTGGCATTTGTTCCGGTGATGGTAACGCCGTTCAGGCTCATCGGGGCCGTACCCGAATTCTTGAGCGTAATCGCCTGGCCCGCTGAGGTCGCCCCAACAAGCGTGCCCGTAAAGGTCAGAGTCGCAGGCGTCAGGGTCGCCGCCGGCGCAGTGCCGGTGCCGGTCAGCGCTATAGTCTGCGGCGATCCGGTTGCGTTGTCGGCAATGCTGATCTTGGCTGTAAGCGATCCAGTTGCAGCGGGCGAAAAACTCACTGTGATCGCGCAGCTGCCATTGGCTGCAACGGTTGTTCCGCAATTGTTGGTTTGCGAGAATGCGCTGGCATTGGTCCCCGCGATCGTGATCGCCGAGGTCCCCAGAGTCAGCGGCGCAGCCCCGGTGTTGGTCAGCGTTACCGCCTGCGTTTGAGCGCTGGTGCCCACCATTGTTCCGGCGAACGTCAGCGAAGTGGGCGACAAGGTAACTGCGGGCACCGTCCCCGTCCCACTCAGCGTCACCTTTTGCGGTGACCCGGCGGCGTTGTCGGCAATGTTCATCGTCGCGGAAGCCGCTCCCGACGCTGCCGCCTTGAAGCTCACGGTGATCGTGCAGGTTCCATTCACCGCCACGCTCGTTCCGCATGAATTGGTCTGCGAGAATGCTGTCGCGTTGGTTCCCGAAAAAGTGATGGCCGTCGCGCCCAGGGTAAGCGCCGCGGTGCCCGTGTTGGTCAGCGTAACCGGCAGCGTCGCCGTATTCCCAACCGGTGTTCCCGGGAAAGTCAGTGCAGCCAGCGACAGGGTTACCGCCGGGGCCGTACCGTTCCCGCTCAACGTAACCTGCTGCGGTGATCCTGCTGAATTGTCTGCAATCTTCAGTGTCGCCGTCTGCGCGCCTGCCGCCGCGGGCTTGAAAGTTAAGGTGATCTTGCAGTTTGCGTTCGCCGCAACGCTCGTGCCGCAGGTATTGGTCTGCGAGAACGAAGCAGCGTTGGTTCCGGCGATTGAAATCGCTCCGCTCGCCAGCGTCAGCGCCGCGTTGCCGGTGTTGCTCAGCGTAACCGTCTGGGTCGCCGCCGATGAACCTACTGCTGTGTCTGAAAAGCCCAGGCTGGTCGGCGAAAGACCGGCTATCGCCCCTGTCCCCGTACCGCTAAGCGAAACCGCCTGGGGCGAGCCAGCCGCGTTATCTGCAATGCTCACAGAACCCGTGACATTGCCGATAGACGCAGGCTTGAAAGTAACCGTGATTGCGCACGTTCCCTTGGCAGCCACGCTCGTGGTGCAAGTGTTGGTCTGCGTAAAGGAACTGTCTCCGCTGACTGTTACCGCCGGATTGTTCCATGTCAGTGCCGCCGTGCCGGAGTTGGTCACTGTAATCTTCTGCGTGGCCGCCGTCGAACCAACCGCCGTGCCCGCAAAGGTGAGACTCGCGGCAGACAGGGTCACTGCCGGAGCAGGAGCGAGTCCTGTACCTGTCAGCCCTGCCGTCTGCGGCGAACCGCTGGCGTTATCCGCCACGCTGACCACTGCCGCCAGCGAACCAACCGCCGTTGGGGTGAACTTGACCGTAATGACGCAATTGGCGCCGGCGGCCACGCTTGTGCCGCAGGTATTCGTCTGGGAGAAAGAACTGGCGTTGGCGCCGCCAATGCTGATGCCCAGCCCGGTTCCGTTAAGAGTCAGAGCCCCCGTTCCTGTGTTCTTCAAGGTAACCGTCTGGGTCGCCGCCGATGTGCCGGTCGTTGTACCCGCGAACGTCAGACTGGCCGGCGTCAAAGTTACCGCCGGGGCGGTCCCGGTGCCGCTCAACGTCGCCGTCTGCGGCGACCCGCTGGCATTGTCCGCAACCTTCACTGCCGCAGTTTGCGAACCGGATGCCGCTGGCGTGAACTTGACGGCGATGGTGCAACTAGCGCCGGCGGCCACGCTCGTGCCGCATGTATTGGTCTGGGAGAACGATCCGGCGTTTGTGCCGGTGATGCTGATGCCCTGCCCCGCCCCGTTCAATGTCAGCGCCGCCGTCCCCGTGTTCTTGAGGGTGATGCTCTGCGCTGCTGACGTTGCCCCTACAGCGGTGTTGGCAAGCGTCAAACTCGACGGCGTCAAACTGACCGCGGGAGCGCTGGCAACCGCCGTCTTTGGAATTATGAATACGACCAAGGCAAAGAAAACGGACACGGTGAAACACCGCGTAGAGGCGCGCATATCCAGCATCTGATCTTCCCTTCGGGGCCACAATGCCGCCCCTGGACGTACCAAGCCCAATGACTTACGCGAGGAATTACGGTGGGCGTCCGAGTCTGGGTGGATAGTTGCAGCAATGCTCACCCTTGCCGAGAGAACTAGTCAAGTGCCAAAAGAATAAACAGCTTGGTTGCCCTTGCCGGGAGGAATCGTCCCGAAGTGGATAAGTTACGGTAGTAACCGATACTCCTAACTCAAAGTAACTCGCCAATGAGTTCTCCGGCTTCATCGAAGTGGCCAGCGCCTGGGGAACGGTCTTCCTGCCTCCGTTAGCGCCGGAAGCCGATCAAACTCCCCGTCCGGCGGGGCTCCTCACCCTGTGGGCTACACTGGAATGGCCCGGGCTCGAACCTAGGGCAACCTTTTAAGCCAATGGCGAGCTGGTTCCCAGCCCTGGCTGCGGAAAAGATGACAATGACACCCTTTCAGATCGAAAAGCCGCACTTGTGCCGGCCCAATAATTCGCACCGACAGATTTTCGTTCGCGCTGTGCTTGCGGCCGCACTGGGATGCTCCATATCCGCATCCCACGCCCAATTCCAGCCTCCAAATCCCTTGAGCGCTTCCACCATCCCGGTCAGCAGTCTCCTGCAGTCGAAGCAACTGAACGACATGCTGCAAAAGCCGTCCCATCAGCCAATGCTTGTCCTTCAGGTTGGCTCGCATCTGCTCTTCTCTGAGGCGCACATCCCCGGGTCGGATTACGCCGGCCCCGGCTCGCAGCCTGCAGGTCTTGAACTGCTCCGGAAGCGTGTCGCCTCCGAGCCGAAGAGCAGGCTCATCGTGCTCTATTGCGGCTGCTGCCCCTGGGACCGCTGCCCGAATATGGGTGCTGCTTACCGCCAGCTAAGTGACCTGGGATTCACAAACGTCAAGGCTGTCTACATGGCAAGCAACTTCGGAGATGACTGGGTTGCAAAGGGATACCCGATTGAGAAGGGACGATAGCGCCATCTCCATTCCCTTCCCTTGCGCCGTGCGGCCAGCTTCCAGCTTGCGCGCGGTTTTGTTTCTTCTGAGCGCAATCCTGGTGGGCGGCACGTTCAGTTACGCAGAAAACTCCCTCGTAAACAAGCATGCCCCCCCGTTTGCCCGCGTGGATTTGCATACTTCGCGAGCGATCCACCTCGCCGACTATCGCGGCAAGGTTGTCCTGCTCAACTTCTGGGCTACCTGGTGCGCTCCATGTCTGCTTGAGATGCCTCGATTTGTTCAGTGGCAGCGCCAATATGGCAAGAGCGGCCTGCAGGTGGTCGGAGTCTCCATGGACGATGAAGATTCTCCCGTGCGCTCGCTCGACCGAAAGCTGAACTTGAATTATCCCGTCGTAATGGGAGATGAAAAGTTAGGCGAACTCTACGGCGGAATCCTCGGCCTTCCGGTGACCTACCTTATTGACCGCAACGGCGTGGTCCGTGCCCGGTTCCAGGGAGAGGCCGACCTCGGCAAAATCGAAGAGCAGTTGAAGCATCTGCTCTCCGCCCCGCTCCCCGCGTCCCGCCCGCACTAAACACATCCCCGTGACTTGCACCGTTGATCAACAAAGCGGTAAATGGCAATACACTGAAAATGGAGAACCGGCAGTGAAAACGGATAAGACCCTGCTTTGCATGCGGCGCACTCATAAACAGAACTCTGCCCGTTCAAATCCCTTTCCGGGGAAATCTGCCATCCTTCTCTCGATCTTTGCAATGGCAGCCATCGTCAGACTCGGTTCGCAGCAGCCGCCTGCGACCAGCGTGTCACCCTCGAAGCCCAACGCCGCCGCGATGCAGCAATCCGCCGGAGGCATGGCAACCGCAGGCCCGCAAAAAGCGGAATTCGACAGCCAGCACCGCCCCATTACCGCAGGCGGCTTTGTGAAGACCGGCCCCATCATATTTCAAGATGTAGCCGCGGCCGCTGGACTTGCAGGTTGGCGTCACAAATCGGGCACTCCAGAAAAGCAATTCATCCTCGAAGCCAAGGGCCCTGGCGTTTGCCTGCTGGACTACGACAACGACGGCTGGCTCGATATCTACCTCGTCAACGGTTCAACCTATGAGGCGCAATCCGGCAAGGCCGCGCCGCCCCATGCTGCTCTCTTTCACAACAATCACGACGGAACATTCACTGAGGTAACCCAGTCGGCTGGCGTCGCCAACGACCGTTGGGGATACGGGTGCGTGGTTGCCGACTACGACAATGACGGCTGGCCCGACCTCTACGTCACAAATTACGGAAAGAACCGCCTCTTCCACAACAACCACAACGGCACTTTCACCGATGCGGCAGAAAAGGCCGGCGTCACCGTGGGCATGTGGTCAACCGGTGCAAGTTTCGGCGACTACGATGGCGACGGCCGCCTCGACCTTTTTGTCGCCGGCTACGTTCGTTTCGACATCGCCAATCCGCCTGCGTCCGGAACCAAGGGCACGAACTACGCTTTCTGCCAGTACCGCGGCGCGCCCGTGATGTGCGGCCCGCGCGGGCTTCCCGGCGAGCACGACCACCTCTTTCACAACAACGGAGACGGAACGTTTACCGATGTGAGCAAGAAGCTTGGCGTCGACGATCCCAGCGGCTTCTACGGCCTCGGAGCGTTGTTCGCCGATGTGAATAACGACGGCAAGCCCGATCTGCTGGTGGCCAACGACACCTCGCCGAATTATCTCTACATCAACAAGGGAAATGGAACCTTTGAGGACCAGAGTTACATGAGCGGCTATGCGCTCAACGAAGCTGGCCGCGAGATCGCGAACATGGGCATCGCAGCCGGCGATTATGAAAACAACGGCCATCTCTCGATTGTGAATACCGACTTTGCCGACGATTACGACGTGCTCTTTCAGAATGACGGAACCGGCTACTTTACCGATGTCAGCGCCCAGGCAGGGCTGGTGGCGCCCACCATGCCGTTTGTTGGCTTTGCCGATGGCTTCCTCGACTATGACAACGACGGCTGGAAAGACCTGCTCATCGTCAATGGCCACGTCTATCCCCAGGTAGACCAGCACCCGGATTGGGGCAACAGCTACGCCCAGCGGCACCTGCTTTTCAGAAACCTGAAAAACGGCAAGTTCGAACTGGTACCCGCAGTGGATGGAACCGGGCTCGCAATAGTCAGCGTAGGCCGCGGGGCCGCGTTCGGCGACATCTTCAACGACGGAAAGATCAGCGTTGTGATCAACAACATGGATGGGGTCCCGGTGCTGCTCCGCAACGTGAATCCGGACCACCACCATTGGGTCGAATTGAAATTGATCGGCGGCCCCAAAAGCCCGCGCGATGCTGTGGGAGCAACTGTCTACCTGACTGCCGCAGGCATCCGCCGGCGCGACGACGTATTGAGCGGCGGAAGCTATCTGTCTTCAAACGATTTTCGCGTTCACTTTGGCCTCGGCGACACAGGAGCTGTCGATGGCGTAGAGATTCATTGGCCAAGTGGACTCGTTGAGAAGCTGAAACTGCCGGGCGTTGATCGCATCCTGACAGTGGAAGAAGGAAAAGGGCTGGCCCCCGCATCCTGCCCCGCCTGCGAACCTGCAAAGCGCTAGCACGCACTTCTCGCAGAGTAGAATGGCCTATTAGATGCCGCCCTTTGAACAATTCGATCGCGAACTTGATCCCGGCGAGCGAATTGGGCGGGTACGCTGGACGATCTGCGCCATGCTGTTCGTGGCCACCTCCATCAACTACATGGACCGCCAGGTCCTCGCCATCCTCAAGCCCACCCTGGTCCACAGCATCGGCATGACCGAAGTCGGTTACGGCCACATTACGGCCGCCTTCATGGTCGCCTACGCAGTGGGCCTTCTGGCAGCCGGACGATTCGTTGATAGGGTGGGGACGCGCATCGGGTACATCGTCATCATGGCCGTCTGGAGCATTTCGGCCATGGGCCACGCGCTGGCCAACACTGTGTTCGAATTTGGCATTGCGCGCTTCTCCCTGGGACTCGGCGAATCCGGTAACTTCCCCGCTGCACTTAAGACCACGGCCGAGTGGTTCCCGCAGAGCGAGCGCTCGCTGGCAACCGGCATTTTCAACTCTGGCGCAAATGTTGGCGCCATCCTGGCGCCGGCCATCGTCCCTTGGGTGACCATTCACTACGGTTGGCACGCGGCCTTTCTGGCCACGGGTGCTATCAGTGCCGTGTGGATTCTGCTGTGGTACACAAAGTACCGCAAGCCAGCCGACCACCCTACGCTCACGGGCGCAGAGTTACGCCACATCTACCAGGAAGCAGCTGAGCAGATAGGGCCCTCCACACCGTGGGCCAAGCTGCTCAGCTACCGCCAAACCTGGGCTTTTTCCGTTCCGAAATTCCTCACCGACCCGATCTGGTGGTTCTTTCTTTTCTATCTTCCCTCCTACTTCAGTTCCAAATTCCATCTTGACCTCTCGCACCTCGGCTTGCCGCTGATCATTGTCTACAGCACCTCGACAATCGGCAGCGTAGCCGGGGGCTGGCTGCCCACGCCGTTCCGCCGCCTCGGCCTTTCCGCAACGCATGCGCGCCTGGGCGCCATGCTCTTCTGCGCCCTGCTGGTGGTTCCCATCTTTTGGGTTACGCAGCTTCAGTCAGAGTGGACGGCCATCGCGCTGCTCAGTGTCGCGGCAGGGGCTCACCAGGGTTGGTCAGCCAACCTCCTCACCACCCCGTCCGATATGTTTCCCCGCACCGCGGTAGGATCGATCAGCGGCATCGGCGGCATGGCAGGGGCGGCAGGCGGCGCCTTGATGATGAATTACGCAGGCTACATTCTGCAGATTACCGGCAGCTATGCAACTCTCTTTGCCCTCGCTTCCAGCGCTTATTTGATCGCCTTGCTGGTATTGGTGATCCTTGCCCCAGGGTTGAAAAGAGCTCCGATAGCCGCATGAACTCGCCCAAGACGCAATGAATTCTAATTCCGAAAATTACGCTATCGCCGAAATGGAGAAAGAATGAGCATTCAACTTTTTGATCTTGCAGGCAAAGTCGCCGTTGTCACCGGAGGCACTTCTGGAATTGGCCGGGCCCTCAGCCTCGGCCTCGCCGACGCCGGCGCCGACGTGATTGCAACCGCGCGCCGCCAGCAACAGGTCGACGATACCGCCGACGCAATCGAGGCTAAAGGCCGCAAGACCCTGCGCCTTGCTTCCGACGTTAGCGATCGTGCCTCGATTGAAGCCTTGCTCGCCGCGGCGGTTGAAAAGTTCGGCAAGGTCGACATTCTCATCAACTGCGCAGGTCGCACCAAGCGCTCGTCGACATTGACCGTCCCCGAAGAAGAGTGGGCAGCGATCATGGACACCAATCTCACCGGCACTCTGCGCGCCTGCCAGGTCTTCGGCAAACATATGCTCGTGCGCGGTTATGGCCGCATCATCAACATCGCATCACTCACCAGTTTCGTTGCGATGATGGAAGTAGCCGCCTACGGCGCCAGCAAGACTGCCGTCATTTCCCTAACAAAGTCGCTCGCCGTGGAGTGGTCCAAGAATGGCGTCACGGTGAACGCCATCGCTCCCGGCGTCTTTCGCACCGCTCTGAATTCTGCGTTGCTTGACGGCACGCCGCGCGGCCAGGAACTCTTGATGCGCACACCCATGGGCCGCTTCGGCAAAACCGAAGAGCTGGTCGGCGCCGCCATCTTTCTTGCCTCCGACGCCTCTGCGTTTGTAACCGGACACATACTCGCCGTCGATGGCGGCTTTCTTGCCAGCGGCGTCAATCAATAAGAACGCTCGGCACGTCGAGAGGCTTTCATGCAGATGAAAACCCAATTCGCATTCGGCAAAACGGGCATCGAGATTTCCCTGCCCGATGGCTTCGAGTACCAGTTCATCAAGAGCCGGACTGCCCCGGCGCTGGCCGACGCGCAATCCGCCATCGCCGCCGCCCTCGACAATCCAATCGGCTGCAAGCCCCTTTCGGCCATGGCCGCCGGCAAAAAGTCAGCAGCCATCTCGGTCTGCGACATCACCCGGCCAGCTCCGAACTCCGTAACCCTGCCGCCGCTTCTCGCCCGTCTCCACCAGGCCGGAATCCCCGTCGAAGGCATCACCATCCTCATCGCTACCGGCCTTCATCGACCTGCAACTGCACAAGAAATCGAACGTATCGTAGGCCCGAAAATCGCTTCAACCTACCGCATCGTCAACCACGATGCCAGGGCGCTCGCGCAGCACCGCAGCCTTGGGTCAACACGCCGCGGAACCCCGGTCTACATCGACGAGCGCTTCGTCGCCGCGGACCTGCACATCACGCTGGGATTCATCGAACAGCATCTGATGCTGGGCTTTTCAGGCGGGCGCAAACTCATAGCTCCTGGCATTGCCGCTCAGGAAACCATCAAGGTCATCCATTCGCCATCCTTCATGCGCGAACCTTTGGCAATCGAGGGTTCAATCGCCAACAACCCACTCCACGCCGAACTCCTCGAGATAGCGGCCATGGCCCGTCACGATTTTCTTCTCGACGTAACACTGACGCAATCGAGAAAAATATCCGCGGTCTTTGCCGGCGATCCAGTGGCAGCCCACGCGGCCGGCGTCGAGTTCATCAATGCTACATCGCTCGAGCAACTCCCTCAACCGGTGGATGCGGTCATCACCAGCGCCGCGGGCTATCCCCTCGACCTGACCTTCTACCAGTCAACCAAGGGCATTACCGCCGCGCAGCACATCGTTAGACCCGGAGGCGGAATTCTGCTCGTCGCAGAGTGTGCCGAGGGAATCGGGTCGCCCGAGTTTGCTGCCAAGCTTCAAAACTTCTCTGGATACCAGTCCTTTCTCGACGAGATTCGCGAAACACCCGTCGTGATCGACCAGTGGCAATTGGAGAAACTCGCCCTTGCCGGCCTGAAGCACAAGCTCGTGTTCTATACGCCTGGCGCCTCGCTTTCGCAGCTTGGCAGCCTCTGCACTCAGGCCTTTGACAACCTGAATAATGCCGTTGCCTGCTTGCTCAGTGGTCTTCCTCCCGGAGCAAGAGTTGCTCTCGTGCCGGAAGGCCCCTACACATTTGCCCGCGCAGAATTGAATGCTGTGACGGCAGGCGGCGTGACCGCATAAGCCAACCATAGTTACGAGGTCCGAAGGGGTTCACAAGTGAGAATCCAACTGACGTTCGCCGTTTGTCTTGCTGCTTCATTGTTTGGCCATGCGCAGTCCCCAGCCGCAACTCCGCCCGACGCCATTCAGTCTTACCTTCAGCCCTTGGCAAGCAATCACACCATTGCGGGTGCCGTCACGCTGGTCGCGGACAGAGGGCGCATCGTGTATTTGAAAGCCACCGGCTACCGTGATCTGGGAACCAAAGACCCCATGGCCGAGAACGCATTGTTTTGGATTGCCTCAACATCCAAACCCATGACCGCTTCTGCCCTGATGATGCTTGTCGATGAGGGAAAGGTCAGCCTCGACGACCCGGTCGAGAAATACCTCCCTGAGTTCAAAGGCCAGATGGTTGGCCCCCGGCATCCGGATGCTGCAACCAAGGATCAGGCGGCGAGCGCTCCAAGCCAACCCGTCAAGCTCATCGCAGCCAATCACCCCATCCGTGTTCGCGAAATTCTCAGCCACACTTCCGGTCTCCCCTTCCGTTCGGCTGCGCAGCCCGCCGCGCTCGACCTGCTCCCGCTCAAGGACGCGATACGCTCGTACGCCCCAGAGCCCCTGCTCTTTCAGCCCGGCACCGACTATGACTACTCCAACGAGGGCCTGAATACGGCCGCGCGCATCATTGAAGTTGCCAGCGGAATCTCCTACGAGCAATTCATGCAGGAGCGGCTTTTTGATCCGCTGGGGATGAAAGATACCACGTTCTGGCCAAGCACCGCGCAAATCTCAGGTATCGCAAAAACCTACAAGCTGGATGCAACGACAAAAGACCTGAACGAAGTCAATATCAGCCAACTCACCTACCCGCTCGACGACCAGACGCATCGCTTCCCCATGCCCGCAGGCGGCATCTTTTCAACCGCCACCGATGTGTCGATATTCTGCCAGATGCTTTTGAACGGAGGCACATTCCAGGGCAAGCGATATCTCTCTAAATCCGCCATCCACGAAATGACCAGCCAGCAGAACGGCGGCTTCGGCGGGCACAGTTACGGCCTTGGCCTATCGCTCGACAAGGGAAGTTTCGGCCATGGCGGCGCATTCAAGAATGCGATGGAGATTGACCCCGCAACCGGCAGGATTCTCGTCTTCATGGTTCAGCAGGACGGCCCCTGGGGAACCGCGGACGGTGAAGCCATCGTCCCGACCCTGAAGCAGCTTGCCGACAAGTTCGTTGTCTCACAATCTTCTGCTTCGCAGCCGCACTAGCCAGGTTCATTGAATAAGAGACATCATGCTGAGCGGGTTCTCCGTCCGCTCTGTCAGGCTGAGCGAAGGGCTTTTCAGCCAAGTCGAAGGACCTCCAACTGTCTTCTCGCTTCCCCCGCCCAAAACTGGGTGAACAGGCCCCTTTCCTGCAAGCGCCATTTTCGAGATCTTGATAGCATGAGCCTGCCCCCATTTCCAATCGGCTCCTAAATCCGTTAACCTGAATGAACACGGCCCTCCAACCACCCCATCAGGAGCCCCCAATCCCCAGCATGAACGACTCCGCCGCCCGCCTGCTTTCGCTTGCCTTTCCCGCCGAGTTCATCCCCGGCGCGCGCTCGGCCGTCACCACCTGTTTGCGCATCGCTCCTGACGAGAAAGTCACCCTCATCACCGACCGCGAAACCGCGCCAATCGCAGCCGCCATCGCCACCCAGTTGGCCGCACTCGGCTGCCCCTGGAACGCATTCATTCTTGAAGACCTCGTCCCTCGCCCGCTCGGCGACATGCCCGCCGCGGTCCTCGCTGACTTGGAGACATCGCAGGTCTCGATTTTTGCCGTCCAGGTGCAGCCCAACGAACTCCACTCCCGCATGCAGATGACTGACGTGGTCAACCGCCGCCGCATGCGCCACGCACACATGGTCAACATCACCTCCGAAATCATGTGCCTGGGCATGCGCGCCGACTACGATCTCGTTGACCGGCTCAGCCAGCAGGTGCTCGACCGCGTCCGCCGCGCCACAAGCATCCGTGCCACTACTGCCGCCGGAACCGCCATAACCGCCGGCATGAACCCCAACTACAAATGGTTCAAGACCTCCGGCATCATCTCCCCTGAAAAATGGGGCAACCTGCCCGGCGGCGAGTGCTTCACTTCACCTGGGGAAGTCAACGGAACCTTCGTCGTGGACGGTGTCGTCGGCGACTGGCTCTGCGCCCGCTATGGCCTGCTGGCCGCCACGCCGCTGACCATCCAGATCGCCCAAAACCGCATCGTCTCCTGCACCAGCCAGAACAAACAGCTTGAAACCGATTTCTGGGCCTACACCCACACCGATGAGAACTCCGACCGCGTAGGTGAGTTCGCCATCGGCACCAACATCGGCGTCGAGCGCGTCATCGGCAATATTCTGCAGGACGAGAAATTTCCTGGCATCCACATCGCTTTCGGCAATCCCTACGGCGAGCACACCGGCGCCCCCTGGCGTTCCGGGACGCATATAGACGTGGTCGGCCTGGGCTTCAATATCTGGCTTGAATCTGGCGCGGGTCCCGATCAAGTCACGGAACAGATCATGAGCGAAGGCCGCTTCCTCATCTCTGCGTAGAATCAGTCAAACTTCCCAAATACAGGTTTCCGACCTGAAGGCGGGCGCAAGAAAGCCCTCGCGCCTTTTCCACCTTCGAGCGCGCTAAAACTTGCACAGAAGCCCCTCTGGCAGTGTAGGGTGGTCAGTTGAGACTCTGCGGAACTAAGCCGCCGTCAACAAATGAGGGTGTTCGTGGATTATGCGCTAGCTAGAGCGGTTCCAGAATTCACGTGCCCTTTTGAAAACAGTAAAAGGTGCCATTTTCTTGAGGAAAAATGGCACTCAGCAGCGACTGTTTCGGGGTACAACAATTCTGGAACCGCTCTACCGCCCAAAAGCTGCAGCCTTCCAGAGTGAAAAACCAGATTGGAGCTTACGATGAATCACATGTCACGCCGTACCGTATTGAAGACTGGCGCTGCCACAGCCGCGTCCGTGGCCCTCATGACCGCGCTGCCCAGGCAACTCCATGCCAAATCCCTGGCCAAGTCCACCGGCATTCAGCTTTACACCGTAAACAAGGAATTGATGGAGGACGTTCCCGGGACCCTTGCGAAGATTGCAGCCATGGGATATCGGAACGTGGAAAGCGCCGGAACGGCCGGAAAGAGCGCGGCGGAGTTCCGCAAGGCTCTGGATGCGGCCGGCCTGAAATGCCCCAGTTCGCACATGTTCCCAGCGCCGGGCCAAAGCACCGCGCAGGTCTTCGATGACGCAAAGACTCTCGGCTCGGAGTACGTTGTGGGCAGCGTGCAGATCAAGACCGAAGGCCTCAAAAGCATTGACGATTACATCCGGGTGCTTTCCGCGCTCACCCTGGATGATTACAAGCGCATGGTTGGAACCCTGAATGATCTGGGTACCCAGGCCAAAAGCGCCGGACTCAGGTTCGCCTACCACAATCACAATATGGAGTTCCACAAGTGGGAGGATGGCCGCACAACCTATGACATTTTGATGGCGGGAACCGATCCTTCGCTGGTGAAGATCGAGCTCGACTGCGGCTGGTCAGACCTGGGCGGCGTGCCGCCTCTTGAGATCTTCAAAAAATACCCGGGCCGAGTGAAGATGCTGCACATCAAGGATTTTGCAAAGACGTCCCATCCTTTGACCGAACTCGATATCAAGCAGATGCCCGAGCCCACCGAACTCGGCAAGGGCCACATCGACTACAAGCCGATTCTGGCCGCGGCTCCGGCGGCAGGCGTCGAGCAGATCTTTGTCGAGCAGGAGCCTCCCTTCCTGCACTTCACGGTTTGGGAAGCGGCCAAAGCCGACTACGACTACCTGCAGTCGATTGCCTAGAGTCCTGCCGTTGGTCCTCGGATCAACGGCAGGGTGCCGAGTGCCCCAGGTCTGGATTCTCAGACCTGGGATGCCTCCCCACTGCCCTGCACGCCACACAGGAGAGCAACCGAAATCATGAACATCAAGCTGGTTGGTTCGGCCCATGTTGCATTGCTCGTTTCGGCGTTTGCTTGCGGCGCGCAGAATCAACCGCACCCCGTTTTGCCGCCTGTCCCCGCGCCGCAGGGAGTGCCCCAACCGGGCCCAATGACTGACGCGCCCTACATTCCCACCACAATTCTGCCGGGCGGCATTGTGTTGACCTTGTATCCCCCGAACTCGCCGTTTTTGAACATGATGCGGGTTCACGAAGCCGAGAAGTACAACCTGAGCCAGGCAGCGCCGGGGCGCATTAACAACATTGTCAATATTCACAATCCTTCAATTGAAGTGCACACCGTCGATGCCGGCATCAACACCGGCAGCGCGGTGATCCTGGTGCCGGGCGGCGGACATAAAACGCTGGGCGTGGGAGGGGAAGGCGCAGACTTCGTTTCCTTCTTTGCCAACTACGGCGTGAACGCCATCATCCTGCGCAACCGCCTGCACAGCGACGGATACGACGTGCCCACCGATGCGACATACGATGTGCAGCAGGCCATTCGATTGGTGCGGGCGCATGCCGCGGAGTGGAAGATCGATCCGGCCAAGATTGGCGTAATGGGTTTCTCAGCCGGTGCCGAACTGGCTTCGGGGGCAGCTGTTTTCTACGACAGTTTTGACAAAAAGAACAGCGGCCCAGACGATGCGCTGGCTGGCATTTCTTCGCGGCCAGATTTCGTGGCGCTTGTCTATCCCGGCCCAACGCCTTTTGCGCCCAATCGCACGGCTCCGGCCATTCGTCGCGATGTTCCACCGGCGTTCTTAATCTGTGCAGGGTCGGACGATCAGATCCATGCGCTGTGGGCCGATGACTATTTCAGGGCCATGCTCTCGGCAGGCGTACCAAATGTCGAGATGCACATCTATGGCAACGGCCGCCATCCCGGCGACCCGCTGCGCGATGGCAGCCACATGAGCGGCGGCCTCACCGACCGCAATGGCACCCCCTTCGGTACCTGGCAGTTCCGGCTTATCGATTGGTTCCGCGATTTGGGTTTTCTGGGCAAGTCAGGCGTGGAAACCAAGGCGGCCCGGGATGTTGACTTCTTCGTGCATCAACCAGTCGCCCCGCGGTAGCGCAGCCCGTGCACCAGGCGCGCATCAGAAGCGGAACAGATAAGACGCCTTGATGAAAACCTGGCGGCCATCATTCAGAAACTCGTTCGACCTCGGTGGCGTCGTGTTGTTTGGATCGCACGACCCATTGAGCAGGCGGCTGCAAAGCGAACGGTCCAGGTTCTGCAGGTCATTGTTATAGCCAACATAGATGGCTGTGCCGGGATGCGGCAGCCATGTGAGCAGCGCCTCAGAGCCCACCTGCTTGGTGCGCTGCAGCGAGGTCTCTGCCGGATTGGCAAGCGTGGAATCGTACTCGATAATGACGCGTGCAGAAAACGCCTTGGTGAATTGAAAATTGACCTTGGTTCGAAAAGTCTGGGTTTCATAGACAAACGTGCCGTTCGTGGCCAGGCGGTCGCGGTCAAGCAGGTAGGTATTGTCGGCTGTGAGTTGACGGATGGGCTGTACGGTGACCAAGGTCTGCAACAAATCTGCGTGCAAGAACGAAGGCGGGACGCCCGCCACCGGGTTGAAGTTGACATTGCCGCCGTAAAACGCGCTCATGTTGAAGCTGAGTTGCGGCAAAGGCGCGCCGCGTAATACCAGACCGCCGTAGTTCTCTTCGAAGTTCCTGTTTTCAGTAAGCACGGCGTAGTTCTGGGGACCCAGTGTGTCGGAGCTCATGCCGGCTATCGGTGCAATGACGATGTTTCTAGGCAAAAGAACGAAGGGATCGGCCGACGTATAGCGATAGACGCGATTGCCTTGGTGATCGAAGGCCATTTGCTGGTTGAATTCCAGGCCGTAACTCTGAATAGTCCTCTTCTTGGGAAACCACTGGTAAGTGGTGTGGGTCTGGTTGTAGTAGATGTTGGTCGTCTGGATAAAGCCCACCTGGCTCTGGAAGCCGGTGCTGTAATTCTTGAAGGTCGAGTCAAGGTTGAATGCGTGCCCAGCGCGTGTGAACTCGACAAAGCTGGCAGGTCCTGCGGAATATGTTTGCGGCGCTCCTGATTCAGCGGCACTCATGGTTGAGCTTTCAACCGCTTGTCCCATGGTGGTCCAATTGTTGTTGGCCCGCCACGTGAAATCGACGCCCCCAATGCGGTTCCATCCCCGGCAGAACTCCTCGTCGGTGTAAATTGCGCCGATGCTCGACCCCTTTCCAAGGTCCTGAGAAACGCGGCCCACCGCGAAAAGAGCGCGTTTGTTGCTGAGCGGATCGCCGGCAGGCACCGTCTCGCCGGGCGCACGGTCATCGGTGACAAACAGGCCTATGTTCGTTTGCCGTATTTTTCCGGTGATGCGCGCTCCGTATTCGGGATGAACGATGTTGCGCGTGTAAACCAGGTGAATGGGGGTGGTGAAGTAGTTTGCATTCTCAAGAAAGAACGGCCGCAGCTCAGGAAAATAAACCGTGTAACGCTGATTGATAGTGAACTGAGGCTGGTCGCTCTCGATGTCGCTGAAGTCAGGGTTGAAAGTGGCGTCAAAAACGATGCTGTCTTTGAGAATGGCTTTAATTTCGCCGCCAGCTGTGCCCTCAAGGTGGCGTGAACTGAAGTAGGGACGGAGCGGGTCCAGTGTCTCAAGGTCTCGCTCGTTCTGTGCCAGCACATACGGATTAATCTGCACATTGTGTGACCCTGTTACGCCTTCAATTCCCTGCAACGACTCTTCCTGGCTAAGGATGCCTGAAACATTCGCCGCCACGCGGGGCCAATAATCAGTCTCGCTGTTGCGCGGCAAACTGCGCCCGAAGACTACGCCCCAGTCCGAAGTTCCAGAGCGAAACCGCAGGCTGCGAAACGGGATGGCCATTAGCGCCATCCATCCATCGGGCGTCACTTTTCCGTCGGAATCCCAAACCTGGTCGTAGCTGTAATTGGGCTCATTGTTTTCGGTCCACGCGGCATCGGCTTGCACGCCGGCCGGGTTAACAGAAAAGAGAACGCCGCGGCGCCGGTCCTGGAACGGATCAAGCAAAATGGAGACGTAATCGTCGGTGAGAATGTTCTCGCGCCGGGCCAGGTGTCCGCGAATCTCGCCTGCCTTGCGGTCGTGGCAAATAAATACCGCGTAAAATACGCTTTTTGTGTAGCCGAGCCACACTTCGGTGCTTTCTGTAGCCGGCTGGCCATCGCTGGGAGTTTGCTGGATGAAGCCGGAGAGGTGCAGCAGCTTGTCTTTCAATTCCGGGCGGGGTGCCATTCCCGGGAAGTCAGAGAGCCGCAAACTTTCGGCAATCAACGGCACCTTGAATTTTCCGCCTGTCAAAGCCGGAGGTTGACGTGGGCTTGCCGCCTTATTCTCCTGGGCGGCAGAGGCTCCAGGAGCGATAATCGCCAGGCAAACAACGATCCCCAACGCCTTGCTCTTCATGACAATAGCGTACCCTTCAGGACTTAAGTCGTCTGTGAGCTTGGTAACACCCTCTCTAACGCACCCTCCCCGTCGCGGTGTCGAGCATCACGTTTGAAAACTCCGCCCCATCCAGCGTTGCCGCCAGGTGCGAGCAGAAGCCAATCCCCACGTAAAACGGGCCGTCGAAGTGGACTGAAACAGGCGGCCCAAGCTGGTGCATCGGTTCCCCGCTCAGGCTCACGAAAATCGCAATCGAGTCTCCAGTCTTTTCAATTCCGATCCGCTTTGCATGAACACCATTTATCTGTCCGCCAAAGCGGTAAGTCATGTCCTTCATCTGCGTGCCGCGCTCACCACGCCAGGCCAGGTGGATCATGCCCGAACCGTGCTCGCCGATCATGGCTTCTTTGGCATCGTCATCCAGGCTCTGGCGAACCACCAGTACGGCCTTGCGGTCGTCGTAACCCCCGGCGTCGGGAAAAGAAACATCGGCGGCCAACGACAGGTCCCCGCTCATTTTCTTCCACATCAAGCGGAACTCGTCTCGCTGATACCAGATGTTGTAGCCGGCTGAGCGGACGGTATACCGCTTCGCGAACGCATCGTAGATACCACTGCCTTCAACCAGCGCCGAGCCTACGTCGGATTGGCCGTCAAAGATGCCTACCGGCGCTTTGAAATTCCTGCTCGGCCGGTGAAAGTTGGCCGGAGGAGGAACCTGCACGTGGGTGGGCGAACTTGGCAGCGCCCAATCCGGTACGGCAACAGTGGGCGCTTGTGCCGGTGCCGGCAGCGGGGCCATCGGGAGTACGAAAACCAGCAGCAAAGCCGGCTCGACCATTCTCAAAGCACGGCAATCGAAGTAGCTTTTCATAACCAGCAACTTTAGCAGACCCGCTCCCCGCTTATGCCCTCTATAATGGCCCAAAAGGGGACGACATCTTGCAAACCAATCGGCTCAAATATCTCTGCACCTTTGCCCTTGCTCTCTTCGTCATGGCCTTCGTCGCTTCGGCCAGTGCGCAGCAACTCTCACCCAAACTCCAGAACGCCGTTGGCAAGTGGCAGGTAGTTGGCAGCGACAGCAAGCCCGGAGGCCAGGTGGAAACCTATCTGGAGAACGGAAAGCTTTTTGGCCGCGTGATCAAGGTGAGGCCCGAACGAACTGACAAGGACCTCTGCGAAAAGTGCTCCGGCGAACTCAAGAATCATCTCATCCTGGGAATGGTCATTCTGCGCAACTTCCGCCCTGAAGGCGACGACTGGGTAGACGGGACCGCAGTGGACCCGGAGAACGGCAAGGAATACAAGGGCAAAGTCTGGTCAGTTGGCGCAGACCAGTTGAACATGCGCGGCTTCATCGGCATCTCCCTGCTGGGCCGCACCGAAACCTGGGTCAGAATTCACTAGACTTTATCCTGACCGTAGAGCTATCCGTCCGTGGTGGCCAGGACCCGCATTTCCGAGTGCTCGAATACCTGAAACAAATGGGTTTCCCAGGCCTGGATTTTCAGGCCTGGGAAACCACGATTCCAACCCGCCGCTTTTGTTTCTCCTCCATCGCCTTCCCCCCAGACGCCCAGGTTGTCTTCCATCACTGAACACCCATTCTCCGAACGCAACGCCTTGGTTGTAGAATTGCCAGCGGTACAATCTCGACATTTTTCTTGTCGCAGGAAATCTGTTGCGAGCCAAACCTCGCAGAGCAGTGGCATGGTCCAAAAGGCAAAACGGAGAGTGAAGATGAAATCCAGAATCCTTTCAGCAGCGATTGCCGCACTTATTTTGTTGAGAGCCGGGTCATTGACGCTTGGCGCACAACAGCCCAGCGAAAAGGCCCTATGGCAGCCCTTCTACGTGGATTACCGGTCAGGCGAGCAGCACCTCTCCCTCAACGGCGACTGGCAATTGGGCTATCGCGACAACGCCATTGCCACTCTCGCCGATCTTGAGCAGCAAAAATGGATCAAGGCCGCGGTTCCGACGTCAGCCCAGTGGGCGCTGTATGAGGCGGGCGAACTGCCCTACCCCTACGCCCACCTGAACACCAAGAAGTACGCCTGGGTCCCAGACAAGGTGTGGTACTTCCGGCGCCACTTCGACGTTCCCGCGACTGCCAAGGATGACTACGTTTTTCTCTGCTTTGACGGCGCAGGCTATTTTACCAAGGTCTGGATTAACGGCGAACTGGTTGGAAATCACGCGGGACTCTTTGGCGGCCCGCACGTTGAGGTCGGCAAGTTCCTGCATCCCGGCCAATCGAACGACATTGTGGTCGAAATAAAAGCCGGCAGCTACGGCGAAAAGAACTGGGACATGGACAACCTGGGCAACGGCAAAATCGCCGTGCCGTGGGGCCTGGCCGGCGGCGAGAAATATGTCACCACCGACAGCGGCATCGACTATCGCGAGCTTGAACCGCTGGGCATCTGGCAGAGCGTCCGCCTGGAGATGACGCCGAAAGTTCACCTGGCGCGGCCGTTCCTTGTGACCGAGAAGGCAACAGGTGCGAAGGCCTCACTGCAGCTGAAGGTGGAGGTGCTGGACAACACCACCGCGCTCGACACCGATCTGACCAAGGAATACGGCACCCTGCGCGATGGCGCAACGGCCGAGCCGGGCGAGAAAGGCCTGTCGCTGCAAGTTGAAATGACTCCGAAGAGCGGCGCGGGAGCGGTCTTCAAAAAATCGTGGCCGGTGGAAACCTATAAGGGGAGAAATTGGGCCAAAGAGGATTTTGAAATACCAAATCCGCGGCTCTGGTGGCCGAACGGCATGGGCGATCCCAACCTCTACAAGGTCTCCATCACCCTGCTGAAGCAGCAAAAGGCGATCGACAAAGTTGAATTTGACTACGGCATACGGACGATTGAGCGTGTGGCTACCCCCGGGCCGCAAACGCAGGACCGCTGGGAAAACTGGCAGTTCATCGTGAATGGCCGGCCGCTTTTTGTAAAAGGAATGAACTGGGCCTGGCCGCTGGACGTGATGCTGCACCTGCCCGTCGCCAAGTACCAACTGGTGCTGGATGAAGTGAAGGCCGCGAACATTCAGATGCTCCGCATCTGGGGCGGCGGCAACACTGAGACCGACGACTTCTACCGCATCACCGACAAACTCGGCATCATGGTTTGGGAAGACTTCCCCATCGGCAACACTGAAGCGCCCAACCTGCCGCAGGACATCTGGGAAGCACAGGTGCTGCAGAACATCTTCCGCCTGCGCAACCACTCATCCCTTGCCGTATGGTGCGGCGGAAACGAATTCAATCCGTACACCGCGGGCAACACGGCCATGGAAGGCATCATTGAGCGCGACGTTCGCGACTTCGATCCATCGCGCATGTTTGTTCGCACTACGCCTGATCCCGGCGACGTGCATATCTACTACGATCAGGACCCGACATGGTACGGACATCGCTACCAGACTGTGCCCTTCATCAGCGAGACCGGCGTCTATAACATGCCCGACGCCGATTCCATCTCCCAGGTCGTCGATACGGCGGAGCTCAAGAGCGGCTTCGAACACATCTTTGACAAGGACTACAAGGCCAACCATCCGGAGTTTATCCACCACATGCTGGAGTACGGCGGCGGAGAGCCGCGCACGCTACTCAACCGCGCATTTCAGATTGAAGACATCACCAAGTCTGACCTGAAGAGCTTTACCGCCAGTTCGCAGTTTGCCGCGGCTGAGTTTACGCAGGTAATGGCCGACCTGACCCAGGCCAACTACCCGGTAACAGCCGGGCTGATGCCGTGGTCGTTCACCGTGCCGTGGCCCATCCAGTTCTTCATGTTCGTTGACGGCCTCGGCCAGCCGACCTCATCCTACTACGCCATCAAGCGCGTCTACGAACCCACGCACGTGGTGGTCAAGCTGCCGGAAATGATCTGGGCCAAAGGCGAGAAGCTGCCCATCAAGGTGGCGATGATTCAGGCGCCGCCAACGCCTGTCGCGGTCAACGTAACCGTGCAGGTTCTCGACCCTGCCTTCAAATCCGTCTGGACGAAGTCGCTGCCGATGACGGTTCCAGCCGGCCCCTCAGCAAAGAGCATGGAGATGGGCGAGTTCACCATCCCCGATAGCTTCGAAGACAAGTCCTTCTTCATCCTCGCCGAGGCCAAGGGCGCGGACGGCCATTTGATTTCGCGCTCCGTCTACGTGCCGCGCTGCCTCAAGATGATGAACGATCCGGACTTCAAGTCGAAGTACCGGCATTCTCCGCAGATCTCAATTAAGCTTGAGCACGGCCCATGGCTGAGGCCGCAGGTAGCGGCGGCGGGGACAACCCTGGACCTCAAGGTGATTTCGCAGAAGAAGACGAGCGACACCGAAAGCGTGGTGCGGGTGCAGGTGCGCAACACGGGTACGAATCCGGCCTTCGAAACCCGCATCAACATCGTCGGGACAGACCGCACCTTCTACGGAACCGACAACAACATGTGGCTCGCCCCCGGCGAGTCGCGTACGCTCGACTTCAACGTTGCATGGAAGGACCCCGCAACACGCTCCGCGGCGCAAATCTCCGCCTACGCATGGAACGCGCCGGCGCGCCAGGCAACTATTCCGGCCGCGCAATAGCTCAAAGCCCCTGGGTTCGGCACCAACCCAGGGGCTTAACTACCCATCCGAGTTACCAAAAACAAAGCAAGCATTCACTTTGACGAGTTATATAACCATCCATGTCGATTTATGCACCAACCCTGGTGAAATCCACAGATTAATCGTCTTTTTGCACTTGCTTCCACAGGTCAAACAGACCTACTCTCGCTACCAGTTGGTGACCCTGTAGGGAAATGGAAACGCAGTTCCAGCCTGACAGGACGATGCAAAGACCAGTAGCAGTAGGCAGTTCAAAGCCGGCTTGCCGGAAGTGAAAAGTCGCATTGAGATTGAGAATGCATCCAGGGTCAGGCAGGAAAGTGCAACACCTGGTTGGAAACGAAGATTCATCCGCAGCTCAAGCTGAGGATGCAAAGTTCGAGTCAAGCCGGGGAGTCATCATCGACCCAGCCGTGATGCAGGAGTCGGGGCAACCCGAAGACGCAAACACGGGACCGCCGGAAGGTGCGGGATTCGGGGAAACCCGGAGGCCCACCAATCGGCGTAGCCGAGGGAGATAGCAGAAGGGGCGACCCGGACGCTTACCGTCGGCGCAGCCGGAAGATGCAGGAGCCGGGGCAACCCGAAGCCTCATCGGAGGCGATGCAGGAGAAGCGAAGTAATGGGGCAACCCGGAACTTCAAGCGCCGGCACCGCTGAAGGATGCGAGAATCGAGGCAACTCGAAACTCCATCGCCGGCCAGCCGGAATATGCAGGAACCGGGGCGACCCGGAGCCTCATTGGAAAGCTGAACGGGCGATGCATGGTCCAAAACCCCGCAGGTACACCGCCATCGAGACGCCAGGGACTCCGGTCTCTGGCGTCTTCTTTTGTGCGCATAAACTGGTTTGTCAACTTCAAGCACAAGCCAGTCCTCCTGAGCGAGTCCGCAGCGGAGTTGAAGAACCTGCATTTCTCGCAAACAGCCCCGAATCTGTGGAGCCGACCTCTCGGTCCGCAGACACTTCGCCAGACCGCAAACCCCAACTCCGGAAAAACACAACTAACTCCCCACCAACTCCAACTTCTCTTCCTTAACGGCCTTCTGCGCCTTGGGCGGTGAAACCAGAATCGGCAGCACGATTGAAACCGCCATGATGCCCGCAATCACGTGCAGCCCGCTTGCATACGATCCGCTTGCCTGGCGCATGTGCGCGATCAGCAGCGGGCCGAATGCGCTTGCCGAACCCCACGCGGTCAGCATCAGTCCATAGATAGGACCAACGTTCTTCGATCCAAAATAGTCGGCCGCAAAGGCCGGCATGGTCCCGAATCCGCCCCCGTAGCAAAGCAGGATAATGAACGACACCGCAGTCAGCACCAGGACCGACGTGATCCCCGGCAGAATCCAGAAGAGGCCAACCTGCAGCAGGAACATCACGGCCAGCGTCCATCGCCGCGTCAGCACATCGCTGATCCACGCCCAGAAAATGCGCCCCACCGCGTTGCCAATGCTGACGATGCCCACCATGCCCGCGGCCACAATCACGCTCGCCTTGGCAATCTCCTGAAACAGCGGAGACTCCTGCGAGATAAGAGAGATACCGGCCGACGTGTTGAGGAAAAGCAGCGCCCAAAGCGCCCACCATTGCCACGTCTTCAAAGCCTCGCCAAGCGTGTAGTCCTTCGTCGCGCGCTGCGCCTTCTGCGTGGCGCTCACGACCCAGCCTGCCGGCTTCCACCCATTCGGCGGATTCTGCATAAAGTAGCCGGTCGCCATGGTCACCACAAGATAGGCGACGCCCAGGTAAGCAAAGGTCGGCAAAACACCGACGCTCTGAATCAACGCGTTCGCCGCAGGAGCCGTCACCAGCGCGCCTGCGCCAAAACCGCCCACGGCAACCCCGGTGATCAGTCCCCTTCTGTCCGGGAACCACTTCACAAGCACGGCGACTGGAACGATGTAAGAGAATCCCAGCCCAATGCCGCCAATCAGCCCGTAACTTAGATACAGCCACCACAGTTTGTCGGCAGAGAAACTGGCCAGGAAGACGCCCAGGCCGTAAAGAAATCCGCCGGTAAGCGCCACCACGCGCGGGCCCCTCTTGTTCAGCCAGAGGCCGCCGAAGAACGCCGACACGCCCAGCACAAAAATGCTGATGGTAAAGGTGAACGTAACTTCAGAGATTGACCAGTGAAATTGCTTCGCCAGCGGGGCCCTGAACACGCTCCATGCATAGGCCGCACCCAGCGCCATCTGCAAAAGGAAACCCGCTGCCGCAATTCCCCAGCGATTTGGATTGGACATATGAGAACTCCTATTGCAACTTAGAGCGCCTTCAAAATCGAAATACGGCCGTTCAATCGCTAGCGTTGAGTAGCGCCGACCTCCCGGTCGGCTGTCGTGTGGACGTCCTCGTCCACGCTCGTTGAATCTGGATTCGATGACGAGTTCGTGGTCGGCGTTTCCCACACCGAGACGGCCACAGACGGCGAATTCCAGCGCCGACGGTAGGAAATAGACTACTAAGCTTATTGCCCTGCAGAATGTGAGCAGCAGCACATCAAACTAAGTAATTCATACCACTGTATTTATGAGGTTGAAGGGGGCACCGTTTCACTCAGCGCGACGCATGAATTATCCTGGCCCCGCGAGACCGTCCCTCACTTCTTCACGGCCTCATCCGCAATCTGCTCAACGGCCATTTTCGGCAATTCCTCCAGCCCGCTGCCCCCCTGCTCAAGATATTCCAGCATCTGCGCGCGCATCCGCGGGTCCCAGAACTTGCGCAGGTGATCGGCGATGTTCGCAACCGCCTCCGGCTTGGGCTGGTGTGCAAAAAACTTGCCGATCTGGTTGGCTAAATGCACGAGTTTCGGGCCGTACTCGACGCGTGTCATGCCTGCTCGCTCCTCAGTTGCTTCTCCAGCATGCGACCCGCGTTCAGTGTCCCCGCCGATCCGCCGGCCGGCGAAATCTGCACCGCTGTCACCTTGTACTCCGGGCAGTCAGTGGCCCAGTCGGAGTAGTCCGTGGTCACCACGTTGGCCATCGTCTCAGGATGGTGAAATGTCGTGTAGACAACGCCCGGCGCTACGCGTTCTGTGATCATGGTCCGCAGAGTCGTCGCGCCGGAGCGGCTCTCCAACCTCACCCAGGCCCCGTCCTTGATGCCGCGATGTTCGGCATCGTTGGGATGAACCTCCAGCAGATCCTCCGAGTGCCAGTCCACATTGCTGGTGCGCCGCGTCTGCGTTCCCACGTTGTACTGCGTCAGAATGCGCCCGGTGGTCAGCAGAAGCGGGAAGCGCAGCCCGGTGCGTTCATCGGTGGGCACGTACTCGGTAACAAAGAACCTGCCCTTGCCGCGCACAAATCCCGGCACATGCATCACCGGAGTGCCTTCAGGCATGGCCTCGTTGCACGGCCATTGCACCGAGCCGAGCTTATCCAGCTTCTCGTAGCTCACGCCCGCAAACGCCGGCGTCAACCGCGCAATCTCGTCCATGATTTCGCTCGGGTGGTTATAGTGCATCGCGTGGCCCATGGCCTGCGAGAGCAGTTGCGTCACTTCCCAATCCTGGTATCCGCCCTTCGGCGTCATCACCTTGCGCACGCGCTGGATGCGCCGCTCCGCATTGGTAAACGTGCCGTCCTTCTCAAGAAACGTAGACCCCGGCAAAAAAACATGCGCGTACTTCGCCGTCTCGTTCAGAAACAGGTCCTGCACCACCACGCATTCCATGGCTGAGAGACCCGCAGTAATGTGCTGCCAGTCCGGGTCCGATTGCGCGATATCCTCGCCCTGAATGTAGATGCCCTTGAATGAGCCCTCCAACGCGCAGTCAATCATGTTCGGAATGCGCAGTCCCGGTTCATGGTCCAGCGTCACGCCCCAGTCCGCTTCAAACGATTGGCGTACCGCGAGATTCGAGATATGCCGGTATCCCGGCAACTCGTGCGGAAAACTCCCCATGTCGCAACTGCCCTGCACGTTGTTCTGCCCGCGCAGCGGATTGACGCCAACCCCCTCGCGCCCGATGTTGCCAGTCGCCATCGCCAGGTTGGCCAGCGCCATTACCGTCGTCGATCCCTGGCTGTGCTCCGTCACGCCCAGCCCATAATAGATGGCCGCATTGCCGCCGGTGGCATAGAGCCGCGCCGCCTGCCGGATCAGCCCGGCGGGCACGCCACTGATCTTCTCCACCGCTTCCGGACTGTTGCGCTCCTCCGCGACAAACAATGCCCAACGCATGTACGAATCCACTTCGCAGCGCTCGCGCACAAATGCTTCGTCGCTCAAATGTTCGGTCACAATCACATGGGCGATGGCGTCAAGCACCGCGGCATTGGTGCCTGGTTGCAGCGCCAGGTGCACGCTCGCCTCAACGTGTGGCATCCGCACCAGGTCGATGCGCCGCGGATCGATCACGATGAGCTTGGCGCCTTCGCGCAGCCGCTTCTTCATCCGAGAAGCAAACACCGGATGCGCATCCGTTGGATTCGCCCCGACCACCAGAATCACGTCGCACAGTTCCACGCTGTCAAAGTCCTGCGTGCCCGCCGAAGTGCCAAAGGTGCTCGAGAGCGCATACCCCGTGGGCGAGTGGCAGACGCGCGCGCAGGTATCCGTATTGTTGTTTCCAAACGCCGCACGCACCATCTTCTGCACCAGGTACGCTTCCTCATTGGTGCAGCGCGAAGAACTGATGCCGCCTATTGCGCCCTTCCCGTATTGTGCCTGAATGCGCTTGAACTCCGTTGCAGCATACGCAATCGCTTCTTCCCATGAAACCTCGCGCCACGGATCGCTGGTCTTTTCGCGCAGCATTGGCTTCAACGCGCGGTCCCGATGGGTCGCGTAGCCCCAAGCAAAGCGGCCTTTCACGCAGGAGTGGCCGTGATTTGCTTTCCCGTCTTTGAAGGGCACCATGCGCACCACATTTTCGCCCCTCATCTCCGCCTTGAACGCGCACCCCACTCCGCAATAGGCGCACGTCGTCACCACAGAGTGTTCCGGCTGCCCCATATCGAGCACCGACTTCTCCATCAACGTGGCAGTCGGACAAGCCTGCACGCAGGCCCCGCACGAAACGCATTCTGATGAAAGAAACTCCTCTTCCATGCCCGGCGACACAACGCTCGCAAAGCCGCGCCCTGCGATTGTCAGCGCAAACGTACCCTGCACTTCCTCGCAAGCCCTCACGCACCGCGAACAAAGAATGCACTTCGCCGGGTCGAACTGGAAGTATGGATTCGACACATCTTTTCTTGCCTGCAGATGATTCGCGCCATCCATGCCGTAGCGCACTTCGCGCAGGCCCACTGCCCCGGCCATCGTCTGCAATTCGCAGTTGCCGTTTGCCGAGCACGTAAGGCAGTCCAGCGGATGGTCGGATATATAAAGCTCCATCACTCCGCGCCGCAGCCTGGCCAGCCTCTCGCTTTGCGTGTGAACCACCATGCCTTCGGCAACAGGTGTAGTGCATGAGGCCGGCGTTCCCGCACGGCCTTCAATCTCCACGAGGCAGAGCCTGCACGAACCAAACGCAGACACCATATCTGTCGCGCAAAGCTTCGGAATCTGCGTGCCGATCTCAGTCGCGGCGCGCAAAATCGATGTCCCCTCAGGCACGCACGCCGTCTGACCATCGATGGTCAACGTGACCGTCTTTCCTATCTGCACAAGTTTGGTGCCATAATCAATCTCTTCAATCAGGGCCATCTATGTAACCTCCCGCACCGCTGCTGCGGCCGGCCGAACCGCCATGCCAAAGTCTCCGGGGAAATATTTCAGCGCGCTCAACACTGGATACGGAACAAGCCCGCCCAGCGCACAGAGCGAGCCGAACTTCAACGTTTCGCACAGGTCGCGCACCAGCGCCACATTCTTTTCGATGTCGCGTCCGGCAAGGATCCGGTCGATCGTCTCCACGCCGCGGGTCGATCCGATGCGGCACGGAGTGCACTTCCCGCAAGATTCATGCGCGCAAAACTCCATCGCAAAGCGCGCCATCCGCGCCAGGTCCACCGTGTCATCGAAGACCACTATGCCGCCGTGACCAATTAATCCCTCGCGAGCCGCAAAGGCCTCGTAGTCGTACGGCGTGTCAAACAGCGCCGGCGGAAAATACGCGCCCAGCGGCCCGCCCGCCTGCACCGCGCGCACAGGCCTTCCATTGGACGTGCCACCGCCAACCTCGTAAACCAGTTCGCCCAGCGTGATGCCGAAAGCGCACTCAAAAATGCCGCCCTGCTTCACGTTGCCCGCGAGTTGAATCGGCATGGTGCCCCGCGATTTGCCCCAGCCAAAGTCGGCATATGCCTGCGCGCCTTCGGAGAGAATAAAAAGCACGCTCGCCAAACTCAGCAGGTTGTTAATCACCGTCGGCTTTCCAAACAATCCGCTCAACACCGGCAACGGAGGCTTGGCCCTCACCTGCCCGCGCTTGCCCTCGATGCTTTCAAGCATCGACGTCTCTTCGCCGCAGATATAGGCACCCGCGCCTACCCGCACTTCAATATCAAATGAGTATTTGCTACCCGCCACTTGCGGCCCCAGCAACCCGGCGCCCCGCGCAATTTCGATCGCCTTGGTCATGCTTCGCATCGCGTGCGGATATTCCGAACGGATGTAGATGTATCCTTGCGTTGCGCCCACCCCAATGCCCGCAATCGCCATGCCCTCGATCAGCGTGAACGGGTCGCCCTCCATCAGCACGCGGTCGGCAAAGGTCCCGCTGTCGCCCTCGTCTGCATTGCAGACAATGTACTTTTTCGTGCCTGCCGCGCGCGCCGCGGTCTCCCACTTGATCCCCGTTGGAAATCCAGCGCCACCCCGCCCCCGCAAGCCCGAGCGCTTCACCTCGGCAACAATCTCTTCCGGGCCCAGCGCAATCGCACGCTCCAGTCCACGCAGCCCGCCCAGTGAACGGTAATCATCCAACGAAAAAGGATCGGCCAGCCCGCATCGCGCGAAGACCAGCCGCGTCTGCCGCTTGAAAAATGGAATGTCCTCCACCAGTCCGACGCAGAGCGGATGCGGCCTGCCTTCAAGGAATCCCGCGTCAAAAAGCGAAGCGACATCTTTGGAAGCTACTGGTCCATAGCCAATGCGGCCAGCAGGCGTGGCCACCTCCACCAGCGGCTCCAGCCAAAACATTCCGCGCGCGCCGTTGCGCACAAGTTCGATTTCGAGATTCCGTTTTTGCGCCTCTGCGGCAATTGCCTTGGCCGCGCGTTCCGCACCAACTGCAATCGCACCCGCATCCAGGGAAACAAAGACTTTCATCGCTTCCCCTCTGCGGCCAGTTCTGCAACCAGCGCATCCAGTTGCGCAGCGTTCATGCGGCCCCGCGGCTCGCCATCCACCATGGCGCTTGGTGCGGTAGCGCAAAGGCCAAGGCAGTACACCGGTTCCACGGTGATGTTACCGTCCGACGTGGTGCCACCCCAATCGAGACCAAGCTTTTCCAAAAGACGGCGCGAACTGCCCTCCGCGCCCATCGACTGGCACGCCTCGGCGCGGCAAAGTTGCAGCACGTGCCGCCCCGCAGGTGCGCGACGAAAATCGTGATAGAAACTGACCACCCCGTGCACTTCTGCGCGGGTGACATTCAGCATGGTGGCAATCAGCGGTTCGGCCTCGCTCGGAACGCAGCCAAATTCCTGCTGCAAAGCGTGAAGAATGGGCAGCAACGGCCCTTCCCGACCCAACTCGGCATCAATGATCTTGCGCGCCAACGCTTCGTCAAAGGCCACGCGCCGCGGCGCACTGCCGTTGGTGAATGACATGAATTGGCCGACCTCCCGGCACTGTTCCTCGATGGTAGTCCCCAAAACACAAAAGCGTAAAGCTCCCTCAGACCGATAGGTCCGCCGCTCTCGCAGGAACGCCTCACACTGCTGAATTCGCGCTCTGTTTCGCCGCAGGAATGCAGCGGAACTCCCCTGAATAGATTACGAATCGCCTGCCCCGCAAAAAGCCTACAAATGTTAATCCAAATTCACGAGCCAGTTTGACGGCAAGACTTGAAGGCGCCGAGACCGACGCAAGGATCGGAATCCCCGCCGCCAGCGCCTTTTGCGCAATCTCAAAGCCGCCCCGTCCGCTAACCAGCAGGATGTTCCGGGCCAGCGGCAAATGTCCTTGCAGCAGAGCCCAGCCAATAATCTTGTCCACTGCGTTGTGGCGGCCGATATCTTCCCGCAACGCCAACAACTGCCCGTCGCCGCTGAAAAGCGCCGCCGCATGCAGCCCCCCCGTCCGGTCAAAGACCGCTTGCTCGGCACGAAGAATCTCCGACAGCCTGCATAGCACTTCGGGATCGATGCGAAATTCGCGATCAAGTTGCCGAAGTCCGCGCATCCTGATCGCATCAATCGAAGCCTTGCCGCAAACCCCGCAACTGGATGAGGAGATAAAGTTCCGCTGCAAGTCCTTCAGATCGAAGGAGGGGCTCTTCAACTCGACCTCCACCCGGTTGCTACGCCCGCCGTTCTTCGGAGGGGCCACGCGAAGCTGCGCAATCTGATCGGCCGTCTGGATAATTCCTTCGGTCAACAGAAATCCAACCGCCAATTCCAGATCGTGTCCCGGCGTACGCATCGTAACCGTCAGCGGTCGGCTTCCGATGCAGATCTCGAGCGGCTCTTCAGCAGCAAGGGAGTCCTGCTGCGAACGCACCACACCGTCCTGCCATTCCGTCACCTGCGTCAACTCGACACTTCGTTCGGGCGTGCGCATAAAGAAATCTTTTCTGCCGCTATTCCGACTTGGACGCACCGAGTCGTTGGAAAGCAGCGACACATAGGCCTCGAGCGGGGGCACGACAATTTCCGCCGCGCACCCGCTCAAAGGCGTCAACTCCCGTTATGCCGCGATCACGCCATGCGGATCAAGAACGAATTTCTTGGCCGCCCCTTTGTCGAAGTCCTTGTAGCCCTGCACGGCCTGGTCCAACGTCACAACGGTCACATTCGTGGCCTTGGCGATTTTGATCTTGTCGTGCAAAATCGCCATCATCAACTGCCGGTTGTACTTCATCACCGGGCACTGCCCCGTGGTAAAGGTATGTGACCTGGCCCAGCCCAACCCGATGCGAATGCTCAGGTTGCCCGTCTTGGCGCTATCGTCCGCCGCGCCCGGATCGTCCGTCACATACAGTCCGGGAATACCTAGCGCCCCGCCCGCGCGGCAAACCGTCATCAGCGAATTCAACACCGTCGCCGGCATCTCCTTGGTGGCGCTATGCCCATGACCGCGAGCCTCAAAGCCCACGCAATCCACCGCGCAGTCCACCTCGGGAACTTTCAGAATCTGCGCTATCTGGTCGCCGACCGATGCATCCTTCGATACGTCCACGGTCTCGCAGCCAAAGCTCCGCGCCTGCGCCAACCGCTCAGGAATCAAATCGCCAACAATCACCACCGCTGCGCCAAGCAATTGGGCCGCAGCCGCGCAAGCCAGTCCAACCGGGCCCGCCCCGGCAATGTAGACCGTCATGCCCGGACCAACGCCTGCACTGACGGCGCCGTGATACCCCGTCGGCAGAATGTCTGACAGGCAAGTCAGGTCCTTGATCTTCGCCATGGCTTGCGCCTTGTCAGGGAACTTCAGCAGGTTGAAGTCCGCGTAAGGAACCATCACGTAGTCCGCCTGCCCGCCGACCCAGCCACCCATGTCCACGTAGCCGTAAGCCGCGCCCGGTCGCGCAGGATTCACGTTCAGGCAAATTCCGGTGGCCCGTTCCTTGCAGTTTCTACAGCGTCCGCAGGCGATGTTGAACGGCACTGAAACCAGATCGCCAACCTTGATAAATTCAACATCCCGCCCGGCTTCGATCACCTCACCGGTGATTTCGTGTCCCAGGACGAGGCCTCTGGGTGCCGTGGTGCGGCCCCGAACCATGTGCTGGTCGCTGCCGCATATGTTCGTTGAAACAATCTTCAGAATGACGCCATGTTCACACTTGCGGGTCCCGAGCACCAATTTGGGGAAGTCAATGCTCTGTATCTCCACAACACCGGGACCCATGTAAACGACTCCACGATTGCTTGCCATGCTGGTGTGGCCTCCTTTGCCGGAAAGGTCATTTTGCCCTCCGGGCCAAAAGAGCATACACCCGCCGTTGCACGGCTCGCAATCCATTTCGTTTGTTCAGTAAGGAGAATATTTCGCATTGCCGACATCGCTTTCGGCGGATGAGAAACTCTAATTTGCTCTATGTCAAATTACTTTGATTGGATGGAGCGGAAATAACTGAGTTTGGCGGAAATTGCCCTGTAGCGCCTCAATCACAAGGCAGCACCACAACCGCCCAGTAGCGCCGTGTATGACAGCGTCGGCTCCTGTCAACCGATTTGCGCAAAAAAGCTCCCTTTGTTTTGGAACGAATCTCAGATGTTCTTTCTGAGATTCGTTCCATCCTTGAAAAAAACCGTC
>CAIWFH010000163.1 GCA_903911925.1 uncultured Acidobacteriaceae bacterium
CCGTTCTGCGCCACATGGCCATCAACGCCATGCAGAAAGAGGGATCGAAAGGCTCTCTGCGGGGAAAGTTCAAACGCGCAGGCTGGGACGACGACTACCTCTTCCGCCTATTGGAGATGTTTTGAAATGCGATTGCCCCTGCGCCAGAGAGCGCCTGGGCTGCATCCAACACCGGCGCTCCATCGGCAGAAACGGAATAGTTTCGAAACGCCTCGTCGGCGCTTTGCGGGAAGCGGACTTTCAACGCCTTTTTGTAGTTCTCAACCGTTGGATCGTCCATGCCCAGGAGCCCGTAAGCGCCGCCTTCCTCAGAGTTGCTTCCGGCCAGCAGCGGCACGTGCGATTGCTCGCCTGCGGCATAAATTTCGCCGGGAGACTTTGGAAAGAAGTAGCCATCGACATTTGGCATGAACCGCAGCCGCGGGGTCCGCCCGGCAGAACCTGCAGCAGGTGGCGGTGGCTTGACCGCGCGCACCGCCAATGCAGGCATGGCGCGCAACGCGGCGAGAGACTCGACACCCGCCTCATGTTCAAATTTGAGACCTTTCTGCTCAGCAGTTGCAAGAGTTGGAACAGGAAACGTCAGAATCATCATGATACCGCTCTCGCCAATCGCCCGTGCGAAAAGACCTTTGGCAAGTGGCGACGCCATCTGCGCACTCACTGACATTGAACCGGCAGACTCGCCGGCAATGGTCACCTTTTGGGGGTCGCCGCCAAAGGTTGCGATGTTCTTTTGAACCCACTGCAACGCCAGAGTTTGATCGAGCAGCCCATAGTTGCCGGAAACGTGCTGCGGCGATTCCTTGGTCAACTCCGGCAGCGCCAAATATCCGAGTGCGCCAAGACGGTAGTTGATTGTGACAACGACCATACCCTGTTTGGCGAGGGCTTCCCCATCGTATCGGCTCTCGGACCCATCACCCGATTGAAAACCGCCGCCGTAAATGTAGACCAGCACCGGCAGCTTTACATCGGCTTTCACGCCAGGAGTCCACACGTTCAGATAAAGGCAGTCTTCACTGAGAGAAGAGGCCCGGGGGACCTGGTCAGTGGAGACGTCTGCCTGGATGCACCGTGCGCCAAAGTTTACCGCTTCATGCACACCGGACCAAGGCTTGGCTGGTTGGGGCGCCCGCCACCGCAGATCGCCCACCGGAGGCTGGGCAAAGGGTATGCCCTTGAATGACACGATCCCATTGGCGGAAGCGCCGTGGACTTTGCCTGCTTCTGTTCGGACCGTGAGCTGACCAAAGGCTGAGGCCGCAATGAGCAAAGCCTGGGCTACAACAAGAACACCTGAATGTAACTTAGTCATCGACTTCTCCTGTGATCTGCAGTGTTGAAAAGCGGAAAAGGTTTGCCATTTGTGCATTGCGTGATCGTTCTAAAGCGCAGCTTCAGAACGAATTCGAGGGAACGGACTTGGCGGATACATAATAGCGAAGTGACCGCGGATATGCTGCGCCGGGCAGGTCTTCTGTAAATAATTCGGGCCTCCTATTGACCCCGAGCCGCGCAGCCGTACACAGAAGCCACGCCCCTGCTACTTATCGAGCATAAAGAGGCACGGGCGCGAGACGAGAAGCTGGCACGTGCCAGGAAGAGACCGTGCAGGATGAGGTGGACGGCGAGTGGAACATTGGTTTCCGCTGGCTCCTGGCGGTGGCAACAGAACCTCGCGCACTGGTGGAGTATTGCTTCGCATGGTTGCAGACCATCGCCCGGCACGGAAGCGGAACAAAGATCAGCCCGCTTCGAGTGGATCTTGTACACCCGCGTGCACACACGCGCCTGCTGGAGCGTCACTTCGGCTGTGAAGTTCATACGGATCCGCACACAACGCCCTTGTCTCTCGCGAAGAAGTCATCATCACGCCACTTGCCATCGATGAACTGAAGGAACCGCGCGGCCCTGGCTATCGGCGCATGCTCGAAGTATCAGCGGCCGGACGGGCCGGAACCCCGGACGAAGTTGGAACTGTCGGCGCACTCCTCATGGGTCCCGATGGCGCGTTTATCGCCGGCAGTGACTTCCTCATGGATGGTGGCGTAACGGCGGCGTATTGGTTCGGCGACCTTGCGCCGAAATAATGCGGCGAATCCTGATCGTCCTTAACGAAGAGCGGATTCCGTGATTTCGCGTGACCTGGCATATTCCGCGTGTGAATTGGCCCTGTTTGCACAGCACCCGGTCCGCCCAACTGCAAAGGTGGTTCCATTACCGCCTGATAGCTCTGTGTTCATGGACCGTTTTGTGGACAGTTAGTGAAAGAGAACGCATTGAAAGCAAAATTGAAAGACGCACTTTCCTGAAAGATAGCGACCTGGTGTAGGGGCTGCAACAGTCGGTAATCTGGGTCGCATGCGCGCCGAAGCCGCAACGCAAATGAACGCATCGCAGGTTTTATTCACCCCGGATCTGAATGGCTGCCGGGTGAGTAACATCGTCCTGCAACGGGCGGCTGAAACTTCTCTCGATCTATTGATGGACCATGCTCGCCGAACAATTGAAAGAGGAATCGCGCCCAATCACAGTTCAGAAACTCCTCCACCAAACGGTGGATGACTTTCGTCTCGATGGTTCTGTAGCATTCGACTCGGTCGAGCTTCCCCTTGCCCGTCAATCTTCACCGATCAAGTTCAATATCTCGCGTTGGCCAATTCCCCTGGTCCGTTCCGGAGGTTCTCTCTATGCGCATAATCGCACCAATTCTCACTCTGCTTCTGATGTGCACCGCCACGTTGACGCTGTCGCAAACTCCCGCTGCAACACTCTCCGGAATCGTAAAGGACTCTCAAGGCGCATTCATACAGGGAGCCAGAGTGGTCGTCACGAACACGGCACAAGGCTCGACCCGGGAGACCTCGACCAACTCCAGCGGGTCTTATGCCATTCCAGATCTCCTGCCCGGCGAATACAGCGCCGAAGTAAGTTCAATCGGATTTGCAACGGTTCAATATCAAAGCATCGTGCTTCAAGCCGGCCGCACCCTTGCTCTCGATACGTCGCTGGTTCCCGCGGCTCAGGCGACAACCGTAAATGTCACCGGCGCCAATCTGACTGTTGACCTGGCGCAGTCCATGCTCCAGGGCCAGATCACAGAGAAGACCATCGAGAACATTCCGCTCAACGGACGCAACTTTCTCGAGCTTGCCTATCTTCTTCCCGGCAACCGTCCAGCCCCCACCTTCGACCCAACCAAGACCAACACGTTGGAGATCAGCTCTGCCGGCGGATTTGGCCGCGGCGGAAATATCACCATCGATGGCGACGACAACAACGACGAGGTCGTGGGAGGCACCCTGTCAAACTTGCCCGAGGACTCGGTCGGCGAATTCCAGATTGCCACAGCCCGCTTCACCGCGGAAGTCGGTCGCTCCGGCAACAGCATTATCAACATCATCAGCCGGGCAGGAACGAACAAACACCATGGATCGGCCTTTCTTTTCGAGCGAAATCGCGATATTCAGGGACTTCCGGCAACGTTCGACCGCAGCTTGCCGACGCCGCCTTTTGACCGCGAACAATATGGCGGATCCGTTGGTGGTCCACTGTGGCAAAACATCTGGTGGTTTTCGTCTGCCGAATACCGCGACCAGAACGCCCCGATTCAGACCGGGACGCGCAGCTTTGCCACCGACGAGATCCAGAACACCTCGGCGTCTGCCCCGCTGCGCGATCTGCTCTGGTCAAATCGTGTGGATTTTGATTTGAACTCGACCAATAACTTCTACATGCGGTACAGTTTCAACCGCTCTACGGATACGGCACGCGCGAGCGCAGCCTCGCCCACACCGATCAGCACAGGATCTGAACGGCAAAACTCTTTGAATCGGTTCAACTCGGTAGGCGCAGCGTGGACGAGTGCGCTAAGTCCGAGCCGGACTAATGAACTTTCGTTTCATTACGACAATTTCTACAACGATATCCCGCCCTATCCCGGCGCTTCTCCCCTCACTGACCCGGTACTCGACCTGACCAATGAACTTATATTCCCCGACTTATCCGATGGCCCAAATTTCAATCTTCCACAGATTACTCAGCTTTTCCGCTTCCAGGTCCGCGACGGCATCACGATGTCGCTGGGCAAGCACGCGCTCAAGCTGGGCGGCGAAATCCAGCACTACATTGCGCATGGGATCATCAACCCATTCGGGAACGGCACCGTAATCCTGGTTTCGGACTTCGGATTTGCCGATTTGAATGGCGATGGAGCTATCAACGACCTTGACATTCCCGTAGCCGTCGCGATCCGTAGCACCGGGCCAGTGGTGCCTGTACCTATCCCGCAGGTCGGCAACTCCTATACTGCGTTCTATGCGCAGGACGACTGGCGAGCTCGTCCGAATCTGACTTTCAATCTTGGCCTCCGGTGGGAGTACGACTCCGACCTGACCGGCACCAGCAGCGATCACGACCCTTGCCCGAACCTGACCAGCATTCCGGACCAGCCGTGTGTCTGGATGGCCAACGTCATTGACCTGAAGAAGCATCCCGACACCAAGGACTTCGGGCCTCGCGTGGGCTTTATCTACGATCCATCTGGCCGCGGCAAAACCGTCGTGCGCGGCGGATACGGCATCTACTATGACCGCATCATTCTCGAGACAGGCGCAGAGGAGCGCGTCCAAAATGATCGCGCCCTCGCGGTTACGCAGTACGCTGGCTCAAGTTGCGTGATCCCTGGTTTGGGAGCCCCGCCGAGCCTGAACTTTTGCTTTGCGCCCGGCGGCGTGTTTGCCCCGGGAAGTCCCTCCCTCGGCGACGCATTTTCCGGACCGCATCAAACCGGCGGCGTGGGTATTATCGCCATGGGACCTGACTCGCATCATCCGCTCTTTCAGCAGGTGTCTCTCGGAGTACAGCAGGAATTCGCAGGGCATTGGCTGCTGAGCGTTGACGGTCTGCATGTCTTTGGTCAGCGGCAACTGATCGGCAGTCTGCTGAGAACCGCCAGTTCCACTTCGCCCGACATCAGTTGCCCCGGTGACAATGTGCCATGCACAATCACCGATCCTGTCACAGGCATTTCAGACAACATCACCCTGATCCAATCCGGCGCCAAGTCGTGGTATGACGGGCTTCTGGTCAGCGTGGCCCACCGTCAATCGAGGATCGGCAAGGTCGCCTACCAGTACAACCTGAGCTATACCCTGTCTAAGACTCTTGATTACTCTGACGACGATCAACTTACCAATGGCAATGCGGACGAGCAGGTAAACCTCGCCGAAGGCATGTCGGGCCTGCGCAAAGAGAAGGGCTATGCCCTCACCGATGAGCGCCATCGGTTAACCGTCTACGGAGATGCACAGCTTCCCCACGGCTTTTCTCTAGCGCCCATTTACACATTCGGCTCCGGCGTGCCGGCTGACACTTACATTCCCAGCACAGCGATCAACGGCGCAAGCGGCGCCAGGTTGCCGTTGCTGTCCCGCAATGCCATCGGGCGCGAGATCAGGAACAGCGATCAACTTAACGCGGTCATCGACCAGTGGAATTCGCTGCCCGCCTGCCCCGGCGCCTATCCTTGCCAGGCCGGAGGCTCTATCGCAAAGGTCCCGTCCCACATGAGCTTTTCAAGCCCGTTCAGTTCACTCGATTTGAGGGTACGCAAAAAATTCGCATTCGGCGAAAGGGTTTCGTTGAACCTGATCGGGGAGGTCTTCAACGTTGCCAATCAGACAAATATCAGGGGAACCAACACGGCCAATTTCTCGGGAAGAAACATCTCCATCGGGCCCGACCCAACAGGCAAACTGGTCCAAGCCAACTTCTTCAGCCCGGTGAGCGTGGCGGGCGGGTTCTTTGGCTCTGGAGGTCCGCGCGCTTTCCAGTTAGCGGCACGGCTTGAGTTTTGATGGGAGTCAGGCGCCCGTGGCGCCTCTCGATGGAGTAGATGACCGCATCAGCAACCAGAGTCGTATGCAACAGACAAGTACCCAGGCGATTGTCAGCGGATGCGGTGCGGGAACGTCAATGGGTTGATTCAGAGCCTCTACCCGGCAATCAGACCTTCGGTCGGTTCGACACTGCCTGGTGAAGAAAGCGAGAATGGTACTCGCACGGGGAGAGGCTATGAAGACCACTTCGATGACGAGACGAGATTTTGTGCGACTTGGTACGGGAGCAGCGGTGACATCCACGCTGGTTACTTCACCGCTTCTGGCAGCGCAGGTAGCCGCTGACGGTCACAAGATTCGCTTTGCGATTGTAGGCACAGGAATTCGCGGCTGCGATCTGCTGCGATCCGCGCGCAAGCTATCTACGGGGGTCTGCGTGGGCTCAGCAGACCTATACGCTGCGCGGCACCTGGCTGCCAAAGAGGCGTATGGCGCAGACTTCCCCACCACCAGCGATTACCGGGTCCTACTTGATCGCAAGGACGTAGATGCTGTTCTGATAGCTACATCGGACCACCATCACCGCCGAGTAACGCTCGACGCAGTTGCAGCTGGCAAAGACGTTTACTGCGAAAAGCCGATGTCGCACACCGTATCAGACGGATTCGAGATGTTGGAAGCGGTCGCGGCGAATAAGCGCATATTTCAGGCCGGAAGCCAGCGGGTAAGTTCCATTCTCTACGCCAAGGCGAGAGAGATTTTCGCTTCCGGGCGGCTGGGCGAAGTTCACGAAATCGACGCACAGTGGAATCGGAATACCCCCGGAGGCGCATGGCTTTATCCGATTCCGCATGACGCAAGCCCGGCGACGGTCGATTGGAAAGCGTTTCTGGTGGATTCGGTGGATCGACCTTTCGATCCTAAACGCTTCTTCCGTTGGCGCTGGTTTAGGGACTACGGTTCAGGATTGGGTGGGGATTTGTTTGTGCATTTGCTGAGCGGCATACAGGTGATTACCGGGATGAACGCGCCAACCAGCCGAGCATATTCGTTGGGTGGGGATTACCACTACAAAGACGGCCGCGAGTTTCCCGACTTGCTGGAGACTCTCTTTGCCTTTTCCTCAGAGCGCGGAGGCATGCAGGTGCATTTGCATTGCAACCAGGCCAACAATGATGGCAATGAAAGAATAAAGTTCTATGGTTCTACGGGGACAATGGTATTGACGGGTACGACGGTCACGTTCACTGCGCAGGATGTGCGGCCCAGGTTCGAACCCTATGGTTGGGGAGGAATGACGGCCGTTCAGCGCGATCAGGGGATGGAGGAGTGGAAAGCGGCGCATCCAGAGACGCTCCCGGCGCCCGGTGATGCTGAGACTTTTACGCTTCCGCAAGGGTATGACGATACTGCAGCCCACATCGCCAATTTCTTTAGTGCGGTAGTCACTCGGAAGCACGTAGTTGAAGACGAGGTTTTCGGCAACAATGCTGCCATCGGTTGCCACCTGGCTAATTACTCGTATTTCCATCAATGCGCCGCGAGATGGGACAAGGCGACGAAGACGATCAAGGGATAAGGAAAGTCCCCCGTCTCAGTCCAAAATCCATTGGGGATTTCCCTTAATATCACGAATCGAGCGATTCTCCCGATCTGACAGGTTTGTGGCGCGATGCGCGGTTGCAAGCACGCGGGAGGAGGGTGATAATTAGGTCAATCATGTCCCAACGATCTGGCTCTCAAGATACCCTTCGACTCCGTCTTATTAATCGCCGTCACTTTCTAAAGGTTGCCGGATCGGCCGCGATCCTTCCCGCAGTTCTCCCCGCCTTTGCTGCGCAGAGCTCGGGCTCTTCAGCCAACAACCGCATCAACATTGGCGTCATCGGCATGGGCTGGCAGGGGACAGGCAATACACAGTCCTTTCTTGCATTGGAAGACTGCCAGGTTGTCGCGGCTTGCGATATCGATGCCAATCACTTGCGGGCCGCGGTCAAGATGATCAACGACGCCTATGGGAACGAGGATTGCAAGGGCTATCATGACTATCGCGAGCTACTTGCGCGTGAGGACATCGATGCTGTGATGATCGCCGTGCCCGATCATTGGCATGAGATTGTGGCCACTGAGGCCGCCCGCCGCAAGAAGGACATCTACGCCGAAAAACCCCTCGCGCACACCATCGCCGAACAGCAATCCATTGTCCGCGCGGTGCAGGAGAAAAGCGTGATCTGGCAGATGGGCTCATGGCAGCGCTCCGTGCCGACCTTTCACAAGGCCGCTGAGATCGTCCGCAACGGACTTATCGGGGCAGTGACCCATGTAGAAGTCGGCCTGCCCGGCGGCAACTCGGATTTCGACGACGTACAAAAGGGCGCGCTGGCGAAGCTGGCTGCACAGGGAGTGAATGTCGCGAGCCTGGAGCAGGTTGTGCCCGGCACCAAGGCGTGGGACCTGCTGGTCACCGATCCTCCGCCGGAGTTGGATTACAACACGTGGATTGGCCCATCGAAGATGGAGCCATATATCAAGGCGCGCTCGCATAAATCGTGGCGCTGGAATTACAGCACCGGCGGCGGAGAGCTTTTGGACTGGATAGGCCATCATTGCGACATCGCGCACTGGGGTCTGGATTTCGATCATACGGGACCGTCTGAGGTGGAAGGCAGCGGCGAACTGCCGCCCGCCAATGCGGTTTGGAACACTGCGCCGAAATACCGGTTTGAATTGAAGTATCCGCAGGGCGTGACAATGACCATCGCCGGCGGCTACCCGGATATCAAGAGCGGCGTGAAGTGGATCGGAACCGAAGGCTGGGTGTGGGTGGATCGCGGCGCAATGGACGCCTCGAATCCCGCCTGGAAGCAGGGGAAATATCTACCCAGAGAACTGCGCAAGGTGAAGCTTTACACCTCTTCCAATCATTCCCAAAACTTTCTGGATTCCATCAAGACGCGCCAGGCGACCGTTACGCCTGTTGAAGTTGGGCATAATTCGGCCGTTCCCGGGCACCTTTGCCTGATCTCCATGCTTACCGGAAGAAAGATCCGGTGGGACGCAAAACAGGAGAAGATCATCGGCGATGATGCAGCCAGCAAGCTGACGACACGCGAATACCGCGCGCCCTGGAAGATGAGCTAAACTATCCTGCGACGGCTCGCGCAATTGATTTCTATCAACTTTCCACTTCAACCTTGGCATCGACCGGGGAGACATGACCGAATTGACTGAACGAATGCAGGACCACCGCCCAAGATTCCGTTGGGATTTCACCTTCGCCTTTCTAAGCTTGCGCTTTTGGCTCGGCGTGCGCGCCCTGTTTGTGGGCATTGAGAAATTCAGCGCCTATCGAGCCGTGGCCGTTCCGCTTATCGATCCAGCGACCGGCCAGCCGGACGCGAGCGGCGTGATGGTCAACATAAACGTCAAGTCCTACGCGCTGGCAAATTACGCGGGCATCCCAGCGGCACTCGGTGACAAGTTCTACCACGAGCCGCTGTTTCCGAAATTTGTGCTGGTGGTTTTCGACAAAATGCTTGGCCCAGCATTCATCTTGACCGGCACTATGCTTCTAATAGGCCTCGGCACTCGCCTCTCGCTGGCCGCCCAGGGATTGCTCTTTATCGCGCTCACCGTCGGCCTGGTTCTCATCGATCAGGATGCCGGCGTGGCATACCTTGGCATTCATATTGGCTTGGTAGCGGCGGCATTTCTGCTGGCTGAACACAACCGATTCGTGGTCTTGAAAAAATGGTAGATCCTCTTCTCAACCGTCGTGAGTTCATCGCCACAACCGCTGTCGCCGGAGCTGGTTTGCTGCTCGAGGCGTGCAAGTCCGACTCCGGGAAAAAGCCGGCAGCCACGAAAAGTTCACTCAACACGATCAATTTCGCCCTCGTCGGTTATGGCGAAGAAGGCAAGGTATTGCTTGAGTCCCTTCTGAATATCGAAGGCGTCAGGCTTGTGGCGCTTTGCGATATCTGGGAATATCACCGCAACGAAGGCGCAAGATACCTGCAGAAGCTAGGCAATGAGGTCCGTGTCTACGAAAATTACGAAGACTTGCTGGCCAAGGAGAAAGACCTGCAGGCGGTGGTGATTGCCACGCCGGACTTCTGCCACGCGCCCATGACCAACACCTGCCTCAAGGCCGGCCTGCACGTGTATTGCGAGAAGTCGATGAGCAACACCATCGACGGCGCGCGCTCCATGGTCCATGCCATGCGCGAGACCGGAAAGCTGTTGCAGATCGGCCATCAGCGGCGTAGCAACCCGCGCTACCTTTTCACCCTGAACCGCCTGTTGCACGAGGCGCAATTCTGCGGACGGATTACGGCGGCGCAGGCGCAGTGGAACCGGGCGGTGAAAGAAGATTTCGGCTGGCCGAAGAAATACGAGATGCCCGCAGGCATGCTGGCCAAATACGGCTATAGGGACATGCATCAGTTCCGCAATTGGCGCTGGTTCAAGGGACTCGGCGGCGGGCCGTTGTCCGATCTCGGTTCGCACCAGATAGATATTTTCAACTGGTGGCTGGGCGTAACGCCGAAGTCGGTGATCGCCAGCGGCGGGCTAGACTATTACAAAAACCACGACTGGCCCGACAACGCGATGGTTATTTACGAGTACCCGCTGGCCCAGGGCGTTGCGCGCGCATTCTACCAGGTGCAGACAACCACCAGTTCGGGCGGCGGCTACTTTGAGACATTCATGGGTGGCGACGGCACCATAAAGATGTCGGAAGATCCGTCGCTTTGCGCCATTTACCGCGAGGCGCGTGCCACTGCGGTTTCATGGGACGATCTCGCCGGGAAGGGCTATGTCCGCGCCAGGGCTGCCTCCGCGGCGGACGCTGCAAAAGTGGACGTGCGCGAAACCGCGCAGTTGGCGGAGTATGAGATTCCGGTATTTTTCAACAAGCCGCCGCATCAGCCGCACCTGGAGAACTTTTTCAACGCCATCCGCGGCACAGCAAAATTGAATTGTCCCGGCGATGAAGCGTTCAGCAGCGAATATACTATCCACAAAGCAAACGAGGCCGTTGCCGCAGAGACGCGGATTGCCATCACGGCCGAAGAAGTGAAGGCCTGAGGCAATGACAAGAATTTTCGCCAAGACACTCGCCGTTCTGACGGTACTGTTGGTTGTAAACGCAGCGCAGGGACAGGACAAAGTTCCTTTGAAGACGCAATTGCCGCGGCCCCTCTTTGTTGGGACGCCTGTGCCCCTCAATGTGTCCAATCTTGAGCATCCGGCCAAAGGCAAGCGCCCCGATTTTCTGGTGCCCGCGGGCACCAAGAATCTGGCCAAAGACAAGAAGGTCACCGCCAGCGACAACAGTCCGATCGTCGGAACGCTGGACATGATGACCGACGGAGACAAAGACGGCAGCGAAGGTTCGTGGGTCGAACTTGGGCCCGGCAAACAGTGGGCGCAGATCGACCTGGCACGAAGCGCGAACATCTACGCGGTGCTAGTCTGGCACTTCCATTCGCAGGCGCGCGTGTACCGCGATGTTGTGGTGCAGGTCTCCGACGATCCCACGTTCCGCTCAGGCGTGGCCACCATCTTCAACAACGACTTCCACAATGAGCTTGGCCTTGGCATGGGAAAAGATCTGAATTACATTGAAACATACGAGGGCAAGTTAATCGACGCCAAAGGCGCAAAGGGGCGCTATGTCCGCCTCTACAGCAATGGCAATACGGCCAACAAATTGAACGACTATATTGAAGTCGAAGTGTGGGGCAAGCCGGCCGCCTGAGTCTGCCCCCACTGCCCAAAAGGACACGCTATCTCAGAGAACGCCGCAGTTCGGGGTTTCAGTCCGATAAACACCGATCCGCTTGCCGATCCGTCCCAGGTTGCACTCCAACAGCGGGGCGGATGGCGCGTTTCTTCGCGCTGGGTACGCTGGGCCGCCTTTGTTCTTGTCGCGCTTCTCGGCCTGCTCCTTCGCCTGCCGCAACTGGGTGCACGGCCCATGCACACCGATGAGGCAGTCAACGCATACATCGTAGGACAGATGCTGGCCGGTGAATCCTACGTCTACGATCCGCAGGATCGCCACGGTCCTACGCTTGCTGCGCTTGCCTTCCCGCTGGCCAGAGTGCAGGGAGCAAAATCGTTTTCCAGCCTGACGGAGCCAGAGTTGCGCCTGACAACGGTCCTGGCCGGGACTATCACCATTCTGCTCTTTGGCGCGGCCGTTGAATTCTTTGGCTTTGCGCCCTGCCTGATTGCTGCGCTGCTGTTTGCCTTCGCGCCTCTGCCCGTCTATTACGACCGGTATTTCATTCATGAATCTCTTTTTGCCGCCGCCACATTCGGCTTCATCCTGGCCGCGGCGCACACGTGCAAGAAACCCTCCGCGTTGCACGCCCTGCTGGCCGCCGTATGCGCGGCGTTGATTCTTACTTCCAAAGAGACTTCGATTATCCAGTTCTTCGCACTGGTTGTCGCCGCCCTGGTTTTCCGGATCTGGAACCTGAGAAGAAGGAGCCTTCGCGATTTGTGGAGTCCCAAAGCGGTCGTGCCATCATTTGCCGTTTTCGTTTTGATCAGTGTGGCGCTCTTTACCTGGTTTGGCAGCAATTGGAAGGCGCTACCTTCATTGTTATATGCGGTCCCCAATTACTTTGCGCGGGCCGCCGGTGAAGGCCATCAAAAGCCCTTCTGGTATTTTGCCCAGCTTCTCACCAGTGGCTGGTCGGGCGGCACGATCTGCGCCTTGGCCTGCTTTGGCTTCTTGCTGACCGTAAGAAAGCGCGATCCTTCGGCGTTTGGGTTTCTCGCGTACTATGCACTCTTCCTTGGCGTCATCTACAGCCTGATTCCCTACAAGACGCCGTGGCTTGCGCTGAGTGCCTGGCTGCCCACCGCGCTCTTCGCCGGACTGGCGATCAAGGCACTTTGGCGCATGCCGGCAAAGTACCCCGCTCTACGCATGGCCATGCCGGTCTTTTGCATCTGTTTGGCGGCCTGGGTTGCGGTTTCCATCGCCCACGACACCAGACAACGCGTCTTTACCCACCCGGCCGACGAAAGCAATCCGTATGCCTATGCCCAAACGTCGGAGGGTTTGCTCGACTTGCCCGGTGAGGTGACAGAAGTTGCGCGCCAGAACGCGCTCGCATCGCCGCGCATCGCCGTTATTGCCGCCGATCCCTGGCCACTGCCGTGGTATCTGAGGCGCTTTTCCCAAGTCGGATTCTGGCAGCCCGGACAACAGGTGGGAGCTGCGGATTCTTACATTACCTCTACCGAGGCCGCGGACCAATACAGCAATCGATTGCAGAATCTTCGTCCGGAGTTTTTCGAACTCAGGCCCGGTGTGCTGATCGTTCTGTGGCTGCCCGCGTCCAAGTGAGATCGTATGCCTGACATTCACCAATTCAATCATCACGCCATGGCCACCTACTTTGAGGTGCGCATCACCGGCCAAGAACAAACCTATGCCGCACAGGCCGCACAAGCCGCGCTCGATCTTCTTGACAGGTTGGAATCGCAACTAAGCCGCTTTCGCCCAAACAGCGCCATAGCGCAGCTCGGCGGACTTGCGCCGGGCGAAAAGATCTGCCTGAACGAACCTGCCTTTGCTTGTCTTGAAATAGCGAAGAAAATGGAGTTGGCGACGCGCAACGCGTTTTCCATCACCGCCGCTGCCTTGCAAACACAATCCTGCTTGCCGCAATGGAGTCTGCTGCATGGAGAGTCTTCAATCCGTTGCGAGAGCGGGCGGCTCGAATTCGATTTGGGCGCCATCGGAAAGGGATTCGCACTGGACCGCATGGCCGCCCTGCTGCGCAACTGGGATTGCCCCGCGTTCTTGTTGGTTGCCGGCGGCAGCAGCATCCTGGCAGGCGACGCGCCAGAGGATGCCGCCGGCTGGTCCTGCGGCCTGGGCGACGACGACGCGACGCAGCGGATCTCTCTCTCGCACGCTTCGCTCAGTGGCTCGGGCCTAGCGGTAAAGGGGAGCCATATTCTCGATCCGCACACCGGCCAGCCAGCCTTGCAGCAAAATCGCACCTGGGCTCTGGCCGACACGGCAGCCGAATCCGACGCGCTCTCCACAGCGTGTATGGTGTTGAGCGAACCGGAGATCAAAGAAGTACTGACGCAGGATCAGTCATGGTTGATATTCATCGAATCGGACGGAGCCGCCCAGCCGATGGGAAGCCGCGCACTGCCGCTTCAGGCTTGACCGCCTGCGAAAAGGCTCCGCATCCCTAACCCGCATATCTCAAAACTTCAACCCATCGGTTAAGGCGTGGAATCGCAAAGCCCGGAAGGCTAATGATTTCAAATGAGTACTGGGGGAGCAAAAAGGACGATTTGGAGCCTTTTCGGCGAGGAATTCGGCGAAGCTTTGTTCCTGAGACAAAATTCCGGTCGCACGGCATCTGGCACCCCTAACCCAACCGCTTTTGGAAACCTGTGGACAGAACGGTTGTTTCCCTTACAATGGACTTCCGATCAAATAATGCTTTTTCACGCCAGCGGGTTGAAGAAGTGAACTGGCGTCTCGCTGGCTTAAGATTCTCGCCTTGTACCTGAGGTCAGTTAAAGATCGCAGATTTCACATCCGAAGGGATGATAAACGGCTCGGGGCCAAGATGGCCGCGATGGAAGGTTCCGCAGATTACCGGGACGCCTGAACCCTCAATCGGCGCTACATACTTTGTATTGATCTCTTCGGTCATCTGGTACATCACCCGCGCAACCGCTTCATGGGCTTGGAGTCGTCGGCAAACTTGAGCAGCACTCCCCCATCAGGCGAAGTGTTCTCCCGATCTTCGGCATGGCAGGAGTCGCAATGAACTCCAAGAGCCGCCCGCCACTGCTCCATCAGGTCATGGACTTGCTGCCCAGTGATCTCCTTGGGCAAAACCTTCAGGTTCGTGGGTGCAGGCAAGCTGCCCGGTCCTGCATTGACTTCGATTGGCAACCGTTCCGGCCCTTGCGCAACCATGTTTACGGCGAGCACTGACACCGTAACCACCGCCGCCGCGGCTGCCGGCAAGAGCATGGACGAGAACCTCATGCCGAGACCCTCGTGCCTGTCCGCGTTGTCCATGTCTTTGAGCATCCTGCCCCGCAATGTGCCTGTAAGTGCATTCTGCCTTTTACCAACTATCTTTCTTCTTCTGCTGCTTCGACCACAGGTAGTCCGCAATCCGGCTGATGTCTTCCTCGCTCAGCACATATTTCCACGCCGGCATGTAGAGCGGAGGCGTTGGGCCGGCCGTGTTTTCAAGCGGCGGCGCCCGGCCGTTGCGGACGAGTGCGATCACTTCGTCCTTGGTATAGTCGTCTGAAACATGCAGCAGTGAAGGAACTTCGCCGCCTTGCGCGTTGGGATTGGCCACGCCTCCCTGCAATTCCGTTCCGTGACAACCGACGCAACCGAAGCGCGCAAAGTCCCGTTTCCCGGCTTCGATAGCCACATCCTCCGGCGTTAGGGCGCGCGTTCTGCAGGAGACGATCAACTGCGCGTCGTCGGGCGTAGCCGTAGTAAGAAACGCCAACAGCGCCTTGCGTGCATTGGGTTCCAGATCGTATGCCGGCATTGAACTGCCGGGATACACAAGCTCCGGATTCACTAGTGTAGTGCGTCACAAATAGAATCCATTATGGATCGGGTCTCATCTTATGATGAGGAGACCCATCATGCGTGTTGCCCGGCCCATCGTGCTCGATGAGACAACCCGGAAGGAGCTTCAAAGGCAAGCTCGTGGCCG
>CAIWFH010000164.1 GCA_903911925.1 uncultured Acidobacteriaceae bacterium
CGCGTTGCTGCTGGGCGCGGATCGCCTGCTGCTGGTAGTAGGCCGCTTGTTGCGCCGCGTTGTTCATGAAGCGGACGACAAACCACAGCACTACAATCACCCCGCAAAAAATATAGAAATTCCGTTGCTTGGTCGTCAGGTTGCTCATTGGGTTATTCATGGATCACCTCAATTCCCCGCCATCTTCCGGGCGGCCCACCACACTAGTCCTCCCACTGCGCCCACCACGATGGAAACGGGGAGTGCCGCAATGCCTGCTGAAAGGCCGATGAGTCCGATGGAATTGCCGATACCGGCAACGCCGACGCCCGCGCCCGCAATGACGTGCTCGGCTGCGCCCCATTCTTTGTCTTTCCGTTGTTCGTCCATAGTTCACCTCGTTGAAGTCGGATTGGAAACACGGGCGCGCTGCTTTCGAGGGCACGCGCGCCCGAATCGCACTACTTGCCTGCCGGTTTGGCGGAGGCAGAAGGGCAGGGCTTGCCCTGCGCGTCCTTCACGGCCTTTGCGGGGGCACTCGCGTCAACATCGACGCCGGTCTTGCTGCCGATCTGCTTCGCCTGTTTATTGATCGCGTCCTGAACCGCCTTCGGCAGATGGAAGCGCGGCTTTTTGACGGGCGATGCCACGCAGCCCGCCTGTCCGGCTGGAGCGGGCTTCGAACCGTTCGTCTGCTCGACGGCAATTGCGGTGTCGAGGTTGCCCATCGCCTTTCGGACCATGTCCTGCTGTTCGGGCGTCAGACGCTTGAACTGCGGATCGTCGTCGAGGCTGCTGTACCGCTTCGCCGGTTGCGGGGGCGTTGTTGGGGTTGCGGATTGCGCCCTCACTGCCAACGGGCAGAGCAGGACGGAAAAGAGAAGCAAAAGTGATTTGCGTTTCATGGCTCCATGCTGAAGCGCGGAGGGGTTTTTCAAAAGTCAAAGAATGTCAGATGGTGCGCCATGCTCTCATTGAGCGGGATAATGCAGGTTCGGCGCTATGAGTACCGGCGACTCCATCCCGACGCGGCCAGAGAAAGCTCAGCAGCTCCAGCGCATCCTTGCGAGCGCAACGTTTGCGAAGCATCGCAGGCTGCTGCGTCTTCTGGAGCGCCTGGTCGGCGACAGTCTGGACGGGAAGGTCGGCGGCGACGACTACGAGCACACCCTGGGCGTGGATGTCTTCGACAAACGCGCGAACTGGATTCCGATGGAGGAAGCGGTGGTGCGCGAAGGCATGCGCAATCTGCGGAGTCGGTTGAAGCAATACTACTGCGGGGAAGGCCACGACGACACCGTAATCGTCGATTTCCTGAAGCGCACGGGCTACGCGGCGCGGTTCTCGTACAATCCCGTCAATAACGCGGAAGAGTCAGTCCGCCGCATCGAGAGCGACTTCATTCACTCCTTTCCCGACGTGATGCGGTGTGGGGATATCGTTGCCGAGCTGGAGGCCTGGATTGCCAAGCATCCCTCCTATGCTCCGGCGTATGCGCTTCTCGCCGAGACAATCCTGACCTGCGTACTATGCGACGAAGCCAGTGGGTTTCCGATGCCGGGTGCGCTCCTGC
>CAIWFH010000165.1 GCA_903911925.1 uncultured Acidobacteriaceae bacterium
AGTCCCTAGTCCCTAGTCCCTAGTCCCTAGTCCCTAGTCCCTAGTCCCTAGTCCCTAGTCCCTAGTCCCTAGTCCCTAGTCCCTAGTCCCTAGTCCCTAGTCCCTGGTCCCTCACTCCCTATCTCTCAATCACTTTCGGCACCTTGAAGAAAACCCCATCGCTCTCCGGCGCCTGCGGCATCACGTCGGCGTGATCGAGCGAGGGCACCAGCAGGTCCGCGCGCAGCACGCCTTTGCCGGCGGCATCCACAAGATCGCTCACCTGTGTCAGGGGCGCCACACCCGCCGTGTCCAACTGGTTCAACTCGGCCACGTAGTCGAGAATGGCGTTCAGGTCGCGCAGCATGCCGGGAGTCTCTTCCGGCTTCAGTTCCAGGTGGGCCAGTTCGGCCACGCGCTCCACTTCTTCCACGGTAACTTTTGCTGTCATTCCGCGCTCTTCCCGTCTTGGCGACGTTTGCATGGTTCCGCTTGGCGAGCGCTCAGGAATGCGCTCCGAAGGTAAAGTATAGCTGGTTTCCTGTAGCGCCCCGGCGTTGCTTCAGTCCACAATCAGCGTCAGCGTCACGGTGTGCTTCACGTTGTTTGACACCACATCGACGGGAATCTTGTAGGTTGCCGCCGGGGTAATGCCCGCGCCGGTGCGGGGAGTGCCGCCGCCGGAATATATGCCTGAAGCCGTGCAACTGGAAACGCCGAATGCCACGATACCCAGCAAGGCAACCAGCAGCAGCGCCCTCTTGCGCCGCATGAGGGCAAGCGGCAGCAGAACGAGCCCGCAAGCCACGGGGCCAATGCGCCAGCCCTCCAGGCGGGCCGTGGTCTGCGCCTGGCCGGTGGCAATGGTTACCGTCGCATTGCCGCTTGAGGCTGCGGGGACCATCGGGTTGGCCGAGGGGCTGAAGGAGCACTTTGCATACCGCGGGAACCCGGAAGCGGTATTGCAGGAGAGCTTCAGAACCGCCTCCCTGGTCTGATTCACGAGGGCGAACGTGAGCGGGAAGCTGGCCGTCTGGCCGCTGGCGACGGTCTGGGTCGGCGAGCCTGATGCGACAGCCGTGAAATCGAAGCCCGCGCCGTGCAAGGGAATCGATGTACCCCCCGGCAACAAGTCACTGCTCACCGTCAAGCTGCCGGTCTGCGGGCCTGCGCCGAGGGGCAAGAAAGTCACCGTTGCCGTGCAACTGGCCAACGCCGCCAGACTCAGGGGGCAGGCGCTGCCGGCCACCTTGAAGGGCCCCATCGCAGTCAGCTTCATGTTGGTAAGGCTGGCGCCGCTGGGGTTGGTGAGGGTCACGGCGATGGGGTCGCTGGTCCCCCCCAGGCCCGTGACTGGGAAATTCAAAATCCCCGGCTGCACCTGAACCGAACCCGGAATTCCGCCCGTGCCGCTCAGCGTAACGCTGGCCGCCGTCGCGAGGGATGGAGAACTAATGCTCAACGCGCCGGTGAAACTGCCGTTGACGGCCGGCGTGAATTCCACGCCGGCGGAACAGCTTGACCCCGCGCTGAGGCTGCCGGTACACGTGGTACTCGCCACCACGAATGGCGAACCGATGCCCAGGTTGATGGCACTCAAATTCCCGGTGCCGGTGTTGGTGATGAACACCCCCTGCACTGCGCTGATTTGGCCGGGCGTCACCATCTGGAATGCGATCTGCGCCGGGCTGACTTCAAGAGCGCCGGGAGCCGTCCCCGTGCCGCTCAGTGGCACTGAAACCGGCGCCACTCCGTTGGTCGAGGAGGAAATCACCAGGGTCGCGGCGCTGCCGCCCGTCACTTGCGGCGTAAAGACCACCTGCACGGTGCAACTGGCTCCGCTGGCCAGGGCCGTCCCACAATTCGTAGAAGCGGTGGCGAAGCTCGAGGCAGACTGGCCCATGAACTGGAAGCCTACGTTGGCCAGCGGCGCTCCGCCGCTGTTTGAGACCGTCAGCTGCGACGGAGCAGTACCTACGCCCACCGGTTGCGTTGCGAAGGTCAACTGCACCGGACTTACGCTCAGCGCGGGCGGCTGCAGTCCGGAGCCGCCAAGGGCCACCGTTTGCGTGCGCGCCGCATCCGCGACGCTCAACGTTCCGGGCTGGCTTCCCGGCTGGCTGGGCGTAAACACCACGTTGATGATGCAGCTTGCCTGCGCTGCTAGCGTGTCGCCGCAGTTGTTCGAGGTTTGATACCCCGTGCTTGCCCACACCGAGATCGAAGTCAGCGGCAAGTCACCGCTGTTGGTGAGGGTCACTGTTTGCGTGGGCGATAGCTGCCCGTCAACCGTGGCGGGAAACGCAAGAGCCGTGACCGAAAGAGTATCTGTGGCTCGCGCCTGCCCGGCGCCGCTCAGCACCACGGTCCGCGTCCCGCTCAGCGAACCCGCCTTGTAGCCAAAGCTCAGTTTTCCGGTCGCCGGGCCAGACACCACGGGAGCGAACTCTACCGACAGCGCGCAGGAAGCCGCTGCCGCCAGAGTCCCGCCCGTGCAGGCGTTGCCGGTGATTGCAAAGGGGCCGCTAACCGTAAATGCGGTGGTGAAATTGGCCGTCGCCGCCGTGGCGTTGGTTACCGTCACCGGCCACCCCGCGCTCGTGGCGCCCACTGGCTCCCCGCCAAAGCTGATGGCGGTCGGGTCCACGCTCACCGGGGGCGCGATTCCGGTTCCGCTCAATGCTACGGCCAGATTGCTGCAGGAAACGTTGGCGTCCAGGGCCAAAGTGCCTGTCCGCACGCCGGCAGCGGTGGGAGTGAACGTGACCTGAAGCGTGCAAGTATCACCCGGCTGCAAGGTTGTTGACTGGCAACCGGTGAAGGAGAAATCGCCGCTGTCGCCGGTTACCGCGATGCCGGCGATGGTCAAGACCGCATTGCCCGTATTGGTGACGACAACCGGTTGCGGTGCGCTGCTGCCTCCGCCGCCAAGCTGGCTTGAGAAGACGATCAAGTTGGGACTCGCAGTCGCGGTTGTAGTCTGTGTGCCGGCAGTCCACTGGGGGGTCTGCCAAACACCACGGCCGTAGGTGGCGGCGGTCAGCAACTGGGTAGAGGCGGTCGCCGATGCGGCGGCCAGTTCAACCACTGGCGCCTGCGGCATCCCGGTGCCGAAAGCCGACCAGCAGGTGGATTGCGCTACAGCGCAGGAGGCAATTTGCCGCGTTGAATAAACCCCGGCATCCGTGGCGATGTAGACCGTGCAGGCATCCTGGGCATCGATGGCCACGCTGTTGGCCGGGGACGCCGGCAGATTCGAACTGAGATACACCCAGTGCGCGCCCCCATCGGTCGAACGGTATACCACTTCGACTTTCTCGCTCGGGCTAAAGAATGCGGCAACCGTCACGTACACTGTGTTGCCGGCTGCGTCGTGCGTGTCAACAACGATGCTCGAAATGTCGAATCCGTAGTAGTTCAGCGGATGGCTGTCATTGGTCACCGGGTTGAGCGTCAGATCATGCCATACGGGCAAACCGCCTGCCGGGCTGACCGTCGCGCGCAGCACGTGGCCGGCCAGCAGGGCGTTGCCGGCCGGGGCGCCGTACATTCCCAGGTAAACCACCTCGTTGCCGCCTGTCACCGCCAAGGCGGCCATTGATCGAATCAGGGTGTCTCCGTCGCAATAGGTATTCGCTCCTCCGTCCAAAATGGGACTGATGGCATTGTCGTCGGTCCAGTTCGAGCCATTGGCTGGCCCGCGCCACACCCGGCAGGTCCCAATCAGCAATTGCGACGCGTCAAGCGCATCCACCAGAAACGGCGCGGGGGTGGCCATGGCCAGGCCATCGCCGCCCACGTCCGCATCGTTGACCACGGGGCTGTTTCCAAACGCCGCGGGGGTGCAGACACCCGACTGCCTGCAGGCAAAAATCGAAACGCCGGCCTGGTTGTTTACAAACCATTGGCTTGCCGCATCGGGATTGACTGCCACCGGGCCACCCTCGCCCCCCAGAATCATTTGCCAAGGGCCTGAAGCGGCAGAATTTCCCTTCACGCCGGCGGTTCCGTTGGCTCCCAGGCCGGTCATCATGGTGTAGGGCGAGGTGCCGGACAGGGACATGCTCTCCACCTCGGCCAGCGATCCCAATCCTCCATTCAAATTCTGAAAGTGTGCCGCATCGGCGCCCGCGCAGATCTGCCCCGACTCTGCTATCCCGTCGGTAGAGCGCCAAATGCCGCTGTCGTTGCCGATAAAAATTTCCAGCGGATTGGCCGCATTCCAGGCCAGCGCATGCTGGTATCCGGCCACTCCGGCGCTCATGCAGGTGTCTGCATTGGTGGTATTGCGCCACGCGCATCCCATGGCCAGGCTGCACTTCCACAAGTCGTTGGCGCCGGCCAGCAAAATCGTATCCGTGCCGGCCCCCGGTCCGGACGGCAGGGCCGCAAGCGCCAGGTTGTAATCGCCGTTTTCAATCGTGGCCACGCCCCACGCAGTGTCGCTCTCCAAAAGGCCTGTATTCCATTGCCGGGCAAAGGCAACCGGGTTGGTGCAGGCATTGGCGCTCACGCCGCATTGGTCTTGCCACAGGCCCTGGTCCTGCATAATGACATCCACCGTCCAGGCAAAGGTGTCGCCGGTCAGCGGGTTCACTGCCAGGGCTCCGCGATAGATGGGACACGCCGTCGAGCCGATCGAACTCGTATTGGTGGGGCACAACGCTGTGGTCAACCCCGCGCCGGGCTGCGCGGCAAGGCGCGTCCAGGTCACTCCATCCGCCGACTGGTAATAGCCATGAAAGCGCACTGCCGCAATAAACAACTGGCGGACCGGGTTCCACACCACCGCGGTTGCCGCGTTGCCATCCGGACCCGCGAACGCATCCCCGGGTCCCTGCACATCTGCCGAGCCGTCGGTAATGGTCGCCAGGCTCCAGCTAACCCCGCCGTCGTTGGAGTAGTAGAGCCCCTCGTAGCTGTGGCCGGCGCGCTCCGCGTCGACCAGCGTCCCTTCGTAAGCCTGCGAAACCGCGGCCACGGCCAATTGCGGATTCGCGGTGCTGAAGGCAATCCCGGCAAAGCCTTCGCCGATGAAGCTGTAACGGTTGTCCACGGTGTTTTGGGTCAGGGTCCATGTGCTGCCGCCGTCGGTGGAGCGCAATATTCCGGACCCGTAGTAGGAATCCAGCACATCGTTGGGGTCGCCGGTGCCGGCCAGAATCACGCCCGTCCCTCCCGGCTGCACCGCCAGCGCGCCAATGCTGATGGAGGGCTCTTTCGCGCCGCTGAAGGCCGCCGCGTTGTCGTTGAGCGGGGTAAAAGAAATGGTGGAAGCGTTTTGCGCGCCCGCGTTACCCGCTACCCAAACGCCGCCCCCGGTGGTTCCCAGGTAGAGCCGGTTGCCGGTCGCGTCCGACGGGTCCAGGGCCAATGCGGAGACGCGGCCGGTAACCATCCCATAACCCGGTGTAACAACTCCGGAGGGGCCGAAAGAATGCCAGGTTGCCGTTCCCGGCGATTGGGTCTCTGGCCGCGCGATGCCCGCACGCCAGCGTTTGATCCGGGAGAGCGTATCGCCAGAACGAATGCCCCTCCGGGCAAGGAATCGCTGCGCCTGCGCGACCCTGGGTGGCAGCTTGGGTTGCCTCGCCGGTGTACTTGCCGCCGCGGCCGCGCTCAGGCTCTGCCCCGGCGCAGGCAGCCACACCAGCGCGGCAAACAGTGCCAGCGCAGGGATTCTTCTGATGCTTGATTTTCTGAAAGGCTCCCGGCCCATCAGCCGCAACGCAGAGACAGCCTTCCCCGCCGCGCCGCTGAGGGCAGGCTTACGAGGAATCCGCTCAAGAACGCATCTCTCCACACGCATCCGGTGTTCGGTTCCTCCCCTCCCCTCTCGTCATCATCCGAGGGGGAGTTGAGCGGAATCCATGAGATTCGAAGGTGCGAAACGCGCAGTTTCCGGGAATGGAATTTGCAGCCGATTATAGTTCAGAAAAGGAGCAGATGCGGAAAAACCGGGCCGCGCCGACTCCGGATCATCAACCGCCCTGCTGGCGAATGTAGCCAGCGGCATTGAATTTCTTCGCCGTCGAAGCCCCGGTCATGGTGCGCACCAGCCCGAAAACCGGGCGGTTGAACCAGGGGCGGTCGTGCCGGCCCACGATGGCCCAGGCAATGCCCGCGTAGCCGTTCGGGTCGCGGCCGTCGAGCTCGTAGCGGTCGTTCAGCGTCACCGCCCACTCGAAAGCCCGTGCCGGGTCGGGCGCCCATTCCAGGATCTTCTTGGCCCAGTACATGCGCATGTAGTTGTGCATCCAGCCGGTCTGGGCCATCTCCCGCTGGGCTGCGTTCCATAGATCGTCGTGGGTTTCGGCGCGCTCCAGTTGGGCGAGCGAGTAGCGGTAGGGCCGCGGGTCGCCCGCGTGCTCGGTGAGCGTCTTGCGGGCCCACGGCGCCGCGCACTCCCAGTTGTCGTAGTTCGGCTCGTGGCGCACAAAAAGCACCGAAAGCTCCCGCCAGCCGATCAGTTGGTCCAGAAACCGGTCCGCCGCCGCACGAATCGTCGGATTTCCTGGCTCTGTAACAGGGCACGACTTCAGTCGTGCCGCAACAAGCCTGGAATCGAGGCGGGCTTCAGCGCCTGCTACTGCTCGTTTCCGCGTTTTTCTTGCATCCGGGCCTATTTCCGCAGCCCCCTCAGCCCCTGAAGGAATCACGTCCCCCGCACCGGCCTGCCGCACAGCCTCTTCCACCGCCAAAGCAATCGTCAACGGCCCAATGTTCCCAAAATGCAAATATGGCGACAATCGGCTCGTCCCCCGCACCTCCGGATGATTCCGGCGCTCCTCATACCCAACAAGTTCCTCACGAAAAAACTGCCCGAGACGCTGAACAGCCGCGCGGGTTCCACCTGCAAAGCTATCCACAGGCCTCACCGTCCGATCCAGCTTCGTGAATCCCTCGGTAATGTCCGCATCGAGCGAAAAGCTCGCAAGATCCTTTTGCGCCTTCCACGGATAAAGCGGCGCAATCTTGGCGGGGGCGACGAGGTACTTGAGCAGTTCCCTCTTCAGGTGTGGGCGGAAGTGGTGCAGCAGCACAAAGCTGCGGTCGAAGATGCGCGACGGAACCACCACGTCCGCGTCCACCGTCCAGAAAGGCAGCTTGAGGCGCTTCGCCAGCACGCGCCGCCAGCGCTCCGGCTCGCGGCAGGGATTCTCGTCGCCCACCACCAGCGCCGCCGCAACCTCCTCGAGAAACGCATCCAGAGAATCGGGATGCCGCCGCACCACAAACCCGACGCCCCGCTCGGCCGCATCCTCGGCCACATCGCGCAGCCCCTGCTGCATAAAGTGGTAATGCCGCAGGTTGGCGTTGGGGTAGTTGGGAATCACCGAGAAGTAAACCACCACCGGCAGACCCAGCAGGTTGCTCGCTTCGATGGCCACGTCAAGCGCCGGATTGTCGACGATGCGCATGGCGCGCTGCATCCAGTAAACGACGCAACGGGCATCCTTGCGCGGCGCACCGGCCCGGCGGACCAGCACGCGCGGCTGGCTGCTTAGTCGGGCAAGGGCTTCCGGAATTCGTGAATCATCGGAAATAGGCTTCACCTGCGGGATGCCGGGTGCCCCAGGTCTCGCTTCTGAGACCTGGGAAACCTCAAACCTCATTCGCCAGTCGAACCGGACAAAACGCTTCCAAACACCAAGGCTAACGCAAAAACCCCTTCATCTCCTTCCGCTATGATTTCCAAGTACAGCATCCGCACATTCCTTGAACCCCAGGTGAATCGATGACCGTGACCGCTTCAACGCCGGACTCGCTCGGCTCCAAATTGCATTTGCGCAAGACCATGGGTTTCTGGGATGTGCTGCTGTTTAACATTGCCACCGTGCTGGGGCCGCGCTGGATCGCCGCCGCCGGACACAACGGCACTTCGTCCATCAGCTTGTGGGTGCTGGCCGCGGTCTTCTTTTTTGTGCCCGGAGCGCTGGTGATCAACGAGCTCTCGTCGCGCTTCCCGGAAGAGGGCGGACTCTACGCATGGTCCCGCGAGGCCTTCGGTCCCTTCCATGGATTCGTCGCCGGGTGGACTTACTGGATTTACACCGTCTTCTACTTTCCGGGCCTGCTGCTTGCCTCGGCGTCGATGGCCGCATACATCTTCGGCGGGCGGGGCGGGGCGCTGGCGCAGGATCGCACCTTTCTGCTGACCGTCTCGCTCTCGCTGCTGGTGGTGGCCGTGGTGCTGAACATCATCGGCCTCAACATCGGCAAGTGGCTGCAGAACGCGGGCGGCGTGGGAACCTACGTGCCGCTGGTGATCCTGGTAGGCGTTGCCGCGCTGGTGACCTTCCGCTATGGCTCCGCGACGCACTTCACCGTGAAGAACATGATGCCCACGTGGAACTGGGACACCGTCAACTTCTGGTCGCAGATAGCCTTCGCCTTTACCGGCCTCGAACTGGTGAGCGCCATGAGCGAAGAGGTGCGCGATCCGCGGCGCACGCTGCCCCGGGCCGTGTTTGGCGCGGGCGCGCTGATTGCCCTGATGTACATCGCCGGCACTTTCGCCATCCTGGCGCTGGTGCCAGCGGCCAACCTCGATCCGCAGAGCGGCGTCTTCAATGCGATCGCGGTTGGGTCCATTGTGCTGAAGATCGGAGTGCTGGGCATTCTGGCGGCCATCCTGGTCACGGTAGGCAACGCGGGTGGAGTGGGCTCGACAGTGGCCGGCATTGCGCGCGTGCCGTTTGTGGTGGGCGTGGACCGCTATCTGCCCGAGGCTTTCGGCAAGATTCATCCCAAGTGGAAGACGCCCTGGGTTTCGATCCTTGTGCAGGCCACGGTTTCAGGGGCCATCCTGCTGGGCAGCCAGATCAGCGAAACCACCCGCGGGGCCTATCAATTCCTCATCGATGCGGGCATCATTCTTTACTTCATTCCGTTTCTCTACATGTTCGCCGCGGTCATCAAGCTGGCCGGCCGCAAAGACCGCAACGAAAATCCGCATGCCGTACTGGTGCCCGGAGGCAAGCTCGGCGTATGGGTTGCCGGCGGCCTTGGATTCGTGGTGGTGCTGATGGGGATTTTTGTTTCGCTGGTCCCGCCCGGCGACTCCTCAAACAAGCTGGGCTTTGAGTTGAAGCTGGTTGGCGGCACGGTGGCTTCGGTGCTGCTCGGCCTGATTCTCTATTGGCGCGGCGCGCGGGCCAAGCAGGCTGAGGCATAGCGTTGTTTGGGCATTTCCGAATAGGCCAAGTTTCGAGAGGGGACGACTTTAGAGCATTTTCGCTTTTGCTATAGACTTCCGTGCCCCATCCATTCCGCGTTTCCTGCGGAATGGGTGGGAAACCAAGAAGATTTCGGTCTACAAAATTTGCGAAAACGATCTAGATCTTGCGGAAAACTCATCCGGAGTCGCACGAAGTGTCAGGGCACGACTTCAGTCGTGCCGAAAAGCACCAATAAATATCAGGGCTTCAGCCCCTGACGGAATGCGGCTCCCCTCAAAAGGACTTCTTCAAGTTCCTAATCCCTAACCCCTCATCCCTATTCCCTGCTCTCTACCACTGCCCCCAGGCGCGGCTGATGTAGTCGGCCAGCGTCATGCCGATGAGCGTGAGAAACATGAAGATGCCCGCCAGAACGGTGAGCATGGTGAGCTTCGAACTGTACTTCACGTGCATGAAGAACAGCACCACCAGCGTGGCCTTGGTGCAGGCGATGGCCAGCGCGATGACGGGATTCCAGATGCCCAGGTCGACATACGAGGCCCAGACGGTAGTCGCCGTGCCCACCAGCAGCGCAAGCAGAATGAGGGCGTAAGTCTTGGGACTGACGATGTGGTGCGCGTGCTTGCCTTCTGCGTGCTGCGCGTGTGCGTTCTGTTCGCTCATTCCAATGTCCTTTAGCTGTTGCCTGTTCACTGTTCACTGTTCACTGCCCACTGTCAATGCCTGCTGATCAAATAAAGCAGCGGGAACAGGAAAATCCAGATGATGTCGACGAAGTGCCAGTAGAGGCCGAAGTTCTCAACAAACGTAACGTGGCCCGTGGTGTAGGCTCCGGCCTGCGCACGGAAGATCATGAACACAAGAATGCCCACGCCGATAATCATGTGCAGCGCGTGCATGCCGGTCATGGCGAAATAGAGCGAGAAGTAGACCTCTGTGTGGCGCGCCACATCCAGCGGCAGCGGCTTGTCGCCCGCGGCCTTGGCCGCCTCGTCCGAATCCGGATCGAGGAACGAGTTGAGGCTGTAGTGGTAGCTGGGAACGTGGTGCTTCTCAAACTTTTCGCGGTACTCGACGGACTTGACGCCCAGGAAGCCGAGGCCCAGCACGAGCGTCATGCATAGGCATAGCACCAGGCCGCTCTTGCGCCTGGTTTCAGCGCACCACACGCCCATGGCCATGGTGAAGCTTGAGACGATGAGCAATAGCGTGTTGAACCCGCCCAGCGGAATGCTCAGCTGGTGCGACGCGGCGACAAAAGCCTGGTAATACCAATTCCGATAGATGAGATAGGCAGTAAACAAGCCGCCAAAGAACATGATTTCGGTCAGCAGAAAAAGCCACATGGCAAAGTTGGTGGCGTCGGCCTGCTGCTCGGTCGATTCGAAATGATGGCGCAGGTAGGCCGGATGTTCCTCGTGCTCAGCCGCCACTGAGGCGCCATGTTCAACTGCGGAGCTATCAGGCACTGGCCACCTCTTTTTCTTTTTCCTGTTGCGCTTCAAGCCATTCGTAGTCGTAGACGTCGTGGTCCATGATGGGCATCTTCACAAAGTTCTCGGTCAAGGGCGGCGACTGGGTCTGCCACTCAAGGCCCGTCGCCTGCCACGGGTTGTTGCCGGCGATCTTGCCGTACCTGAGGGACCACACCAGGTAGAGCACCGGCAGCAGGTAACCCACGCCCAGGATGGTGGCGCCTGCAGTCGAGAAAACATTCAGAATCTGGAACTCGGGCGGATACGAAGCATAGCGCCGCGGCATGCCCAGCGTGCCCAGAATGAACTGCGGAAAGAAAGTAAAGTTGAATCCGATAAAAGTGACCACCGCGGCCAACTGCGAGATTTTCTCCGGATACATGCGCCCGGTCATTTTGGGCCACCAGAAATGGATGCCGGAAAGAAACGCCATCAACATGCCGCCCACCATTACGAAGTGGAAGTGGGCCACGATGAAGTAGGTCTCGGTGAGATGAATGTCGGTCCCTGAAACGCCGAGGAATACCCCGGTGAGTCCGCCGATGGTAAACAGGCCCATAAAGCCGAAGGCATAGATCATCGGCGTCTCAAACGTGATGGAGCCCTTGTAGAGAGTGAATGTCCAGTTGAAAATCTTGATGGCCGAGGGCACCGCAACCAGCATGGTCAGGAGCGAAAAGACCAGCACGGCATAGTTTGAAATGCCCATGATGAACATGTGGTGGGCCCAGACAAAGAAGCCGAAGATGGCAATGGCCACTGAGGAAAACGCGACTGCCGTATAGCCGAAGACCCGCTTGCGGCTGAAGGTTGAAATCACTTCGGAGATAACGCCCATGCCGGGCAAAATCATGATGTAGACGGCCGGGTGCGAGTAGAACCAGAACAGGTGCTGAAAGAGAATTGGATCGCCGCCCTTGGTGGGGTCGAAAACTCCGATGCCGATCGTCCGCTCCAGCGCGACGAGAACAATGGCGATGGCCACCACCGGCGTGGCCAGCACCATCAGCACGCTGGCAGCGTAGTGCGCCCATACAAACAAGGGCAGTTTGAACCAGGTCATGCCCGGCGCGCGCATCTTGTGGATGGTGACGATAAAGTTCAACCCGGTAAAGATCGAGCTGAATCCGGCGATGAAGGCCGCCAGGCCCGTGGTCAGCACGTTGGTGTTTACGTAATGCGTTGACAGCGGAGTGGTGAAGGTCCAGCCCGTATCCACGCCGCCGGTGGCCATGGTGTAGAGGGCCAGCAGGCCGCCCGCCATGTAGAGGTACCAGCTGAGCAGGTTGATCTTGGGCAGCGCCAGGTCCTTGGCGCCAATCATCATGGGGATGAGGAAGTTGCCCAGCGTGGCGGGCACCGACGGCACCAGGAAGAAGAAGATCATGATGACGCCGTGCATGGTGAACACCTTGTTGTAGGTGTCGGTGGCCATCAGATCGGCCTGCGGCGTCAGCAGTTCAAGGCGAATGAGCCCGGCCAGAGCTCCGCCAATAAAGAAGAAGAAGCTTAGCGAAATGAGATAGAGAATCGCGATGCGCTTGTGATCGCCGGTCAGCAGCCAGCTCAGGATTCCATTCTCTTTGCTGAGATAGTTCATCTTTGGAATCCTGGCCGTGGACTGGTCGGGGAGTTTGACGATTGTGCTTTCACTCATGGCTTCACCAATCCTTTTGTGGCGGGCGCTTTGGCGGCGGGCGCAGCCGTTTGTTCGCTCTCCGGCAGCAGATCGGTCGTGTTCAGGGTCTGCTGGATACGGTAGTCGGAGTTGAGATTCTTGATGTACTCAACCAGCGAGATAATGCCCTCTTCGCTCACCTGGCCCTGGTAGGTGGGCATGATGGGCGCGTATCCCTGCGTCACGTGCTGCGACGGATTGAGAATCGCCTCGCGCAGGTAGGCGTCGTCCGCGGTGACCGTGCCGCCGGATGCGAGCGGCAACTTTGCGCCGTACACATTGGCCAGCGACGGGCCGCGCGCATCGGGCCGCGTGTTGTGGCACGCCGCGCAACTGAGGCTGGCAAAGAGCCGCTCGCCATTCTGTGCAATCGACGCGCCGCTGGTCGAAGAAGCCAGCCACTTCTTGTAGTCTTCCGGCGTCAGCACCACCACGTCGCCAATCATGTGCGAGTGCTCCGTGCCGCAGTACTGGGTGCAGAACAGGTGATACGTGCCCGGCGTTGTAGCCTCAAACCACACCGTCGTGTAGCGCCCCGGAATGGCCTCGCGCTTGACGCGGAACGCGGGGATGGAAAAGCTGTGGAACACATCCTGCGAGATGATGGTCAACTGAATCGCGCGGCCCGTGGGCACATGCAGGGCGTTGATTTCGTGCTGCCCGCCCGGATGCTCCACCTTCCACATCCACTGCTTGCCCACCACGTAGATGTTCATGGCGTTGGCCGGCGGCGTAAACACCCGGAAGTAAATCAGCGCGCCCCACACAAACATCATCAGGAACAGGCCCAGCGGAATGATGGTCCACGTGGCCTCAAGCAGCGTGGAACCCTCGATCTGCACGGCTACCGGGTGGCGCTCCTTGTTGTAGAGAATCGAGAAGGCCACGATCAGCAGGACGACAATGGTAAGACCGATCAGGCTCACCAGCACCATGAAGAAATACAGCGCGTCCATTTGCGGCGCAATCTTCGACGCCTCGGGTGGAAACAGCGCAAAGTTCGTCATCCACTTGACGAGAAACTGCCAGATTGTTGGACTGATATGCGACATTCTTTATCCGTTCACCTGTGTGCCTGGATCTGTGTCGTGATGGGCGTCCCGGCGGAACATCACCAGCATGAATCCGCCCAGCAGAATTACCGTTAGAAGTCCGCCCAACTGCACTACCCGCGCCACGATCAGCGAGTGCTTGTTGGTCTGGGGATCGTAGTGGTAGCAGTAAGTCAAAATGTTGTCGACCGGCGAGCCGATGCGATTGGCTGAAGCCTCAACCAGCCCCAGCCGCAAATCCTTGGGCGAGTACTCAACGCCCATGTAATACTGCGCCAGCTTGCCCTCCGGCGTGACGATCTGGATCGAACTGGCGTGGGCAAACTGGTTGAGCTTGCCATCCGGGCCGGGAATCTTCACGTATCCGAAACCAACAGCTTTGGTAAGCGCATCGATGTTCTCTTGCGTTCCGGTCATGAAGTGCCATCCGTCCGCCGTCTCCGGATGCCCGTAGCGCTTGAGATAGCTGCGCTTTTTTGACGCGGCCAGGTCAGTGCCCTCGCTGGGATCGATGCTGATCACGATCACGCTGAAATCTTTTCCGGGAACGAACTTGACCATTTGCAACGCACCGGTCAGCCCATTGAGTTCTTCTGAACAAAGCATGGGGCATTGGTAGTAAACCAGCGCCAGAATGGCCGGATGCTTGCCGAAGTAGCTTGCCAGTTGCACCTGAGTGCCATGGTCGTCGGTAAACGCGAGTCCCAGCGGCAACTGCTCGTTGAGCCGCTGCGCGATGCCTACGCCTTTAAGAATCGCGGGCGGCTTGTCACTCACCGGCGCCATCTGCTTCTCGTCGTACCGCGACACCTGCGCCGACAGCGCGGGACTGAGCAGCCATGCGCCCGCCACCACGGCCAATGCCAGCAATCCCATGGCCCGCTTTCTCCAAATTGTTACTGCATCTTGCATGATTCCTTCTTTTCTACCGTTCTAAATCCTTCACCGCTGGGTGCCCCCGGTCTCGATTCTGAGACCGGGGATATCACAAAACCAACCCCACCCCATACTGCCGGGTGCCCCAGGTCTCGATTCTGAGACCTGGGATACCACAAACCTACCCCAGTCCACCCAGCCTTCTACCGATGCTGTCCCGCTTCAACCTTCTGTGCCGCTGCCTGGTCCAACTCGTACCCTGTGCGCGCAAAGCCGCTGGTCAACGGCACCGCGACAGTCGGCTTTGTATCCCCGGTAAGCAGCGGCGCTTGTTCAACTGCCGGAGCTACCGGCAAGCCCTGCTTTGCAATCAACTCCATGGCGCGCTCAATCGGAATTCGCACCTTGCCCTGCGCAGGGTCAACCCAGCTGTAATTTTCAAGCAGCAAATCTTCGCGCTCATGCAGGTCGGCCACGTCCTGGTTGCCGTCGTCGGTTTGCAGCCTCGGCGAGGGAAACCGCTGCGTCAACTCGGCCATCTTGTTCTGCAATTCGGGACTGTTGGGCATGTTGCCCAGTTGCCGCATGTCCACCGGCTGCGCCCACTTGGTGCGCGGGCCGTCTTCTTTGGCCATGTGCGCATTGATGGCCTTGCCGATGCCATAAGCCAGGGCCCCGGCAACCGCGACAAAGATCGACAGTGCAACCAGAAACACGACGATGCCGGAGACGCGAACGTCCGACGCCTCGTAGCCGAGAGATGCATCCACTTCTTCCGGCTTGTGGCCGTTTTCGCCATGTTCGTTATGCGTGGGCATGCTCGGCCTCCAGAATCTCCGCGACATGCGGATCGTTGGTCTGCACCAGCGGGCGGGTCTTCAACTGCATACAAAAATAGGCGATCCAGAACGACACCAGCGCTACAGGCACGGCTACGTATTCAAGAATTCCCCAGCTGAAGTGCAGGTTGCGCGCCGCGTCCTTGAAGTTCGGCTCGATAAGCCAGAACAAATCGAAGGCGCGGGCAAAAACCATCCATTGGCAAACGCGCACCAGGCGCTTGCGGTTGCGCTTCAGATCGCGCGAAAGCAGCAGCGTGAAAGGAATCAGCCAGTGGAAGATGAAGTCCAGAGTGATAATCACGCCCCAGCCGCCCAGGATGCGGTCCATGTACCAGGGAATCTCTTACGGCAAATTGCCCGACCAGATGATGAGGAACTGCGAGAAGGCGAGATAGATGTTGAGCATCACGAAAGCGAATGTGAATTTGCCCAGGTCGTGCTGTTCGGTCTGGCGCAGTATGGTTTTGTAGGGCTCAGCAGGGGCCAGCGAAACGACGACAATGATGGAGAGCGCCAGCACCCCGTAAGCCTGGCCGACCAGGAACAGCAATCCATAAACCGACGAGTACCACGTGGGGTCGAGCGACATAACCCAGTAAATAACCGCCGCCGTCATGGTGAGGGCGTACACGATGATGCCGGGTCCGCTGATGTTCTCAAACTTCTTGATCCACTCGGGCGTGGTTGCGGGGGAAGCCGCATCCCGTTGAAGTCCGAGAGTATTGAGCCGCCAGGTATAAAAACCCCAGATGGCGAAGCAGACCACGCCGGTGACGACGAAGGCCGTGGGATTGAGCATAGCCTGCTTGAAATGGATCGCGTGTTCAATCGACTCAAGTTGATCGGGGCTGATAAGGCCGCGCTTTATGCCATCGTCCACCAACGCCGGATTCGCCCAAATATAGAGCCTCTTGAGCGAGAAGGCGATGGCCAGCCAGTAGACAAACACCAGCGGCAACGTCCGGCTCATGGCTTCGAGCGGACGGCGCAAGAGCAGCCCCCACTTGCCGCCGGAGCAGTACTGCAGCATGAGCAAGGCGAGCCCGCCTACCGAAAATCCGAAGGTAAGCATCAGGCCGAGCAGCCAGCCGCGGAGCAGATGATCGATGGACCGGTCAAGCAGCGCAAGGCCGGCGGCAACCACCGAAGCGGCCAGTCCAATCACCAAAGCGCGCTGCTGCCAGCTATCGACAAAAGCGGGCGCGCCCAACTCGGCAGGAAGCGTCTTGGCGTGATGTATTTCGTGAGCCATTCTTTTCGTCCCTAGTCCCTTAGTCCCTAGTCCCTAGTGCGCTGGGGCCGGTTTGGTTGCTGGAATCTTGATCAGCGGGTCTGCCGGGTTAGCCGGAGCCATGCCGGGCGTTCCCTGCTTTGCGTCGTGCGGATAGGCCTGTACGGCTGTCGAGGGCAAGGTCCAGGGCTCGGCGAAACCCTCGGGTAGATGATTCTCCGCCGCCACTTCCTTGAGGCTCTTCACTTGAACGCCCGACGGAACATCCCCCGCCTTGGCAGCCTGGCTCAACTGCAATGCGCGCACGTAAGCCGCCACCGCCCAGCGGTCAACAGGCGTCAGTTGCGACGAGTAATCCGGCATGGCGCCGTAGCCGTGGGTCATCACGTAGAAGTAATGCGAGAGGGGCTGCGACAGCCGCACCTGGTCGTGCAGGTTGGCCGCGGGCTTGTAGCCGCGCTCTACAATCTCGCCCAGTCCGTTGCCCACCCGCGAGTGGCAAGGCGTGCAATAAATGTTAAACCGCTCCTGCCCCCGCTTCAGCACTTCCATGGTCACCGGGAAAGGCATCAGGTTCTGTTCCTGCCGGTAGCCGTCTGCGCCCTGAACCACGCCCGTGTAAAAGTAGCTGTCTTCGTGCAACTGCCCCCGGGCCACGGTGTTCACCACCTGCGGACGCGCCCCGCGATGATCCGCAAACATCTCGGAGCCGCGCTGCGAAAATATCTTCGGCTGGTCCTGCATGTCCTGCCGGCAGCCGGTGGCAAAGAGGAATGCGGCGAGGCTGGCGATGGCGGAGACGCGGGCAAGACCTATTGAGAGCTGGGGTTTCCCACCCTTGCGACGAAGAGATGTCGCAAGGATGGGGCACCCGGAGATGGTGGGACGTCCGGCCACGGCGTCGCCCTGTTCCTTGTTCACTGTTCCCTGTTCACTGCTTTTGAGGCGGTTCACTTGCATTAGTACTCCACCTCCACCACTGAATTCGGCTGGAAGGTTTCCAGATACGCCTTCGCTTCAACCAGGTCGAACTTGGGGTCCAGCGCTTCGAGGCACAGGAAAAACTTGTCCGTCGTCGCGCCGTCGCGGAAGTTGGGCGCATTGAAAAGCGGATGGTAGAGCGCCGGCAGGCCGTTGAGCGCGAACATCCCGAATGCCGCCGAGAGCCCCGCGAACAAAATGGTCCACTCGTAGGCGGGCACGATAAATGCCGGCCATGAGTACAGCGGACGCCCGGCAATGTTCAGCGGATAGGCCCAGACCGAAATCCAGGTCTCGCCCAGGAACATGGCCGTGAGGCCCATCAAGCCGCCGATCAGCGTAAGCAGCGGCACCCTGTTGCGGTGGAAGCCGATGGCCTCTGCCGCTTCTTCAACCGGGTAGGGCGTGTAGCAGTCCATGCGCCGCCAGCCATCCTGGCGCGCCTGCTGCGCGGCCCGGACCAGATCTCCAGGCGTATCGAATTCGGCAAGCAAACCGTAGGTTCCTTCGCGCGCGGGCATCAATCACCAGCCTTTTCGGCCGCTGCCTTGGACGTGGGCCTGGGTCCGATTTTGGCCCCCGGCAGCAACATGCGGATTTCGTTCATGGGAATCATGGGCAGGAAGCGGACAAACAACAGGAACAGCGTGGTAAACAGTCCCAGTGTGCCAATAAAGGTCATGTAATCCCACTTGGTGGCGCGGTAGGTTCCCCACGCCGAGGGCAGAAAGTCGCGGTAGAGGCTGGTCACGATAATGACGAAGCGCTCAAACCACATGCCGGTGTTGACCACCAGCGAAATGCAAAACATGAACGCGATGTTGGTGCGCAACTTGCGCGACCAAAGCGTGGTCAGCGGAATGGCGATGTTGCAGGCGATCAGCACCCAGTACGACCATCCCATCGGCCCGAACATGCGGTTCCACATCATGAACGATTCCCAGTGCGAGGCCGAGTACCAGGCCATGAAAACTTCCATTCCGTAGCCGTAGGCCACAATGAATCCGGTGGCCAACATCACCTTGCCCATGTTGTCGATGTGGCGTTCGGTAACCAGGTTTTCAAGGTGGTAGAACTTGCGCAGCGGAATGGCCAGCGTAAGCACCATGGCAAAGCCTGAATAGATTGCGCCGGCAACAAAATACGGCGGGAAGATGGTAGTGTGCCAGCCCGGCAGAACTGCCACCGCGAAGTCGAAGCTGATGACGGTGTGAACCGAGAGCACCAGCGGCGTGGCCAGCCCCGAGAGCAGCAGCGATGCCGTCTCATAGCGCATCCAGTGACGCGCCGACCCGCGCCAGCCCAGCGACAGGATGCCGTAGATATACTGACCGAATTTTGACTTGGCGCGGTCGCGAAAGGTGCCGAAGTCGGGAACCATGCCCACGTACCAGAACACCACCGAGATAGTGGCGTACGTCGATACTGCAAACACGTCCCACAGCAGCGGCGAGCGGAACTGCGGCCACACGTTCATGGTCAGCGGAATGGGCAGCATCCAGTAACCGAGCCACGGACGGCCAATATGAATCAGTGGGAACATGCCGGCGCAGACCACGGCAAAGATGGTCATGGCCTCGGCGAAGCGGCTGATGGAGTTGCGCCAGCCCTGCTTGAACAGCAAGAGAATCGCGGAGATCAGCGTGCCGGCGTGGCCGATGCCGATCCACCACACAAAGTTGATGATGGCAAAGCCCCAGGCCACGGGCTGGGTGATGGCCCAGATGCCCACGCCCTTGAGGAACAGCCACGTGACGGCCACGAGCAGCAAGGTGGCGCCCGCGCCGGCAATGCCGAAGAAGGCAAACCAGCCCAGCGGCGTCTCCGGCGTGAGAACGATGCGCGAAATCTTCTCGGTAATCGACCGGAAGGTCTGGCCCAGCCCGATAACGCGGTATTCTCCGGTTGCCGGGTCGGTCCACTGCGGGTCGGGTTTCACTTCCTTAGTCGCCATCTCGGTCTAGTTCCCTCGTGATCTTGTTCCCTATTCCCTGGTCCCTATTCCCTAGTCCTGCTTCTTTAACCCTTCACCGGCACGTGCTCCACCGGCGCTTCTTCCAATTCCTTGTTCGGATTCAGAACGGCAGCGACGTACTTTGTTCGCGGCCGCGTGTTCAAATCGGCCAGCACCTGGTAGCTGCGCTCGTCGTCCTGCAACTTGGCGACCTTGCTCTGCTTGTCGTTGATGTTGCCAAAGCTGATGGCCGAGGCCGGGCAGGCCTGCTGGCACGCGGTCACTATTTCGCCATCGTGCACGGGGCGATTCTCCTTGTCGGCTTCAATCTTGGCCGCCGTGATGCGCTGCACGCAGTAGCTGCACTTCTCCATCACGCCGCGCGAGCGGACGCTGACGTCGGGATTGCGCATCAGCTTCAAGCTCTCCGTCTCAAAGTCGGAGAAGAGCAGGAAGTTGTAGCGCCGCACCTTGTATGGGCAGTTGTTCGAGCAGTAGCGGGTGCCAACGCAGCGGTTGTAGATCATCGCGTTCAGGCCTTCGGGCGTGTGCACCGTTGCGCCTACCGGGCAAACCTGTTCGCAGGGAGCGTTCTCGCAGTGTTGGCAGGCCATGGGCTGGAAGTGGGCGCGCGGCGCGGCCAGGTCGCCCTCAAAATAAGTGTCGATGCGCAGCCACTGCATGTTGCGGCCGATGCGCACCTGCTGTTTGCCCACGACGGGGATGTTGTTCTCGGCATAACAGCTGACGATGCAGGCGTTGCATCCGGTGCAGCTGTTCATGTCGATCGACATGCCCCAGGCGTTTTCCTTGTACTCCCAGTTGGGGAACAGGGTAACGCTCTTGTCGGTCTTCTCGTGGCCTGGGCCTTCATTCGCAAAGCCGGGATTGGCCTTGTACTCATCCAGCGTGGCGTAGCGAATGATTCCGCGCTCGTTGATGGCCTCGTCGGCTTCAAGCGAGTTGTTGCCGTTGCCCTGCCCGCCCATCGCCTTCGAGCGATGGTCCTGGAAGTGGCTCTTGGTAACCGCCACGCCCCACTTGCCTTCGAGCTTCTTGATGCTGCCTGTGGTGTAGAACGGGGCGTCCGCGGTGCGAATCAAGTAAGCGTTGAAGCCCGCGCCGGAGCCCACGCGCCCGGCAAACGAACGGCCGTAGCCGAGATAGACAGTGACCGAATTATCGGGATGGCCCGGCGCGACGATGACCGGCGCGGTCACCTTGCGGCCCTGCACCGTGAGTTCGACGATGTCTTGCTCTTCGAGGCCGAGTTTGGTGAGAGTTGCTCCGGAGACCAGCGCGGCGTTGTCCCAACTCAGGTTGGTGACCGGCTTGGGCAACTCCTGCAGCCAGCCGACATTCGCCCAGCGCCCATCGTAGATGTTGGGGTCGGGACGGAAGATGATTTCGAGGGAGTCTTTCGGGGAGGGCGCGGGAGCCTTCGACCCATAAGGCGTAGGAGCATTTCCCAGTCCAAAGGCCTGATTCGCCGTTCCGTCAATCCAGCCCTGGTGCAATGCCTTCCGCCACCCTGTCTCGAAATCGCCTTTGATGACCGGCTTCCACGTCTCGCGCACCGCTTGGTACGCGCTCAGACCTGGCTCGTTTAGCAGCAACTGCAAAACATCGTGCGCCGACTTGCCGCCATAGAGCGGGTCGATCATCGGCTGCACGATTGAGACGTCCGCGTTATAAGCCCGCACATCAGACCACGACTCGAGGAAATGCGCAGCCGGAATGTGCCAGTGCGCGTCGTGCCCAGTTTCATCGTAGTGCGAGCCGAGATGGGCAACCGTTTTGGCCTTTTGGAAGGCCGCGGTAAACTCAAGATCCGCTGGCGCGGAATAGACGGGATTGGCGTTGAGAATCACGAGCCAATCGACCTTGCCCCCATTGAGATCCGTAACCAGCGCCTTCAGATCTGCATTTTGATCGCTCGGCAGAGGATTCAAAGGATCGACCGGATATGCCGTTTTGCCCAAATTGCCGAGCGCATTGTTGATGAGCAGAGCTAAAGCTTCAACCGACTGATCCTGATGCAGCCCCGCAATCACCACGCTCTTGCCTGCGTGCGCCTTCAAGTCCTTTACCACAGCGGCAAGATACTTCCTCTGCTCACCAGTCCAGTTGCAGGCCGGCGCGTCAACACCCGCAACGCCAACAGCCTTGGCCAACTCCGCCGCAAACGCCGGAATCTCGCTCGTCCGCAGCCCCAGCCGATGCTCGGCCTTCATGCCGGTCGTGGTCGGTGTGCTTTCAATTGCGTACAGCCGGTTCAGCTTCTCCGGCGACTTGCGCCGTTCCGCATACTCGCGGACCAGCTTGTGGAAACCGGGGAAGCCGGCGCCAGAAAGAAAATCCGCATCCAGCGAAACGATGACGTCCGCGTCCGCGAGCGAATACTGAACGTTCACGCCCTTTTCGAGCGAAGTGCCGGCAATCGCTGGGTCGTATTGCACCAGCGTCGCCTTCGGGTACGCCTTCTTCACTTCGCTCCATTGCCGCGCCAACGTGGGCGAGGTGATGGTCGAGCTGAGGAAGTAGATTCCGGTTCCGTCTTTGCTCGCAGCTGCCTTCAGGCGGAACTCCTGCGCAAACTCGGCCCACTCGCGGTTTTCGCCGCGGAAGGTGACGTGCTGCGAGCGGTCGGGATCGTACAGGTCGAGCAGCGCGCCCTGAGAGAAAACGTCAGACGAGCCCTGGTTGTACGGGTGCTCCGGATTGCCGTCGATCTTGATGGGGCGGTATTGGTCGCTCTTTACCAGCAGCGGCACCGCGCCGGTTGGCGAGGGCATGGCCGTGGCAAAGTAGTTCGGCTTGCCCAGGATCAGATCTTCAGGCGCCTTTATATATGGATAAATCGGCTCGTCCGGCTGCTTGGTGCATCCGGCCATTCCGGCCAGAGCCAGCGACGCGCCCATCAGCTTCATGAAGCCGCGCCGCGAAACCGGGTCAACCCATTCCTGCGCCGCACCGGGGAACTCCTTTTCAAGAGCCGCCTGGAACTCCGGCGTGTCAGACAACTCGTCAATCGAGCGCCAGTATTTTTTGCCTTTCACGGCCTTTAGCTCCTGGCGCACCGCGGCGAGGGTCATTGGCGTTTGGTTCAAGTTCGTGTCTTTCTTCTGTCCGCTCATCGGTGGCAGACCTCGCAACTGGTCAAGTCTTTCGGGGTGCGAATCTTGTAGTGGTCCACGAGGAAGTTCCCCAACTCGTCCTGGCTGGTGAACTTCTTGTAGATGGGCGCTGCCGGCAGCGTGGTCGCCGCCACATCGCCCGCCAGGCCCTCTGGACTCAAAGGCAGTTGCAGCGAAGCCACTTCGGCGCCCGCCGCTCCCGGATCTTTCGTGGTGCAGCTCACGCTCTGCGCCGTCGGCAGGCCGCTCTTTTCGCCGCCCACCGCGCACCACACCGGGCGATCCTCGGCCGGCTTTTCCCAGGCCATGTTATAGATCTCGCTGGTGGGCCGGATATTTTTGGCGGGGTTGCGATGGCAGTCAAGGCACCACTCCATCTGCAGCGTGTTTTGCGCGTACATCAGCGGCATCTGGTCAACGCGGCCGTGGCAGGTACTGCAGCCGAGTCCCTTGTTCACGTGGATCTCGTGGCTGTAGAAAACAAAGTCCGGCAAATCGTGAACCCGCGTCCAGGTGAGGCTCTGGCCCGTGGCCCAGCTGGCGCGCACCGGCTCCAATAACTGGGCATTCGTCCAGATCTGCGCGTGGCAGTTCATGCAGGTCTTGGTCGGGGGGATGCCGGCGTAGCTCGACTTTTCCACCGACACGTGACAGTACTGGCACTGTAGTCCCAGCCCCTGTACGTGATGCTTGTGGCTGAAAGGCACCGGCTGGTCCGGCCGCTGGCCCTGGCGCGTCACCCAGGGGGAGCGCTGCAACTGGTCCAGAGTGACCCCCAGGGCGATCACGATCAGCCCCGTCAACACCAGGCTCATGCGAGCCAAAGCATTGGAGCTGCGATCAAATAATTGCGCCATGAATGCTTTCCCTGCTTGCGGTTCGTTGTGGTTGGGATGTGCGGCGCTGTGCTGGCGGTCACACAGGTTGTGTGCAAAATCTTTTGCTGGGCGAGACCCATCAACGAGGAATTGGACCTCGAAAGTCCAATATAGCAGCTAAACTGCACCCCGCAATAGAGTTCGACTGCCATTTCCAAAAAAAAGGTTGTCTACACGCAGATTTATAATCCACTGAAAAGACAACAGGTTGTGATAATTCGGGGAAAAACCAAAACCCAACTGTTTCCCTTGCCGCGTACCAGAGTCTGGAATGATGTTCCCAACCTTACCACGTTGATTCAGGGCCCTGCTTGTCCCGCGACAAATCTCGCGTCCCTTCCAGAAAGCCATTGCCAGTCCACTAGATTCAATCGGAAAGGAGCGCCCGCCTCGCAGTCGGTTGCAGCCGAAGGTCTGGAGGGTAGCGCTGGCCTCCCGGCCTGCTGTAACGCGGACGTCCTCGTCCGCGTTCGATTATTCGCCAAGAGTCTCGCCAAACGACTCGTCCGGCGATGTGGCCGGCCAGCCAATCATCACCAAAAATACGTCGAAGACGAACAGCGCGATGGCAATGTCGTTAAACAGCGTAGCCTGCGCCAGATTCGGCCAGAGCTGATTGGCGGCCCAGAACAGAAAGGCAATGGCCAGCAACACCGCCTTTACAAGTTCTCTGCGCGAAGGCCGGTGCGCCGCCTGGTAAACAAGGTAGGCAACGGCGATCATGGCCAGCGCAAAAGACGCCAGAAAGTCGTGGCTTCTGGGGGGAAACAGCCCCGGAAAGGCGTCCCACACAAAGAGCCCCCCAACGCTTGCAAGCGTCACGAGGCCGAGAACGACAGAAAGAGCGCGGTGGCTCCAGTCAAGACGAATGTACATGGCAGATTATTGAGCACCCTTCGAAAACAAACCTTGAATACGCCCCAGGGGAAGCAGGCAATGCCGGGATGGCAAATTCGCCCAGGTCAGCCCGGGAAGGCCTCACAATCAGATGCTTTAGAATTCGTTTAGGCGCTTTAACCGGTTGCCTTCAGTCATAATCCATCCCGCATTGCGGACCCAGGGTCCGGAGGGCGGCAGTCTATTGAGTCATTTTTGCTAGCCGGGGTCCCCGCCGACAGGTCTTCGTCGGTGGGGTGGATGAAAGGTCAGAGAGCATGAAATATGCCGGATTGCTGGTGATGCCAGCCGGGTTTTTCCTCTCCATAGCCGCGGTGATTCTGTTTCCTGCCCCAGCGCCGCGGGCGGCATTTGTGCTCTGTGGACTGGCTGTGGAAGCGATGGGCCTGGCCGTTGCGGTGCGCGGACATATGGAAGCCCGCGGGGAGCGTCGCCCATGAATCCCGCCGTGCCGATCTCTGACGCTGTCTTCGCGCTCACCCTCGCTCTTCTCATGCTGGCTCCGCTGGCCATTGCTGGCGTAGCGCTCATCAATACCGGCCTTGGCCGTTCGCGCTCTGCCGCGCAGGCCCTGCTGGGCAACCTCGCCATTCTTGCCGTCTCGGCCATCGTCTTTGCCCTGGTAGGGTCGGCGCTGGCCGGCATTCCCAGCGCCGCGGCATGCTGCTCGGGCCACTCGTTTCAACTGGCCGGCAAGACGTGGAACTGGCTTGGCGCCGGGCCGCTGCTGCTGAGCGGATTCGCTTCGGCACAGCCCCTTTCGCAGTTGGCCGTGCTGTTTGAATTCCTTGCGGTGGCCATGGCCGCCCTGCTGCCCTGGGGCTCCGGAATGGACCGCTGGCGGCTGACGGCAGGCTGCGCTGCCGCGGCAGTCACGGCGGCAATCGTCTTCCCTCTCGCGGCACATTGGATCTGGGGCGGCGGCTTCCTCTCCCAACTCGGCGTGAACTTCGGCCTCGGCGCGGGCTTTATTGACGGAGGCGGCGCAGCCACAGTCCACGTCCTCGGCGGCCTAAGCGCGCTGGCGGTTATCTGGATCGCCGGACCGCGCAAAGGCAAGTTCCCCAAAGAAGGGCTGGCCACCGCGCTGCCTGGGCACAATGCCGTTTATGTCGTCTTCGGCTGCATGCTGGCCCTGGTGGGCTGGCTGGCCTGGAACCTCGCGGGAGCGGTGATCTGGCTGCACTCGCCATTGGCCGTGCTGCCGGTGGTTGCGGTCAACACGCTGTTGTCTGCGTCGGGCGCCATTGCAGCCACCTTTGTTGTGACGCGCGTGCGCTTCGGCAAGCCGGACGCGAGCCTCTGCGCCAACGGATGGCTGGCGGGACTCGTTGCGTCAACCGCCTGCGCAGGCATTGTCAACCCGGCCGAGTCGATCCTTGTGGGAGTTGTCGCGGGCATCCTAACTCCGCTGCTGGTCGAACTTCTAGAGCTTGCCCTCTCTATCGACGACCCTTCCGGCGCGATCACCGTGCACGCGGCGGGTGGGCTGTGGGGGCTGATTGCGGCTGGCCTGTTCGCGCCCATGGCCGGGCAACTCGTAGCCCAACTGGTCGGCATAGCAACCTTGCTGGGTGTCATGCTGCCGCTGGTCTACCTGCTCTTTGCCGTGCTCAACCGCGTTCACGCCTTCCGCGTTGATCCGGATGGAGAACGCATCGGCATGGACCTGCATGAACTGGGCGGCGGGGCTTATCCGGAATTCGTGATTCACAGGGACGAGTCGTACCGGTAAGGCATCGGCAAGAGTCACCTGCCGTTTTTCTGCAGGAAGAATGAAAGACCACCGCTCACGCGTGTAATCTTGTTTCCACTACACGGTGAGGTCCATCCCTATGTCTATCTCGCGCCCGCGCACGCAAGTCTCAGCCCTGTTGCTTACTCTCGTCCTGCTGGGCACAACTGCCCAGGCGCAGACCTCGTTCAGGCCGCGGCAGGTCTGGCTTGACGAGTCCGGAAACCCCATCCAGTCTCACTTGGGGGGAATGCTGTTTGAGAAGGGCGTCTACTACTGGTATGGGATGGACTTCAGAGGGAAAACCCTGCCGCCCGGCACTTTGCCCGGCATGGGCTGCACCTGGGCTTACAGCAAGGGCGTCACCATCTACTCCTCGCGCGACCTGCTTCACTGGAAAGCCGGACAGAACCAACTGACTCCTGACACTCCGAACGCAGGCGGCCTGCTGGCGCCGCTGAATTCCGTGGTCCGGCCCAAGGTCATCAAGAACGACGCAACGGGGAAGTTCATCATGATGGTTGCCCTTACCGCGCCGGACTTCAACACGGTCAACGATGTTGCTTATGCGGTGGCCGACCGGCCGGAGGGGCCGTTTGAGTTCAGGGGAAAGCTGCATTGGCGCGGCAAGCCGAATGCTGCCGGACTGTGGCCGGGCCCCTGGTCGCCCGGCACCGGCGAAAAGAAGTTCGAGTTTGAGCGCGCCAGAGCCGATGCGCCAGACCGTATTCGCGGCTTCGACATTACCCTCTTCAAGGATGACGACGGCAAAGCATACCTGATCACCGCGCGCTCGCGCATGATGCTCTACGAACTAAGCGCGGACTACACCTGCGTCAAGCATGTCGAAGTGATGCAGGGCTCGGACGGAGAGGCTCCGGCTCTGTTCAAAGATCGCGGAACCTACTACCTGCTCACCTCGCGGCTCACCACCTACGCCCCCAACCGCAACACGTATTTCACGGCGTCCTCAATCCACGGGCCATGGACAGCGCGCGGACCGTTTGCGCGCGGACCGAAGGAAGAAACGACATTCGACGGCCAGACAACTTATGTACTTCCCGTCGAAGGCAAGCCACATGCGTTCATCTTCATGGCCGATCATTTCGGCGCCCGCACCGACGACATCGTTGACAATCTTGCGGACGCGACGCACATCTGGCTGCCGCTTGAAGTGGATGCCCGGAAGCGCGCGATCACTGTGAATTGGAGCGATGCCTGGGACCTGGGTGTGTTTTCCTCCGCCGGAAACCCCAGGTGATTCGATAGCCGGGACCGGCTGAAGCTTGAGTGCGCCGGCTTCGGCTCAGGCCGCGCTGCCGTGAATTCTCCACCGCCTAACAGGCGGTGGCTTCGGTTACGGCTGAAAGCCGGATTGATCGGCCATGCGGCCGATTAGACCACATTGAAATCATCGTCTGGCTCCGGGGGCTTTTGTTCCTCGATATACCGTTTCCAGACT
>CAIWFH010000166.1 GCA_903911925.1 uncultured Acidobacteriaceae bacterium
CCCTCAATCCGCCCCGGAACCGCTGCCCGAGCAAAGCCGGGTGCCCTGGGTGCCCCAGGTCTCGCTTTTGAGACCTGGGATACCACAACCCTCATCCGACCCCGATCCGGAGAATCAAATTCCCGTCCAGGCCACAGCTCCGGGTGCCCCATCCTTTCGCCTTTTTTCTGGCGAAAGGGTGGGAAGCCACAACCCTCAATCCGCCCCGGAACCGCTGCCCGACCGCTGCGGCACCTGCCGCCGCTGTCTCGACGCCTGCCCCACCAACGCGCTCTTCGCCCCTTACCAAATGGACGCCTCGCGATGCATCTCCTACCTCACCATCGAGCGCCGCGGCCCCATCGCTGAGGAGTTGATGCAAGGCATGAGCCGCCAGGTCTTCGGCTGCGACATCTGCCAGGATGTATGCCCCTGGAACCGCAAATCCCCGATCAGTACGGACCCCGAGTTGGAGCCTCGACCAGAGCTGGTCAACCCATCCCTCGACTGGCTCGCTGACATGGACGAACCCGCCTTCGAGCGCCATTTCAACGGCTCGCCCATCCGCAGAACAGGCTTCCTCGGCCTGCGCCGCAACGTCGCCATTGCATTGGGCAACAGCGGGTTGGCGCACTACGCGGCAAAGCTTGAAGAATGGTCCGAATCTGCGGACGAAGGTCTGCGGAGTGCTGCACGTTGGGCAAAGGCAAAGCTTCGCAGCGCATCATAACGGTTGACGTTCATAACGGATTTCGTTATGCTTTTCTTTGATTAGGACCTTCAAGGACGCCGACACAAGACTGTTGTGGGAGACAGGCAAGTCCCGCCGCATTCCTGCCAATGTCAGGACGGTGGCGCTGAAGAAGCTGACGATCCTGCACTGGGCAACCAGCTTGGCCGATTTGGCAGTTCCAGGCGGAAACCACCTCGAGGCGCTCGCGGGAAGCCGCAAAGGTCAACGCAGCATCCGAATCAACGATCAATATCGCCTGTGTTTTGTATGGCACCAAGGCTATGCCGGTGACGTAGAGATCGTCGACTATCACTAGGAGCTACCATGGACGCCATCCCCTTTGCCTTCTCGATCCATCCCGGAGAAATTCTTCTCACGGAGTTCATGGAACCGCTAGGCCTCACGGCTTACCGGCTCGCAAAAGAACTGCACATATCGGCCCCGCGAGTAAACGACCTGGTTCGTGGCAAACGCGGAATCACTGCCGACACGGCCCTGCGCTTGAGCCGGTATTTTGGCAACTCAGCCCAATTTTGGATCGGCCTGCAGAGCGGCCACGACCTGTGGATCGCTTCCAGAAGCAAAGCAATCGACAAGGTGAAGCCCAGGAAACAAGCAGCCTGAATGGGGCAGTTTGTCCGCCACGCAGCCCCCCTTGCTTTCCCTGTTGGGCATTCAGGAGTTGGCAGCAGATCAATGCGATGTCGATCGGACCCGGAAGTGCCGCCGCATCATTTCCACAACAGCTCCCGCCAATGCATACGTGGCAGCATTCACGACCAGGGCAAAGTAGATGGTTTGCGGTTGACGCCGGCCAGCCGCCGCAATTGGGCAGGTCAGACAGATAAGAATCCACCCAACGCCGTGCGAACCCCCCGGATTCTGGAGCGGGGTTCCAATGGTGGCCTCGAGGTAGAGAGCCCAGAAGACGACAACCAGCGCGCCTGCAACGGCCCAAATCGCGATTCGGCCTTTCATGCCACGCCTCCTGTTGCCGTACCGTCCAATCATCCCGCCAGTTTCTTTTAAGCTCAGGGCCCGTTCATCCGAGGGCAATCGAATCAAGAAACCTGCAGACAAAATGAGGTTCCGATATCTTCCCGGAGATTGCAGTTTAATTCGTAAAAAGGGAGACAATCATCCTATGGCCTCCACCGCGCCACAAATATCGCAGCGCGAAAGAAGGCAATTTACCCCACCCCCTCCCCCGCTTTTGCCGCAACCCCATAAAAATAAAAGGATTAGGTCAAGAAATACCCATTTCGACCCCTCTAAACAAAGGACTTACGCCACAGATCCTCTCGAAGATCTTTCATTTTTCACCTGAAATACTCCGGCATTTGAGCGCCGGCGAAGCGCAGATGGCCAAAGGCGTCATCGTGCCCGACCATTCATGCGATTGCCCCGGCATCCGCCGTCCGGACGGAGACCACCGCGCCTCGCTCGTCGTACACTGGAATCGTTCTGCGAGGATTCCCCGATGAAGAAACTCGGCGTAAGTCTTTATGCGGCAAGCACCGTCGCGCTCCTGCTCTGGGCTTTCTACCAGGCGGTCTACGTCGCGCCGCTTGACGCAATGCAGGGAGAAGTTTCACGCATCTTCTACTACCATGTGCCCCACGCAATGCTCTGCTTCCTGTTCTTCGCGGTAAGCCTGCTGGGGTCTATCGGCTATCTCTCGTTCCGGCGCAGCCACACAGACTGGGCGCAGATTTCAGACGCCTGGGCGCTGACCGGAGCCGAGGTCGGCGTCGTCTACTGCACAATCGTCCTGTTGACCGGGCCGCTGTGGGGCCGCCGGGCATGGGGCATCTGGTGGACGTGGGACGCCCGCCTGACCACTACGCTCGTGCTGTGGCTCATCTACGTCAGCTACCTGCTGCTGCGCCGCTTTGCCGCGGGGCCGCAGGTGCAAACGCTGGCCGCGGTGCTGGGCATCTTCGGCGCGCTTGACGTGCCCATCGTCTATATGTCGAACCGCTGGTGGCGCACGCAGCATCCCGCCCCGGTTTTCGGCGGCGGACCGGACTCCGGCATCAAGGACCCGGCCATGCTTGCTGCCTTCGGCTGGAACGTGCTCGCCTGGCTGGCCTGGGGAGTACTGATCACGGCCTTGCGCTATCTTGTCGAGCGCCAAAACCAGAAGAACCTGCGCCGGGAAGAGCAGGCGGCTCTCAACGCGTAGTCGATCCCGCAAGTCCAGTTCGAGACGGGAAAAGGAACGAGGAAAAACGATGGATCAAAGAGCGATTCTCGATCATCAGTTTGTAGTTGCGGCATATGTCATCACGTGGACGGTCCAATTGGGTTACCTTGCCTGGCTCGGTCTCAAATGGCGAGACCAGAAGCGGGAAGCGACGCGCCTGGGGCGCAAACCGCGCTAACCCGGCATGATCGCGACAAACCATCTGCAATCAATGCATTGAGAGGGCAGGCATCCGCATCCGGCGGATGCCTGCCCTCTCGTTTTTTGGACCTGAGCAGCGCAATATGCCCCATAAGGGTCACGGCCATAGCACCTGTATCTCGCCAAAAGTAATCTTTGTGGGATTTAAGTCTTTCCTAATGTGTCCGATGATTCAGGAGTGGAAGGGCTCAGACGAGCCTCACAAGGAGAACGGATACCATGCATGACCTCTTGATCGCCCTGGCCTTTATTGGAATGGTAGTTGCTCCCGCAGTTGTTGCCGCCAAGTCTGGCGCCGAAGCCACCGACGAGTCCGACTAAACGCCAGGGCTTTTGCCCTGTTGCGCGTCACTCCGGCTCGCGCTCTTTTGTGGCGCAAGATAGAATTCTTCAGCCCGTGGATGCGAAGTGCCTCCCCCCGAGGCTTCTGGTTTCCCGGTAGAAATTGCCCTTATTTGCCTCAACCATTAGACTGATGGTTCGAGGGCCGCAATGTTAGTTGTCATGAAGGCGCAGGCTTCGCCAGAAGAGATCCAGGCGGTCTGCAAACATATCGAGCAGTTGGGTTTCCGCGCTCACCCGCTTCCGGGGGCCCAAAGAACGGCAATCGGCATTACCGGCAACCAGGGCGAAGTGGATCGCGGAAACCTGGAAGAGCTTTCCGGCGTAGCGGAAGTCATCCGGGTCTCGAAAGCCTATAAATTGGCCAGCCGGGACGTTAAAGAAGAAGACACCATCATCCGCTTTGCGGGAACCGACGCTGCCATCGGCGACCGTTCGCTGGCTATCATCGCCGGCCCCTGTTCCGTTGAAAGCCGCGAACAAGCTTTTTCAATCGCCGAACAAGTGGCAGCGTCTGGAGCCCAGTTCTTTCGCGGCGGCGCCTACAAACCCCGCACATCTCCCTATGCATTTCAAGGCCTCGGTCTTGACGCCTTGAAAATCCTGTCCGAAATCAGAGAAAAATTTGGCCTGCGCATCGTCACGGAGGCCATTGACAGCCAGTCGCTTGAGTTGGTGGCCGAGTGGGCGGACGTGATCCAGATCGGCGCCCGCAACATGCAGAATTTCTCGCTCCTGAAGCACGCCGGCCGGTTGCGCAAGCCGGTGATGATCAAGCGCGGCCTCTCCGCCACCCTGGAAGAGTTTTTGATGGCCGCAGAGTACGTAATGAGCGAGGGCAACTACCAGGTGATCCTGTGCGAGCGAGGGGTGCGCACCTTTGCCGACCATGCCCGCAACACCCTTGACCTGAGCATCATTCCCGCGGTGCGGCGCCTCAGCCACCTGCCTATCCTTGTCGACCCCAGCCACGCCACCGGCAAGCGCGACAGCGTGTTGCCCATGGCCCGTGCGGCGGTTGCGTCCGGCGCGGACGGCATCCTGGTGGAAGTGCACGATCATCCGGAGATGGCGCTCTCTGACGGGCCTCAATCCATCTATCCCATACAGTTTGCGCGCATGATGGACGAGTTGGAACAGATTGCTCCGGTGGTGGCCCGCACTTTGCCGCGCGGAATCAGCGCCGAGGCCGCAAAATAGACTGCAGCGAACTCAGGCCACAAGAGCTGGGTGCCCCAGGGCCGGGGTCCCCTCGGACTGGTCTTAGTCCATGGGGTGGTGATCTGGATTTTCAGACCTGGGATACCACAAAAGCTGAACCAACTGTTTGAATGAACGCTGGACTGAAACCATGAAACTGAGGGACGCTTTACCAGTTCGACTTGCAGCCTTCACACTGTTGACCGTCGCCCTCGCCGGCTGCCGCCCTCACGACTTCCCGCAGTTCCCGCCCAACTATCGCGAATATGCCTATGTGACGAACGGCGACAGCGGCACGGTGACCGTTCTCGACGTGGTGAACTTGCGCGTGGATCGCGAAGTAGCCGTGGGCCAGCATCCGGTAGCCATCGCAGCCGGCATCGCACGCAACGAAGTCTACGTGGTCAACTCGGGTGCCCCCGGCGCCCCTGGTTCCCTCTCCGTAATCAACGCGGAAAGCAATTCAGTGGTGGCCACCATTGCCCTGCATCGCCAGCCAGTCTCCATTGACCTCGACCCCGCGGGCGACCTGGCCTACGTAGCCAATTCCGGTTCAAATACCGTTTCAATTGTCGATCTGAAGGCGCGGCGCGAGATTGCAGTCATAGGCGCCGGCGAAGAACCGGTGCAGGCGCGCGTTTCGCCGGATGGAAAAACGCTGATCGTCCCCAACCGCGCCGGCAATTCGGTGAGCGTGGTGGATGCCGCGGCACGGCCTCCGGCGAATTCCGTCCGCGCTGTCTTTGAAGGCTGCACCGGCGCGGCAGATGCGGTCGTCTTGCCCGATTCTTCAAAGGCGTTCATTGCCTGCGCCGGCGGCCACCAGGTGATGGCCGTCGCCCTGGCCCACTCGCAAGCTCATCCCGACCAGCCAGACCGCCTTGAAGCCATGATGGACGTGGGCCGCGCACCGCGGCAACTGGCGCTGAAGCCCGACGGCGGCGAGTTGTTCGTTTCAAATTCGCTCTCCGACAACATTTCGGAGGTTGTCACCGGCACAGACGACGTGGGCGGCGCTTACATGATCGGCGACAACCCGGTGTGCGGACTGGTCTCAAGCAACAACACCATGCTTTACGTGAGCAACTTTCACTCGCAGTATGTGACTGTCTACTCCATCGACGACGGCAAGCGCATTCCTGACTCCAAGGGCGGCTCCCTCCACGTCGGCGACGGCCCATCGGCCCTCGCGTTTTCCGCGTCGGGACATCTGCTCTTCGTAGTCGATACCCGCTCGGCCGATGTAGCCGTGGTGCGCACCGCTTCGAGGTCGCTGTTCACCATTCTGCCCACCGGGCGTGGACCCAATGCCATCGCGGTGAAAGCCTTCAAGCTGCCGTAGCCCGCCTGATTTGCTCCTTGCGCTCCCGCTCCTTTAAGATGCCTTGTTCTGCCAACAGCGCGCCTGAGGTTCGCTAATCATGTTTGTCGTCTCCACTCTTCCCATCGCCATATGTTTTTGCGTCGTCACCATGCTGGGTTGGGGCTCATGGGCCAATACCCAAAAGCTCTCCGGCAAGGCAAACTGGCCCTTCCAGCTTTTCTACTGGGACTATGCGATCGGCGTACTGCTGTGCTCCCTCTGCTTCGCTTTCACGTTCGGCAGCCATGGCACGGCGGGCATGTCTGCCCTGGCCAACGCGCAAACCATGACCACCGGCTTCATTCTTCCGGCCCTGATCAGCGGCGTCATCTTCAACATGTCAAACATCCTGCTGGTGGTGGGCATCGACGCCGCCGGAATGGCCGTCGCATTCCCTGTGGGCGTGGGACTGGCGCTGGTTCTCGGCACCCTTTTCAGCTACATCCAGAACCCCAAAGGCAACCCGGTCCTGATCTTCAGCGGCATGATTCTGGTGCTCGCGGCTATGGTTCTCTCTGCAGTAGCGCAGCGCCGGCTGCCGCAAATTGAAAAGAAAAACGCGCGCAAGGGAATCATTGCGTCGGTCCTCGCCGGTTTGGTGCAAGGCTTCTTTTATCCGCAACTCATGCGGTCCATCTCGCCCGCGTTCGATTCCTCGCCTATCACCCCTGGCATGCTCACGCCTTATATCGCACTGGTGGTTTTTGGGGTCGGCATTTTCGTAAGCAATTTTCTTTTCAACACCCTGTTCATGCGCAGCGGCCATGTCACCTATGCCGATTATTTCCGCGGCACGCTCCGCCTCCACTCCATCGGTATCCTCGGCGGCGTCATCTGGATGATCGCCTTCACCTTCAACGTGATCGCATCCTCGGTAGCCGGGCCGGCCATCTCGTATGCACTCGGCCAGGGCGCGACATTCATCGCCGCGCTCTGGGGTTTGCTCATCTGGCATGAATTCCGCAACGCCCCACGTGGAACCGGCAAGCTGATTGCCCTCATGCTCTGCGCCTACGTTGCCGGCCTCGTCTTCATTGGAATGGCTTCAAGGTAGAAGTCCCGCGCAGCAAAATCATCTGCAGACATTTAAAGGTGACCATGAAAAAGCTCCTCAACAATCCAGTCGATTACGTCAACGAAATGCTTGAAGGCCTCGCCGCCGCGCATCCCGAGTACTACAAGCGCATCGGCGCGGACGGGCGCATCATTGTTCGTCCCGATGCGCCGGTCAAGGGCAAAGTCGGCATCGTCACCGGCGGCGGCTCAGGCCACTTGCCTGTCTTCACCGGCTACGTCGGCAAAGGCCTGCTGGATGCTTGCGCCATCGGCGATGTCTTCGCCTCGCCAGGCGTGGATCTGATCTACGAAGCCATGAAGGCTGTCGATGGCGGCGCTGGTGTTCTTTGCCTCTACGGCAACTACGGCGGCGACGTGATGAACTTCGACATGGCCTGCGAGATGGCCGAAATGGAAGACCTGAAGGCCAAGTCGGTGCTTGTGGCCGACGACGTGGCCAGCGCTTCGTTCGCAGAACGCGCCAAGCGCCGCGGCATCGCCGGCATGGTTTACTGCTTCAAGATCGCCGGCGCCAAGGCCGACACCGGTGCCACGCTCGACGAGGTTACCGCCACCGCGCAGAAGGCGGCAGACGCCTGCCACACCATGGGCGTTGCTCTCACTCCATGCATCCTGCCAGCCGCAGGCAGAACCACTTTCACCATCGGCGAAAACGAGATGGAAATCGGCATGGGCATCCATGGCGAGCCGGGAGTGCGCCGCGGCCCTCTGCAGACCGCCGATGAAATTGCGGAAGAGATGCTGCGCATGCTTCTGGCGGACGTGCCACTCGCTTCCGGCGACCGCATCTCGGTCCTCTGCAATAGTCTGGGCGCCACGCCGCACGAGGAGCTTTACATCGTCTATCGCGTTGTGGCAAAGCGTCTTAAGGAACTCGGCGTCACCGTTGTGGCTCCGCTCGTTGGCCGCTATGCAACGTCAATGGAGATGGCCGGCATGTCCATCACCTTCTGCAAACTCGATGCGGAATTGGAGCAGCTTCTGCTCGCGCCCTGCTCTTGCCCATTCCTCAAGGTATAGGCCTCATGATATCGAAAGAACTGACGGTTGAATCAATTCATTTGGCCATGGACCGCATCAAGGTTGGCATCCTGGCCCATGCCGAGGAACTCAACGCGCGCGATGGCGCTATCGGCGATGGCGATCTCGGAGTCACGCTTTCGCGCTCCGTCGAAATCTTCAGCGCCACGCCTCCGGAGGGCGACGATGTAGGGATGGTTCTTCTGGGCTACGCAAAAATGCTCACCGGCACAGTCGGCTCAACCTATGGAACACTTGCAGCGACGGGCCTTATGGCAGCTGCCAAATTGACCAAGGGCCGCACCGCCGTCCCATGGTCAGAGGTTTCGTTGCTGCTTGCCGCGGCCGGCGCGGCCATGGCTGCACGCGGCAAAAGCCACCTCGGCGACAAGACAGTTCTCGATGTGATTGAAGCCGCTCGCAGCGCGACAGAAAACATCAAGGAACCGGAAAAACTCGCCTCCGCCGCGGCAGCCGCAGTAAAGGCAACGACCGCCGAATTCGCCGCCAAGCCCTTCAAACAAGGCCGCGCCCGCATCTGGGGAGAAAAAGGCCTGGGCATGGAAGACCCCGGCATGGTCGCCTTCCAGTACATCGTGGAAAGCCTGTTGCCATAAGAGGCTGGGTGCCCCAGGTCTCGATTTTGAGATCTGGGATACCACCACTCTCATCGTCCGCATCCACCATGATCGTCTTTTCCCGCTACTCCTTTTCCCGCACCTTCATCACAAAACAGGTGAGCGTTTTGTCGCCCGGCACGAGCATCTGGTGCGGCACGCCTGCCGGAACGTGCGCCACATCCCCCGCCCTCAGTTCCTTCCGTGTTCCGCCGTCGATGGACGCACCCCTCGTCTCGCCTGGCCCAACGTTCCTTGCTCCTGCCACCGTGCCGCCGGTGACGAGCGTAGCCCGCCCCTCCAGCACATAAAAGAGATCGGCCAAGTTTTCATGCACCTCGGCCTCGCCGTCGCGGCTGCGAAACGAGAGCATGGTGAAGTGCTGCGGATATTCCCTGAGTGTTTCGCTGGCCGAGCCGTCGCCATGCCTGGCCAGCTTGCGCAGGTAGGCCGCCCGCTCCAGCAGAACCGCCGGAGTGTAATGGTCTGCGGGGGTCAATCGCGGCTTTCGCGGCGGCGGTGGTTCGGGGTCGAGATCCTTAAGAATATCCATTGGCATGCGGTCCACAGCTTCCTCCCCGTTCCAGAATAAATGCCGGCGTCTCTCTCTTATCCCAAACCCGCAAGTTCCCGCGCCCGCTTGAAAACTCTGAGAAACATGGGCCGCGTAAGCTTGCCGGTGTTGGTGTTTTGCAGCGACGGGTGAAAGCTGGCAATGACGATCAGGCCGCTCGGCAGCGTGAACTCCGCGCCGTGGGCGAAAGTGAACCCGCTGCGCGCCGGCAGTTGCCCGGTCCGACGCGCCCAGGCCAGCAGACCGTCGAACGCAATGCGGCCCAGGCAAACAACAACGCGCAAATTGGACAGTAGTTGCATCTCCTCGTCCAGCCAGGCCGAACAGGCGCGCTGCTCTTCAGTCGTGGGCTTGTTGGCCGGCGGAGCGCAGCGGACGACAGCGGCAATCCACAAGTCCCTAAGCGTCATGCCGTCGTCCTGTGCCACTGATTTGGATTGCGATGCAAAGCCCGCCTCATGCAGCACAGGAAAAAGAAAATCGCCTGAGCCGTCGCCGGTGAACATCCGCCCTGTCCGATTCGACCCGTGCGCTCCCGGAGCCAGTCCCAGCGCCAGCACGCGCGCCTGCTCGTCGCCAAACGAGGGCACCGGCTTGCCCCAGTATTCGTGGTCCGCATAAGCCCTGCGGCGGACGCTGGCGATTTCCGCGCAGTAGCTGCGCAGTCGCGAACAGTGATCGCAGGCCACGATGCGGGCATTCAACTCTTCCAGCGGAGAAGCGCGTTTGGCCATAGCCAGATTTTAGGACATCGAGCGTTTATGGCAAACTTGCAGCCAGGAGGCTATCTGCATGAAACCCGCAAAGCTTTTGCTGCTTGCCGGCGATTTTGTTGAGGACTACGAAATCATGGTTCCCTTCCAGGCACTTCAAATGGTGGGCCACACCGTGGATGCCGTTTGCCCCGGAAAGAAAAAGGGCGAACAGGTGCGCACGGCCATTCACGATTTTGAGGGCGACCAGACCTACTCTGAGAAGCGCGGCCGCAACTTCACGCTGAACGCGATCTTTGACGAGATCGACGTTAAGAGCTATGACGCGCTGGTAGTCGCCGGCGGACGCGCGCCGGAGTACCTGCGGCTCAATCCCAAAGTACTGGACATTGTTCGCCACTTCGACAAGGCCGGCAAACCCATCGCCGCGCTCTGCCACAGTCCCCAACTGCTGGCCGCAGCGGGCGTGCTGAAGGGCCGGAAGGTAAACGCGTATCCGGCATGCGCTCCTGAGGTGACGCTTGCCGGTGGAACCTTTGTGCCGTTGGACTTCTTCGAGGCGACGGTGGATGGCAAACTGGTAACCGGCCCGGCATGGACAGCCCACCCGGCATGGCTGGCCAAGTTCCTAGTGGTGCTGGAAGCACACTTGGCTGGGTGACTGCGGTCTGATTCCACGGAACCCGCGGCTAAGACAAAGATGCCGTCTGAATCCAAACCGCGAGCCCATATCGAGAACCTACCCGGTTGGCGCAAGCGTCCAATCGTACTCGGGCTCGCCAATCTCCGAGTCTGGCAGCACAGGCCCGCCGATGCGAATGCGCTGCTCGATCTTGCGGTAGTTGGTGATCTTGTGGGCCAGTAGCGCATGGGCTCTCTGCAACTCGAGAATCTGCGCAGCGATGCCCGCCTGGTGATCTTCAAGAATCTTGAGCCGTTCGAGCGAGGTGGTGTCGCCCAGTTCGCGTAGAGCGGCATAGCGCTGCATTTCGCGAATGGGCATGTTGGTGGTGCGCATGCAATGCAGAAAATCGATCCAGCATTCGCCTACGTCAGAGTAACGTCAGTGGCCGTTGCTCGCGCGACCAACTGGCTGAATCAGCCCTACGCGTTCGTAGTAGCGCAGAGTGTGCGCGGTCATTCCGCAACGCTCTGCCATGCTTCGAATGGTGTAACCTGTGTCTCTCACAATTCAACCGCACATCTTCGAGCGCGCTTAAAGTCAAGCCGCTTTCGCGCACTGCGAAGCCAGTTTTCTGAAAGCGAAGACCGACGCTCGATGCGCGATCCTCTGGCGATGGCTTATTCTGCACATAAGAGGAATCTTGTGGCAAATCAAGAGATGTATCAGCGCATGTTGGCAGTGGCGATTGAAGAAGCGCGTCTGGGGCTGGCTGAGGGCGGAATCCCCATTGGGGCGGCGCTGTTTACCAGGGCCGGAGTCTTGGTTAGCCGCGGGCATAACCGCCGCGTGCAGCAGGGCGACCCGAGTATTCACGGCGAAACGGATGCCTTTCGCGCGGCTGGCCGCCAGAAAAGCTATCGCGATTTGATCATGGTGACGACCCTGGCGCCGTGCTGGTATTGCAGTGGGCTGGTGCGCCAGTTCCGCATTGGCGCGGTGGTGGTGGGCGAGAGCCGCACGTTTCAGGGCGCTGCAGACTGGCTCCGCGAAAACAGCGTCGAAGTGGTTGATCTGGATAACAGCGAATGCCGCGAGATGCTGGAAGGCTACATCGCCGCCCACCCCGAAGTGTGGAACGAGGACATCGGGGAAGAGTAGAAGGACAGGGAATAGGGGTTAGGGATTAAGGAATAGTACGAATTACCAAAACAAAGAGGGCGACCCACTCGGGTCGCCCTCTTTGTTTGCATTCAACCGCTGTTAGAAGTCAAACCGCAGCGACATCTGAATCTGCCGCGGGCTGCCGATGGTGTGCGAGACGATACCCAGGCCCGCGGGACAGGCATACAGGTTTCCGGCGCCATTGGCTGCGGCAGGTGTGCCGCAACCTGTGGGCAGGACATTAGAGCCCGCAGGCACAGATCCCGGGAAGGCGTTGTAGTCGTAGTTCTGTGAGACGGCATCGCCCGGTATGTCGAAACTCGTGGTGTTCGTCAGGTTGTACACGTCGAAAGTGAACTTGAGGCTGTACCTGTCCTTGATTTGGGTGACCTTGACCAGCGAGGCGTCAGAGCGCTTTTGAAATGCCTGCCTGAAGATGTTGCGCTGGCCGGTGGTAAATCCGGTCTCGTAAGGATCGGAGTCGGGAATTGCTCCATCGAGTCCGCCAGCCGGGAGCAACGGAAGCGTAAAGCAGGCAGGGTTGAGGGCGGTCTTTCCATCGATGACATAGAACGCGCCGTTGGAACCGGTGTTGGCGGCACTCTTTGCCGTGCAGCCTTTGGCCAAAGGAACAATGGGGTTGGTAATACCGTCGTAGGTCGAATAGTAGATGCTGCCGATGGAGCCGGAGAAGTCGATGATGCTGTAAGGTTGACCGCTCTGCAAAACGGTGACGCCGATCAGCGACCACCCGTCGGCCAGCATTCCCTGGAGCGAGTGTTTACGGGCCAGGTCGGGGACCTGGAACACGTAGTTGAAATTGACAACGTGGGTACGGTCGAAGTCGGCAGAACCGTAGCCGCTGCGCAGGTTGAGCGGATTGTTGCCGTTGTAGAAGAGGCCGAGGCCGCTTTGCTCGTCGAGGGCGTGGGACCACGTGTAGGAGGCGCCGACCTGGAAGTTGTGGTTCATGCGCTTCTCAACGTGCGCCTGGAGCGCGTTATAGGCATCGATGCCCGCTGCTTTGTAGGTAATGGACTCAGCCGCGTAGCCCATGTAGGGAACGCGGAGGTCGACGTTTCCGCCTTCATCGTTGGCCATGTAAAAGCTGCCATCGGGCAGCGTTGCGCCACCGACGGTGTATCCGTAGCTGTAGTTCTGCTGGAACGGTCCGCCGGCGAGGGTCGGGCTGGAGGGCGAAGCTATATTCGCCTGGTTGAACGGCACGGGAATCACCTGGTGCCGGCCCAGGTTGCCCACGTAGCCCACTTCGATGGCCAGGTCGTTTCGCGGCTGCCATTGAACGTCGAGCGTGTAGTTGAACGTGTAAGGCAGCTTGTTGGCGCGGTCGTAGACGCCCAGTGAGATTGGCTGGCCGTTGTTGATGAATCCAGGGGTATTCGCCGGCGCATAGTTGTAGTTCTCAATGCTTGCGGCATTGGGCAGATAGTTGTTGAGATCCGAGGCCTTGGGGCTGGAGGGCGCAGCGATCGGCTGACTGCCGTAGGGATTGTTGATATTACCAGCCACGTCGTCGGTAGGACCGGTGACCGGCGTGGAATTGTAGGAGCCGTCGTCAAGGCCCGCCTGGATACCGCCGCCGCCGCAGGTTGGGATGTATCCGTTGTAGAGGGATTGCCCGGTGCCCTTCGGGCAGGTCTGCGTGTTGACAAACGGCAGTTGCTGATTGACGCCGAAGGGGCCGCCGGTCACTGTGCCGATGGCGTATCCGGGCGAGAAATACGAAAAGAGTTCGCCGCGGTCGTAGTACATGCCGCCGCCTGCACGAACCACCAGTTTGCTGTGGAACAGCCCGGGCTGCCATGCCGCGCCAACGCGGGGAGCCACGCCCCACTGGCGTCCGGTGAGGGTTGTGTTGCTAACACCCTTGGTGCCATTGGCGTTGTTGCCGGCAATAATCAACCCCGAGTCCACGATCGTATCGGTTCCGACCTCGTAGTTATACCGTGAGGAATCGAAGTTGAAGATGCGGCCGTACTTCTCGGTGAAGCCGCCATCCCAGTCATACCGCACGCCTGCAGTGAGCGAGAGAGTTGGGGTCATTTGGAACTTGTCTTGGACGTAGGTGCCCAACTGGTTGGCGCGGTAGTAACGGCTGGCGTCGCCGCGCATGAACGAGGAGACGTAGAATGCCGTGGATGAGCTGCCGGGGCTGATGAAGCCCTGCGAGAAAGCGCTGAAGTCGTCGCCCGTAATGGTGCCCGTACCGGTGCGCTTGTCGATGGTATTTAGCTGGGTGTAGGTATAGCTGGCGCCGAAGCTGACGGTATGCTTGCCCAGAGTCCAGATTGCGTTCCCTGAGGGAGCGATGCGGTTCTGGAACATACCGGTGTTCGAAGCCTGTCCCTCAGCATTGGGGCCAATGTTGAGGATGCCGTTATCTTCGTAGCTCGGCACTCCCGCCGCATAACCGGCGCCACCAAATACGTTGACGATAGATATTCCCGAGAAGTAGTTTGACCCGAATTCATTGATCGGGTTAACGCCGGGAATGTTGCCGGGGCCCCAGGGTTGCTCGTTGGTGGCCCAATCCTTTTCCCGGATAATGCCAAGGGTCTGCGTAGTGCTGAGGTTCGACTTCACTATGTAAGTGTTGGTAATGGAAGCCACCTGCGCGCCAGAGTCAAGGTGCTCTGTGAATCCGGGCACGCTCGAGTAGGCGTAGGGAGCAAGCGTTGGATCGTGCTGGAAATAGTACTTGAAAGCAACAGTTTCTTTGCTGCTGGCGTTCCAGTCGAGATCGGCGACCGCCAAGTCGGCCTTGAACCGTCCGGTTCCGGGCAGGAATGCGTTGTAGCCTTGCGCCGGGCCCAGGGTCGCTGAAGTGGTGTCGTCCGGGATGAGGTACTTGCCCGGCTCACCGGGCAGAGCCGGCAAGTTGAAGAGTTGAACGAAAGTCGGGCTGATCTGCGCGGCTGTAAATGGAACCGAGGATGAGTAGGGCGCCCTGTCGTCTGGCGAGGCTGCCGCGACGTTGTTTTCGCCGCCAAACTGCGCGTTGTCAATGGAGGCAAAGCAATCGGCGCTGCGGACCGCGCAACCGCCAAGACCAACAGGGATGGTAAGGAAACCATCGCCTATCTCCTCGTCGGAAACTGACAGATGCTGGTAAGAGAAGAACCCGTAAAGCTTGTTCTTGATAATGGGGCCGCCAATGGTTGCGCCGAGAGACGTGCGGTGAAGCACAGGGTTCTTCTTGTCATCCGGAACTTCGTTGTTCTGCTTGAAAAAGAACGGGGCCGCATTGATCCAATTGGTGCCGTGGTGCACGTAAACGCCGCCGTGATAGGCATTGGTACCGGAGGCGGTGCTGAGATCGATGTGCGCGCCCGAGGTGGAGCCCTGCGACGCATCGTACATTGAAGCGTTGACCCGGACTTCCGCAATGGTTTCAGGAGCGGGCGTGGGGATTGCGTTGCCAATGGAAAGATAGACCGAAGCGACCGACTGAATAACGCCGCCGCCGCCGCCGCCCGCTGAACCGGTGCTGTTGATCACTCGGTTAGAAGCCACTTCGCTTGTGCTCTTCCCGTTGAAGAGGTTGCTGGCATCTACACCGTTGAGCGAGAAGCTGTTGCTTGAGTCGCGTTGTCCGTTGGCCCAGATGGGCGCGTTGCCAAGGCCTGAATTCGATCCGGTGCCGCCCGCTAACTCCGCGCTTACGCCGGCGGATAAAATTGCGACTCCGGTAAAGCTGCCCGTTGACAAGGGCACCGCATCAATCTGCGTTTTGTCCAGGATGTAGCCGTTGGTCGTATCTTCGGCGTTCATCAGCGGCGACGCTTCCACCTCGACGGTGGTGCTGGTTTTGCCCACCTGCAGCGTGGCATTTACCGTTGCCGTGCGATCGGCCTGCACTGTAATGTGCTGCGTCTTCTGCACGTCGAAACCCTCAGCCGTATAGGTCAGCGTGTAGGTGCCAATGGGCAGGTTGACGAAAAGGTAAATGCCGGAGTCGTTGGTTTTTGCGGTGCGCGCCAACGATGTCTGCTCGCCGGCCAGCATGACAACGACATTCGGAATGACGCCGCCCGACGCGTCCATGACCTCTCCGGTGATGCCGCCAAGTGTCTGCTGTGCCAGAGCGGGGAGACCGCACAGCGCAATGACCGCCGCAACCGCCAGCAGCCGGGAAATCGTAAAGAAATGCGTACGCATAGGATGTGTCAAGATTCATGGCCTCGGAAATAGGGATTTCCCCATGTGTTTTTTGAATTGTTCAAAAAACCCTGGGATCAATAGGAATCGCTGGCATTGTTTGCCGTTCAAAAAGAGAGAAAACAGAACCGATGTCGAGTGGAGCTCGTTTGTTTGTCTGGTCCAGTTCTTTTGCTACGAGGTAGTTACAGAATAACGATTATGGCGTGAAATTCAACCCGAAATTTCCAGATTTTGGTTGCCAACTGTGCGTGCAGTGTGCAAAAGCTGGACTTAACCCCTGTGATAGGGGCTTTGGAGGGGGTGGCGCCGTCTTGCAGTCTGGCACGCCGGGGGAGGCGATGGGTGCCCCAGGTCCGATTTTTGGATATCGCCGCGCCCAGTTATCCCGCAATCACTTCAGCTTTCTTTCGCCGAATCGCATACCACCCGAGTCCCGCTGCGATGTACCCCAGGTAGATATACGGAATCCGCCCGTGGTAAACGTCAGCCGCGGAGCGGATGTCGAACATGATGATCAGAATCATCACCATCACGGTCAATACGCTCACAACCACGACGGTGCTTGAGTGCCGGCCCGCAGCGCGCCGCGCAAAAGGCAAAGCAATCGCCACCAGCGCATAGGCGGTCACAAAGCCGAAGACCGCCAGCGACCCCATCCAGTCGTAAATGTCCGCGCCGGCCACGCCGCGCAGGCCCAGCACGGCAGTGGCCGCAAACATGAATCCCGCTGAGACTACGATCGCCGCCCCCGGCGTGCCGTGCCGCCGGCTGGTGCGCTCAAGAGCTGCGGGTAGCAGATGTCCCCGCGCCATCCGCATCAGCACGCGCGCCGCCGCTGTGGTGCAGGCCAGCACGCAGGCAAACATGCTCACGGCCGCGCCGAAATCGATGCCCACACCCAGCGGCGAAATGCCGGCCTTGGTTGCCAACAAATGCAGCGGGCTGGTGGACTCGCTCAACTGCGACGATTCACCGCGGAACCCCAGCACCTCAGAATATGCGCAGAGCATGAAGAAAGCCCCGGCCAGCAGGGCGCATTGCAGCACGGCGCGGGGAATGGTGCGCAGCGGTTCGCGCGCCTCGCCGCCCAGCGTGGTGGCGCTCTCAAAGCCCGCAAAGCTGAACATGGCCAGCACCAGCGCCGGTCCCAGCGCCGAGACGTGCACCCCTTTGAGCCGGAACTGATCCAGATCGAAGTGCAGTCCGTAGCGAAACAGCATTAGCGCCAGCACAATCACAACCAGTCCGACGGAGACGACTTCGATCCACAACATCAATTCCGCCGAGAGCTTCACGTCGCGATAAGCGACCCATGCCGCCGCCGAGCAAACCACCGCCAGCGTAGGCAGCGCCGGCGGCGCCCAATGAAAGAATTGCAGGCTGAGCAGGTTGGCATAGTAGAGAGCCCCGCCTGCTACAGAGGCACCCGTGCCCAGGTAGGCCAGCAGCAAACTCCACGCGGCCAGCACGCCGAAAAAAGGCGGAAGCGTCTCGGCCGTATACGAGTAAAGCGAACCCGGCGAGGCGGAAAGTCGCGCGAATCGGCTCACGCAGAAGCCCACCATCAGGGTCGCCCCGGTGGCCAGCAAATAGACGAACCATGTGGCGTTCCCGGCCAGCGCAAAAACCAGCGGAATGGTCAGCGAGGCGGAGGTGGAAGGTGCCATGGCGCTCACTGACTGCGCCAGCGTCTCAATAGGCCCCAACACCCCGGCGCGCAGCCCGTAGTCTTCCGTTGCGCTTCTGCCCGCGCTTTGGCTTGCGTATGTTTCGCCGGTTGTTCCCACCCGCTCGCTCACTGGGCCGCCTCTCGCAGTCTGATTATGCTGCATGATTGTTTTTCAGGTTGCTCTAGTCTTGCGCGTGGCCAGCTTTGAGGTCAAGGCAATTGGATTTGCAGAAAGCTGAGATACACTTGCCCCAATGCCAGCCGAACCCAATCCGGAGTTTCTGCGCCGCGCCATTGCGCTGGCCACACAAAATGTTCTCAACGGCGCGGGCGGCCCGTTCGCCGCACTCATCGCGCGCGACGGGGTCGTCGTAGCCGAAGCCGCAAACACGGTAATCGCAACCAACGATCCCACCGCGCACGGCGAGGTCAACGCCATCCGCGCAGCTGCCAGGGCGCTGGGCACATTCACGCTGGCCGACTGCCAACTCTACACCAGCTGCGAGCCCTGTCCCATGTGCCTCGCCGCAGCCTACTGGGCGCGCATTGACCGGATATATTACGGCTCGAGCACTGCCGATGCGGCACGCGCCGGTTTCGACGATGCGTTTCTCTATGCGGAGTTTCGCAAGGATCCGTCTATCCGCACTCTGCCTGCCATGCAGTTGCTCGCGGATGAAGCGCGGGTCAGCTTCGCGGCGTGGAGTGCTTCGCCAAGCAAGATTGTCTACTGATCGGATACTTCCGCGCGGACCGTTCAAGCTGTCCGGGCTTCGCGGGTCAATGCGAGCCCAAGCGCAATCAGCAGCAGCCCGATCCCCCAATAAAGATAGTGCGGCCACACCGCGGTGCGCATCATGATCACCTCGACAGTAATCCATCCAGTCAGCACGCATCCCTGCAACGTCACCCACCAGCCATAGTGCGAGCTTCGGCGTATGGCCATCGCCATGATCGCCAGGCTTAGCAGGCCGCTTGACAACAAGAGAATGATGCCCGGAATCAGGAACGAGTGAAATGGAGAATGCTCCAGAAGGCTCATCGGCATCCGCATCAGTTTGCCCGACGGGTCCACGATCAGCGGCAGCGCACCGGCCACCGCGCCGACTCCCAGAAACCCCAACAGCGCAATCGCAATTCCGCGCACCGTTCTCATTTGCTTTCTCCTGCGTGAATCAATTCCGGGAAATACACAGAATTCTACCGCCGCGCCGGAAAAGATCGGATCGGAATAAGGAAGATTTGCCCGGCCTAAAACAGAATCCGCATCTCGCTCACAAGGTTGTGGTTGTAGACGTGGAAGCTTGATGTCGCGATCTGCATCCCGCAGTCAAACACCACGGCGGCATGTTCCGGCTTCCAGCCCTTGCGACGTACCATGTAGAACGCCGCCGGCGTCATGAGGTTCTGCATCTTGCCGTCGAAAGGGCCAGCCAGAAAGAAAGATGCGTTGTTCTCCACGTCGAACCACACGTGAGGCCTTGCATGCACTTGCGCCGTGAAGTTCCAATCAATCGCCCGTCCCTGCTGCGCGATCTTGGCGGTCGGCAGAAGTCCGCCCACGGTAGTCAGAAACGCGAAATGGCCGACCCCTTTCCCTGCCGCAATCGAAGGGACATAGTACGAACTGAGCAACTGGTTCTGATAAGTGCGCGGTGCATACCCGTGGTACATCACGGCCGTAACGGCAAAGTTGCCGTGGTCCGCATTGCCTGAGGCCATGCGCCACTTCACCACCGTGCCGAGGTTGCCAAAGCCGTCCTTGTGCGTGCTGGAGTGGTTGCGGAAGTAGGCCGGCGGGTCCACTTCAAGTTGAAAACGATGGTCCACAATCACGCTCACGCCCTTGTTGTTCCCATAAATTGTGGACTGCAAAGGAGGAAAGTCCAGGTTCCCTATCGCCAGCTTGAGCGTTTGTCCGATCCGCGCATCCGACTGGATCAGCGGTCCCATCCAGGTGGGCTGAAACTTTGTCATTTCCGCGTTATGCGCCCTGAATCGCTGGTACGCAGAGTCTTGCGCCGGTGCAGCGCACACACCGAGCGAGAAGGCCGTAGCCAGAGCCAAGGATGAAAGAAGACGGAACTTATTCACGGGTCAGATTTCTTTATACCGTCTGCACGGCTACGCAGAAAGTGATTCAGGACACCGGATCCATTTCTCGCGATTGCGTGGGGTCCCCATCTATACTGCCCCCATGCGGCTTATTCGCTTTGGTTTCTTGACTATCGCCATTACCGCCCTATCTTCTGTGATTTGCAGTGGGCAGGCGGGCACTACATGGCAAATGCAGGACTCGGGTTCCACTGCATCTCTGCGCGGAATTCACGCCGTGAACCGTTCCATCGCCTGGGCGTCAGGCACGGGCACGGTGCTCAAAACCACCGACGGCGGCGCGCACTGGCAAAAATGCGCAATCCCCGACGGAGCGGCCGATGGCGCAACCCTTGACTTTCGCGGCGTTGAGGCCTGGAGTGCGAATACCGCAATCGTGATGGCGTCAGGCCCCGGCGACAAGAGCCGCCTCTACAAGACCTACGATGGCTGCAAAACCTGGGAACTGCTTTTTGCAAACCCCGACGCGCCCGGAGGGTTCTTTGACAGCTTTTGGTTTAACGGCAACCACGGCATGTTGCTGGGCGACCCGGTGGCCGGAAAGTTCGCGGTTTTCCTGACCGCAAACGGCGGCAGAAAATGGAAGCGCGACACGCACGGCGGCCTTTTGATTGAAAAGAATGCGCTGGCCGCGTTCGCCGCAAGCAACAGTTCCATCGCCAAGGGCAACGGCCTGTTTGCGCGCAGCTTCGCCGCCGGAGGCAAAGACGGCTCGGTCTTTTTCAGCCGCCCCATCTATCCCCGGGAAGAGTTGCACGGCGTGCTTGACCACCTGGGCCGCAAAGAACCGCCGTGGAAGACCAGTCCGGTTGCCCTCGCTTCCGGCACAGAGAACTCCGGCGTGTTTTCCATCGCCTACCGCTATCCCGTAACCACAGGGATCTGCAACGAATGCGGCTTCGGTGAGAACTCGCGGTTCATGGCTGTAGGCGGCGACTTCAAGAAGCCGGACGAAAGCAAAGGCACCGCCGCGTGGAGCGCCGACGGTGGCGAACACTGGACCTTGGCGACCAATCCGCCCCACGGCTACCGCTCATCGGTGCAGTGGAGCGATGCTCTGAAACTCTGGATCTCAGCCGGCCCCAATGGCTCCGACGTCAGCCGCGATGACGGCAAGACCTGGCAGCCTCTGGACAACGGCAACTGGAACGCGCTCTCCCTGCCCTACGCTGTTGGACCGGATGGCCGCATCGCCCGGATAAACCCCGCCGCGATTTCTGAAAGCCGCAAATAGGGGCTTGCAGCGCCAGTCTCCCGCGGGGTCCCTGACGACAGGTCTCCGTAGTTGGGGTGGTTGGACGGCTCTTATGAGGGCCCTGGCCTCAAGATACCTTCTGGACCTCCAAGTCGGGCTTTTCAGGCTGCCTTTGAGAGGCACAAGAAAAGAAAAATCCGATCATTTCCGCCCAGTTTTGCGCCAAAATTACTCCGTTATGCGTGCAGCCTTTCTGGCGCGCACTTGCCGCCATTACCACCGGAACCCCAGCCGGAAAGAAAACCGCCTCCGGCACGGTAAAATAGAGTTAACGGATGAACCAACCCTCCCCCACGGCCGCCAGCCAGGCGTCCCGCCCAATGCGGGATACTGGTTTGCGGGCGGAGCAGGATTCACAGGCAGCAGATCCCATCATCCGGGTCACGGGGCTTGAAAAGACCTACAAGACAGCACGCGGCGCTCTCACTCTCTTCCGCGGCCTCGACCTGGAAATCGAAACCGGCGCCATGGTAGCCATCGTGGGCCAGTCCGGGGCGGGAAAAAGCACACTTTTGCATATACTGGGCGCGCTGGATGCGCCCACTGCGGGAACCGTGATCTGCGCCTCAACGGATGTGGCCACGCTCGCCCCGCGCCAGGCCGCCGCCTTCAGGAATCGGGAGATCGGCTACGTCTGGCAATTCCATTATTTGCTGCCGGAGTTTACAGCCCTTGAAAACGTGGCCATGCCCCTGTTGGCCCGCGATAAGCCGAAGCGGGAAGCGCTGGCCATTGCAGAAAACTGGCTCAGAGAAGTGGGTTTGGAAGACCGCGGCAGCCACCGGCCAGGCGAGTTATCCGGGGGAGAGCAGCAAAGGGTAGCCCTGGCCCGGGCGCTGGTCAACAGCCCGAGGGTCCTGCTGGCCGATGAACCCACCGGCGACCTGGACGAAATTACAGCTGGCCGCGTATTTGATCTGATTGAGCGGCTGCACGCTACACACGGCCTGACCTCGATCCTGGTGACCCATAATCTGGACCTGGCCGCGCGTTGTACGCGGGCGTTGCGTCTTGAAAGTGGGAGGTTAACTCCTTTGGCATTCGTTCCAAAGGGGTGATTGCCTTCCGGGCATCCAAGAGGGATAATGCACCCTTTCGGGTGGTATTTGAGTCTTAACAAGGTAGCAATCGCGTGGGGATGCTTCAATCCCCATCAAGTTGCCAGGCAGGGTGGTAGTCCAGGTGTATGAGGATGGCCTGGGCGAGTGAGGGCAAAAAAGGGCTCATAACCATCCAAAAGGCTGTTCGGGGCGGGAATGTCGGTTTCCCAGGGGTTCCGGCAGCGATATAAATGGGGCACGCGCGGGTAGGGCTGAAGCCGGCAAAACCGGACGGCCACTCCAGCCGATAGCCTGCTCGATAAGGGAGATTTTTATGTTCGAACGCTATACGGAGAAGGCACGGCGCGTTATCTTCTTCGCGCGGTATGAGGCTAGTCAATTTGGCTCGCCTTACATCGAGACCGAGCACCTGCTGCTTGGCCTGTTGCGCGAGGACAAGGCCTTAACCAACCGCTTCCTGCGCTCGCACGCTTCGGTGGAGTCGATCCGCAAGCAGATTGAGGCTCACACCACCATCCGGGAAAAGGTCTCAACCAGCGTAGACCTGCCGCTTTCGAACGAGTGCAAGCGCGTGCTGGCCTACGCGGCTGAAGAAGCCGAACGGCTCGGGCACAAGCACATCGGCACCGAACACCTGCTTCTTGGCCTGCTGCGCGAAGAAAAATGCTTCGCGTCCGAGATCTTGCAGGAGCGCGGCCTGAAGCTGGCGCAGATTCGCGATGAGTTGGCCCGCGTGACCCAGGAGAAGGCTCCGGCGCAGGCGCGCCAGCGTGAGTCGAGCCTGCTGGCCGAGTTCAGCCGCGACCTGACCCAAGCGGCCATGGACGGGCAGCTTGACCCCCTTGTCGGTCGCGACGGCGAACTCGAGCGGGTGATTCAGATTCTCTGCCGGCGGACGAAGAACAATCCTGTCTTGATCGGTGAACCCGGTGTAGGCAAGACGGCCATCGTGGAGGGGCTTGCGCAGCGCATCGCCGACGGCGAAGTGCCGAGCTTCCTGGCCGACAAGCGTGTGCTGGGGCTCGACCTTTCGCTCATCGTGGCCGGCACCAAGTATCGCGGCCAGTTCGAAGAGCGGCTCAAAACCATCATGAAGGAGTTGATGGAGAATCAGAACTCCATCGTCTTTATCGACGAGTTGCATACGCTGGTTGGCGCGGGCTCGGCTGAGGGGTCGCTCGACGCGGCCAACATCCTCAAGCCAGCGCTGAGCCGTGGCGAAATTCAGTGCATCGGGGCGACAACGCCTGCCGAGTTCCGCAAATCGATTGAGAAGGACCGCTCGCTTGAGCGCCGCTTCCAGGCCGTCAAGGTGCCGCCGCCCAACGAGGTCGACGCCATCAAGATCATCCACGGCATCAAGGAGCGCTACGAGAAGTTCCACGCGGTCAGCTACACGGATGCGGCCATCGAGTTCGCCGTGTCGCACTCCAACCGCTACATACCCGACCGCTTCCTGCCCGACAAGGCGATCGATCTGATTGACGAAGCCGGCGCGCGCGTCAAGCTGCGCCAGACTTCGCTGCCCGAAGAGATCACCGAGGTCCAGAAGCGCATAAAGTTCATCGTGCATCGCATGGATTCGGCTATTGCGAATCACGAATTCGAAAAGGCTCGTTTCTATAGCGACGAAGAACGCAAGGAGCGCGAGAACCTGCGCGCCCTGCGCGACAAGTACCACCTCGACGACTCGGCTGCGGGAATCGTAGGCCGTGAAGACATTGAGGATGTTGTCTCGCGCTGGACCGGCGTTCCCGTTACCAGCATCAAGGAAGAAGAGACCCAGAAGCTGCTGCGGGTTGAAGAAGAACTGCACAAGAGGATCATCTCGCAGGACAAGGCCATCTCTGCGCTGGCGCGAGCCATTCGCAGATCGCGGGCTGGTTTGAAGAGTCCGCACAGGCCGATCGGAAGCTTCCTCTTCCTCGGACCTACGGGCGTCGGCAAGACCGAAGTGGCGCGTACGCTGGCCAACTTTCTGTTCGGTTCGGACAAGGCGCTGATCCGCTTCGACATGTCGGAGTACATGGAGAAGCATTCGGTCTCGAAACTGATCGGTTCGCCTCCGGGGTACGTGGGCTACGAGGAGGGCGGCCAGTTGACCGAACGCGTCAAGCGTTCGCCTTACTCGGTTGTCCTGCTCGATGAAATCGAGAAGGCGCATCCGGATGTGTTCAACATCCTGTTGCAGGTGTTTGAAGACGGGCAGTTGACCGACGGCCTGGGCAACACGGTGGACTTCAAGAACACCATCCTGATCATGACTTCGAACATCGGCGCCAAGTACCTAGTGAAGGAGAAGAAGTCGCTTGGCTTCCACGGCGACGGCGAAGAGCAGATTAACGACGCTGTCGAAAAGAATGTGATGGCCGAGGTAAAGAAGGCGTTCAATCCTGAATTCCTCAACCGCCTCGACGAGACCATTCTCTTCCAGTCGCTCACCGATGCCGACCTGATCCAGATCGTCGAACTGCTGGTTCAGAGCTTGAACGCCAACCTGGCCCAGAAGTCCATCACCATCTCGGTTACCGAGGACGCCAAGAAGTGGATTCTCGACAAGACGCTCACCGACCGCAGTTACGGCGCGCGTCCGCTGCGCAGAGCCTTGCAGCGGTACGTCGAAGACCCATTGAGCGAAGCCCTGATCGCCGGCCACATCAGCGCGCGGCCAGCCTTCCTCGAGGTCTACCTGGACGCCAATCAACTGTTCTATCGCCCGGTGAGCGCGGACGAGACGGGCAGCGAAGAAAAAGCAGCGGGCATTCTGCTGTACAGCAACTAGGGATACAAAGACCTGGGGTGCCCCAGACCCGGATTTTCGGACCTGGGATGCCTCAACACCCAATCCGCCCCCGGCCAACTCGCCGGGGGCTTTCCTTTTTAAGCCGTCATCCTGCGCTGAGTAAAGCCGAAGGAAACCAGCATTTTCGTTTCAGTATGGAATTTCGTCTGCCCGGGTGGAAGAAATTGGGAGCCTTTACGCCAATCCAGCCCGCTCAATCTGCCAAGAGTTTAAACTTCTGTAATCGTAGTTATCGATTAAGTTATGGCCTGCGTCCCCAGGCCGTAAGGTTCCGTCGCAGCCCAACTCCAGCTTCGCCGCGAAACTCCGAATCGGCATTGCGCATAGACTCTTGATGCATCCTAAACAATTGAAAATTAATTAATTAAGCAATTAATTCCAGTTCAACGTAGAGCTCATCTAACTCTCAGCCCATAGCGAATTTCTCGCAAGCCCCGCATTCCAATCTGCGGCGGTCGCCCTCTAAACTCGCAACGGCTGCTAGCCGGGAACCGAATTCGCGCCTGAGGAATAACCCAAACCTCCAAGGGTAACCTCCACTCGTACCGTCCTATCTACTAGAGTGTTGAGCTGTTTAGGCACAACTCCTATTCGTGACACAGCATCGTACCGGGTAGATTAACCCTGCCGAATGGAAAAAGATCGCGGAAATTCCCTCCCGCCTCCTTAAACCGTTTGGACGAAAGCGCGCCTGAGAGTTTGGGGACTGTCCGGCACAAAGAAACGGAATTTGAACGAGCATCATCGGGGGGTCGATGGCGGCAGCAAGTTTGTCGGCAGTACGTGTATCTTTTGGAAACAATTCCTTGGCAGAATCCATCCGTGCTGAACGTGCAGTCTTGATGTGCGCTTCAGCGCTCTTCGCAGGTCTTTCGCAGGAAGAATGTCTTGAGATCGCTTCGTGCGCCAGTGTACGCACTTTCGCACGCGACGAACTCCTCTTCATGCAAGGACAGACGTCCCACCACTTGGTCATGATCGAGACCGGCAGCGTAAAGCTCTCCCAACTCAGTTCAAGTGGCAGTGAGGTCATCTTGCGCCTTAGTGTCGTGGGCGATCCCGTGAGCATGCATTCCGAATGCATGTCATGCAGCCACACATGCTCCGCGCGCGCCATGGAAAAATGCCGCGCCCTGGTATGGGAATACAGGAAACTTCAGGACCTCATGGTCAGGTATCCCCAGATCAGAAAGAACATCGGTCAGATTACGTCCGGCCGCCTGGACGAATTGCAGGAACGCTTCCGCGAGGTGGCCACGGAAAAGGTCGCAGCGCGATTGGCCCTCGCGCTGCAGAGGCTGTCTAAGCAGGTTGGCAAGCCGACTAGGGGTGGAATGGAAGTTTCTCTCTCGCGCGAAGAACTTGCCCAGATGACCGGCACGACCCTGTTCACCATCAGCCGCATCCTCTCAAGATGGGCGGAGAAGGGCATCATCCTGCCGCGCAGAGAAGCTGTAGTTGTTCTCGACGCTCAACGTCTCGGACAGGCCGCCGCGGAGGATATCTGAGCTGTCTTACCCGCACCGTTTTATCGGTTGGTAATTCATGAAGCCCCCGGCCAACCCGCCGGGGGCTTTCTCGTTTCTCCGCAGCTTGACACGACCCGTGGGGCTGATTGAGACTTGGCTGTTCTACAGCGCCGGTGTGCAGACACGGCCGATTCACACGGAAGGCAATCATGCAAAACGATACGGTGCGGAGCGCAGTGGCTCTTCGCAACTCCACGCTTGCGCAACTCGGCGCCGAAATCATGCGCCCGACCTATGACCGGAGCCGCACATTTCCGGGGCTGGTTCACATTGGAGTGGGTGCGTTCAACCGCTCGCACCTGGCCGTCTATCTTGATGACCTGCTGGGGCGCGGAGAAGTGGTGCGCTGGGGCGAATTTGGCGTGGGGCTGCTGCCATGGGACCGGGAGATTCATGCGGGCCTTGCGGAGCAGGATTATCTGTATAGCTTGATGGCTCTCGAAACCGGCGAGGAAACCTTGCGCGTGATCGGCTCGCTGGCCGGGCATGTGTATGCGCCAGAGGCCACGGAGACGGTGCTGGAACGGATGGTCTCTGACGAGTGCGCGATTGTGTCGCTGACCGTGACCGAGGGCGGATATTTTATTGAAGACGCAACGGGCCGCGTGCAACTAGAGCATGAAGATCTGCGGCACGACCTGGAGCATCCCGCCGCGCCGAAGACTTGGCTGGGGTATGTGGCAGAGGCTGCGGCCCGGCGCATGAAGCTTGGCCGCGCGCCGTTCACGCTGCTCTCGTGCGACAATGTTCACGGAAATGGCGCGATTGCGCGCAAGGCGCTGCTGGCTTTTGGGGAGGCGCGCAGCGGTGCGCTGGCGAAGTGGATCGAGGCCAATATTACTTTCCCGAACAGCATGGTGGACCGCATTACGCCGCGAACCACGGATGAAAATCGCGCGATGATCGCGGAGCGGTTCGGCATGATGGACCACGTGCCCGTGGTGGCCGAGTCGTTCAGGCAGTGGGTGCTGGAGGACGCGTTCGTCGCCGGCCGGCCGGCCTTTGAGCGCGTGGGAGCGCAGATGACGGGCGACGTTGCGCCTTACGAAAAGATGAAGATGCGGCTGTTGAACGGCGGCCACTCAACGCTTGGCTACCTTGGAGACCTGCTGGGGCATAGTTTCATTTCAGAGGCCGCCGCCGATCCGCTGTTGCGCCGGCTGCTGATCGCCTTCATGGCTGAAGTAAAGCCCAGCGTGCCGCCGCTGCCGGGTATCGATTTGGATGAATATACGGCTACGGTTGTGAAGCGCTTTACCAACACCGCCATTCGCGACCAGGTAGCGCGCATATGCTGCGAAGGGTGCGCAAAGATTTCGAAGTTCATCGTCCCCACGCTTGGCGACCTGCTGAAGACCGGGCGTACGCCGCGGGTGCTGCCGCTGGTGATCGCGGGGTGGCTGCACTACCAGCGCGGGCGCGACGAAAATGGCCGGGCGATGCAAATGGCCGATGCGCAGGCTGCGCTGCTGAAGGAGTTTGTGGACTCCGGCTGCGCAGATGCAGGGCTTGCGTTAAAGGTGCGGCCCATCTTCGGTGAACTCGCTACCGCGTATCCGCAACTGGCGGGGATGGTGCAGGGCAACCTGGACGAGTTGCGGACGCACGGCGTTCGCGCGGCGATCACGAAGGTGCTGGCCGAAGTGTAAAAGCGCATGAAATGCGGGTCGCCTGTTCATGCGTGAACGCCGCTCCGTACAATGTATTGGAGAGGAAACTGACCCGCCATGACCGGTTCCATTGAGACTGGATCGCAAACGAAGATCAGCTTTGCAGAGCGGCTGGGCATGCATCCCGAACTGGCCATCGGCTACCTGGGCCTGCTGCTGTTCATGATCGGCGACGGAGTGGAGGCGGGCTTTCTTTCGCTGATGCTGACGGACATGCGCTTTGGCACGGCAAAAGTGGCGCTGGTGTTTACGGCCTACGGCGCAACCGCGGCGCTGGCCTCATGGCTGAGCGGCGCGCTAAGCGATATTTTTGGCCCCAAGAAGGTGATGTGGGCCGGGTTCCTGATCTGGCTTGGCTTCGAGATACCGTTTCTGCTGGGCGGCATTGCGCATGCAAGTTACGTCACCATCATTGTGAGTTACGGGTTGCGCGGCTTCGGCTACCCGTTCTTTGCCTACGGCTTTTTGTGCTGGGTTGCAGCTGTGACGCCTGAGCGCTACCTGGCCACGGCAATCGGATGGTTCTGGTCGGCACGTACGGGCGGCTTGCCTACGCTGGGCGCACTGCTGGCGAGTTTCGCGTTTCCGCTGATTGGCGGCTACAAGACGCTTTGGGTCTCGGTGGTGCTGGTGGCGATTGGCGGGCTGGTTGCACTGCTTCTGGTGAAAGAGAAGCGCGGTTCGCTGCCGCTCTCGACCACCGGCGAGAATCCGCTGCGCGTGCTGTTCACAGGCGTATCGATTGTGTGGCGGCACCCGAAGGTTGGATTGGGCGGCATCGTGGCCACCATCACCACGACATCGGAGTTCGGCTTCCTGGTGTGCCTGCCCATTTTTTATGTTCAGAAGGTCGGGTTCACGCAAGGGCAATGGCTGCAGATTGTGAGCATCATCTTTGCCACCAACGTGTTTGCCAATCTCTTCTGGGGCTGGGTCGGCGACCGCATCGGCTGGCGAAGGACAATCACCTTTGTGGGAGCCTGCGGCTGCGCGGTCACAACGCTGGGGCTGTTCTATATCCCTCATATCTTCGGCGCGAATTACTTGCTGGTGATGCTGGCGGGCATGGCCTACGGAATCGCTCTGGCCGGCTTCGTTCCCATCGCAGCCATCATGGCCGTGCTGGCGCCGGAGTCGCGCGGGGCCTCGATGTCCATCATGAACCTCGGTTCCGGCCTGAGCATGTTTCTCGGCCCGGCCGTCGTCGGCATCTTCCAGCCGCTGCTGGGCATCTCGGGCGTGATCTGGATTTTCGCCTTGATGTACGTGATTGCCGCGGTGCTGAGCTACATGCTGAAGATTCCGGGGGTCCGGTCGCTGCGGTAGGGTTGAGTGGTCTCTTTGGAATGGGCGGATTGAGAGTTGTGGTTTCCCAGGTCTCAGAAACGAGACCTGGGGCACCCAGCTGACTCGCTGGCCTGCTGACTCACTGACCCGCTACGCTTACTTGGCCGTTTGGATCAGCGGCTCTCCGGCAATTCTGAGGTGGGCGCGGTAGACGCTGGTGCTGGCCGTAATGTAGAGCGTCTTGCGGTCCGCTCCGGCCCAGGCCACGTTGGCCACTTTTTCCGAGATCAAAATGACGCCAAGCGGCTTGCCTTCCGCCGAGAAGATCCACACGCCGCCGGGACCTGCAGAATAGATGTTGCCTTCGACATCCACTTTCATACCGTCGGGGTTGCCGGGGCGCGGGTCGTTCGTCGCGTCGTAGAGCTGCTTGGCATCCGTCAGCGTGCCGTCAGGCTGCACGCTGTAGCGCATCCATATTTTCTGCGGTTCGGAGTTGTTGACGTACAGGTACTTTTCGTCGGGAGAGAAGGCGATGCCGTTGGGGCGCGGAAGGTCTGTGACCAGCAACTGCAACCCGGCACGGTCGGGCGCGGTGCCGGGCTTATGGGCAAGAGCCTGGGGGATGCGGTAGACACCGTTCACCTGCAGCCGCTTCTCCGCGTCGTTGTCCTTCTGCGACTCCAGGCCGTAGGGCGGATCGGTGAAGTAGAGCGAACCGTCCGACTTGTAGACCACGTCGTTCGGGCTGTTCAGGCGCTTGCCGTCGAAGGTGTCGGCGAGCAGGGTGACGGGCGCTTTGGGGTCCAGGGACTCGAGCCGATAGACATCACGCTGCGCGTGCCCGGCAACGGTCAGCCGACCGCGTGCGTCAAGCGTCATGCCGTTCGAGCCCGGCTCAATGCCGTTGTAGTGGTGCGGCCCCTTGTAGCCGCTCGGCGCGAGAAAGGTGGTGACGCCTTTGCCCGGGGTCCACTTGTGAATGCGGTTGGCGGGGATGTCGGCGAAGTAGAGGCTTCCCCCGGCCCACACCGGGCCTTCGGTCCAGGTGAATCCGGTGGCGATGCGCTCGAGCGTTGCGCCTGCTGGGACGATGCGGTCGATGGCGGGATCGCGCTTGTCTACTTCGAGAGGCGTTGTCTTGAGAAGCGTGGCATGGAGGGGTGTTGCTTTGGGTGTTTTTGCAGTTTTGGCCGCAGGGGATACGGGAGCAGACTGGGCCGCCATGCCGGATAAGGGCAGGAAACCAATTCCAGTGAGAGCAAGCAGGGGGAGAAGTTTCGTGCGATTCATTCGATTTTTCCTCGTGGGCAGAATGAGCTTCCGATATGGGGTGCGGCCTTTCCCGCGGACCTTCGCGGAAGCATCGGCGCCTGACGTCATCCATGAGTATTGCTCAGGCTGCGGGCTGTCAAGGGAAACGCGGTGCATTCATCCATTGGGAGATTCGGAACCAGGGAGCGCAGGTTAAGAAGCCGAAAAAACGCCGGGACAGAAACTGCCCCGGCGGCGGTGCGCGTGCAACGCAAAAAAGTTGATGAGATTAGGCAGCGGTGCTGCCGCGGACTTCGAGCGGAACGCTCAACTGCTGGCGGAGACTGCCCGCAAGGTCGGCAACCATGCGCAGCTTGTCTGCCAGCGGAGAGGAAACCTCGCTGCCGGAGAGAGCCAGTTGCGAGTGCAGTAGCAGGCCGGCAACCGTGGTTTTCAACTCGGTCTCGATGGCCGCGGCAGCGGCACGGCGGGCCAGGGTTTGCTCGCGCTCGCGGCGGTGCAACGCCGAGCGGATCTCGCGGGTCAGGCGGGCTGCCCCGGAGAGCGCGAAGTTGATTTGCAGGGGAATGGCTAGGCCGGCATGCTCCCAAATGGCCTCGGCAGCGGCCGGATCGCACTCGGCCATGGTCTCATCCACCACCACAGCCGCAAACTCGCGGCGGCGCAGCGCCGCCAGCGCGGCCTTGCGTCCCTCCGCCACTTCCACTTCCAGACCCAGTTGCGCTCCCACCACGGCGGCACAGTTCCGCGCGCCTTCAATTCCCGTCACGATCAGAATGCTCATTTCCAGCTCCTTTTAAGCGTACCCCAGCGGCCGGCGGCCGCGAGGCGTTCCTTTGGACCCGGCGGGGCAATTCCCGCACGGACCGGATGTTTTTCTCTTTTCCCGTATTTGCCTTATCGGCGCGGCGGCTCCCGGCTTCAGACCGATTCTCCAGTTCACGTGCCATTTCGAATCCGGCGAAAGGTGGATTTTTCTTAATTAAAAATCCACTCAGCCTCGCCGCTCTCCCGATAGGGCAACTGGAGAATTGGTTCAGTACCAGCGATTCACTCTTCTCGAAGCGGGTCGGCGATGCCGTACTCCTTGAGCTTGCGGTAGAGCGTTGTCTTGCCGATTCCCAGCAGCTTCGCGGCCTGCAGTTTGTCGCCGTTCAGCGTCCGGATGGCGCCCAGAATGGCCTCGCGCTCCAGGTCTGCCAGCGTGGCCACCTCCGGCGCTCCACTTTCCGTAGACGGGTTGGCGTGAGCTGTGGCGGCGCGGCGGGCCTCAAGCCCCTGCTGCTGCAACTGGGTAGGCAGGTCGCCCAGGTGAAGGATGGGCCCGGACGACAGGGCGCAGGCCCGCTCCACGGAGTTTTCGAGCTCCCGCACGTTGCCCGGCCAGTCGTGGCGCATCATGGTGCGCAGCGCCTCGTCGCTCAGCGTGAACTTGACGCCGTGCTCGCGGCTGATGCGGTCAAGAAAATGCGCCGCCAAGAGCGGTATGTCTTCGCGGCGGTCGCGCAGCGAGGGCAGACGGAGGTTGACGACATTGAGCCGGTAGAAGAGGTCTTTGCGGAAGGCTCCCTTCTCGACCATTACCGCCAGGTCCCGGTTGGTGGCGGCGACGATGCGGGCCTTGATGGGTACGCGGTGCGTGGCGCCGACCGGGCGGACTTCTTTTTCCTGCAGCGCGCGGAGCAGCTTGGCCTGCAGGTCGAGGGAAAGTTCGCCGATTTCATCGAGGAAAACCGTGCCCCCCTCGGCCGAGACCAGCAACCCGTCCTTGGAGCGGTTGGCCCCGGTGAAGGCGCCCTTCACGTAGCCGAAGAGTTCGCTCTCAATCAGCGTGGGCACCAGCGAGCCGCAGTCCACCGGCAGGAATGGCTTTTGCGAGTTCGGCCCGTAAGCGTGGATGGTGCGCGCCACCAGTTCCTTGCCCGTGCCGCTCTCGCCCAGGACAAGGACCGGGTGTGAACTCTGGGCAACTTTGCTCAGGATGCGGTAGAGCTTCTCCATCTCGCCGGAGCGGCCGATCATGGCCCCCAGGCCTTGCGAGAGCCTGAGCCGTTCGCGCAACTGGCGCGTGGAGGCGTCGGTGGTCAGCGAGGCCGAGGCCCGGTCGAGTACTGTCGATAGCTCATCCATGGCGAAAGGCTTGGTAAGGTAATCCGAAGCGCCGCAGCGCATGGCCTCAACGGCCGCATTCACCGAACCCGAGGAGGTCATGGCGATGACCGCCGTCTGCGGGTAGAGCAGCTTGACCTCGGAGACCATCTCCAGGCCCTGGTTTGAGCCCGGGGGCAGATTGATCAGCAGGATGTCTGCGGCGCGGCCCCTCAACTGGCTGCGGGCCTGGCCGAAGTCGCCGGTGCTCTCGACGACATAGCCCAGGCTGGCGGCAATCTCTGCGCAGGCCGAGCGGATGGCCGAGTCCGCGTCTACCACCAGCAGGTGCAGGCAGATTGGAGGTGCGGGCTCCGCGAGTTGGGGCATAAACTCCATGGTTCTCATGTTTACAACTGTTTCGAGCATTGTATTCGCCTCACGTACGATTCGTTCAAATCAAATTCACCAGGGTTCGCCAGCAGGTTAACGGTCCCCCCGGCTCAGTTGGCTTTCGGGGGGCGGATCAAGGCTCAGCGCTCCCTCACCGGCAGTTCGATCTCAAACCGCGCGCCCGACGGGACCCGGTTGGCGGCGCGGATGCGCCCGCCTGCTTCTTCCACGATGGAGCGGGTGATGGCCAGGCCCAGCCCGCGATGCGTGGCAGGCCATCCGCCGTTGGCCCCGCCGCCGTTTGACCGGGTGGTGTAGCCGGAGTCGAATACCTTGGGGAGTGACGCGATGGGGATGCCGGGGCCGTTGTCTTCAACGGTCAACGAGACCCATGCGGCACCGGAGCTTGCGGTGTGCTCGCGCAGGCTGAGCATGATCAGCCCGCCCGACGGCATGGCTTCTGCGGCGTTCTTTACGAGGTTCACAAGGATGCGGGTCAGGTCCTCCCCGGTAAGCTTCACCGGCTTGGAGCAGCCCGCGGCCTCGGCGGTCAGGGCAATGGCGGGCCCTGCCAGCGCGGCCAGAAGGTTCCGGTTGGCGATCAGTTCGCTGGCCAGGTTGCGAATCGGCTCGGCCGGCATCAGGTCCCAGCGCTCGTTCCGCTCCGTTTGTCCCCCGGTCCAGCGCTGGGCGGTGAAACGCCCTCCGGTCCGCGCCTCGCCAATCTCCGTGACCCGGCTGGTTGCGCCCGCCGCCGTGGCAGCGCCATTGTCACTCGCACCCAGCAGCACCTGCCGCGCATCAATGCGCGTGTCGAGCGCCACCAGCTTTTCAACCAGGCGGCGGCTGGCCGTGGCCACAAGCCTCAGTTCGCTTCCGTAGTGCAGAAACGGCGTTGCCAGCACTCCCGGCTCCTCCAGTAAGTCGCAGTAAAGGCCCAGCGCCGTGACCATGTTCCGCGCGTCATGCGCCACTTCCGCCAGGCTCTCGCCCTCGCTGCGCAAGGTGGCCAGCGTCTCCACCACCGCCTCCACCCGCTTGCGCTCCTTCCCGCTCCATCCTGATGTCTCAATTGTCTGCTGCATGACCGGATTCCTTTCTTTCGGGAGAGTGATTAGTGAATAGTGTTTAGTGGTCTTGGAACGGTGGGCAACAATCGGTGGTCTTCCCTATCTTGGAATCCCCGTTCCCTGTTCCCTAACCCCCTAATCCCTAGTCCCTAGCCCCTATTCCCGCTCTTCCCGTTTCTGTCCTTGGTGCTGGTGTTTGCCTTCTTCTATTACACGCAGCGTGCCAAACCAGAACACTCCGTCTAAGGTCCTGATAAGGGAAGGGTTGCGTGTCTGATTCCCGGACAGGCACGCCAGGCCGTAGCGCTGGAATTGTCCCAAAACGGGACGCGTCTTTTGCAGAATTCTGTATTAAGTTTTTTAGTTTGAGTCACTTGCATGAGAATTCCCATTGCGGGCGGCAGAATGGCCCGATTCCCATCCCGGAACCGGCTTTTCCTGTCAGAGGAAACGAGTCCCGGCCAACCCCATTCCCGTACAATCGCCCTATGCCTGAACCCTCCACTTTCTTTCGCCCCGGTGGCCGGACCCCGCTCCAGCTCCGTCCTCTTTCGCTAGTTCCCGGCTTCGTCCAGACCGCCGAGGGTTCCGTTCTGGTCTCACTGGGCAACACGCGGGTGCTGACCAACGCCACCATTGAGCAGGGTGTTCCCGGCTGGCTGCGCAACTCGGGCCGGGGCTGGGTGACGGCCGAGTACTCCATGCTGCCCCGCGCCACCCTGACCCGCACCCCGCGCGAGAGCGAGAGGGGCAAAATCGGCGGCAGGACACACGAGATTCAGCGGCTCATCGGCCGCAGCCTGCGCTCGGTGGTGGACATGCGCGCGTTGGGCGAGCGGACCGTGATTCTGGACTGCGACGTGATCCAGGCCGACGGGGGCACGCGGACGGCAGCGATCACCGGCGCTGCTGTGGCTCTGGCGCTGGCCTTGAATGCGCTGGTGGCCGCCGGAACCCTGAAGGCGTCACCGTTGAAACAACTGGTGGCCGCCACCTCGGTGGGCATCGTGGGCGGCGCTACGCTGCTGGACCTTTGCTATGAAGAGGACTCGGCGGCCGAGGTGGACATGAACGTGGTGATGACCGAAGACGGCGGGTTGATCGAGACCCAGGCCACCGCGGAAAAAGGTAGCTTCTCCCGCGCACAGCTGAACCAACTGGTGGACCTGGCCGAAGCGGGGCTGAAAGAAGTCTTCGCCGCGCAGCGGACAGTGCTGGGAATTTAGTGCCTCGCGGTTGACAACCCGATGAGCGGCACCGATGATTCACTGTGATTCCGCAGCGCTTCGAACACCTGCCCGCGATTGCGGCCCGGTTTGGAAGTCAGCACGCTTCAGGAGGCTCGATGCGTCTCTGCCATGTTCTGCCACTTTGCCTTGTTCTTCCGCTGGCTTCGGGCTGTGCCGTGCAGCGGGTTCATGCGGGCGATTCGCCTGCTCCTCCGGTGATTGTGGCGGGGTCGGTGCGCGAAGCTCTGCCCGGCGACTACCTTCGCGTCAGCTTTGTTTCGGCAGGCACCACGGTCACCACGCTGTCCCGCCCCAGCGCGTTGCGCGCGTTTGCAACCGCCACGCCGCTGTTTCAGCCGCCGCTCAAGCTCTCTGAGCTGCCCGCCTACTCGGGCCTGGTGAACAACGACGCCCAGGTGCTGGTGGCCATGCGCTGCCGACCGCAGAATCCGGAGGCGGTAGACGCGCGGCTAGCTACCTGGTCCAATGTCTTCGCAGCCATTCAGCACGACGTGCCGGTTAGCCCCACTGCCTGCGACGCTGCTCCGGCGGATACGGCGACCCAGGCCGCCTGCTATGCAAAGGGTTTCAGCGATGCACCTTCCGCATCCGTGCCTGGGTCGCTGGCCGCGACCTTCAGTTATGCCGGCGTGCTGTTCGACGCGCAGCACACCGCGCTCGCCAAATGGCTCAAGGACAAGTACGGCATCTTCCCCGCCTTCAGCGGCATGGGCTACTCGGTCAAGGATTCCTATTTTCTCGACAGCCAGCCGATGACGGCGCAGCAGATGCTGGTCAAGTCCATCTCCTCCGAGTACATTCTCAAAAACGTTCCGCTTGCCGCCGCGGGATGCCGCTGCATTGCCGTACCGCCTTATCCCGGGCGCTCCGCCGACCCGCTCGACCCCGACTTCATCGCGCAAGCCGGCGGCGATGGAGCCTGTGCCCAGGTGGAGAGGCTCTCTTCGCCTTCCCGCTGACCGTGCCAGGGGCAATGCGGGCCGGTAGGCCGGGTGATTCGCATTGCCAACCCGCAATGCAAACTGCCCAATTCCGGATGTATGATGGAACGCGCGAACCCCTTCCTCGGGGTTTGCACACATCTCTCGAGGTGACGGTACGGTGCGCGTTCCTGCAAGAATTGCAATGGCCTTCCTGGTTCTCACTTCCCCGCTGTTTCCCCAAACAAGTCAGTCCCCTTCCCTGATGCCCCAGCCGAGGCAGGTCACGCCGGGCACGGGTGAACTTGCAATCGGCAAGGATTTCAAGATCGAGGTGAAGGCAGACCCATCCGACCAGATGATGCACGAGGCGGCCCAGCGCTGCCAGCACTCGCTCGTGGGCGACGCCGGTTTGCATGCTCCGCCGCGGTTCATCCAGCCGGGTGCGGCAAGCTCCGCCCATTCGCTCACCATCATGGTCCGCGCTTCAGCGGCCATGCGGATGGGCGTGGACGAGTCCTATTCGCTGACCATCACCCCCACCGGAGCCCGCCTTGAGGCCGCGACCGGCGTCGGTGCGCTGCGGGGGATGGCGACCCTGCGGCAACTGGTGCAGCGGGACGGCGACCGGGTGTTTCTGCCCGCCGTCACCATTCAAGACTCCCCGCGCTACCCGTGGCGCGGCCTGATGATCGACACGGCACGGCACTTCATGCCGGTCGAGGTGATAGAGCGCAACATCGACGCCATGGAGCTGGTGAAGCTGAACGTGCTTCATCTGCACCTGTCGGACAATGAAGGCTTCCGCATCGAGTCGAAGGTCTTTCCCAAGCTGCAAACGGAGGGGTCGAACGGCGAATACTACACCCAGAACCAGATGCGCGAGCTGATCCGCTACGCGGCACTGCGCGGCATCATGATCGTTCCCGAGTTCGACATGCCCAGCCACTCCACGAGCTGGTTTGCCGGGTATCCGGAGCTGTCGAGTTATCCAGGCCCGTTCAAGCCCGGCGTGCTGACCTATGAAGGCATCGGGCCCAAGTCGACCATGGCGGAACTGGGCGCGGCCATGGAGCAGGCAAAGGTGCCGGCAATGGACCCCACGCGCGAGACGACCTACCAGTTCCTCGACAAGTTCATCGGGGAGATGGCGGGCTTGTTCATCAGCCCGTACATGCACATTGGAGCGGACGAGAACAACGGCGTGGCCTGGCTCACCAGCCCGTCCATCGTGGAGTACATGAAGGAACACGACATTGCCGGCGCGCCCGCGCTGCAGGCCTATTTTGTGGGCCGCGTGAAGACGCTGTTAGAGAAGCACGGCAAGCAGGTGGCCGCGTGGGAAGATGCTTACCTGCCCGACCAGTTCAACAATGCCATCTTCGAGGTCTGGACTCCGTTCAAGAAGTCGGACGTGCTGGGCGGGCCGCTGAGCAACGGCAACAAGGCGCTGGTGTCGCTGGGCTTTTATCTCGATGTATTTTATCCGGCGCATTTCCACTATTTGAATGAGGCGCTGCCGGTGAAGGACGACCCGCAGGCGGAGCAGTCGCTGCTGGGCGGCGAGGCCGCGATGTGGGCCGAACTTGAAAACCGGTCGACCGTCGAATCCAGAATCTGGCCGCGGGCCGGAGCGGTTGCCGAGCGGCTCTGGTCACCGGCGGGCGAACTGAACGTGACTGACATGTACCGGCGGCTCTTCAGGTTGAGCGCGGTGCTGGACCGCGAGGGCGTTCACAACCTGGCCGACTACCGGCAGGGGGTCAAGCGCTTCGCGGGCGCGCTGCCCGTGGAGCCGGTTACGACGCTGCTGGACGTACTGGCGCCCGTCAAGGGCTACCGGCGGCTGATGACAGCGGCGTTTGTCCACGCCGCGGGAGGGCCGGGCGACCCGCCGCTCAACCGTGTTGCCGACACGGTGCTGGTGGATTCGGCGGCGAAGTACCAGTTCCGCGAAGCACTGACCGCGTGGCTCAAGACACACGATGCCGCTTCGGGAGAGAAGCTGCGCCGCTGCCTCGAACTGTGGTCAAAGAACGATGCGCTGCTGGCGCCTTACCTGGCGCAGTCAAAGGAACTGGCCGAAGTGGCTGGCCACTCCAAGCGCCTGGCTGCGCTGGCCGACGCGGCGCTGAAGGCACTGGATCAGCTGCGGAAGGGCCAGCCGCTGAGCGCCGCGCAACTGGCCGAAGCCGATGCGTTGCTGAGGTCCGCGCAGACCGCCGATGGAGAGACGGAGATCGTGGTGCTGCCGGAGATCGAAGCGCTCTTCCACGGCAGTCTGGCGCCAGAGCCAGCTACGTATCCGCTGTTCTAGATTTCGTTCCGCGGTTCCTGCATCGAGCACTGAGGGGGTCCCCCCCCTAAAGTGCCGGATTCTTCATGGAAGTCGTCTGGTTTCAGTCAGATACGGCAGGGTCGGCCCGGTAAGTCTATGATTCTGTTCTGGTTACGCGCAGAGTATTGACAGCACAGGGGTTACGCTTGTTCACCCCCGGCGCTGTTCGGGGCTAAGGGGGTAGTGGTTAGTGGTTAGTGGTCAGTGGTCAGTGGTCAGTGGTCAGTGGTCAGTGATCAGCTTTTGACTTCCGGCTGCCAGCTTTCAACGTCTGTCTTTTGGCTTGCGGGCGACTCTATAAAAAGTGTGCGCCAAAGAAGCGAAATTATGTGCAAATGGAGCGGAGAAAAATCAAGCTGCCGGGACCGGGAGCGGGCATGCGTGGTGCTATCCCAGGTCTCCAAAAGCGAGGACCTGGGCCACCCATCCATTTGTGGTTGGTCGGACCGGGGCCACCTGCCGGCTCTACAGCGCACTCGATGGCTGCAATCCCAATTACTAGATTTGCGAAGCGCAAGAGGTAGCGAAGACCTTGCTCTCCTATTTGCCTACGGTCTCCTCCGCCATATTGAGAAAGACCCGCGTCATGGTCTCCGCGCCGCCGTCTGCGCGCTGGATGAGCATGATGGATATGAGCTGATTATTCGGATCAATCCACCCTTGAGTGCCGAAAGCTCCACCGTGTCCGTAGCTGCCAATGGTGTGGCCGGCCAGTTCGCCAAGTGGATCAGTGACGACTTCCCACGCAAGTCCAAAATCTGTCCCCCGCATCCAGCCAACCGGGCGGATCTCAGAGGTGTGCGGCTCAGTCATTTGGTGCACGGAGAACGGCGAGAGATAGCGATGCCCCTCGTAAACGCCGCCATAGAGCATCATGCGATACAGGTGCAGCAAGTCCTCAGCGGTTGAGTAGAGTCCCCACCCTGGAGCAGGAAAAACCGATCCGGCGCGGTGATTCGCGGGATCACCGCCCAAGATTGTGGCCGGAGCGCGCACCAGTTTGCCATCCTTGCTTACGTAGACCATGGCGATACGGTCGATCTTGTCAGCGGGCGGGAAGAAAAACGAGTCCTTCATACCCAGCGGGTGCAGGATACGCTCGGCGATAAAGTTCTCATATTTTTGCCCGGAACAGACCTCGATGATGCGGCCGAGAATCTCAATGCCGGCGCTGGAATAACTCCAGGCGGTACCGGGCTGGAAGAGCAGGCGTTCCCTGGCGAGCTGGCTTACGACTTTATCGAGCGGCACATTCATCGCATGCTGATAGTCGGCGATTGCGGCGGGTGCGGCGTCAGTCATACCGGCGGTATGCGTGAGCAGGTCGCGAATCGTGATGGCGTGCTCGGGTTCACTGAGGCGCGCAGCATCCGGGCCGGTGTTGGCCGTAAGGTGAAGGTTTTTGAACTCGGGGAGGTACAGTTCGACGGGATCGCGCGGCGAGAGCTTGCCTTCCTCAGCCAGCATCATGATCCCGATCGCCGTTACGGGCTTGGTCATCGACATGATCTGAAAAACTGTATCCTTACGCATCGGCCGGTTGGATTCGATGTCGGCCATACCCTGGGTGTCGAACTCGATAATTTCGTTTCCGCGAGCGACTAGGGTCACCACTCCGGCGACTGTCTTTTCGTCCACGAAGTGTCGCATACGCTCCGGGATTTTTACCGCAATTCCCTGATTGATGCCCGGAGCGGGCGTTGGCTGAGCAACGGAAGATGAACCCGCGAAAAGCCAGACGGCCAGAACAAATGGGAGATGGACACGCAGCATGATTCGCCCCTGTATAGCTGATTTGTCGTCGCGAATAGGATTATATCGACGAGAGCCTTAGGTGCATCGCTTGCCTTGCGGCTTGAAACGAGTGTTTGGGGAACCGAGCATTTGCGAGCACGGACGGGGACGCCCGCGCTACAGCCCCAATTCATCAACGTCGGGTCCCAACCGGCACCGAGCCCGCAGCGGGCTCACTCAGAGTGCGGATAGAAGCCCGAGATGAATCCGAAAAACAACAGCAACCGCAAAAACAAAGGCAAAAGCAAAAAACACTCCAATAAAGGAAAAAACAAAAACACCTTGACTTGGACAGCCGTCTCATAGAAGCCGGCCGGGAGGCCAGCGCTACAAATGCGAAGACCCGCGGGAAATCCGGGCTCGTGCGACCGCAGATGCCATGACATCCTGCGCCTGGATTACCGGCGGCTCGGGCAGAACTCTCAGGATTTCAAGCTGTCATCCGTCATCTGGTGCGCGGGCCGTTTCGCGTTTACAAGAGGCTGTCTAGTGCATCACGGCGGCCAGTAGGAGCGTAGTCCCCAGGCCGGCTACGGATAATACGGTCTCCATAACCGTCCAGGTGGAGAGGGTCTGCTTCATGTCTAACTTGAAAAATGACGACACGATCCAGAAGCCTGAGTCGTTGACGTGGGAGAGGATGAGCGAGCCGCAGCCGGTGGCCATGACCAGCAGTTCGGGCTGCACGCCGCTGTGTCCGGCGATGGGGGCGAGGATGCCGGAGGCCACGGCCATGGCCACTGTAGCCGAACCCATGGAGATGCGCACCACGGCGGCCAGCGTCCAGGCCAGCACCAGGGCAGGCATGTGCGCGCCCAATGCGAGTCCCACGGTGGCCTGGGCGGCGCCGGAGTCGCGCAGCACGCCGCTGAGGCCGCCGGCAGCAGCGAGGATGACGAAGACGCCGGCGATAGGCTCGAAGGAGTCGGCGGTGAGCTTGCGCAGCATCTCCGTTCCGTGGTGACGGCCGGTCTGGATGTGGCCGCCGAGCATGATCATGGCGACGAGAACAGCCAGGAGCATGGCAATGTCGGCGCTGCCCACGAAGTGCAAAATCAGGTTGGGCGTGCTACCGGGAGCGGTCAGGGCATCGGCCCAACTGCCCAGGCAGATGAGCGCTACCGGCATGAGGATGGCGATGACCGCGCGGATGGGTCCGACGGGTGTGGGGACCGGGCTGGCGGCGCGGTCTGCTATGGCTTCCTCGGCGGCAAGGGCGGCTGAATCTTCACGGGCGCTGGGGCCAAACAGCGGCGCGCGTTCGCCGACAGCGGGGAGCCAGTGCTTGTGCTTCTTCCACTGGCGGAGCAGGAACCAGGTGAGGATGGGGCCGGCAACGGCAGCAGCGGGGAGGCCGACGATCAGGCCCCAGACGATGGTCTTGCCTAGGTCGGCGTGGTAGGCGGTGGCCGCCAGCATGGCCGCTGGGTGCGGCGGCAGGGTGGCATGCACGATGGAGAGCCCGGCGAGGACGGGAATGCCGACCAGGATGGGGGGGCGTCCGCTGCGGCGAGCGGCAGCGGCGATGACCGGCATGAGCAGGACCAGGCCGACCTCAAGAAAGACCGGCATGCCGACGACGATGCCCATTCCCATGAGGGCCCAGGGCAGGCCGATGGGGCCGCAGCGCTCAAAGAGGAATTCGCCCAGCGCGGTGGCGCCACCGGATGCCGAAAGCAGCTTGCCCAGGATGGCGCCCATGCCCAGCACAATGGCGATGTGGCCCATCATGTTGCCCACTCCGGCGGCGAAGGAGAGCGGAACCTGGCGGAGCGGCATGCCCGAGACCACGCCGAGGGTCAACCCGGCGACGGCCAGCGCAAGCGAGGGGTGCAGACGGACCCTGGCGATAAGAATCAGCAGCAGGAGAACGGTTCCTGCCGCGCAGGCCAGGAGGAACAGATCATGAGGTGAGGCGGAGGCGACGGGCACGGAGAGATTATTCCACACGAGCGAGCAAGGCAGCGAGTCGGCTAGTGAGCGAGTCAGCACGGCCAGCACGGCAGCAGGTCAGCGCTAAAATCCAGTTTCCTCGCAGGCGCAAAGGCGCCACTGATTTTGTGCCCCCATACGAGAATCAAAGGCGCGCAGGTTGAGGGTCCCGGGGATAAAAGAAGTTGGCCCGGGAGTCGTTCTTTTGGCTAGTTGGCGTACGCTTTGCGTGCGTTGGCGGGTTGGCAGGTTGGCGGGTGTGTGGGCGGGCAACAGGCTTCTATTCGCGGACCGGCAACATCGATGCACGGCTGTTACAAAGACTCCCACCGGTCGAATTTCTGCGCAATCGGCAAAGAACGAAGTTCAGATGCCCGCCGAAAAAGGCACTTTCATTTTTGCGCGGATGCTGGGGCGTCGGTGAGTTTGAAGTTGCTGAGCACGAAACGGACGATGGGGTTGGGCCAGGACTCGTAGCCAGATTGGCCGGGATCGATGGGGGTGATGCTGGTCTTGAATGAGCCCTTTCCTTCAGGGAGGGTCATCGACGCGTCGAAGGTGAGGGTGCGCTTGAGCCCGTTGCGGGTGACCAGCATCATGATGTTGAAGTCTTCCTTGATCTTCTCCTGCTTGAGGCTGAAGCCGATGTCGCTGGAGCCGGAATCGGGCGCATGGGCGACGCTCACGATCTGGTTGTCCTTGAGGGTCACGTTGATGCCGACGACTTCGCCGGCATAGACGTAGACTTTGCCATCTTCGATAAAGGGAGTCCGGTCGAAGTGGCGGATGAATTCGGGCTTCTCGGGGCTTTTGTCGAGGTGCAGTTTCATATCGAAGGGCGCGCGCATGGGCGGCTGTTTGGCGGAGGGCGAAGCCGGCGTTTGCGCGGTGGCGAAGGTGGACGGGCAGAGGGCAGCGAGTGCCACGATGAAGCGGACGATCATTCTCATCTTCTTTCTCCGGTTCAGAAGCGCTGCCTATTGAAGCGCGTGAAGGTGGTGGCACGAGTCCGATATTCGATGCTGGATTGATGGACGCAAAAAGCAGATTCTCCGCTCAGCATCCCCGAACCGAAAGACGTTGAGGATTCAGGACACAGGAATCCAAGGTAGATTATGGCCGGGGGGGGCCTGGATCCGGTTGTCGAGGAGCAAGGAAGAGCGCATCCCTTGCTTTGTTTCCCATTATTTGCAAGAGCCAAATATGGAAACGCGCCGTGCTGCTGTGCTCTTGGGCACACTTTTGGCTTGCGCGTTTCTGCTACGATAAGAACGATTGCAGTTCCCGCCGCTCACGGCTGCACCACAGCCTAAAGGGCTTAAATAGCAGAGCCGGCCGGAGCCAGCACCAGAAGGAGAATTCATTATGCCTCTAGTTTCCATGCGGCAGCTTCTCGACGAGGCCGCCAAGGGCGGTTACGGCGTCGGCGCATTCAACGTCAACGATATGGAACAGATCCAGGCCATTATGGGCGCGGCCAAGGAAACCAATTCGCCGGTCATTATCCAGGCCAGCCGCGGCGCGCGCCAGTTTGCGCAGGACCGCTACCTCTTTCACCTGATTCTGGCCGCCGCGGAACTCAATCCCGAGATTCCCATCGCCATGCACCAGGACCACGGCAACAGCTTTGAGACCTGCAAGAGCGCCATCGAGCTGGGCTATACCAGCGTGATGATGGACGGCTCGCTCAAGGAAGACGGCAAGACGCCGGCTACTTTTGAAGAGAACGTTGAAGTGACCCGCAAGGTGGTGGAGTTTGCCCACGCGCGCGGGGTTACGGTTGAAGGCGAAATCGGCGTACTGGGCGGCGTTGAAGACGGCCACGGCGCCGGCGGCACGGGCCTTGAGCACATCACCGATCCCGACCAGGCAGTGGAGTTTGCCGAGTTGACCGGCGTTGACGCGCTGGCCATCGCGATCGGCACCAGCCACGGCGCATATAAGTTCACCAAGAAGCCGGACGGCTCGGTGCTGAAGATGGATGTGCTGCTGGCCATTCACAAGCGCCTGCCCAATACCCACCTGGTGATGCACGGCAGCTCGTCGGTTCCCAAGGACCTGCAGGACGTGGTCAACAAGTATGGCGGCAAGCTGAAAGAGACATGGGGCGTGCCGGTGGAAGAAATTCAGCTCGGCATCCGCAACGGCGTGCGCAAGGTCAACGTGGACACCGACAACCGGCTGGCCATGACCGGCGCCATTCGCAAGGTTCTCTGGGAGACCCCGGAGAAGTTCGATCCGCGCGACTACATGAAGCCGGCCCGCGAGGCCATGCAGAAGGTTGTGGCCCAGCGCATGAGCCAGTTCGGCCAGGCCGGACATGCAGGCGACTACAAGCCGGTTACGATTGCCGAGATCGCCAAGGGCTATGCCGATGGTTCTCTCGCCACCAAGCCGCTGGTTTCCGCCAAGTAACTTCGGCGGGCAGCAAACAGGAAGGGCCGCTCCGCGCATGCGGAGCGGCCCTTTTTCTTTTGTGCAGCTACGCCGGATAATTCCCGGCGATGTAGCCCTCAAGCTCCTCAATCGCATGAGCCTGGCCGGAGATGGTCCATTTCACGAGGTCGCCGATGGAGACCAAGCCAACCACCTCGTCCCCTTTGAGCACTGGAAGATGGCGGAAATGGTGATCGGTCATCATGGTCATGCACTCATCCACCGAGTGCTTCGGACTGACAAAGAGAACCGGGCTGGTCATGATCTCGCCGACCCTGGTGTCGTGGGAGTGGTGGCCCAGCAGGATGCATTTGCGGGCGTAGTCGCGCTCCGAGAGGATGCCGACCAGGCGATCGTTCGAAGTTACCAGCAAGGCACCGATATCGTGGCGGGCCATGACTTCAAGCGCTTCGTAGACCGACTGCTCGGGCGCTATGGAGATCACTTTCTGTTCGCCTTTGTTTTTCAGCACCGATCCAATGGTGTCGGTAATTTTCATTGCAACCTCCTTGCCGTTTTGACAGGTATCCAAGGCTTGGAATCTGCGCAGGGACTTGCCGCGGAATCAAAATACGCTCAGTTTCTTTCGGAACAAAAGTATCGGCATCCTGGGTAATGTTTTTCCGTTTGCGTTGCAAGACTGGGGAAGCTTCCAGGACGTACTGACACTATACCCCATGTTGATTTTGCCGGTCAGTAGAGAAAAGTGAAGTTCGCCCTAAAGTACTGTGGATTGACGGGCGGGTTGCAGGGGAAGCGCAACCGCATTCGCCTCCTGGTCCTTGTACTGCAACTGGTAGAGCTTGTAGTAGAACCCGCGTTGGGCCAGCAGTTGCTGGTGGGTGCCCATCTCGCGCAACTGGCCTTTGTGCATGACCAGGATGGTCTCGGCGCGCTGCACGGTCGAGAGGCGGTGAGCGATGAGCACGGAGGTGCGGCCCTCGACCATGCGTTCGAGCGCGCCGCGAATGCGCAGCTCGGTATCTGTATCCACGCTTGAAGTGGCTTCGTCGAGAATTAGGATGCGCGGATTGTAGGCCAGCGCGCGTGCAAAATTGACCAGTTGCTTCTGTCCCGTGGAGAGCGAGTTGCCGCGCTCCTGCACCGGCTCCTTGAAGGCGCCGGGAAGGCTCTCGATGAAGTCCAGCACGTTGACGTCTTCAGCGGCCTGGCGCAGGCCCTCGTCGGTGATGGCGTCGTTGCCCATGCGGATGTTGTCGGCCAGAGTTCCGGTGAAGAGGAACGGGTCTTGCAGGACGACGGCGAAGTGCTTGCGCAGAGCGTTCAGGTCCTGGTCGCGCAGGTCGACACCGTCCAGCAAGATGCGGCCAGCGGTGACGTCGTAAAAGCGCATCATCAGGCTGGTGAGGGTGGTTTTGCCTGCGCCGGTGTGGCCCACGATGGCGACGGTCTGGCCGGGCTCGACGGTGAAGGAGACGTCTTTCAATATCCACTCGACGCCCTGAATTGCCGCGAGCTTTGCGGCCGCCCCGTCTTCGGTGGACACGGCATCCATGATCGCCTGCTGTTCGTCGGTCAGTTTTTGATAAGTGAACCAGACATGCTGGAACTCGATGCGGTTCGATCCGTCGCCGGCTACGGGGTGGGCGGGGCTAACAATCTCGGGCTGGGTGTCGAGCAGTTTGAAGATGCGTTCGCAGGCCGCCATGGCCGCCTGCAGAATGTTGTATTTGTCGCTGAGATCCTGAATGGGCCGCCAGAAGCGCTGCGAGTACTGGATGAACATGCTCAGCACGCCGATGGTGACCGCGCCGGAAAGCACGCCGTAGCCGCCGCGCCAGATGACCAGCGCGATGGCCAGCGAAGACAGGATTTCGACCGCCGGGTAATAGAGCGCGTAGGCATAAATGGTGTCTTTGAAGGCGATCATGTGCTGGCGGTTGACGGCTTCGAAGTCCTTGAACGCGCGGTCTTCACGGTTGAACAGCTGCACCACGGCCATGCCGCTGATGTGTTCCTGCGTAAAGCTGTTGATGCGAGCGATGGCTGCGCGCACGCGGCGGTAGCTTTCTCTGACGCTGTCGCGGAAGATGCGGGTGACGATGAAGATGAGCGGCAGGACGGCGAAGGCGAGCAGCGCAAGCCACCAGTTGATGGTGAGCATGAGCGCAGCCATGAGGACGAGGTTGAAGAAGTCGTCGATGATGGCCAGCACGCCGGCGGTGAACATGTCGTTGATGGCGTCCACGTCGGAGGTCAGCCGCGTCACCAGCCGTCCAACCGGGTGGGCGTCGAAGAACCCTACATGCATGCGCTGCATGTGGCGGAAAATTTCGCGGCGCAGATCGAACATGAGTTTCTGCCCGATCCACTGCATGGTGTAAACCTGGATGAACTCAAACAGATACGCGATAAGCAGTGCCGCCAGGTAGACGGCAGCCAACTCGGTAATGCCCAAAACCGGGTTGGCGCTGAGACGGCGCGTGAACCCATTGTTGGTGCCCAGGTTGTGGACGACGAGGCCGACGGCGACATTTACTTTGGCGCCCAAGGCGGGCGCAAGGTAGCGGTCAATGGCCACCATGGTCAGGTAAGGCCCAGTCACGTCGCAGAGCGACTTGAGCGTGACAGACACCGCCGCGATGCAGGTCTGCCACCAGTACGGCCGCAGGTAGTGGCCCAGCCGCTTCATCAGCCGGGAGTCATAGACTTTGCCGACGACTTCGTCGCCCGGTTTTCCCGGTTCAGGTTTCGGGGTGTCTTTTTTGTCTGTCTCGGCCATTCGTGGGTGGGGTGCGGCTTCCTTTCCTATTGTACGAGGCGCCGCCACTGGAATAGGGTTGTGGTCGAGCAAGGATCAAGTGTTCTTTCGCCCCTCCATCTTCCAATTGCGCCGGCGATCGCTGGCTCGCGGCATCCTGCTGGCTCTTCTGGCGCTGGGAGGCAGCATGCGGCTGGCCGGATTTCCACGGCTCGACACGCTGCGCGCATCGAATTGGCAAGTGGTTGCCGTGTGCGCGGCGTCCTGGGCCATGGTGGAGACCTACCGCTGCCTGGGCCGCAAATGGAGCCTTTATGGCGCCGGGGTGCTCATCCTGCTCTATGCCGAACTGATGATCCTGGTGCTGACGCTGTTTTTGTGGCTTTACCCGTAAAACTCCTGGACACATCGGATGTCCCCCTTCCGGCGGGTCCCGCCTGCCGTGTAGGATGAGCAAGATACCGGCCGCCTGGGCCGTAAAATCAGGCATATCATCGGAGGTTGCATGTTGAAGGGATTTCGGGATTTCATTTTGCGCGGCAACGTGGTTGACCTGGCAGTGGCCGTCATTTTGGGCGCGGCATTCAATTCCATCGTCGCTTCGCTGGTGGGCGACGTGCTGAACCCGCTGATTGCCGCAACGGTGGGCAAGCCTGACTTCAGTTCTGTCGTTCTGAACATCGGCAGCGGGCACATCAAGGTCGGCAACTTTTTGAATGCGGCAATCTCATTTCTGATCGTCGCCAGTGTGGTTTATTTTGCGGTTGTGCTGCCGGTGAACGCGTTGTTGAGCCGCATGAAAAAACCGGAGCCGGTAGCGCCGCCGTCAACCAAGACCTGCCCCGAGTGCCTCAGCGAGATTCCGCTGGCCGCGCGGCGCTGCGCGCATTGCACCCAGCTGGTCGCTTAGCGGATGTATGTTGATGGTCCCGGCTGGCGATGTTGCAATGGCGCTTTCGACGCGTTAGCCGGGGTTGAAGCTAACTCCCTATACTGAGTTCATGCCCAGTTCTCCGGCGCCCCAACCCGCAGACAAAGAAATACATGTTGAAGTCCCCGTGTGCGGATGGACGCTGGAAAAGGCAGCGCGCAGGCGGGGGGCGATGCGCATTGCGGGGATCGACGAGGTGGGGCGGGGGCCGCTGTTTGGGCCGGTGGTGGCCGCCGCGGTGATTCTGCAAAGGGGTTGCCGGCTCGATGGCTTGAACGACTCGAAAAAACTCACCGAAAAGAAGCGCAACGAGCTGGACGTGGAGATTCGCGCCAATGCCGTGGCGTGGGCTATTGCCGCGGTGGATGCGGAAACGATTGACCGCATCAATATTCGCCAGGCATCTCTGCTGGCCATGCGGCTGGCCGTGGAACAACTGGCCCTGAGCCCGGACTACCTGCTGATTGACGGCCGCGACACGATCGAATGGGATTGCCCGCAGCTGGCGGTGATTCAGGGCGACGCCACCAGCTTTTCAATTGCCGCCGCAAGCGTGCTGGCCAAGGTGCATCGGGATCGGCTATTGGTGGAGTTTGACAGTGCTTATCCAGGCTACGGCCTGGCCAGCCACAAGGGATACGGTTCGCCGGAACACCTGGCTGCCCTGGCGCGGCTGGGACCGACGCCGCTGCACCGCAGGAGCTTTCACCCGGTAATGCAGACTGTGCTGCAATTCGATATCGAGATCGATTGTGTCCCGACGATTGAAGTCCTCGAAGATGAATTCCCGGCAGAGCCGGAAGCGGATGCCGCGCAACAAGTGCAGGGGTTCGCCTGCCCCTGCTGCGGGTATCTGACCCTGGGCGAAGAGCCGCCGGGCACGTTCTGCCATTGCGAGGTCTGCTGGTGGGAGGACGATCCGGTGCAGTTTGCCGATCCGGACTATGAGGGCGGCGGCAACGCTCCCAGCCTGCGGCAGGCGCAGGAGTTCTATCGCACCATCGGCGTCAGCGACCCACACCTGAAGGGCCACGAGCGCGCACCGCGGGCCCAAGAAATGCCTATGGGACTCTTTTAGCCCCAAGTGCCTTCACTGCCGGAGCTGCCACCGAGTGACGCGGGCGGCGGTACAATTCCCTGAAACATGAGGGAGGCTCGGCGTGGCACGATTTCGCTGGCTATGGGTCGTATCTCTTTTCTGCCTGGCTCTGTGCGGCTGTGACAAGCACCCCGCCAAGAAGCCGGACCCGACCAAGGGAACGGTAACCGGCATTGCGATCTGCGCAGACACGGGCAAACCGGCTCGGTTTGCCACGGTGACCTTGTCGGCGGCTCCCAAAAAAGACGAGAAAGCGGAAAAGGGCGTGCCGTTGCCGGCCACCGAGAGCACCATGACCGACCTGGAAGGGCGATTCCGGCTGGAGGCCGTGGAACCCGGCCGCTACTACGCCTTTGCCACGCTGGAGGGTTACCTCGATCCGATGCGCGGGTTGGACCTGAGCCAGGTTGGAGCGCTGGAGAGTGACGGCGCACAGGAGCTTGAGGCCATCAACCAGTGGAAGGAGCACATGGTTGAAGTGGCCGTCCACGCGCACCACACCGCCGACCTGACGCTGAGCTTGCAGCGCGGCGCAGAGATCAGTGGGACGGTAACTTTTGACGACGGAAGCCCGGCCATCGGAATGCACTTCGAGTTAACCCGCAAAACAGAAAAGGGCGGCTGGACCGGAGTGGGGCTGGCGCTGTTTGGGGACTGGGACATTTCCACGGTCAGCGACGGCCACGGACGGTTCACGCTGACGAACCTGCCGGGCGGCGAGTATCAACTGTGCGCGCTGATGCCATCGGATAAACAAGAGGCCGCTGGCCGGGTTTGCCTGGGAGACACGCTGCGCAAGAAGAGTTCAAAGACCGTCAAGCTGCATGCGGAAGAAGTGCTGAGCGGCGTGGACATCACCGTGCCGCTCTCTGGGCTTCACTCGATAGCCGGAACTGTAACCGCCCTTGCCGACGGCCATCCGGTGGGCCAGGGCAAGGCAAGCCTGCTCTATGCCGATGACCGCGAGCAGGCCCGTGAGACTTCGCTGACCAGGGATGGCAGTTTTTCGTTCGAGTACGTGCCTGAAGGCAAGTTCATCGTGCAGATAGCCGGCGCGACCGACACAGGAGATGTGGCTCCGGGTGAAACTCAGCGGCACTATGCAGACAAGGAGATGCCGGTTACGGTGCTGAGCAACGTGGATGATATATCCATTGCGCTTACCGAGTTGGTTAAGCCGGCGGCCAAGCACTGAGTCCGCTGATTTCCGCAGGGGCTGAAGCCCCGTTTTACTTGCGGAATTCGGCACGACTGAAGTCGTGCCCTGACACTTCGCGCCTTTCAGGGAGTATATCTTCGCGAGCTGTGAAGCCAATGTTCTTCACCTTGGAGATTTCACAACGTCAGGCGGCACGCAGGCGGAGTTTGCGACGCTGGTTCCAGGTCCAGATGGGGCGGGAGATGAGAAGCAGAGCCAGCATGAGGGTGATGCTCAACGGCGACAGGACACCGGGCTTGACTTGCCACCAGTAGTGAATCACTCCGCAAACGGCGGCTACGTAGACCAGTTTGTGGAGGCGGTTCCAATTTTTGCCGCCCATCTTGCGAATGGCCCAATTGGTCGAAGTGGCGGCGAGCGGCAGAAGCAGCAGCCACGCGGCCAGGCCCATGGTGATGTAGCGGCGCTTGGCGATGTCGGCGGCCATGGCGTGGAGGTCAAAGCCGGCGTAGAGCGCGACGTAGGTAGCCAAGTGCAGCGTGGCGTAGAAGAAGGCGAAAAGGCCGATGAGGCGGCGGAACTTGACCAGCCAGCTGAGTTCGGGAATGAGGCGGCGGACCGGCGTGAGGGCCAGCGAGATGGTCAGGAGGTTGAGCGTGGCGGAGCCGGTGGTGAATGTGATGTTGGCTATGGGGTCGGGGCCGAGGTTGTTGGTGACGGCGCCCCAGAGGAGGCGGGCCAGCGGCACCAGGCAGGCCAGCCAGGTGAGCGTTTTGATCAGGATTAGAGTTTGTCGTTTCATAGTTTGGCAAGTTGGCCGCGCTGCGCGCGTGGTAGCGAGTTAGCAAGTTAGCGGGTTTGTGGAAGAACCAAGTTACGTGCGTTTCCTGGGGGCCTGTCGGGATTCGTGGTATCCCAGGTCTCAAAATCGAGACCTGGGGCACCCAGCTTTTTCGCTAAACCCTGTTTTCCTGTTCCCTAATCCCTAGTCCCAGTTCCCTGTTCTTAGAAGTTTCTCTTCAAATCCATGCCGTTGTAGAGCGAGGCTACCTGGTCGGCGTAGCCGTTGAACATCAAGGTGGTGCGGCGCTGCGAGTAGAAGGGCTGACCGATGCGGCGTTCGACCTTCTGGCTCCAGCGGGGATGGTCGACGTTGGGGTTGACGTTGGAGTAGAAGCCGTATTCGTTGGCGGCCTGATCGTTCCAGGTGGTGGGCGGCTGCTTTTCGAGGAAGCGCACGGCAACGATGGACTTGGCGGACTTGAAGCCGTACTTCCAGGGCACAACGATGCGGACGGGGGCGCCGTTCTGGTTGGGCAGGACTTGGCCATAGAGGCCGAAGGTGAGCAGGGTGAGGGGATGCATGGCTTCGTCCATGCGGAGGCCTTCTGAGTAGGGCCAGCTGATGGCCTGGCCGGAGGCCCACTTCTCCACTTTGTGGTCGTAGTAGGAGAGGAACTGGACGTATTTTGCACTGGGCAGCGGATCGCACTGGTCGATGAACTCGGAGAGCGAGTAGCCGACCCAGGGGATGACCATGCTCCAGGCCTCGACGCAGCGATGGCGATAGACGCGCTCTTCAAGCCTGCGAAGCTTCAGCAGCGCCTCGATGTCAAAGGTTTTGGGGGTCTTGACCTTGCCTTCGACGCGGATGGTCCAGGGACGTGTGGGGAGGGCTTCGGCGTTTTTTGCGGGGTCGGCCTTGTCTACGCCGAATTCATAGAAGTTGTTGTAGTGGGTGATGTCTTCAAGGCTGGTGAGCGGCTCGCCGGTGGTGGTGAGCGGGCTCTTTACGGTTTCCAGCTTGGTCCCGGCCTGTGCGCGGAGACCGGGATCGAATATCTCAGCGAGGCGGGCGACACCCAGTGCGGCTGCGCCTGCTGCTGCCGCTCCGCGCAGGAAGCGGCGGCGGTCGAGGTATTGGGCGTATTGGTCCGGAGAGGTGATCTCAGACGATTGGATATCGGGCGGCTTGCCGATGAGCATGGGTGACCTCGCACGGGGAAAGTGGCGGCTGTGCTGATTAGACACGAACACAACCGGTTACGTCATGTAGTTCGTTTGGGGAAGGTAAAAAGTTACGCTGCGTGGAGCGTTGAAGCTCAGATTTCTCGATTGGCCTGCCGCATGAAGGGCCACTGACTCAGGCTGCGGGCGCGGACCAGATAGATTGCAGTGCCGGTGAGGGCGATGGCTACGGCCACGGCGAGACCGCCGAGCGCATGGACCCGGTTGGCCAGGATGAAGACGAATCCGGCGATGGCAACCAGCGGCGGCAGCGGGTAGAGCGGGATCTTGAAGGGCCGTTCCAGTTCAGGACGCTGGATGCGGAGCAGTATGACGCCGGCCTGTTGAAGGAAGAACTGGAGTAGGATGCGGGTAATCACGAGCATGGTGATGACCTGGGCCAGCGAAAAGAAACAGAAGGCCGCCGCAACCAAGCCTAGCGCAACCAGGGACCGGTGAGGAATGGCGTGTTTCGGGTGCAGGGCGGCCAGGTAGCGGAAGTAGTTGCCGTCGCGGGCGGCGGCATAGGGCACGCGCGAGTAGCCGAGCAGGAGCGAAAAGACCGAGGCAAAGGCGGTCCAGACGATGAGTGCGGCCATCAGGTACCCGGCCCAGCGGCCGTAGGCGGAGTTGGCGATGTCGGCCACAAGCTGCAGTCGGACGACCGCGGATTGGGTGGCGTGAACCGCGGCATCCCGCAGCGCCGGCAGGGCGGCCAGGTTCATGGCCACGTAGAACGCCGAGACAAAGAGGACCGAGAGCAGGATGGCGCGGGGAATGGTGCGCTCGGGACGGCGGACCTCGCCGCCGAGGAAGCAGATGTTGTAGTAGCCCCAGTAGCAGTAAGTGGTGATGAGGGTGGCCTGGGCCAGCCCGCTCAATGCTGCGGGCAGGGCAAGGGCGGGAGAGGACGGCATGTGCCAGCCTCCGGCGGCCGCGGCCTGGGCAAAGCCGGAGACGATGACTCCGGCGATGGCGGCGAGGACTCCGACGAAGAGTACCCATGCGAGGCGGGTGATGGAACTGAGGTTGCGATAGAGCAGCGCGGTAACCAGCAGGCAGGCCGCGGCAGCTGCGAAATTGGAGTAGTGCAGCATGGGCAGGGCGGCGAAAGGCGCGGCTTCCAGTCCCGGCCAAAAGAAGGCCAGAAAGCTGGAGAGGCCGATGCAGCCGGAAGCTATCGAGAGCGGCGCGGTAAAACTCAACTGCCAGACGTAGAGAAAGCTGAGCCAATTGCCGGGGCCCTTGGGGCCGTAGATCTCCCGGAGGAACGCGTACGAACCGCCGGCCTGCGGGAAGGCTGCGCCCAACTCGGCCCAGACCAGGCCGTCGGCCACGGCGATGGCCGCGCCCAGTACCCAGGCCCAGACGGATAGCCGGTAGCCTGCGGCCGCGATAACCAGCGGCAGGGTGATGAAGGGGCCGACGCCGATCATCTCAAGCATGTTGAAAAGAACGGCGGAGCGCAGGCCGATGCGGCGCTGAAGGGTTGCCGTGCTGCTGGATGAGGCGAGGGTCATGAGGCTCTGGTGCTCACCGGATTGTACACTGACGGGAAGTATGTTTCTTTCGATGAGAGTTCGCAAAGCGGTGGTGGGTGAGGCCCTTACGGGGCTGATTGCGGCAGGGCTGTTCCTGTTTGGGGCGGGCCCCGTGCGCATGGCGGCGCAACAGAGGACGGAGGCTGTTCCTCTGCCCGAGCCGGAGTTGGTTGCCCTGCCTTTGGCCGAAGACCGCGGGATGGCTGCGACCGAGCAGGCCCTGAAGCGCCTACAGACTACGGCCAGCGTGATGATGATCGTGGCGCATCCCGATGACGAAGACGGCGCGCTGCTAACAACCCTGAGCCGCGGCCTGGGCGTGCGAACAATTCTCTACACTCTGACCCGGGGCGAGGGCGGGCAGAACGCCATGACCGCGGATGTTTACGATGCGCTGGGCGTGATCCGTACCAACGAGCTTTTGAAGGCCGACGAGTACTACGGCGCCAAGCAGCTTTGGGGCACCGAGGTGGATTTTGGCTTCTCAAAAACACAGGAAGAAGCGTTTGCCCAATGGGGCCACGACCGGGTGCTTTATGACGCCGTGCTGGCGGTGCGGCGCGAACGGCCGCAGGTGATTGTGGCCACCTTTATCGGCGCCATCACGGATGGGCACGGACAGCACCAGGTGTCGGGCGAGATTGCGCAGGAGGTGTTCAAGGCGGCCGGGGACCCGAAGGTGTTTCCCGAGCAGCTAAAGGACGGTTTGCAGCCGTGGCAGCCGCTGGCGGTCTATGGCATGGTGCCCTTTGCGCCGGTGACCGAGAAAGGCATGTTCGATTACGCGACGGGCAAGTGGGCTCCGGCGAAGTTCAAGAACTATGTGACCGGCGAGTGGATTACGAGCGTGCCTTCAACCGACGTCACGATAGAGGTGGGCCAGTGGGACCCGGTGCTGGGGAGCAGCTATATGCAGATTGCGCGCGAGGGCTGGGGCGAGCAGAAGTCGCAGAACGGGGGCGCGAATCCCACGCTGAGCGGGCCGGGGTCGGCAAACTATCACCTTTGGGCGGTTGTCCCGGAGGCCGCGGCGAAAGCCGGCGCGAAGGCCGCGAACGGGGACCTGTTCCACAACGGCAAGGTACAGATCGACACCGGGGTTGAGGGGCTGGCTGCGCTGGTGAAGAGCGATAAGCCGGCGTGGCTCATCAAGGGGTTGGATGAGATTGGCGCGGGGCTGAAGGGGATTGAAACTGAGCGGCAAGGCGGGCTCTCTGCCGCGTACAAGCTGACGCCGGTGTACCGGCTGACGCTGGACCTGCGCACCAAGGTGGCTGCAAGCGACCTGGACGCGCAAGCCAAGGCCAGCCTGCTGCTGGAATTGGACAAGAAAATCGAAGAGGCCCAGGATGCGTTGAAAGACTTGCTGGGGCTTGACCTGATCGCCTTCACGGCACGCGCGGACGGCGGGCAAGGCGGCGGGCCCTTCCGGGGCGGGTCGGCAGACGAGATGCCGCGCAGTGTGCGGCCGGGCGAAGAGTTCCACGTACGGGTGCATACCGCGCAGGCCGCGGCCGAGGTGAAACTCGACAAGGTCTGGCTTGAGAGCAGCAGCGGAGACCCGTGGAAGAGCGAGGAGAGCGGCGGCGCGGCTGGTTCTACCGCCGACCATTCTTTCACGGTGCATGCGGCCGAAAACGCCGAGCCGACGCAGCCTTATTTCACCCGGCCCTCAACTGAGCAGCCTTATTACGACATCGCGAAAGAGGAGTGGCGCGAGCGGTCGTTTGCGCCGTATCCGCAGGCGGCGTGGGCGGGGTTCAGTTTTGACGGGCTGCCGATTCGCGTGGGCCAGGTGGTTCAGACGCTGCAGCGGGTGCAAGGCCCGGGCGGCATCTACGAGCCGCTGGTGGTGACGCCGGCAGTTGGCGTGCGCATGGAACCGGAGGCGCGCATCATCCCTCTTGATGGCAGCGCCCTGCCGGTGAAGGTGACAGTGCATACCCAAGGCGCGGCTGACGGAACGGTTGATTTGAAGTTGCCTGCGGGATGGCAGGCGGAGCCAGCCGAGGCGAAGTTCCATCGCGACAGCGCGGGAGACACCGAGCCGATTCTTTTTTCAGTGACTACGGACGGCGCGCAGACGGGCGCTTACGCGGTGAAGGCCGTGGCGCACTGCGATGGGCACAGTTACGAGACGGGCTGGCAGAGCGTGGGCTATGCGGGGCTGCGGCCGTACAACATCTACAAGCCGGCCGAGCTAAAGACGCGGAAGGTGGATGTGAAAGTGGCGCCGGGGCTGCGCGTGGGCTACGTGATGGGGCCGGGCGACCTGGTTCCCGAGGCGATGGAAGGAATGGGCGTGACGCCGCATCTGCTGACGGCGAAAGATGTGGCCGGCAGCGATCTGTCGGCGTGGAACGTGATTGTGATCGGCATCCGCGCTTATACGACGCGACCGGAGCTTACAGCCAACCAGGGCAGGCTCGACGAGTTTGTGCGCCGCGGCGGCACGCTGATTGTGGAATACCAGAGCGGCACATTCCCTGCTCCGCTGCCTTTGACGATGAGCGGACGCATGCCGGAGCGGGTGGTGGACGAGCGCGCGCCCGTGAAACTGCTGGAGGCGAAAGACCCGCTGTTGACCTGGCCGAACACGATTACAACAGCCGATTTCGATGGGTGGGTGGAGGAGCGCGGGCACGGCTTTATGGATCACTGGGACCCGGGCTATGCGGCTCTGACGGAGACTGCCGATGAAGGGCAGGATCCGCAGCGCGGCGGCCTGCTGGTGGCGCATGCAGGTAAAGGCACTTATGTTTATGTCGCCTTTGCGCTCTACCGGCAGCTTCCGGAACTGGTGCCGGGGGCTTACAGATTGCTGGCCAATTTGCTGAGCGCGGGACAGGCGCCAGGCACCAGATGAATTAACGGCTGAGACTTGAGGTGTTCCGCCCCCTCCCCGAAAATTCGCTGCTCAAAAGGGCGACCAGAGGGGGCGAGGCGGCACCATGAGTGTGCGGATTTTGTCGCGGGTTCTTCAGGGCTTGTTTCAAAAAATGGCAGCCGCATCCGAGTTGTGAAACCTCAGGGGTTAAAACCCCTTTTTTTCGAGCGGCTTTCGGCACGACTGAAGTCGTGCCCTGACACAAAGCAAATTTTTGACACTCAAAACCAAAGCGCAGCGGATTGTTAAAGATTGCCTGCCCTTGCTGCGAATCCAGCGATAAAAGCAAGGCCGCTAACATCATTAAAATCATGTGAATTCGTCAAATATTCATCAAACTCTGCGAGGCTGAATATCGGAAGCGGCCCCAGGGGGAATCTCCGCTTGCATCGTTCCACGAATTTCAGACTTCAATCTTTACCCTGCATCCCGACCCGAACCAGTTCCGGCTTGATGATGACAATTCCGGGGATGCAGGAGCAGGAGGCGCCTACGAGCAAGTGGGCGCAGACACGAACCAAACCTGACTCGAGAGGAAAAGAGAGGCCCAATGAATTTGACACTCAAAACTGCCGCGGTAGCCATGCTGGCAGCCAGTCTCATCGCTTCATACGCTAACGCCGAGGACGCAAAGCCCGCGGCGAAAAAGCACGTTGCGACCAAAAAGGAAAAAGCACCTCCGCCGCCAACAGTAGCGGAGCAGATTGAAAAGCTAAAGCAGGAGCTTGAGGGCCAGATCAACGGCTTGAAGACCGACCTGGCCGCCAAGGACGCGCAGTTGAAGCAGGCGCAGGAAGCGGCCGCGCAAGCCCAGGCTGCCGCCGACAGGGCGCAGGCCGCGGCATCGCAAGGACAGCAGGCAGAGACAGAGAACGCCGCCGCAGTGAGCACGCTGCAGAGTACAGTGACTGACATGAAGGCCGCCAATCTGTCGCTGGCCACAACGGTGAGCGACGAGACGGCCAAGATCAAGAAGGACATTGCCAACCCCACGACCTTGCACTACAAGGGCATCACGCTGACACCGGGCGGGTTTGCGGCGGGCGAAACTGTTTACCGCACCAAGGCGACCGGCGGCGACATTCCCACCGCCTTCAGCGGTATCCCGTATGAACACGCGGATGCATACAGCATCAGCGAGTTCTTCGGCAGCGCCCGCCAGTCGCGACTTTCGTTGATGGCCGAGGGCAAGACCAGCTGGGGAACTCTGAAGGGCTACTACGAGGCTGACTTCCTGGGAACCGGCATCACCTCGAACAACAACCAGTCAAACAGCTATGTCCTTCGCCAGCGCGTGGTTTGGGCGCAGGCGACGACCAACAGCGGCTGGGGTTTTACGGGCGGCCAACTGTGGTCGCTGGCCGCGGAAGACAAGAAGGGTATCTCGAATCTCTCCGGCGACATCATGACGCCGCAGACCATCGACCCGAATTACGTTGCGGGCTTTGTTTGGACACGCCAGTATGGCTTCCGCGTCACAAAGACCTTTCCCAAGGCGGCATTCGGCGTCGCGGCTGAAAATCCGCAACTGCTCTACACCGCTTCGCTGGCCGGCAATACGCCCTATGCGGTTCTTGGCAGCGCCGGCACCAACGGCGGCAACTACAACGCCGCCATCAGCAACTGCACGCCGGCGACCTCGATTGTGAATTACACGGACCAGGTCCAGACCGACTCGGATGGCAACACCGTGCATGTGGCAGTACCGGTTTACAAGACGCTGACCGGATGCTCCGACATCGCGACTCTCTCGTTTAACCAGGCGCCCGATGTCATCGTGAAGGCAGCGTTCGATCCCGGATTCGGTCATTACGAGATCCTGGGCATCGCCGGCTTCGCGCATGAAACCGTGTATCCCGGCGAAACCACCAACGGCAACCTCTATGGCAACCTGACCGATGTGGCCACCGGCGCCGCCGTCGCGCCTGCCCTGACCACCGCCGGTTACTACAAGAACAGCATCATCCTGGGCGGTATCGGCGGCAGCTTCCGCGTGCCGATCATTGCGAACAAGCTGACCTTCGGCGCCAAGGCCCTTTACGGTCCTGGCATGGGCCGCTACGGCAACTCCACGCTGGCCGACGTCACGGCCGACGCCAAGGGCAACCTGGCTCCCATTCACAACCTGAGCGGCCTGATTACGCTCGAGGTCAATCCCACCCCGCGGTTCGCCATCTACGCGAACTACGGCGGCGACTATGCCGGCCGTACGGACTTCGGCGTCGCCGGCACCACAACTTCACTGGGCGCGCCTTCGGCAGACTTCTGCTCAACCAGCGGAGGCGTCATTACCTGCACCTCTACTTCGACGGCCGCGCAGGTTGCTGCCGGCGCGAAGTGGGGCGGCCACTGGGGCGCACCGAGCAACGCGGCCCAGGGCTACGGCTCGCGCCTGCTCTCCAACTCTGCCTGCAACACGAACAGCAACCCCGGCTACAACGGCGGCGGTTCGACGGGTTATATTCCCGGCGGCTCCTGTGGCGCGCAAACCCGCAACGTGCAGGAAATCACCGGCGGCTACTGGTATGACATCTACAAGGGCGACCGCGGCCGCCTGCGTCAGAGCATTCAGTATGGTTACGCAGTGCGCGAGGGCTGGTCAGGCGCTTCCGGTATCGGCGCGAAGGGCATCGACAACATGTTCTGGACGTCGTTCAGGTACTACCTGCCATAACTCCCGAAAACCGTCGAGATGTGAGGAAGGGGCAGCCCGCGGTGGGGGGCTGCCCCTTCCCTTTTTGGTACGTGAAAGGCCCGGCATTCCCTTCAAGGAAATTCCGCGCCCGTGAGTCACGGCTGAAGGTGCTCGCCGTCACAGAGCGCCGGGCAGAAATGGCCCCATCCTATGGATGTTCAGGCAGCGTGTGGATCAAGTTTGCTTGCGTGCGATGGGAAGCGCTCCCATTGGCCGCAGCGATAAGCGGCAGCTGGCAGGGTTCCCTTGATGCGAGGAAAAACAGCCTCGCGGGACTCGCCGGCTGCCTTGCTTTTTTACGGTCTTTTACGATGCTGTTTCAGCGTGGCCGGCTGTCCCCAGCAAAGGACTTCGGGGCCGCACTCCTTATTCTCAGGCGGTGTTCTTGGGCCCTCTCTCGTGTCGATGCAGAGTAAGCGTGGGCCGGGAGGCCCACGCTACAGATGGCCAAGAGGCCAGCGCTACACGTTCGTGCAGGTGCTGGCGATGGCTATCGACAGCAGAATTGACTCGATGCCAACTGGTGAGATGATCTAATGGGCCAAGCTAACATGAAGGCGGGGGAAGAAGTGGCCCATTCTGAATGACGAAGGCAGAAGCAAAGCGAATTGAATTGATAGGCCAGCTGCTGCGCGCGGAGTCTACCGTTGCGCTGGCCACGACGGACCAATTGGGAGCGCCTTCTGTTGCGCCGCTCTTTTACTTTGTTGACGGCGAACTGAACCTCTACTGGCTTTCGTCAACAAAAAGCGCGCACAGCGCCAACCTGATAGCAAACCCGGTGGCGGCTGCCTCTGTTTTTCGGCACACGGAAAGGTGGAAAGAGATTTGCGGAGTGCAGATGCGGGGACGGGTCGAGGCAATTGCCGATCCGGAACGACGAAAAGAACTGGTTAAGGTCTATTGCAAACGCTTCGGGCTGGGAAGCGTGCTGAGGCTGGCGATTGGAAGAGCTACGCTCTATCAATTTCAGCCGGAGTGGTTCCGGTATATCGATAACTCGAAGCGGTTGGGATACAAGTTTGAGGTTGTGCGGAATCGATAATTGACATTTGAGGGTTGTGGTATCCCACCCTTGCCGCAAAAACAAAGACGCGCCAAGGATGGGGCGCCCAGCATGCGTGCCTGATCTTGAACGAAACCCTTTCCTCAATTTGAAATACTTTACGAGGCAGACAGCGGAGTTTTACTGCGCGCGCGGCTCGCCGGTGGCGAGGAAGGCTACGCCGGAGAGATTGTCGCCAGAGGCAAGAACATCGCGAAGTTTTTCTGGATTGGGTCCGCTGCGAGTGGCGGCCGCCTGAAGAAGGCCCAGGGCTGCGGCCGGCGTGGTGGCGGCGGGCAGGCGGAAGATCCAGGGAACGTTCGTAGAGGTGAGCGCCTTGTCGCTGCTGAGGGCGATGACGGGGACGAAGGCCTTGAGCGCCAGTTGCTCGGCCAGGTGCGCTGCATCGCGATCGAGAGCCAGGATGGCAAGAGCGTGCTTGTCCATGAGCGCGTGAACGAGTTGGGTTGAGGCAGCGCCCCAATTCTGATCGCTCGAGACAGGCAACAGCGTGAAGGTCTGGCCGCTTGCGGCAGCGGACGCCAGGGCGGCCTGCATCTCCGGCGACTGCGCAACCTGGGCGGCGCGCGGGCCAAAGAGGACGACGCTCAGCGGACCTGAAGGCAGGTTGCTGGAGTGGGGTCCGGCGTAGGTTACGCCTTCTTCGCCGACCCGGGCGTAAGGCACCGGACTCGCCTGCGCGGGCACCTGCGGTGCGGCCAGCGTCTTTTCCATCGTGGCTATGCGATAAGTGATTGCGCCGTTGTGAACAGTAGCGAGGTACATGGGCGCAACGTTTTTCTGGTTAGGGTCGAAGACCATGGGGCCGGTGACGCCGTCGTAGTGCTCGATGTTGGCCAGCGCGTCGTGGATGCGGGCGCGATTGAGGCCGGCCTTGCAGATGGAGTCGAGCAGCGCGCTCATGGCGTCGTATGCCAGCGAAGCGAACTGCTCGGGCTTCTCGCTGAAGCGCGCTTCGAAGCGCTGATTGAAGCTGAGCCAACGCGGATCGTTGCGGGTGGGGTCGTAGGGGAAGACAGCCTCAAAGCCTTCGGCGGCCGCGCCGGCTTCATTCAACATGGCCGGGCCGAGGGTGCGATAAGCTCCGAAAACGCGTTGCTTCATGCCGGCGGCGCGCATCTGCTTGAGGATTCCCGCGGCCTGGGTCTCGTCGGCCCACAGCACCATGGCATCGGCGCGCGACGAAGCGATGACTTTCAATTGCTTCGAGAAATCCATGTCGCCCGGCATGTACTTCTGTTCAATCACAATCGGATGGCCGAGACGCCGTGCGGCATCGCGCAGTTTGAGAACGCCGAAGCGCCCATAGCGGCTGTTGACGCGAAGGATTGCCACGCGCTTGAGGCCGAGATCGGTGAAGATGCGGCGGGCCAGGGTGAGGCACTGCACCCGGTCGTCCTGCAGGTCGGTGAAGTACCAGGGGATGTAGGTTTCGGGAATCGTCGGGTCGGTGGAGGCGGAATTGACGATGGGAATTTCAGCACGCAGGGCAACGCGCAGCGCGATGTGCGTTGACTCGGAACTGATGGAGCCGAAGATGGCCCAGTCCCGATCATCGTAAACCATCTTCACAACTTCGTTCGACGCCGAACCCCAGATGGCGGGGTCGGTAGGGCGGTCTTCGCCGTAGACGGTCTTGGCCTGCCAGTTGTCGTAGTCGTTGTGCTGCATGAGCTTGAAGGGTTTGCCGCCATAGCCGCCGCGGGCATTGGCTTCTTCCACGGCTAGCTGCGCGCCGTGCAGCATGCGCTGACCGAAGACGGACTCCGGATTGGGCGCCACGGGGCCAAAGAAGCCGATACGAATTTCAGACAGGTCTTTAGGGTCAGGAATGTCGCGGCCCGCGCCGGAGTAGATGTTGGGATGAACGTAGTTGAGATCGTAGGGCGCGGCGAATTTCGCGTAAGGGCTCAGGTCGGCGGGTTCGCCGGCATAGGGCGTGACGATGCGATCGCGCGCCGGTCCGGGCGGGTGAGCGCCGCACTCGCAGACGCGTGCATCCTGCGCCGCGCAAACCAACGCGGCGCTTGCAGCCAACATACATCCCAGCAACCATGCCTTGCGCATTCGAACTACTCCTTGGGCTTGTCGGTGCGGAACATGGCGATGGCTTCAATCTCGATGAGCAGCTCGGGACGGCAGAGATGCGCCTGGATGCCGGTGGAGGCGGGCAGCGGATCGAGTCCCTGCTCTTTGAAGAAGGCGGTGCGGCCGGCGTTGAAGACGTCGTAGTCGCGGTCGATGTCGCGCAGGTAGCAGCTGGTGCGCACGATGTCGTGCCAGGTGCAGCCCTCTGCGGCGAGCAGGCCGGTGATGTTGTCAAAGGTGCGCTTCAACTGTGCCGGAAAATCGCCGATGTGGACGCTGACGCCGTTCTCGTCGATGGAGGCAGTGCCGGAGATGAGCAGGATGCAGACGCCGCCGATGTCGATACGCATGCCGCGCGAGAACGAGCTCGGCTTGGCGTAGGCATAGGCCTCGTTGAGAACTCCGTGGTTGGTCATGGCGCGCTTTTCGATGGGCGCGTGTGCGATAGCTTCGAGAATATCCGTAAATGCGTTCATGATGATTGCTCCAGTTTTCTGATGGTCGAGATGTCTTACGGCTGCCGAATTCCGTGGCTGAGTCCTTTGGCGGTGGCCACCCAAATGTCGTTGCCTTGAAAGTCGATGCCGAGTACGTAATTGTGGGCCGGCGCGGTGGTGACTGCTACCGGCGAAACGTTACCTTGTGCGTCGCGTACGGTCATCTCCGGCTTGCCGGAGGTGAGCGATGGACGATAGACGGCCCAGTTGACGCCGTCGTAATAAGCCAGACCTTTGTCAGTGCCGAACCAGGCGCGGTTTCCGTCAACGCCCTTGATGGTATTGATAAAGTTCGAGGGAAGCCCACTGTCCTTGGTCAAAAAATTATGCCAGTAGCGGCCGTCATAGCGGCTGCCGCCAAAGTAAGTGGCCGCCCAGACAATATTGTCAACAAAACTGACTGAAGTGACAATCTCGTGGATTAACCCCTGATCCTTGAACAGCACCATTTCAGTTTCGCCGTCAGGATCGTCGTACTTGTCCCAGCGGCCGGTCTTCTGGTCGTACTCGAGAAGTCCGCTGCCCCAAACTGCGAGGTAAACTTTGGTGGGCGCGGCGGCGACTGCGTAAACCCAGATTTCAGCCATGGGCGTGTTGCGCTCGTTGTAGAGCGCCCACTGGCCGGTCTTGAGATTGAGACGGCAGGCGCCGGCAGCGGTGGCTACCCACACGTCCTCGCCATCGACGGAGACGCCGTAGACCACATCGTTGCTGAGGCCGGAGTTCAACTGCGTAAACGTGTCGATGCGTCCGCCGGAGATGCGGCTAAGGCCAGCCATGGTTCCGGCCCACACGTCGCCGGTGCGCTTGTCGAGAGCTAGCGAGAGCACGGCGCGATGCGCGAGTCCGTCCTTGGTGGTGTAGGTCTTCCAGGCGTGATTCTCGTAGACGGCGAGACCGTTTTCCGTGCCGGCCCAGATGCGGTCACCATCGACGAGAACGGAATACACGTGATTATCGGGCAGGCCGTTGGCGGTGGTGAAGTTTTCAAAGCGGAACCGCGGCAGCTCCTGCGGCACCTGCGGTGCGGCAGAAGCCGCTTGCGCGGCTTTAGGCTTGTGCGGAACAGAAGCAGGCGGCGCGGCAAAGGCCAGCGAAGCAGCCAACAGAAGCATCGTAATCATGCACAGCTTTTTCATCGCGTCCTCAAGTACTCAATCAGGTCGTTGAGTTCGTCCTTGGTCAGGTCGTTGGTGCGGCCGTGCTTGTCGTCGGGGTTATAGACGGTCCAGATTTCTTCAAGCGTGCGCGCCGAGCCGTCATGCAGGAAAGGCGCTGTGAGCGCGATGTTGGTGAGCGGCGCCGCCTTCAGTAGGCCTGCATTGTCAGTGGCCTTGCGCGTGCCCACGTCAGAGAGTTTCTGATTGGTGCCCTTGGGACCGCTGTGGCAGAAGGAGCAGCGGTTCGATTCGGCGATGGGCTTGCCAAACTTATCCACTGTACGCGAGAAGAGGGCCAGGCCGCGCTCCTGCGCCGGGGTCAATTCGCCGCCGGGCAGCCTAAAGCGGTTGGGCCGCGTGGGCATGCTGCGCACGTAGACGACCAGATCAGTCAGGGTAAGGTCGCTGTAATTCTGCGAGCGCCAAAAGTACTTCTCGGTGCGCGGACCGCACTCGGTGGGCAGGTTGGGGTTGCCGCCGTTCCACTTGTAAGGCTCGGTGTCTTTCACGCCTTCAAGCAGTTTGTTGTCTACTACATCGCGGCCGAATCCGTCGGGTTCGAGATCCCATGTGAGTCCGTCAAAGGTGGAGTCGATATGGCAGGTGGCACAACCTATCTGCCCCTGAAAAGACTGGCGCGCCGTATAGAAAGTCTGCTCGCCGCGGCGCAGGACGGAGACAGTTTTGGGCCCGGCCATAGTAATGGTTGAAGCGACGCGGAGGGTGCGCGAATCGATCACGCTGATGGTGTCGTCAAGCCGATTGGCGACGAGGAGCTTACGGCCATCGCGGGTGAGCGCTAGGCCGCGCGGATTGCGGCCGACCGGGATGTGGGCGACAACATAGTTCGAACTGGCCGAGAGGTCCTGGACGTAGGGACCTGCGTGCGTGTGAATAAAGCGCATGAGGCGAGGGACGTCAATGACGGTGACCATCTCCGAACCGCCGCAGGTGACGTAGATCCGCGACTTGTCCGGCGCGATAGCCACGCCAAAAGGTTGTGCGGCGTAGCGCTCCAGTTCATCCAGCGGAACTTCGATGGGCTTGCCGATATCTGCGCCGAAGAGTGTGAGCGTGTGCGCGAATGCGCCGCCGTGCTCGAGATGCGCCAGCGGCACCAGGTTCTTGGGATGGTACTCGGCAACAACCCCGAGGCGGCCGTCGTTGGAGAATGCGAGATGAAAGACGCCGGCGACGGAGTGCAGTGGGATGCGATCGAGAACCACGGCGCGGGCTGCATCGATGACCGTGATCTCAGACTCGGGCACGGTGCGATTTTCAAGCCCGGTGCGGAGCGGCGACGGATTGGGATAAATATGCGTTGCGTAGATGCGCGCGCCATCCGGCGATAGCGTGAGGTAGCTCGCTCCGCGACCGCCAAGCAGGCGCTTCTGCTCTTCGCCGGTAAGCGCGTCGAGCACGGCAATGTCGTTAGAGATGCGGTTGGCGACGAAGAGATGTTTGGCAACGCGGTCTTCAACCACGCCGGAAGGCTCCGCACCTACCGGCCAGGTGGCGATGACGGAGAGCTTTGCCGTGTCGATCACCGATAGAGTGTCGTCCCATGAGTTGGCGACGAAGAGGCGGTCGCCGGAGGGCGAGAGCGCGAAGCCCCGCGGAGTGCGGCCAACGGCGATGTTATTGATGACTGCATAGGTGGCTGCATCGAAGACGCGGATCTCATTGCTCTGCTGGCAGAGCACGTAAAGGCGCTTGCCATCGGGGGAGAACAACAGTTCAAGAGGAGAAGCGTAGTCCAGCAAATCCGACGCGGTGTCGCGCTCGACAGCCCGAACCGGACGGCCGGGCATCAGCGCAATAGCGAAGAACACAGCCGCCAGCAACGCAAACCCCACGGCAGCGGCATGCATTCCGATTTTGTTGCGACCCGTCACTTCGGCTCCTCCACAATGAGCACTTTGTCCACGAGGAGTTTTTCAAGTGTCTGCTCTTTGCCGCTGGGCCAGTGAACGATGAGCTTGTCGACAGTGGTTGCTGCGCCGAGGCCGAAGTGCAAGCGGCTGTCGTCTTGCGAGAGATAGCCTGAAGCCGCAACGCGCTCGGCGGTCTGGCGCTTGCCCGCGGCGAAGAGTTCAACGCGCGCGCCAATGCCATCGCGATTGCTTTTTGCGCCGACGAGTTTGATGGCGATCCAGTGGCCGGTGTTGGCGGTGACGTTGTGAACAAGCGTCCCCCTGGCGCCGAGATTGACGACAAAGGCATCGACCTTGCCGTCGTTGTCGTAGTCGGCAAAGCAGGCGCCGCGCGCCGTGGTGCGCACGCTGAGCACCGGGCCGGCATCGCGGGAGACGTCGGCGAATTTGCTGTTGCCGAGGCCGCGGAAAAGGGTGTGCTCTTGCGGGTAGAGGTGAATGAGGCCGCCGTGGAAAATCAGAATGTCTGCCAGGCCGTCGTTGTCGAAGTCATAGACGCCGGTGCCCCAGCTGACGTATTGCGCGTTGGTCTGCGAGACGCCAGTGGCCGCGCCGATGTCGTCAAAACTCAGCTTTGTGGTGTTATGCAACAGGCGGTTGTAGTGGCCGTCGGTGACCCAGAGGTCGAGCACGCCGCGGCCCTCCAAGTCAGCGAATACCGGGCCCATGGATGAGGTTGACTCGCCGTTCTGGCCGAAGGCGGTGCCGGAATCGTTGCCGATTTCTTCAAACGTGCCGTCGTGCTTGTTGCGGAAGAGGAAGTTTTCCGTGCGGTCGTTGGCAACGTAGATGTCGTCCCAGCCATCGTTGTCGAAGTCCGCGGCCGTCACACCCATGGTGCGGCCTACGAATGCGGCGATGCCAGATTTCTCGCTGACGTCTGTAAATGTCCCGTCGCAGTTGTTGTGGTAGAGTTTGTTGGTTTCGCCTTCGTAGTCAAGCGGGCCGGGGTAGTTGTCGGCAGCGTAGAAGGCGCGGTACTTGGGATCGAACTTGACGTAGCGGCCGACGAAGAGGTCGACGCATCCGTCCTTGTCGTAGTCGAGCCAGGTGGAACTGATGGCCCATCCGTCCACCTTGATGCCGGTCTTGGCCGAGACGTCGGTAAAGTGGCCGTTGCCGTCGTTGTGATAGAGGATGGTTTTGCCGTAGCCGGTGACGAGAAGATCGACGAAACCGTCATTATCGTAGTCGGCAGCGGTGACCGCGATGGAGTACATCTCGGGATTGAGGCCGGCCTTGTCGGTGACATCGGTGAAGCGGCCGTTGCCGTCGTTGCGATAGAGATGGTTGTGGGGCAGCGGCGAGGGCTTCTCTTTCAGTGGATACGGATGCATCGAGTCGTCGAGCGGGCGGCCATTGACGACGTAGAGGTCGGGCAGGCCATCGTTGTTGTAGTCCAGCCAGATGCATCCTGCACCGGTGCCCTCAAGCAGCGAACCTAATTGGCGGGAACCGAAGCTGTGGGTGAAGTTGATGCCGGATTTGTCGGTGGCGTCTTCAAATTGTATTGCTGGAACATGTGCTTTGGCAGACGGCGCCTTTGCTACCTCTGGCGCAGTTTGTGCACCGGCGATCAACGCTGTTGTAAATAGAAGAAGAAAGCTGGACCTCATATTATTTGCCTCCCGGCGCTTTTGGTTGCGCGGCGTCAGCCGGAGTTACGCCGGTAAGGTCGACGGGGGTGGTGGTGCGCATCAGCACGGCGGGAACGCGATTTTCTGAGGCGCGCTCGGGGCCGGTGTGGCAGCCGGTGCAGATGCGCTGCTCGCCGCGGCGAATGTAGAACCAGCCTTGCTCCTGGCGAACCACCGCGCCTTTTTCGTCGAGCAAGGCAAAACGGATCGGCTTGTCGCCAGGAACCTTCACAAAAAAAGATCCGTCGGGATCGACTGGCGTCGTGCCGGTGACTACGGCGTGGCCCTGGGCGTCTTGTGTTTCAAGTTGAACCGACGCAGGAGTCGACTTGAGATCGCCGGCACGGGAAAGGCGCGCATCGAGAGCCATGAGGTTGGCATAGCTCCAGTCATGCAGGCCGGAGGGATGGCGATTGGGGCGGTGGCGCGGGGTTACCAGGACAGGCTCAACAATATCTTTGCCGGGTTCAGCGAGAAGAGATATAAGCCCCGGCGTTCCCGGCTTCCAGAACTTGAGCGCGAAGCGGGCGCTGGCATTTGCACGCGCGCTGACCAGCCACTCGCCGGAGGCGGTTTCGGCAATTGCGCCTGCGAAGTCGGCGTGAGGCGCGGCGATGGGGGCCTCATGGGCGAGAGGCGATGTGAAGCGGACCAAGGTGGCCCCGTGTGTGAAAACTACGTCGCCGGATGTTAACTGCTTGCCGCCCCAGCGGGCCGAGCCGTGATCGCAGCGGTAAGACTCGACGCCCGAGCCGTCGGAGTAGACCAGAAAGAGTTCGGCAGTAGGGTGACCCTCGCTATTGGAGCCGAGCGGGAATCCGGCTTCAAAAAGGATGCGGCCATCGGCGAGCACGTCGGCGGGAATCGCGCTGCCGGGCAAAAATGTGATTTGGATGATCGCCGGAGTGGTATCGACCGATGCGTAGGACGGCGGCGCTTCGCTGGCTCTTGCGGTCTCAAGCTGAAAACCCTGCGGTCCGCGGCGAGCATAGACCAGGCGGCCCTCCGGCAGAAGGCCGGGCAGATAGAGCGGGCGAATGGCGTCGGTTTCGGTGGCTAACACCTTGCGGACGGCATGGGTGGCTAGAGTGAGTTCCCATATCTGCCACGGATCGGTGGCAGCCTGCTTGCCTGCGAAGAGAACCGTCTTTCCGTCAAAGGAGACATTGGCGTCGGCGCTGGCGGCCAATCCAGTGACCAGCGGTTCGGCTTTGCCGTCATGGACTAAAAGGAGCTGCGCGCCTTTAGGAAAGCGTTCACCGCCGGTGAGAGCAGCCAGAGGTTCATACACCGGCGCGGCGGTGACAATGATGTCGGCTTTGACGGCGCTAGATGAAAGGCCGCCAACCGGAAGAGATGCGAGGAACAGCGCGGCGGCCGCCAACATCCTGGCCGGAAATCTCATCCCACGGCCTCCATGGCCCGCACGGCGGTTGCCCCGCGGTATGGAAGGACCGGTTCGCGCAGCGCGAGATAAGGCTTGATGGAGCGCATCATGGCGTCGAACCCGGCAAAGTCGAGCGATTGTTCGCCGTCGCTCCAGGCCTTCTCCGGATTGGGATGAACTTCAACGATCAGGCCATCGGCTCCAGCGGCAACGGCGATGCGAGCAAGCGAGGGCACCAGGTCGCTATGTCCTGCGGCGTGGCTGGGGTCGGCAATGATGGGCAGGTGCGAAATCTGCTTGAGCAGGGCGATTGCGGCCACGTCAAAGGTGTTGCGCAGGGCGGTTTCAAAAGTCCGGATGCCGCGCTCGCAGAGGATGACGTTTGGGTTGCCGTTGTCGAGCACCAACTGCGCTGAGCGCAGCAGGTCGGCGATGGTGGCCACCATGCCGCGCTTGAGCAGGATGGGGCGGCCGGAGCGCGCCGCGGCTTCAATCAGAGCGTAGTTCTCCATGTTGCGCGAGCCGATCTGGAGAATGTCAGCGTACTCGGCCACAAGCGGAACGTCTTCTTCGCTCATGACCTCGGTGACGATGGCGAGGCCGCTTTCCTGGCGGGCGTGGGCCAGCATCTTGAGGCCATCAAGGCCGTGGCCCTGGAATGCGTAGGGGGAACTGCGGGGCTTGAAGGCGCCTCCGCGGAGGATGCGGGCGCCGCCGCGGCGAACGTGGTTGGCCGTGGCCATGAGCTGGAACTCGGTTTCAACCGAGCAGGGGCCAGCCATGGTGATAAAGTCATCGCCGCCGATTGCGAAATCGAGCATGGGGACCACGGTCTGCTGGCAGTGGTCGCTCTTCAGCACATCGGGTGATTCGACGAATTGATCGTGCCAACTCTGGCGCACCGTTCCGCGCTCCGTTCTGGGGAAACTTCAGGCTACGCGCTGAGGGCGTGGTGCGCCTCCACCCAAAGGTGGAGATGGGGGGAACAGGGACTGAGGGACTAAGGGACTGACAGGGCTATGGGCGGGGGGCGGTAGCCAAAGGCGGCATCGACGATCTCGGCTATGCCGAGAACGGTTTCGTCGTGGAAGGGGCGGGCGGCGATCTGGACGCCGATGGGCAGGCCCTCGGGTGAACTGCCCACGGGAACGACGGCGGCTGGCGCGGCTAACGTGTTGAACCATTGGGTGTGGCGGACTGCATCGAGATAGGCGACGGGCTGGCCTTCAACGGTCCACGAGCGCTCGCCATGTCGGAAGGCGGGGATGCTGGCAACCGGGCAGAGGAGGACGGGGTGTCCCGACATTTCGGCCAGGGTTTTGGAGCGGAGCAGGTCGAGTTCGGCCCATGCGTCGAGCAGTTCGGTGGCCGTTAGCGGCGGGACGGAGGCGGCTATGCCGAGGAATTCATTAAAGATAGGGCTGAGCTGGTTCTCGCGGCCCCTGATCTCCGGAGCGTAGAACATGGCGCCGCACTGAACGAAGAGCTTCCACCACAATTGGCGCAGGGGTTCTAGGGTCTGGGGGAGGAAGGGCTCGACGCAAAAACCGGCGTTGCTGAGTGCGGCGGCGGCGGTGTTGACCGCGGCGCGCGTCTCCGGTGTGACGGGGACGAGGCCATCGTCCTCAAAAAAGCCGATGGTGTTGGCGCGGAGGCCTTCCGGTGTGGGATGGCTGAGCGGGACAGGGGGGCTGGCGGGGTCGCAGGGGTCCTGGCCACTGAGGATGCGGAAGAGCAGGGTCACGTCGGCCATGGTGCGGGCCATAGGGCCGATGGCGCCGAGGGTGGAGAACGGGCCCACGCACGGTGGCAGGTGGCCGCGGCCAGGGATGCGGCCGGGGGTGGGCTTGAGCGAGCAGATGCCGGTGAAGTGCGCCGGGACGCGGACAGAGCCGCCGCTGTCGGAGCCCAGTCCGCATGCTGACAGGCCGGCTGCGATGGCCGCCGACTCGCCGCCGCTGGAGCCGCCGGGCGATCGGTCCAGGTCCCAAGGGTTGGAAACGCGGCCGTGGAGCAGGTTGGCGGATTCGTAGGCCATGAGGAATTCGGGGCAGTTGGTGGTGCCCAGAATCAGCGCTCCAGCTGCGCGCAGGCGGGAGACTACCACCGCATCTTCGGTGGGGACATCGCCTTTGTGGAGCAGGCTGCCGATTTCGCAGAGATAGCCGGCGGTGGCGATGGAGGATTTTACGGTGACGGGCAGGCCGTGCAGGGGGCCGCGCCCGGTCTTCACGGCCTGGAGCCGCTGCGCTTCGGCGCGGACGCAGCCGGAGTCGAAGTCGGCGAAGGCGTTTAGCTGGGGGTTGAGCCGCTCGATCTGTTGGATGTGGACCTCGGCTAGTTCGGGGATGGAAATCTGGCCGGCGCCGAGGAGTTCAAGCTGGTCGATTGCGGATTTGAGGACGGGTTCGTTCACGGGCGGTAGGCCTTGAGCTGAGGTTGGTGGCTAGGTCGAATGGGGCGGGTTGAGGGTCGTGGTTTCCCACCCTTGCGCAAAGTACGCGCAAGGATGGGGCACCCAGCCTATTAAAATTCGTGGTTTCCCAGGTCTGAAAATCCAGACCTGGGGCACCCAGCAGTCGTGCGAGATATGGAGATCATGGCTGCTGTGGCGCGGTTGATGAAGGCTGGTCGTCGGCCGGGGTTGATGGCAGCAGACGGTAGAGGAACCTGTAGGTGTGGACGTGGCCGCCGGAGTCCCAGCGCGTGTTCCAGTTCAACTGGTAGTCGAGGGAGCCTGCATCCTGCGGAACCTCCTCAGAGTCGGGGTAAGGGTAGGTGCTCATCGCGTGGAAGGGCAGTTGCGCCACGGTGAAGGGCGAGCCGTCCCACCAATCCATGTCTTTGACGTAGCCGTTGGCGTAGAAGAAATAGTCGCGGGTCCAGCCTGAGGGCAGGGCGGGAAGCTTTGCTGCGTCAAACTCGGCGGCAATCTCTTCGCCGCTGCCGAAGATGGCGAAGCGGTCGTCGATGCCCTTCACCAACTCAGTCACGCTGCCCATGCGGGTGTAGTTTCCGCGCTGGTGCTGGAAGGGACCGGTGAGCGAGACGCGGTCGTAGTCGTAGTCGAGATCGCCGGGACTGGCGCCCTCAATCTGCGTGGGGTAGCCGCGGAAGTGGAGCGTGGCCAGAGACAGCGGCAGTTCGGCTGTACGCGCCTCGGCACCGGAGCTTTGATCGATCAGCACCTGGTCCCAGTAAATCTCCAAATTGGTGACCAGGCGAATGCGGCGCGTGCCTGCGGGCAGCTTGCCGGTGAGGTCGACGACGATGGTGCGCTGCAGGCCTGCCGGGAAGCCGGCATCTCCCAAAACGCGCTGCCATGTGCCATTTGGCAGTTCCGCTTCAACATACGGCGAGACAGGCTTGATGCCCGCCTGCCACGCGGCGTAGAGGGATGTCGCGCTGAAGTAGTTTACGTAGCCGGTCATGAGCAGGCGCAGCGGGGCGCGCGCGTCCATAGAGCCCAGATCGAGCGTCAGGGCGTGCGAATTGGCAAAGCCGTCATAGGGCAGCGGCGTAAATCCGCCGGCAAATTGATGGTCGCGGCGGCTGAGAGCGGCCAGCACGTCGCGGCCCTGTCCGTCAGTCGCGGCCAGCGGCAGCCGCGTGCTTGCGCTGGCGATTACGCGGCCTGAAGCAAAGGGAGGATCGTCGAGGAAGCGCTCGTCGGGATTGACCTCTACATTGTCAGGATGATCGATGGCGACCAGCCGCAACTGGTCAACATAGTTCACCTCTTCCATGGGCTCGATGAAGCGCAGGCTGAGCTTGCCGTTGACGGGCGCGAGCATCGAGCCCTCGACCTTGATCCATTCCTCGGGGCGGGAGACGTTGCGGCGGGCGGGCGTGAACCAGTGGCCGACAACCGCCGCGCCGATGACGTCGGTGACCAACTTGTACTTGTGGCCGTCCCATGCGAACAGCACCGGGCAGGAACTGCCACGGCGGTCGGCTTCTTTCATGGCGATGACCGGCGTGTGGGGCAGGTCGATCTCGTCCTGCAGCACGCCAGTGGGCCACAGAATGCGCAGCAGTTCAACGCTCTCCGCCTTGCCAAGTCCGGCGAGAATTTGAGGAGGGTTTTGCGTCTGGTAGCCGGATGCGCCGGCCATTTCCCACTTTTGCCAGTGGCCGTTTGCGAAGATTTCAACGCTGACGCCGAGCGCGGTTTTGTTGTCGGCAAAGCCCGAGAGGTCAAGGCGCACCATGCGGTTCTTGTTGCCGCCGACGTTGTGCAGCAGCACAGGCGGCGCGTTCAGTTGAGTCGCGATCAGGTCTGGCGCGCCGTCGCCTTCGGCGGCGATGAGACCGCGGGGAGCTTGAAGAACAACTGCGTCGAGGCCGAGAGCGCGGCTGACATCCTCAAAGTTGCCGTCGCCGCGATTGCGGAAGACTCGAACCCGCGGTCCATCTTTGGTTTCGACGATCGCGGCCAAATCGATCCAGCCATCGTTGTCAATATCGATGGGAGTGACGCCCCATGCGCGCAGAGCATCCTGGACCGGAAGATCGACCCGCTCGAAACGGCGGCCGATGCGGTTCGGGCTGGCGACATTGCGCCACAGCGTCAAGCCGGGTGCGCCGGAGTGGGTGACGGCGATATCCATCCAGCCATCCTTGTTGAAATCGAGGACGGCGATACCAGATGTGGGCGCGAGTTTTGCGTCATAGAGCGGCTGGGTGGGATACTTGCCTTCGCGCGGATTGATATACAGCAGCGGTGCAGGCCCCTCGCCGGTTATCGCCAGATCAACGGCGCGGTCGCTGTTGAAATCGGTAAGAATTGCAGCGGCGGTATTGCCGGTGCCGCCGAGGCCTGTAGGCTCGGTCCACTCGGTGAAGGTGCTGTTGCCGTTGTTGCGCCATAGGACGTTGGAGGTGTCGCCTGCCTTGACAGGCGCTCCGGTCAGGAACAGGTCGAGGTCACCGTCGTGATCGTAGTCAACAAACGTGATGCCGGATGGCTTGTTGCGTGGGGCAAGGCCGGCCGCGGTCGTCACGTTCTCGAATTTCCCCTTGCCCAGGTTGTGAAACAGCAGAACTGCATCGTCGAGCGCGACGGCCAAATCGTTCAGGCCATCGCCGTCGAAATCGCCGACGGCACAGGCCACGGCATGGCCTTTGGCTTTGAGTCCGGCTGCAGCCGCACCCCACTCCTCGTATGCGCCGTCTGCTTTGGGGTGCAGCACGCGGATGGCCTGCTCGCCCGCCTGCATCAGCACCAGGTCCATGGCGCCGGAGCCGGTGGCGTCCATCATGCATGCGCCGCCAGTGGTTGTGAATATCCCGGCTTTCGCTGCCGGGGCAAGCAATGGCCGCGCAACAAGATGGACCGGAATCATGGCCGGCTGGATTGATTCCGGCTCCTCGACGGGCGTGACGGTGGAGTAGCGGCCGCGCTCTCCGTAGGCCAGCCCGATGGCGGAGGATATCTTGGTGTTGGTCATGTGCTGGAAGAGCTTGAAGTGCTCCTTTGACTCGACCGTCTGGCCCTGGTGCTGCAAAGCGCGGGCCAGACCGAACTGCGCCGAAGCATGCAGCGGGTCGATCTCCAGAGCCTTGCGAAACGCGGCGATGGCCTGGTCAAACTGCTTCAGCTCCTGGTGGCAAACGCCCTCGAAATAATAGGAATCCGCATCGGCGGGATCAGCTTTAACGGCTTGCTGAAAGCTGGCCAGCGCCGCATCCAGTTCAAAACCGGCCTGCTGGGCAAGGCCTAGGTTGTACCAGGCCTGGGGGTTTCCGGGGTTGAGTTCGAGCGCCGTCTGCAGAGCTTTCTTGCTCTCGTCGGTCTTTTGCAGATAGAGCAGCGCGATGCCCTGGTTGATGGCTGCCTGATACAGCCTGGAGTCTTTTTTGAAGGCCTCCGTGAAGCTCTGGGCTGCCTGCTCGGTGGACTGCTGGCTCATCAGCGCCACGCCACGGTTGTTGAGCCGCGCTGCCTCGGTGTTGAAGGCAGGCGGCGCGGCGATTGCGGCAGTTGCGGAGGCAACGAACACAAGGGCCAAAAGCCCACGCTTGCTCATAGGATTCTTCCCCAAAGCGGCCCGGGGGAGTCGATTCACGGGAGGCCGCGGAACTCTCTCAGTGTATGCGAAGGCCGGGGCGTGCCGGGCAACCGGAAGCGAGCGCGCTCTTCTTTCCCAAAACTGTTCGCCGGCACATTTGGTTTCAAATCCGGAAGGTGTGTTGCGGTTTTCATTAACAAGTTGCCGCACTCCCCATCCCCGCCTCCTTAGACTTGCCTCATCCGGCTTTGAATAGAAGGCTTGTATGGTCGTAAAGGCGCAGAGCAAAGGACACGGAGTGACGGCGCTGCACGTGGGCGCGAGCAACGTCCGGCGCTACTTTCCGAAAGACGTGGCGGTGATTGAGTTGCAGCTCGATCATCTGCAGATTCAGTGCTGGCTGGGGCCCGATTTCTGGCAGGGCGATCCTGAAATCCACGATCCCCGGCTGTGCTCGTGGCTTGAGGCAAAGCACATGCACGGCCAGGCCAACCGGGATTCGATTCCGCTGGCCATGGTTCCCGCGGGCAAGGACTCCTTCCGTCTGCAGCCGGTGCGCTTGAACGGGCTTTCGCGGGTGAAGGGGCCGGCGGGGCCGATTGCATTTGGCTGAGAACGACCTCCTCCCCCAAACGACCCAGTCCGCATCACTCCCGCCCAAATTGATAGACTCGATTTCGATGACTATCAGCCAACTGCAAACCACAATCGAGTTGCATTTTTCAGCGGGACGGGCCGCCATTGGGGACCAGGCCGCCATGACGGCCTTTCTGGCCCTGCGCGCAGCGCTGGAACGCGGCGAAGTGCGAGCCGCCTCGCCCGACGCGGACTCACCCACCAAATGGCGCGTAAACGCCTGGGTCAAGCAGGGCATCCTGCTGGGGTTTCGCCTGGGTGTTTTTGAGGAGTTCCCTTCCCCCGGCCTTTGTTTTGTGGACAAGAGCACTTACCCGGTGCGGCATTTCGGCCGCGGCGACGGGGTGCGGGTGGTTCCCGGCGGCTCATCGGTGCGCTCCGGGGCCTATGTGGCCAACGGGGTGGTTTGCATGCCGCCCATGTACATCAACGTGGGGGCCTGGGTGGACGAGGGCACCATGGTGGACTCGCACGCACTCGTGGGCTCGTGCGCACAGATTGGCAGTCGCGTGCACCTGAGCGCGGCGGCGCAGATTGGCGGAGTGCTGGAACCAATCAACGCCAGCCCGGTGGTGATTGAAGACGACGTTCTGGTGGGGGGCAACTGCGGCGTGTACGAAGGGACCATTGTGCGCAAGGGCGCGGTGCTGGCCGCCGGAACAATTCTCACGCGGGGAACGCCGGTGTTCGACCTGGTGAACGGCGTAACGCTCCGCACGTCGGCAGAACTGCCGTTAATCATTCCTGAAAATGCTGTGGTGGTGCCCGGCTCGCGCGCGGTTACCAAGGGCAAGGGACAGGAATGGGGCTTGAGCCTTTACTCGCCGGTGATTGTGAAGTACCGCGATGACAAGACCGACCTAAGCACCGCGCTGGAAGATCTGCTGCGGTAGCTCGCATGCCTCGCGGGCTGCCTTTCTTTGTAGTGCGGACGTCCCAGTCCCCGCTCTGAGTGGTTTAGCCGCATGCCGGGTGCCCCATCCTTGCGCAGTTTCGTTGCGCAAGGATGGGATACCGCAGAGGCTCAACAAGAGTCCTTGCAAAGACTGGCTTAGAAAGCAAGCCTCGTTTCAGGTGCGTTGGCTGCGTTGACCACCAGCGCTCCGGCCGCTTTCTGCTGGGCTGTCGTCTTCCAGGTGAGTTCAATCTCCCTGGACTCGTTGGGCAGCAACTCGAAGTCGTTGTCGCTGAGTTCGGCAATGTACGGCGCAGGGCCTGCCTGCGGCCACTCGAACCGCATGTGGACCAGGTGCGCATAGCCTCCCTTGTTGGCAACGCGAACGCGGCATTGCGTAAGCGGGCCGGCAGCCGGAGTCGAGTCCAGTTTTGTTGCGGCGAGTTCGGTTTGAGGATGCTCTTTGAGCGTCTGGAAGAGCGGCTTTTGGTGCGCGGCCAGCAAGTCCGGCGCGGCTTTTGGAGCGCCGGGAAGAACCCGAGCCAACATCTCAACGTACACGGCGAAGTAGGCCTGCGCTTGCGGCACGTTGGTCAAATACTCATCCATGGGAAGCAGCGAGTTGTCTTCCGCCGCAAGCGTAAAGCCGGTAAACGCAGCCGTTTTGCCCGCGCCGTACGCGCCGGTAACGAGCAGCGGCTCACCGGAGATGGAAAGCTCAGTGTGCGATCCCGGACGCGCGGCAACGCGGTTGAAGCCGAAAACGCCTTGCTCGCGGAGCAGATCGACAACTTGCGATGAAGATGCTGTATCCCCCGCGGCAATCGCGTGAATCACGTTCTGGGTTGAAAGCAAGTCATTCATCCCATGCGGTCCAAGAACCATGTCGTCGCGTCCGGAGATTTCGACGGGAAGTATCGCATCGAGAGCGGTGGCCTCAACAATAGCCGCGTGGCCCAGGCCGCCATGATAGCCGCCGTCGCCGCCGGTGATGATGAAGCCGGAGCCGGCCTTGACCGCCTCTGCAATTCCCTTGGCCGACTCGGCAGGCAGCACCTTGGCCAGCGCTTCGAAGCAGCCGATCCAGACCACGTCATATTTCGCGTGGAGTGCGGCGCCATCGGCAAGATCGCGGCTCATCTCGTCAAGCGAATTCTCGTCATAGACGTCCACATCCAGGCCCATGGGGCGGAGCAACGCGGTGATCGGCGCGGCGAACTTCGATTGCGCGATGAGCAGCACACGGTGAGTGCCGGAGAAGGCCGGCGGGGTGACCTTGATAAAGGCGGTTTCAGTCGCGGAGTCAGATCCGGCAAGCGAGGCGCGCAGGATATAGACGCCCGGGATTTGCGGAAGAATAAGCGAAAAATCTCCAACCGTACCCTTGCTGTCGGCGGCGATGGATGCCGGGAAATCGGCGGCCGCCAAGCTTTTGCCGCTGGCCGCAAACAACTCGGCGTGTACGGTTCCGCGAATCTCTTTGTCGGTATCGTTGATAAGCCAGACCGGCGCGGACCAGTGGCTCCCGGCAAGTTGTGACTCCAACGCGTCCTTGTAGGCGAAGCTCAGGGCCACCGGCGCTTGCGAGCGCTTCATCAGGTAATAAGCCAGCTTGGGAACTCGATCGTAGTCCACAACGGCAAACCGGAAACCGGGATTCAGCTCCACAAAATCCCAGTTGCGGATGCCGTTGATGGGCTCGTATTTTTTGCGCCGAAACGATTGCGCCGCATAGTTCAACACGAACCCCTGGTATATCTGCGTATCGGTTACCAGTTCGGCCAGCGTGCGCGGATCGTTGTCGACAAAATGCTTGGTGCGATAAAGCATGCTGTACAGGCCGTTGGCGTCGAAGCTGGTTTGGTATGCGTATGCCGTGGCGTCGATAGGGAGATTGAACCACTGCGGCAAGCTCGTCTTCGTTCCCCACAGTTGCGCGGGCGTCATGTACTTGGCCAGATTTTCATGGGACGACATCGAGATGCCGCCATACTCTGAAACAAAACCGGTCTTCGCGTCGAAGAGACTCTGGTAGGTTTCGTTTGACCAAACCATTCCCGCGGCGGCATTCCAGAAGTGCTGCTCGCCCAGGTCGCACAGGCTGGGATGAAACACGGCCCCAGGCGCGAGTTCAGTAACAATAGTCTTCATCTGCGCAATGAATTCGTCGTAACCCTGCTGGTCGGCGCCATGAACCCACTCGCCCGCTTTTTCGTGCGCTTCAGCCAGCGGAGCCCATTCAACGATCGACGGATGGTTGCGGAGCGCGGTGATAATCTCGGCAACCTGAAGCCGTGCCTGCGAAAGGAAGGGCTCTTTGCGCGGTCCATCCTTGTCGAGCAATTGAAATGCGCCGAACTGCGAGAACGGCAACTGTTTTACCAGTAGGATTCCCATGCGGTCGCATAAATCGTAGAACTCCGGTTTCTCAACCACCGTAAGAATGTTCAACAGGTTGAAGTTGCCATTGCGAAAGATGCGCAGGTCGCGTTCGTAATCCTGACGAGTGGGTGTCGAACGGTAGAAATCCGTGATGGGCAGCCATGAAGCTTTGACAAATATCTTCCGGCCGTTGAGCCAGTAGGCCATGTCAGTGTCGCGCCGGATGGTGCGGATACCAAAGAGCACTGCACGCTGGTCACCCCAAAGAGTCTTTCCGGCGGCGGTGCCGGCCTCAAGCTTGTAGAGGTTCTGCGGGCCGTGATCCCATGTCCACCACAGCTTTGCCTGGGGCACTTTGATTTCCGCCTCCGCTCTCGTTGTGCCTGGCGCTGCCGTCATTTCCAGTGCGGGCACATCCTGCGCCGCACCCTCAAAGTTTTCAGGCGCAAGTTTCAGCGCCACGGTGCGCGCCACAGGCTCTTTGCCTGCATTTTCGAGCGTCACCTCAACGTGCAATGTCGCGGTTCCATCGGATGTAATTGACCTGGTCTCGACATGCAGGTCCTTGATGGTTACCACACTCTCGGTGCGGAGATGAACGTTGCGCCAGATGCCCATGTCGTAGGTTGCATTTCCCTGCGCAGGCAGCGCGTCCCAACTAATGTCGATAAAGTAAGGCGGCCTTTTGAGCATCACATCGTTGCCCGGGTACGCAATGCTCAGATCGCCGTTCAGATATTCAAGAAGGCCGCGCCCCTTGGGCATCCAGGGATGCGTCACCAGCACCGCAATCACGTTGTCCGCGCCGTATTTCAGTTGGCCGCTCACATCGAACGAGAACCCGGTAAAGGTTCCCTCATGCGTGCCGAGTAACTGCCCGTTGAGCCACGCCGTCGTGAAGTAGTCAGAGCCATCAAAGACGATGCGGCTCACTGTGCCTACCACCCTGGGCGCGGCGTGAAAGTGCTTGCGATACCACCACTCGTGCGCGTTGACCGAGACGAGTTCCTTTGTATCGAGCCACCGCTGGTTGCCGGTGAAGCCGGCCTGCAACTGCGTGTCTCCGGGAACAGCAACAGTGCGGAAAGCGCTGTCGTTGAACGTCTCAGACTGCGCGCCGGCCTTGAGGCCCGCGTCGAAATCAAAGGAACCCATCCGCCAGTCGTTGCCGTCGAGCGGCACATCGACAGCTGCTGCGACGATCCCCTTCGCTCCACCGGCGCGCGCAGGTTTTTGCTGTTGAGCAGCGAGGCTCGCAGCAAAACAAAGGGTGAAGATAGCCGAGAGAGCAACAAATCCTTTCATTCGCATAACTTCTCCGTAATGGAATTCACCGGCACTGGGTTCAAAAGCGTTCTCAACATGTTGCAACCAGACACTGAGCGGCCCCACCCCCGCCGCAAAAGCAAATACGCGGCGAGGATGGGGCACGCGGGGCCCTTTTCGAACAGCTAATCCACCCTAGAAAGCCAGCCGCACCTCAGGCGCATTGGCCGCGTTGACAACGAGTGCTCCGGCTACTTGCTGTTTGGGATCTGTTGTCCGCCAGGTGAGTTCAATCTCCCTGGTTTCGTTGGGCATCAACTCGAAATCGTTGTCGTTGAACTCTGCCAAGAAGGGCTTGGGGCCGGCGCCGGGCCACTCGTACCGCATGTGAACCAGGTGCGCGTAGCCTGCCTTGTTCGCGATGCGGACGTGACAGCGGCCGGCCGCGGCATCCATTTTGGAAAGGGCAAGTTCAGTCGTCGGCTGCTCCTTGAGCATCTGGAAGAGTGGCTTCTCGTGCGCTGCCAGCAGTTTCGGCGTTACGGCCAGAGCGCCTGGAAGGACGCGCGACAGCACGTCGGCAAATGCGGCAAAGTAAGCCCGCGCCGCAGGCTCGTAGATCATGTACTGGTCAATCGGGAAAACGGAGAAGTCGTCCGCGGGCAGCGTGAAAGCCGTGAACGCAACCGTCTTGCCTGATCCATACATCCCGCTGACCAGTAGCGGCTGGCCGGAGATGGTCAACGCGGTTTGCGATCCCGCACGTGCGGTGACGCGGTTGAAGCCGGAGACGCCGTAATGGCGAAGCAGGTCGAGGCTTTCAGATTTGCCGCCATCGATCTCCTTGATCGGGTTCACCGTCGGCAGCGAGTCATCCATTCCGTGCGGCCCAAGAGCGAGATCGGCGCGCGGCAGGATGTCAACCGGAAGGAGATCATTGAGCGCCGTGGCCTCGACCACCGAAGCATGAGCAAGGCCACCGTGGAAACCGCCGTCGCCGCCGGTGATGACAAAGCCCGTACCGACTTTCACCGCTTCGGCAATCGCCCTGGCCGATTGAGCCGGGAGCACCTTGGCCAACGCCTCAAAGGAGCCAACCCAGATCACGTCGTACTTGGCGTGCAGCGCGTTGCCATCGGCCAGATCGTTGGCCATCTTGTCAATTGCGGTCTCGTCGTAGATGTCTACGTCAAGACCCATGGGCCGCAGCAGCGCCGCGATTGGGTCGGCGTATTTTTGCTGCGCAATCAGCAGTACGCGATGCGCGCCGGAGAAGGCCGGCGGCGTGACCTTGATGAACGAAGTTTCGCTGGCCGCGTCGGAGCCAGCGAGTGTTGCGCGAAGAATATAAACGCCAGGTTCGCGCGGCAGAGTGAGCGAGAAATCGCCAACACTCGCGCGGCCATCGGCTTCAATCGCTGCGGGAAGATCGGCTGCGGCTACGCTTTTGCCGCTGGGCGCGAACAGCTCGGCATGCACCGTGCCGCGCACTTCCTTATCGGTGTCATTGATAAGCCAGACCGGCGCGGACCAATGGCTCCCGGCAAGCTGCGAATCCAGTGAATCCTTGTAGGCGAAGCTGAGCGAGACCGGAGCCTGGGTCCGCTTCATCATCCAGTAGGCAGTTTTGGGAACGCGGTCGTAGTCCACAATGCCGAAGCGGAAGCCCGGGCCCAATTCCATGAAGTTCCACGAGCGGATGCCGTTGACGGGATCGTACTTTTTGCGCCGGAAGGCCTGGGCCGCATAGTTGAGAATGAAGCCCTGGTAGATCTGGGTGTCGCTCACAAGTTCGGGAAGCGACCGCACATCGCTGTCAACGTAGCGCTGGGTGCGATAGAGCATGCTGTAAAGACCGTTCACGTCGAAGCTGGTGAGGTAGCCGTACGCCGCCGTGTCAATGGGGATGTTGAACCACTGCGGCCCTGCGTTGGTAGTGCCCCACTGCTGCGCCGGGGTCAGATACTTGCCGATGTTTTCATACGAAGATAGCGAAATTCCGCCGTACTCGGAGACAAAACCCGTCTTGGCGCTGAACAGATCGCCGTAGCTCTCCTGCGACCAGATCATGCCCGCCGCGGCAGTCCAGAAATGCTGCTCGCCCAGATCGCAGAGGCTGGGATGGAAGATGCTGCCCGGGGCGAGCTCGGTGATGATGGCCTTCATATCGGCCATGAATGAGTCGTATGCCTTCTGATCGACTCCGTTGCCCCACTCGCCCGCTTTCTCATGCGCTTCGGCCAGCGGAGCCCACTCCACGACGGAAGGATGATTACGCAGCAGAGTCACAATCTGCTTGACTTCCGACTTCGCTTCTTTCAGGTAAGGCTCGCGGCGCGGATTGTCATAATCCAGCACATGCTGCGGGCCGAACTGCGAAAACGGAAGCTCGACGACATCGAGAATTCCCAGGCGATCGCAAAGGTCGTAAAACTCCGGCTTCTCAACCACTGTGAAGTTGACCAGCATGTTGAAGTTGCCATCGCGGAAGAGGCGCAGGTCGCGTTCGTAGCTTTCGGCGGTGGGTGTAGCGCGATAGAAGTCCTCAATCGAAAACCACGATGCCTTGGCGAAAATTTTCTTGCCGTTGAGCCAATAGGCCATGTTGGCGTCGCGCGTGATGGTGCGAATGCCGAAGACGACGGTGTGCTTGTCGCCCCAGAGGCCCTTTTCAGCGGCGGTC
>CAIWFH010000167.1 GCA_903911925.1 uncultured Acidobacteriaceae bacterium
CCATCTACAATTATCGAACATGTACGTTCCAAGAGCGGCCTCTAACGTGTTTCAGGACGATTAACGGCGAACGCGGCCCGGGCATCCGATCTGCCGATTTTGTCGGCTGAATCCGATCCGGCTTTCCTTTATTTCAGGAGACTTCCGGGTTTTTGCTTCCGCAATCATTTCCAAAGCTCCTGGAGAACTGAGAAAAACGGTTATGGCTTCAACGGGATCAGAAGATTGGCATATAACTGCAAGAATGCCACGACTTCCAACGCGTTGGGAGAAGTGTTCCTTGTGCGATTTCGTGATTATCACGTCAATGTCGTCGAGCGGATGCGATCCGCGAAGGTTCCAGGCTCCTATGGTCAGGTCAGGATGAAGGGTGCGCGGCTCGATGAACTGAGGAGGAACTCCGGTGCTGACTTCGAATACCAGGAAGTTCCGCTCTCTCCCCGCATGTGGCGTCACGCTCTTGAAGTCCTTGCTCGTAACTGCAATTCTCACGAGTTAGCTCCCCATATCGCATTCTTTTGGCGCAATTTGTTCTTGGATACGCCACTTTCCGTCAGGCCACTGCGTTGCGCCTTGGGTAGGTACCATATCATGGCGCTGGGCATGGACAATGCCGTGTCTGACCGCGCCGCGCCGTGAATGTAGTGGCTGACACCCAGCGTCGGGGTGGGATTTCCAGGGGGCGCGGAATCATGAGCGATCGGTGAAAGCGGACCAACGGTAATGTACTTAATACGGGAGTGCCCGATGCCTAACAGTGTATGGAAAGATGGCCCCGTTGGGGAAAAGGTAGCAAATGAAGGAGCCTAATATCCAAGCAGCGTGGCACGGCCTTGCTTCATGTGAAACCTGTGCAATCAGACACTTGGTTCTATTCTCCGAGTTGGAGCTTGCAGATTTCAGCGGTATCCATGTTCCTATCGAGGACATCTGGTTATCTCCCGGCCACAGCCTTTACCAGAGTGGTGACAGAGCTGACCACCTTTACACTGTGAGAAGTGGATTAATAAAGCTTGAGCAGATACTTGCAGATGGAACCAAGCGAATCGTAAACCTGCTTAGCCATTGCCATGTTAGTGGCTTGGAAGCAATGACAGCTGAGAGATATGAGCATACTTGCATTGTATTGCAGGCGGCCCAAGTCTGCAAAATTCCAAAAGAGGTTGTCGTCAAGCTTGCTCCGAAGCTGATAGGACAATTGATGAAAAAATGGCACGAGTCAATGCTAAGTACACAGGAGTGTCTCAGGGATTTATCTACGGGGAGTGCGCGCCAAAGAGTGGCGAGATTATTCCTGGTGCTACCCCGCAGTGTTGGCCCGCGCTGCCAGTTATTTGGTCGGGAGGATGTCGGTGCTCTCCTGGGCGTTACCACGGAAACAGCGAGTCGCATCGTGGCTGAAATCAAGCGATGCGGAGCAGTTCGTGAAGTGGCTCCCAATGTGTTCGAGTTGAATATCACGGAACTTGAGCAGATTGCTTTTGGAAAGTAATACGAGGAAAGTGATCGGTTAGTAATTAAATTTCGCACAAAATCAACTGATAGCC
>CAIWFH010000168.1 GCA_903911925.1 uncultured Acidobacteriaceae bacterium
AGTGCTGTTACCTTGCCCGTCGCAGCATTGAAGAAGCCGCCGTGGTGCGCGATCTTTCCGTAACGTAAGAGGCGCGCAAGCATCGTCAGAGCACTTGCGGCGAGCGTCTGATTGATAAACGGCTCCTGGCGTTCGAGAGCCTCGACAGCCGAGCAACTCGGAAGCGGGTCTTCGCCGGCCTTGACGTCGGCGATCTCCGGATACAACTCGTTTACCGTGCGCAGCCTTTCCGCCGAACGCCGGTTGCGCGCGTTCCACGGCTGGCCAAGAATGAACTGTCCGCTCGCCGCGTTATTGCCAAGATCGAGCCAATAGGCGGTGCGGTTGTTTGATTTGACAAGCGACTGCGCGATTGTGCTGCGCGCTGCGCGGCTGTCCACGCATCCGATCAGGAAATCGATTGACGTGTCCTTAATTCTTTCGAAGGTCCGCTCGTCGAAGTTTCTTGGCTCAGCTCTCCAGCTTGTTCCCCAGAAGAGGTTGATGCGATTGGCGAGCACCGTCGCCTTGTTCTGCCCGGTGTCAGAGATTGAAAACGGCTGGCGGATGCAGTTGGTCTCGGAAACCGTGTCGGCGTCCATAAGCAGAACGTCAAGCCCTGCGAATCGTCCCCATACGCGCAGCGCCTGGTCGAGATACGGCAGACCCATCGTGATGGCGCTTCCCGTGCCGCCGGCTCCGACGACGAGAATGCGAATCGGTCTGCGCGTGTCGGCGCGGAGGGAGAGTGCATGTTCAATGCGCATGATTGCCCTGCTCTCCGCGCACGAATTGGTCGAGCGTCTGCGGCAACTGAATCAATGACTCGGTTGGGAAACGCCTGCGCTTGCCCTTGAGCGATTCCCAAAGGCCCTCGAATCCGCCCTCGTGACGCGTAAGGCGGCCGACGTTTGCGTGCGTGAAGGCACTTTCGTAAAAGCCGCGTTCCCAGGCCGGGATCGCCGCGACCGTTGCGCTCTCAGGCCGTCGCATCGTGCCGGTGCAGACGCGGCCGTCGTCCGAGAGATTCCAGAAAGGAGCTACGGCAAGAGTCGTCGTGGCCTGGGGCCGTTTGTTTACGGGAAGCGCCCGAATGTTCAACTCGCCGCTGGCGACCTTCCAAACTAGAGGGGGCTGCGGCAAAATGCGGCCGTTCAAATCAGAGGCCTTGCCTTCGGCATTCTCGTAGAACATCTGCCGGAGTCGCGCCGGAGTCCACCAGACGATCATGCGATCTGCTTTGGCAAGAACGTTCGCCGGCAATACCTCGGCCCGGACGCTGCCGCCGAGCGAACGCATCAGAGACTCGACGAACGCAAGGGTGAGAGGCTGTGCCGGACCGAGCATGGGCGGCCCACTCTTTTGGACCTGAACGCCATGCCTGGTGATGAAACTCGATTGACGGTCGCGGTAGACGAGCAGAGCCTCACGCAGCTCGAAGCAGTGATTCTGCCCGATCGAGAGATGGATCTGCATGGCGAGCCTCCCTGGCATGGATTTCTTCTACGAGCGCAAAGAGCTCCGCGTTGATCCGAACAAATCGTTCAACGAGTCTCATCGCATTGCGCACTTCGTCTGGATTGGTTGGCGAGAAGATGGAGCAGAGCGCAGGCTCGGACGAGCATTCGAGCATCGACTGGCTCTCTTCGTCGAAACATGCCACGATGGCGTCGTGCTCTTTGAAACAGACAAGCAGGCATGGCAATGGCGGCTGGTCGTAGTGGCCCTCTTCGAGGTACTCCCGCGATTGCTTCAGAGGAAGCCGCGCCAGTTGCTCGATGCGGCGCAACCGGTCGATCCAGTCCTTGAAGCGCCCTTTGCGATG
>CAIWFH010000169.1 GCA_903911925.1 uncultured Acidobacteriaceae bacterium
CGCTGTGCCAAGGTTAAATAGCTGAACATCGCCGCCTGCTGCTGATCGTCTCCACGCATACTGCTTGGATAAATCAATCCCCGCAAAAAAACTGTGACCGACATCAGACAAGGTGTTTTTCCGCAGCCTGTTTAGCCCCTGAGGAAAAGTATCCGGAAGTCTCAACTCCGCCACCATACAATGACAAACGAAGCCAGAGTGGAACCAAAGCAGCTTTGAGATTTGAGGAGGTACCCATGTCCCCATCGCGCCGCGAATTTATCGCCAGCCTGGGAGCGGCAGCCGCGCTGGCCCGGCCACGCGCCGCACGAGCGCTCGCCGGTTGCCCGTTCCGCCTGTCGGTGATCAACGACGAAATCTCCCAGGACTTCGACCACGTCTGTTACGTCGCCTCGCACGACTTCGGATTGCAGTGGATCGAACTGCGCGGCATGTGGGACAAGAACATCAGCGAGCTCGACGCGGCCCAGGTGGACCAGGCACGCGCAATCCTGGCCAAATACAACCTGCGCGTGACCGACATCGCGAGCCCGCTTTTCAAAACCGACTGGCCCGGCGCGCCGCTTTCGAAAGAAAGCCCGAAGCGCGACCAGTTCAACGCCGACTTCGACTTCAAGCAGCAGGACGCGCTGCTCGAGCACTGCATCGGCCTGGCCAAGTCTTTCTCCACCGACCGCATCCGCTGCTTCGACTTCTGGCGGCTTGAAGACCAGAAGCCCTATCGCGAGGCTATCAATCACAAGCTGAGCCAGGCAGCGCGCACCTGCCAAATGCACAACCTGATCCTGCTGCTTGAAAACGAGATGGCCTGCAACACGGCCACCGGCGAAGAAGCCGCTGCCACGCTCAAGGCAGTGCCCGAATCCAATTTCATGCTCAACTGGGATCCGGGCAACGCGACCACATTTGCTGACAATGTGCCGTTCCCAACCGGCTACAATCTGCTGCCCAAGCACCGCATCGGCCACTGCCACGCAAAGAATGTGATCCGCAAAACAGACGGCAAATGGGAGTGGGCGCCCGTGGGTGAGGGCGTTGTGGATTGGGCGGGACAACTAAAGGCTCTACAGCGCGACGGCTATCACTACGCCGTCAGCCTTGAAACCCACTGGCACGGCGCGGGAACTCCCGAAGCCTCAACCCGCATCAGCATGAAGGGGTTGAAAGAGGCGTTGGCGAAAGCCGGGACTGGTTGCTAGCAGAGTTAGGAGTCTTCCAAAATTGCCGGGTGCCCCAGGTCTCGATTTTGAGACCTGGGAAACCTCGAACTTCAACCCGCCTTTTTCGAGTTCTGGTAAAGCCCTTCCAACGCATCGCAAGCCGACCGCACGCCGTTTTCATTTTCCAGCCGGCGCGCCACGCGTTCAGCTTGCTCTCCGAGTTTCGGATTGGCCAACATCGCCTTGAGTTTGCGAACCACTTGGGCGGTGCGATAGTTCTTCCGTTGAATCGTATGCGACACCTTCAGCCGGCGCATGCGCCGTGCGTTGTCGGGCTGGTCGTGCGAGTAGGGCATGATCAGCATCGGCTTGCCGGCTCGGAGGCATTGCGCCGTCGTCCCCACTCCGCCCTGGTGCACCACCATGGCCGCGCGCGAGAACAGCGCGGAGTAAGGCGCGTACTCGGCGGTGCAGATGGTCTCGGGCAGCGCCTGACGCGGCAGGTTGCGCGGATCAGACCCGATCAAGAGTACCGCGCGAATTCCCAGGCGCATGGCCGCTGTGGCTGAAACCTCGTAGAAATCTCCCGCCGCCAGCACTGCTGCCGAGCCCAGCGTAAACACCACTGGAGGCTCGCCGGCCGCGAGGAACTCTTCCAGGTTTGAAGGCAGCGTAGCATTGCCTGCGTCGGCGTCGTAGTAGCAGAAGCCGGTGATCTTCGAATTCGGCGGCCAGTCTTTCTGTTCGGTGCCCAGCACCTTGGAGAAGAGCGCCAGCACCAGGTACGGCGAGTGCTTTGCGTCGAAGAGCGGATTCGCGCCTTTCGCCAGACCCAACTCGCGGCGCAGTTCGTAGATCGGTTCGGGCCACTTGCGGCTCACAAATCGCGCCAGCCGCTTGACCACTCGGCCAAGTCCCGGCACGGCCTTGTCAGCCCGCGCCAAACGCGGATACATGGGCAGCACCGGCGGGTCGAATGCCGAGAAGAATGAGATCGGGGCAAGCACATAGCTGGCCCACGGAATCCCAGTGACGTCGGCTACCACCGGACCGGCATAATTCAACTCGCCAATCAGCAGCAGGTCGGCGCGCACGGGTTTGGTGGCTGCGTCGAGCAGGTCGTCGTAGGTCTGGCGCAGCGCGGGAAAGAGAAAATCCCGCAGACCAGTTTCCGTGCCGTGCTTCACGTCGTAGACCATCTCAACCAACGCTGAGTTGGTGGGGTCGATGTCTGGCCGGACCGCGTGAAATTCAAGGCCCAGCGGAATAATTTTGGAAGCGTAGACCGCGGGCAGCGCCATCACCGGCGTATGGCCTCGCCGCTTCAACTCCAGAGCGATCGCAATCAGCGGATTGGTGTCGCCAAAAGTGCCGATGTTCGATAGAACAATGCGCAAGTGGTCGTCCTGGGGCCGCTCGCAGCCCACACTTAAAAGGGTAATGCACTGCCCTTCTGCTTCGTCTGATTTGTCAGAGAATTGATCGGGTGATTGAATACACACCGCTCTCGACATCCTGGGCCGCATGGAGGATGCTTTCAGGCCGTCCGAGATCGCGCCAGTAGGATTCATCGGCGCGAAAGGCGACGATCTTCTCTCCCTGTGCCGCCAGGCGCAAATAGGCGTTGACAATGGAGAATGCGCCTTCTTCTTCCATCTTCGCGAAGATGCCGGGCGAAAGAATGTGGATTCCAGAAAAGGCCAGTGGCTGCACGTGTCTGGCTGAGAGCGCCAACTGATCTTCGCCATCGCGCCCGTACCGGCGGCCGCAAAGCAGGCCTTGCTCGTCGAAAAGCAGATACCGCGAAGTTTCCCGATCCTGAACCGCCAGCGTGGCCAGGGCGCCTTGGCTGGTATGAAATTGAACCATCTGCGCAAGGTCGATTGTGCTGAGCACGTCAACATTGTGCAAGATAAAAGGCTGTTGCGAATCTCTGCCTGCCTCAAGGAAGAAATGTTCCGCCCGCCTCAAGCCGCCGCCGGTGTCAAGCAATTCATCCTCGCGGGAGATTTCAATGTGCATGCCGAAGTTGTGGTTGGCTTCGAGGTACTCGACAATCAAGCCGCCGAAATGATGCGTATTGACGATAACTTCGCGTACTCCAAAGCTGCGCAAGCGGCAGAGCGTGATTTCAAGCAGCGTGCGGCCGGCAACAGTTACCAGCGCTTTGGGGCGATCGTCGGTGAGCGGCCGCAGGCGCGTACCCAGGCCGGCGGCCAGAATCATCGCTCTCATTTGAGCCATCTCTCTTGCTCGACATGGCGGACGTCCACTTCTACGCCGCTCATGCCGCGCAAATGCTTCGCCAACTGCTCGGCCAGGTACACGGAGCGATGCTGGCCGCCGGTGCAGCCGAACGAGACCATGAGGTTTTTGAATCCGCGGCTCTGATACTGGCTGACGCTCGCGTCCACCAGAGACAGAACCGATGCGAAGTATTGATGCACGCTTGGCTGCTGACTCAAGTAGTCAATGACGGGAGCATCTTTGCCGGTGAGTTGCTTGAACTGTTCCTGGCGCCCCGGGTTCGGCAAGCTGCGGGCGTCAAACACAAACCCGCCGCCATTCCCCGACGGATCGGCGGGCATTTCGCGATGAAAGCTGAAGCTGAAAACCCGCACCTTCAACGCGTCCGCTGAACCGGCCAGCCCCCGCAGTTTCTCCGACGCCGATATGGCCTGGAGAGCCTCCATCAACGCAGGCAGGGCAACGGGCAGCTTCACGTTTTCGGCCAACCAGCGAAGATTCTTCAAGGCATACGGCACTGACTGCAGAAAATGCGCCTTGCGCTCATAGAATCCGCGGAAGCCATAGGCTCCCAGCGCCTGAAGGATGCGCACGTAAACGTAGGCGTAGTAGTGCTCCATGAACGCATCGCGCTTCAGGTCGACGTGCCCGGCAAGACAATCGAGATAGTAGTCCAGCAGTTCCTGGCGCAACTGGGGCGGCAAGTCGGCCTTGCCGTCATAGAGCAGCGACGCGATGTCGTATTGCAGCGCGCCTTTGCGGCCGCCCTGGTAATCAAGGAAATACGGATGGCCGTCGCGCAGCATCACATTGCGCGACTGAAAATCCCGGTAAAGGAAATAATCGTGACTGGCGCTGAGCAGGAATTTTGTCAGCCGGCTGAAGTCAACCTCCAGCGCCTGCTCGTTGAAAGGAATGCCGGCCAGCCGCAGGAAATAATACTTGAAATAGTTCAAATCCCAGGCAATGGATTGGCGGTCGAAGCTGGAGCGCGGATAGCAGACCTTGTAATTCAAATCGCGGCCGGCATCTACCTGAAAGCGCGGCAGTACGGCCACCACTTTGCGATAGGCTTCAATCGCCGCCGCAGCGATGGTGTCGCCGTCGCGGTTTTGCCCCAGAAACTCGAAGAGCGTGGTGTCGCCCAGGTCCTCTTCCAGGTACGCGCCCTGGTTCAGATCCTCCGCGTAAATCTCAGGCACCGGCAGCCCATGGCGCCAGAAATGCTTTGAGAATTCAAGGAAGGCCACATTCTCCTCGCGCACGTCGTACCGGATTCCAATGGCGCTGAACTGACCGCCGGAGAGCCGGACAATCACGCGCCCCGAGCCGCCAAGCTGGCCCTGAAGCGGCGTCGCGCTTTCAGCCTGCATGCGGAAACGCTGCACGAAGAGTTGTCGTAGGACGTCCATGAATCTCTTTCTGTAGAAAGTACAAGCTGCTTCACAACGATACCCACCGCGGGGAATCGGACGCAAGGGCTTCGAGGCTGAGTCGGTCGCCAATTGAGAATCAGGCGCGCCACTCTCCCTTCAGCCTCACTTAACCTTCTGCGCGGATAATGATCTTGGAGATACTTGAAAACTCATGCGTGTTCTGCTCGTGGAAGATGAGGTTCGGCTGGCTGACAATCTTGCCGCCGCCCTGCGCGACGGACCCGGCTTTGCGGTGGATTGGGCCGAAGACGGCCTGGCTGCCGACGACTTTGCCTGCGCCGCCAGCTACGACTTGGTGATTCTCGACCTGATGCTGCCCAAACTGGATGGGCTGGGCGTGCTGAAGCGCCTGCGCGGTCGCCAGGACTCCACTCCCGTGCTGGTGCTCACCGCGAAGGATGGCAAGGACTCCATCGTCCAACTGCTCAACGCCGGCGCCGACGATTACCTGGCCAAGCCTTTTGACCTGGGCGAACTGTTGGCCCGGGCCAAGGCCCTGATCCGCCGCGGAAAAGGCGCCGCACACCCGACACTGGCCGCGCTCGACCTTTCGGTAAACACGCTGGAGCAGTCGGTACATCGCAATGGCGTCCCGGTGGCGCTGTCGCCGATCGAGTATCGCATTCTCGAGTACCTCATCCACCGGCCGCGCGCCGTGGTCAGCAAGCGCGAGTTGCTTGAGCACCTCTACGACTTCAACTGGGAGCACCATTCAAACGTGATTGAAGCTCACGTTTCCAACCTGCGCAAAAAACTCGATGCTGCCGTGCCCGACGCCGAGCCGGTCATTGAGACCATGCGCGGGCGCGGCTATCGCCTGGCTCCCGAGGCGGAGCAGACATCATGAGGCTCGCCTTCCAGCATCGGTCCATTGCCTTCCGGCTCATCGCCGCGGTGCTTGCCGTGGAACTGGTTTCTTCGCTCGGGGTGATTCTGATCTCGCTGGGCTATGAGCGGCACACGCACTTTGTGGCTTTCGACATCAGCCTGCGCGGCCGCGCCGATTCCGTTCTGGGCGCAGTGCAAGACGCCGAGGACGCCGCGGATAACGTGATGCTGAACCAGGCCGACCTGCATTTGCCGCCGGACGACATTTACGAGGTGTACGACCAGTTCGGCCGCCTGCTGGGCCGTTCACCCAATTGGGCAGGAATGGCCAACACTGCTTCGACGCCATCGAATACGCCGCATGGCAATTTCTTCAAAATCGTGCTCAACGGCCGCCACTACCGGGCGCTCCAGCTTCATGGATCACGCATCGTCGATCCCGGCGAACGCGGCGGCGGCAAGCTGCGCCAGGTGACCATCGTCTATGGCGGGCCCACAGAGCACGTGTGGCATGCCATTCGTGGCGCGGTCGAGTTCTATGCCGGCGGCAGCATTGTGCTCCTGCTGGTTACCGGCCCGCTGATCGCCTGGCTGCTGCATCGCGGCCTGCTGCCCTTGCGCCAACTGGCCGCACTCGCGGGTCGAGTCTCGGTCGATTCATGGTATTTTTCGCCCCCTGCCAGCGCTCACCTTACTCCGGAACTGGCCCCGCTGACGCAAGCGATTGAAAGCGTGCTGGAACGGTTGGAGCGCTCGTTCACGCAACAGAAGACTTTTGTCTCCGACGCCGCGCATGAGCTCAAGACCGGCGTTGCCGTCATCAAGTCATCGTTGCAACTGCTGGGAATGAGGCAGCGCACCCCGGCGGAGTACATGGCCGGCCTGGAGCGCTGCCTTGCCGACAGCCAGCGTCTGGAAGAGACCGTGGCCAAGATGCTCACCCTCGCGCGCTTTGAGAGCGTTCAATCCAGCCCGGGTCCGCAGCCCACTGCCGACCTGCCGGACTGCCTGCGCCTCACAGTGAACGAACTGGCGACCTTTGCCGCCCTTCACCGCGTCCAACTGGTGCCCGCGCCCCCGCCGCCGGGGATGTTTTTCGTCCCCATCGCGGCAGAAGACTGCTCTGTGCTGCTCTCAAATCTCCTGCTGAATGCCCTTCAGCACAGCCCGCCCGATTCGACGGTCGAAGCTCATCTCACAACAGGTTCCGAAGTCGTCAACCTGGTGATTGAGGACCATGGTGAGGGTATCGATCCTGAAGTTCTGCCTCACGTCTTCGATCGCTTTTATCGCGGCGATCCATCGCGCACACGCACTACTGGCGGTACCGGCCTGGGTCTGGCCATCGCCAGGGCCATCGCCGAACGGGCCGGCGGTTCCATTTCCATTGCCAGCCGGCCCGGAGAGGGCACAACCGTAACTGTCTGCCTGCCGCTGGCCGCCGAAAGCCAGGCCAGCCAATCAAACCAGCCTTCAGCATGATTTAATTCAGCTGTGGCACACTTCAACAGCGGCGAAGAACGTCTGATTCGCTGAAATTTACGCGGAGCCTCCCATGCAAATCCATCGCAGCATTCGTCTTTCCCTCGGGGCCTTTTTAGCCGCGGCCCTTTTGTGTGCCTTCATTGCCGTTGCGCGTCCGGCCGCCGCGCAGCAGCCTTATCACGTGATTGACACCTGGAAGCTGGGCGGCGACGGCGGCTGGGATTACTTGCTGGCCGACCCCCCGGCGCACCGGCTTTACGTCACGCACGGCGCTCGCGTTGAAGTCATCGACACTGCCACGGGCAAGCCCGTAGGCGCAATTACCGGCCTGCATGGAACTCACGGTATTGCTCTCGATACAGCCGGCAAGTTCGGCTACATCTCCGACGGCGGCGGCAATGCGGTGATCGTGTTTGACCGTGCCACCCTGGCTACAGTGGCCACCATTCCAGCGGGGACCAACCCCGACGCAATTATCTTTGAGCCGGCTACCAAAACCGTCTGGGCCTTCAACGGCCGCAGCAAGGACGCGACAGTGATTGACGCCGCGGCGCAAAAGGTAGTGGCCACCGTTCCCCTGCCCGGCAAACCCGAGTTTGCCGCAGTCGACGGAAAAGGGACGATCTTCAACAACATTGAAGACAAGAACGAAATCGTGCGCCTGGACGCGCACACAAAGACGCTCACTGCCACGTGGGCGGCGGGTTGCGAGTCGCCCAGCGGACTGGCCTTCGACGTAGCCGGCGCACGGTTGTTTCCTGTCTGCGACGGCAAGAAGATGGCGGTAGTTGACTCCAATTCCGGCAAGTTGCTGGCGACAGCGGCCATCGGCGACGGGCCGGACGCCGCGGGATGGAATGCAGCAGCCAAGCTTGCGTTCGCATCGAGCGGAGATGGAATTCTGTCTGTGGTGGATGCCGGGAACCCCGGGTACAAGACCATCCAAAGCGTGGCCACGCAGCGCGGCGCGCGGACCATGGCTTACGATTCGGGCGCCGACCGGGTTTACCTGGTCACCGCCGAGTTCGGGCCGCGGCCCGCTGCCACGCCCGAGAATCCACGGCCCCGGCCAGCGATTGTTCCCGGTAGCTTCTCGATCATAGTTGTGGGCCGGTAGGCTGGCCCCTCTCAAGTTCGCCACACCATCCATGGGTGTTTGTCCGAGCGCATGGATGGGAATGGCTGAATCAGGCATGATGGGGCATTCACCCCGGGAGTCTTTGTGAAGATTCTTCTCGGCATCCTGGCCGCTGTCCTGATTGCTGCTTCCCTGTTCGCCGACTACAAATGGCGGCAGTGGCTGGCAGCCCGCAAGCGCGACCGCGAATCCCAACGCAACTTGTAGCCCTCTCTGCCGTTACAATCACATATAGGGAGCCGTCCAATCGCTATGTCACGATTCTTTGCCTTTGTCTCTTGCGTCCCCGCTCGCAGCAACCGGACCCGCCTTTCGCTCAGCATTGCCGCAGCCGCTCTGCTGGTCGCGACAATAACTGGCGCGCATGCCCAGTTTGGGCCGCCGCCCACGACGCAGGTTCACGACCCTTCGGCGCTCCATCCGCCAGCCGGCGCACGCGTTGCCATGGTCGAATTTGCCGATATGGAGTGTCCTGACTGCGCCCGCGCCAACCCCTTGCTCAAAGAGGCGGCGGCGAAATACAAGATTCCCTGGGTGCGCTACGACTTTCCGCTGCCCATGCATGCCTGGAGTTTCAAGGCAGCGGTAAATGCCCGCTGGTTTGACACCAAGAGCAAGGCCTTGGGCGACGAGTATCGCGACGAAGTCTTCTCCAACCAGGTTTCTATCTACAGCCCGGATGCGCTGCGGCAGTTCACTGAGAAGTTTGCCGCCGGCCATAACATCGCGCTGCCGTTTGCCATTGATCCCGACGGCAAGCTGACCGGCCTGGTGAAGTCCGACTATGCGCTGGGCCAGCGCATCGGCATCGAGCACACGCCCACCATCTGGGTGGTCACCGCCAACAGCAAGGGCGCGCCCTTTGTTGAGGTTGTGGACCGCAGCAAGCTGTACCAGATGATTGACCAGGCCCTGGCCGACACTGCCTCGGCCGCGAAAACCGCAGCGCCAAAGCCGGCGGTGAAAAAGCCCGCGGGCAAGTAGCCTTCTCGAAGTTCCTGAACGCCAAACGGCGCATCCCCCCGGGATGCGCCGTTTGGCGTTGCGAATGATCGTATCTGAAAAACTTCAGTTGCCAGTTTGAATCTGGACCAGGGCTGGCGGCTCGGCGTGTAGTTCTCCGGGCGAGATGGTGCGGGTTTGCGGGGCGCGCCAGTGGTCGATGTAGCTGATCTTGTGGACGCAGCCGATGGTGCAGTTGGGCGAGCAGGCCTTGGCGGTCAGGAACTCGTTCTTTACGTGGGCTGAGGTGTACTTGGCGAGGGGGATGCCGGGAAATCCGCGCTGCTGCGAGCAGTAGTGGACCAGGCCGTCTTCGCAGATATAGAGATAGCGGGACCCGGCCCGGCAACGCCAGTCGTTGGGGCGGCCCTCGGCAATGGCTTCCTGGAAGTGGTCGAAGCGGGAGTAGTTGACCTTGCGGCGGTGGTTCATCTGGTAGTAGACGCGAGCTTCGTCGTCTTTGAGCGGTTTAAGTTGCCCGCTGCCGTCGTGGATGATGCCGATGGTCGATGTGAATCCCAGGCCCAACGCGCGGTTGCCGATGACTGCTGCGTCGTTGGGGTCCTTGAAGCCGCCGCCCACGACGGAGTTGATATTGACATGGAACTCGGCGAACTGGGAGAGCATTTCAAGCTTCTTGTCGAGGACCTTGAGGCTTTTCTTGGAGACTTCGTCGGGCTCCAGGTTGTCGATGGAGATTTGCATGTGGTCGAGGCCGGCACGGTTAAGCCGCTCAATGCGCTCGACATTCAGTAAATAACCATTGGTAATCATGCCGGCAATGGCGCCTGTGCTGCGGATGCGGCGGATGATCTCGTCCAGATGCGGATGGGTAAGCGGCTCACCGCCGGAAATGCCGACCATCGCGGTTCCCAGCTTGCCTAGGTGATCGATGCGGCGAAACATTTCGTCGAGGGGGACGGGTTCTGAGACCTTGTCGTACTCATTGCAGTAGCCGCAGCTGAGGTTGCAGAAGCGCGCGGGGACGATCTGGACGAGTACGGGGTGGCCAGTATGCAGAAGGGCCCGGGCCACCATCATGAGTTCGCGCACCTTGCGCGTGACTGCGATCCAGCGGCCGCGCAGAGTCGATTTCCGGGGAGTTGCCATCTCTTCTATTGAAGCACAGTCAGGCTGCGGGTCGGGATGGGTGTGGCTGCGGGGGAGACCGCTGAGAATTTGGGTTTTGGGAAGAGCCCGAGGGCCGAAAGACCGGGCAGGATACCCAAAAGTACCATTGCGGATGCGCTTTTTGATTCGTAGCATCGGATCATGACCCCCTCTGCCCACGTTGCCGGAAGGAATAACCAACTGACCAGCCGCGCTCTGGGCAGCGTGCTGAAACTGGGCTGGGAATACGCGCAAAATGCGATGGTCGTGGCTGACGTCGAAACCGGGCTGCTGGTTGAATGCAATCCGGCGCTTGAGACTCTGACGGGGCGTAATCGGCAGGAAATCATCGGTATGCGGTTCAACCTTCTGCACCCCGAACCGGAGCGTGCTTCAAGCCAGGTCGCGTTTCGCGACGCAATGAGTCGAAAAAGCGTCTTCGAGGGGTTTCACGTCCAGTGCAAGGATGGCCGGCTGGTGCCGGTGGCAATTTCGTCGTCCAAGCCCTTTGAGGCGGATGGCCGCCAGGTTTCGATCGGCATCTTCAGGGATGTGAGCGAACTGGAGGAGCGGGAATATCGGCTGACCACGCAAAGTTGGGCTCTTTCTGCCTACGCTGAAGCTGCCCTGGCGCTGGCCCGCGCCGAGTCCTCGGCAGAGCTGATGCAGGCTATTTGCGAAGCGATTACACGCGATGCCGCTTTTGTTCTTGCTTGGGTGGGATTCGCCGGGAAGGGCAAGGACAAGCGGATCGAGATGGCCGGTGCCGCGGGACCTTCAAGGCGTTTTCTGGACGGTCTGGAGTTGAGTTGGGATGCGAACAGGAGATCGGGACAAGGCCCAACCGGGGTTGCAATCCGCACCAACACGCCGCAGATTCTTGGGGACACCGAAACCCTGGAGAGCTTTCGTCCGTGGCGCCAGCGGGCACAGGCAGCCGGCATACGTTCCCTGGTGACGATTCCATTTTCCGTCAACGATCACCAACGCTGTGCCCTGATGGTGTACTCCTCTGAGCCGCGCGGCTTTGGGCCGGTGGTGATTGAAGCATTCACCCACCTCGCCGGGGAGTTGGGACACGGGCTGCACGCGCTGGAACGGGAAGAGCGGTTGAATGGCGAGCGCCTGGAGCGCGAAAAGGCGCAAAAGAACCTGGCCGTGGCGTTGTCGGCAGTGGTGGGGTCAATCACCACTGCTTTCGAGATGCGCGATCCCTACACGGCAGGCCACCAGGAACGCGTTGCCGAGATTGCCTGCGCAATTGCGAAGGAATTCGGCTGGAACGAAGAACGGACGCAGGCCATGCGCGTGGCGTGCCTGGTTCACGACGTGGGAAAGGTATCCATTCCATCCGAAATCCTGACCAAACCTGCACCGCTGAGCCCGGAGGAATGGGCGTTAATCAAGCAGCATCCCGAGATCGGTTACCGGATTCTGAAAGACGTTCCCTTCCCTTATCCCATTGCTGAAGGAATACGCCAACATCACGAGCGGATGGACGGCTCAGGCTATCCAAGAGGCCTGAAGGGAGATGAGATACTGCTCGACTCCAGGATTCTGGCCGTTGCCGACGTGGTGGAAGCGATGGCCTCAAACCGGCCCTACCGGCCGGGGCTTGGCGTGGATGCCGCTTTGGAGGAGATTGAAAAGCAGGCCGGTACACGGCTGGATGCGGAAGTGGTGCGCGTGTGCGTGGCGCTTTTTCGTGAGAAGCGATTTGTGTTGCCGGGGTTGAATCTGCCGTGATGCGGGAGGCCAGCCCCGCAGAATCAGATCAGTGTCGTTATCGATAGCTTCTAAATAACAAAGCGAACGTTTTACCTGTCTCCCTGCTCTTTATATGTAGTGATGCAAAACGCGCTCTCAATCGCCGGCGAGGCAGACCCTGTTCGGGAAGCAGGGGAAGACGCGCGGACCTCCTTTACCGCACTGGTAGAACGGCATTCACACCTGGTCTATCGCATCGCCCTGGCGATTACGCGCAGTCCGCAGGACGCGGAAGACGTGGCCCAGGAAGCGTTTCTGCAGCTTTACCGGGGCGGCCGTTGGCAAGCGATTGACGACCAGCAAGCCTACCTGGCGCGGGTGGCCTGGCGGCTGGCGGTGCGGCGGCGCAGGCCGCAGAGAGAAGAACAGGAGCCTGGTTTGGAGATGCCGGCGCTCGGGGCCAGCCCGGAGCAGTCGGCGATGGATGCACAACAGGAAGCGTGGCTGCACTTGCGGATTGACCGGCTGCCGGAGAAACTGCGCCAACCGCTGGCGCTGAGTGCCTTGGGTGAATTGAAACTGGTGGAGGTGGCGGCCGTGCTTGGCTTGCCGGAAGGAACAGTGCGCCGCCGGATCCACACCGCGCGCCAACTGCTGAAAAGCGAAATGACGGAAAGAAAAGGAGGGAAGCGATGACCAACCGGCAAGCAAATTCACCTGGCGATGTGGACGCGATTTTGGACAGGGCTCTGGATGGGGCGCTTGCCAGCTACACGGCCGCAACTCCCCGGATTGGGCTGGAAACGCGGCTGCTGGCGCGGCTGGAGTCGGATGTGGGGCTGCCTCGCCGATCCTTGTTTCAGCTGCCCTGGATTCTGGCGGGCGCGACGGTGATTGCATCGGTAGCAGGGCTTCTGATTCTGGTTCATCGGACGCATGTACCGGCCGCGACGACGGTCACTGCGCAGGCCCCGCAGATGCCGGCCCCCGAACAGCGGGCCTCGGTCCAAAAAGGGCTCAAGGAATCTGCCCGTTCAGATGCCGGGGTTAAAACTCCGGTCCACAGGGTCAGGTTTACCGCGGAAGAGAAGCAACTCGTTCATGGAGATCAGCCGGTCAGCGCAATCGATCGCAGGGCACGTGAAGAGATGCTGGCCGCGAGCCACCCGGCACCGGAAGAGCCTCTGACGCAAGAGGAGAGGTTGCTGCTGCGCATCGTGCACAAAGGCGATCCGCAACAGATAGCGATGCTGAACACCAAGGTTCGCGAGCGTCAGGCGGCGGAAGGCGAAGCAGAGTTTCATAAGTGGGTAGAGCAGTCCATGAAGGGGCAAGGCGAATGAAATTCAAAGACAAGAGAAAAGGGAGGATGGCAATGAATCGGACTATCGGAGTCATGGGAATGGCGTTGGTGTTGGCGTGCGGCGCGGAGCAACTGCTGGCGCAGGGCGAGACAAAGGCAGAGAAGGCGAACGACGCGGCCTCAGAGACGGCTCCAAAGACCTACCGGCTGACCTACACAATTACTCATTTGGACGGCGCCAAGCAGATGGGAGTGCAACATTTTTCATTAACTGTGATTCCGGATAACAACCAGGTGCAGTTGAAGCTTGGAAGCAGGATTCCGGTGGCGACCGGGGCCTACAACAAGGAGGGTACAGCCTCCTTGCCAGGACAGACTCAGTTCCAGTACGTCGACGTAGGGTTGAGCATTTCAGCCCATCTGCGCGAGTTCTCAAACGGCGTGCTGGTGTTTTCGAAGGTAGAGAATTCCGGCCTCGCCGATGAACCATCGGGCGTGGGAAGCAGCGACCCGGTGATCCGCCAGGGGACGCTGCAAAACACCGCGTCCCTGACTCTCGGCAAGCCGGTGATGCTGGGATCGCTCGATGTGCCGGGAAGCACGATGCATATGGACATTGAAGTCGTGCTGGAACTGGTGAAGTGATCGACAACCGGCTGCGCATGCGGAGCAAAAAAATAGGCGCCTCCGGCGAACCGGCGGCGCCTCGCGGAACTCTTGGAAGCCGACCCGTTAGATTTTGCCGTCGAAGTCCCGCGCCTTCCACTCTTCCATCTGGCGCTTCAACTGGTCCATTTGCTTGTGAAACTCTTCCATTTGCTTGGGGTCCATCTTGAAGTCCTCGGCCTTGAAATTCTTGCGGAACTCTTCCATCTGCTGCTTGATCTGGTCCATCTGCTTCTGGTCGAGCTTGAAGTGTTCAGCCTTGATCTGTTCGCGCAGTTTTTCAGCCTGCTGACGGATGGCCTCAACCTGTTCCGGATCGATCTTGATATGCCCAAGCTGACTGTTGAGAAACTCGGCGGCAGCTGCTGAATCGTGGACCAGTTCTGGATCGATCCCGGCCATCATTGGACAATCGCTGTCAGAGAAGAACTCTTCAAGCTGCAGTTCGCCATGGCGCTTTGAATCCACCTGCAGGGTGAGCGTCTGCTGCTTCTTGTCGCGCAGAATGGTTATTTGCACTGGCTTGCCCTGGTTGGCGCGCAGGCTGCGATCCCAGTCGGCGAGGGTGGTGATGGGTTCGGCGCCGACCTTGAGAATGACGTCGAAAGCCTTGAAGCCGGCGGTGGCGGCTTCGCTCTTGCGGGCCACCTGCTTGATCATCAGGCCGCTGGGCACGCCCAGGTACTCGGCCATCTGCGAGGTAAGCGGTTCAACCATGGCGCCCACGTTGAGGCTGCTGCCGAAAATAGGCATGTGCCAGCCGCCCGGCAAAGGCGCATCGCCGCTGGAGAGGATTCCCATTCCCGGGGCCTGGGCAAATACGTCGCCGCCCGTGCCGATCTTGTTCCAGATATCGTGCTCCATGGCCTGGCGGTCTGCCAGCTCCACGTTCAGCGTCTGCAGGTTGCCGTCGCGGGATATCTGCAGATTGACTTTGCGGCCAGCGGGAATCTCGCGCAGCATACGGCGCAGTTGCTCGGCGCCCTCGACGATCTGGCCGTTCAGCTGCAAAACCACATCGTTGACCTTGAGCCCGATCTGGCCGGCCGGCGCGTCGTGATCGATGAGAGTGATGACGGCGCCGCGGACATCCTTGAGCTTGAGCGCCTGCGCCTTCTCCTGATCCACGTCGGTCAAATCGACACCCAGGTATCCTTGGGTGGCGCCGTGGGCCAGCAGCGGACTCGGCTCCTGGATCAGTTCGACAATCTGTCGCGACTGCGCAGCGGCCAACCCAGCTTCTAATCCCAATCCGATAACCAGGGCAATCCCAATTCCCCAGGATGACCTCAAAAGGTGTTTCATTGTTTCCACTCCTCTTAATTTCTTTAGCTCCGCCCCGCACTCTCTAAAGACGGTACGGTGATTCGAAGGTGATACAGAACTACTGGATTTCCGGTACGCGATTCAGCACTTGCCTTGAGACCGTTCGAATATGCGGATTCCGGTCAGAATTAGAGACCGAGTACAAGACCTGCCGTACGCTGGTGTCTGCCTCTACCGGTTCCAGTATGTTGATGGCCGCGGTGCGAATGCGCGGGTCGGAGTCGTTCAAGAGCGCTTCAAGAACGGCGTCGCGCACGCGCACATCCTCTGACACGTAAGGCTCCAGGCCCTGCAACGCCTTTTGCCGCACGCCAGCGTTCTTGTCATAGCGCAGGGCCACCATCAGCGCATCGCGGATGCCTGCGCCCTTGCAGCCGTGGCCGAGGCGGCACTCGGCAGCCATCAGGCCCACCGAGTCGTCGCGCACACCAGCCGAGGTTGAGTTCTCGCTGGCCAGCATCAGCAACTGCCGGATTGCCGGATCGTCGAGCGAGCCGGACATGCGCTGCGGAACCACCTGGTTGTAGCGAACCTCAACCATTTCGCTGTTGGGCTGGCGCACGATGCTTGAGATGTTGGCGATTTCAGCCGGCGCAGACGGCGGAACCGCCTGAGGCGCCGAAGTCTCGGCCGAAACCGTGGAGTACACCGAGCGGGAGGCGCGGCTCTGGGCAAACCGGTAGCCGCCCAGCGTGCCCACGCCTGCGCCGACAACAAGCAGCAGACATGCGGCCACGGGCGCAGCCTGTAGATTGGCAAAGTTGTTGATGACGCGCTGGCCCAGGCGCTCATACCAGCGGCGCGGCGGCAAGGCGTCAAGGGCTTCTTCAAGCCGGATCCGCGAGCGGGCTATCAGGTTCGCGTCGGGCTCGACGACCGGGTATGCGTCGGAGAGAATCTTCAGCGCCAGCAGTTGCTCGCGCTCTGTCTCGCAATCCGGGCAGCCTGTCATGTGCCGCTCCAGTTCGTGGATTTGCTCGTCCGGCAGTTCCCCATACGCCGCCGCCACGATGCGCTCGTGTGCAAGTTCGCAATTCATCGTCTACGTCCTTCCAGCCCCAAATGGTCTACTACTCGCCCTGAAAATCCGGCATCCCGCAGAGGGATTACCCAGGGAGTTCAACGCAACTCCGCCAACTGTGCTCTCAGCTTCTTGGTGGCCCGGAAGAGGGTGTTCTTGGCGGTCTCTTCCGTGGTGTTCAGCATTTCTCCGATGGTGCGCAGCCGGAGCCCCTGGTAGTGCTTGAGCTCAAAAACCATGCGCTCGCGCGGCGTCAGCTTGCCCAGCGCGGTTTGAATCTTTTCGCCGAGAAACTTGCGATCCAGTTCCTTGGCCGGATTTGAAAACGACCGATCATCGGAAACAGACGCCAGCAGGTCAATTTCGTCGCCGGAGCGGTCCAGCACCACTGCGTGGTCTTCGCGGCGGGTTTTGCGGCGCCGCAGCTGGTCCAGGCAGAGATTGGTCACAATCCGGTAAATCCAGGTATAAAACGAACACTCAAACCTGAAATTCCCGATGTAGCGATAGGCCTTGAGAAAGGCCTCCTGGTAGATGTCTTCGGCGTCGTGTTCGCTGCCGGTCAGGTGGAGGGCCAGGCGCAGCACCTGCTGCTCATACTGGCGCACCAGGGTGTCAAAGGCAACGCGCGAGCCGGCTTGGGCCTCGCGAATCAGCTCCATCTCAGGCGCACGCGCCTGAGCCCGCTCCTCGGCACTCTTTGACCCATTGGTAGACGTGTTGGCAGCCATCCCTGGGGAGGATTGTACCTTCCGCGCAGGGGGCCATGCCAAAGCGCCCGGGATTTGAGCCGTAGAAGACGGGTGGACAGCAGCCTGGGTTGCCATGGATTCTTCGCTCCGGGAGGAGATCTTGCCGCACAGGGATAGACGGCTCCTGGAGCGATTTGTGAGCGGAAACATACCTTGCGGCGATCCCCCAAGAGCGATGCACGGGAAAGTGCCTTTCTCGGGGACGGTCCTCAAACGTTAGTTGCCCAGCTCAGTTGGTTGTGAAGCTCAGAACTGCGCCGGAACTGACGCCTCCGGCCGAAGATACCACCACTTGAAAAAAGTACTTTGTCTTCGTGGCCAAGGCGCTGATTGCCGCCGTCGCGTTCACGGCCGCCTGTCCAGAAGCAAATGGAGTGCTGGCGGTCGTCCATGTTAGGCCGTCAGCGGTCAGACCATATTGGAAAACATATGTCCCCGGTAGCCCCTGGCCGTTGATGATGGCATTCAGAGTCGCGTTTGATGTTCCAATCAGCGTTGCAGGGGCTGCCAGTGCCGTGGGAGAACCAACTATCGTGTAAGCAGCGGCTGCTACCGTGCTGTTCAGGTAGCCAGTACCGCCCGCCAGCGCCTTCAGTGTCTGGTTCGAACTCACGGTGATGGCACCTGTATACCGGGTTGAGCTGATCGTTGGAGTCGTCGAATTGGTCGTGTAGTAGATGACTGTGCCGGGCGAGTCGTCGCTGATGGTCACAAGTTGCACAGACGGATACATTCCACCCGGTTGGCTGAACACGGGCGTCGCAGCCGGAAGCGTGAGGGTATACGTCGCCGAGGCCACCGCGGACAGCGAGTAGTTAGCGGCGATCGCGGCAGCTTTCAACGTTTGAGTGGAGGCCACCGTAATCGGCCCATTGTATTTCGTCGATCCCGTTGTCGGAGCCGTCCCGTCCGTCGTGTAGTAAATCGTGGCTCCCGCGGTCGCGTCGGAGATTGTCACTTTCTGCACCGTTGTGTAGGTTCCTGGCGCCGGTGAGAACGCCGGCGTAGCCGCCGGAAGAGCAATGATATAAGCAGCTGTAGCTGGATTGCTGGTGCTGTAGCCCGGCGCAGTTGCCATCGCTTGGATCGTCTCTGTCTTCGATACCGTGACTGGCCCCGTGTACTTTGTTGAACTAACGGTCGGCGCGCTCCCATTGGTCGTGTAATAAATCACCGCACCTGGTGTCGCGTCCGTGATGATAACTTTCTGCGCCGAGGTATAAGTACCGGCCAAAGGCGATAGTGTGGGAGTCGCGGCCGGCAGCGTGATCGTATATTTCGCTGAGGCCGTCGCGCTGTTGGTATAGCCCTTCGCGGCCGCCATGGCCTGGATCGTCTCCGTGGCCGAAACCGTTACCGGCCCGGAGTAGACCGCCGAACTGGCCGTTGGTGTCGTTCCGTTGGTCGTGTAATAGATCGTCGCCCCCGCAGTTGCATCTGCAATGGCCACAATCTGAATGGAAGTATACGTCCCTGCCGCAGGTGAAAAGGCCGGCGTTGCCACCGGAAGATTGATCGTGTAGGTCGCGCTCGCCACCGCGCTGTCCGAGAATCCGGTCGCGGTAGCTATCGCCCTGATCGTCTCCGTCGATGAAACCGTCAGGGCGGTCGTGAACCTCATCGAATTCGTCGTAGGTATCGATCCGTCCACAGTGTAATAGATGGCAGCTCCGGTTGTTGTGTCGGAAATAGACACCGACTTCACCGTGGAATAGGCGCCGCCCGCCAGGCTGAATGTGGGAGTTGCCGCAGCTGGCAGATTGACAGTGTAGGTCGCGCTGGCCACCGCACTCGCTGAGAAGCCGTTTCCCGCGGCAATGGCCTTAATTGTCTCTGTGCTCGAAACCGTAATCGGCCCCGCGTATTTCGTTGAGTTGATTGTCGGTGGCGATCCGTCGAGAGTGTAGTAGATGATCGCGCCGGCCGTTGTGTCTGAGATGCTCACCGTCTGGATCGTTGTATAGGATCCCTGGGGAACAGAAAATGTTGGCGTCGCTGCGGGAATGCTGATTGTATAGGTCGCACTGGCCACCGCGCTCGTCGCATATCCGGTCGCTGTGGCAACTGCCTCAATCGTTTCAGTGGTCGCTACTGAGATAGGCCCGTTGAACTTTGTCGATCCTGTTGTCGGCGGTGTTCCGTTTGTCGTGTAGTAGATCGTTGCGTCCGCCGTCGCATCGCTGATGGTTACCATTTGCGCTGAAGTATACGTCCCTACGGCAGGCGAAAACACCGGTGTCGCCGCCGCGGCCTGGTTGATCGTGTAAGGTGCGCTGGCTACATCGCTGGTCGAGTATCCGCTTGCCGTCGCGATGGCCTTGATAGTCTCCGAGGACGACACCGTGATCGGTCCGCTGTACTGAGTCGAACCCGTGGTTGGGATTGTGCCATCGGTCGTGTAATAGATCGTCGAGTTAGCGGTTGCGTCGTTGATCGCTACCGTTTGCGCGCCCGTGTAGACCCCCGCCGCCGGAGAAAACTCCGGCGCAGATGCGGGAGTCATCCCCGGCTGAAACTTCCAGAGATCGTTATAATCTCCCGTATTATTCTGGGGACCGTTCAACAAACCACCGAACAGCCATAAATTGCCGTCCTTATCAGCCCAGAAGGCTGCCTCATCGCGTCCGCCCGGCAGATTACTGGGGTCAGCGACCCCCTTGGTCCCGTAAACACCGGGCAGGTTTGGGGCTAGATACCCACCCATCCACGCCCACTGCCCAACGGAGGGATTAAACTCCCAAAGGTCATCGAAATACCCCGTCCCGCCAATTCCGACCCCCGAACCACCAAAGAACCAGAAATCCCCGTTCTTGTCGACTGCGCCCGAAGCAAGCTTTCTCGACGGAGGCGTATTTTCCGCGGCAGGTACGCCAGGCGACCCATAAACGCCCGGGGACTGGGCTGAGTTGCTTCCAGCTACCCATCTCCACATTTCGAGTACCGGATCATATTCCCAAAGATCGTTGAACCACCCGAGGCCATTTTCGATCGTTACCTGTCCGCCAAAGAGCCAGAAGTTGCCGGCCTTGTCGGTCCACGCGGTCGAGTACTCCCTCCCCCCGGGTAGATTGTCGGATTCGGCAAAGCCCTTGTTTCCATAAACCGGAGGCTGATTTGCCAGATTGCTTCCACCTCGGTATGTCCAGAGCAACGCTGTAGGGTTGTACTCCCAGAGATCTTCGAGCGGACCAGCCACTACATTGGGGATCTTAGCCTGATTCTGAAAATCCGCGTAACCATCCCCGCCGTAGATCCAGAAGTTGCCGTACTTGTCGGACCAGGCCGCCGGATATATGCGGGCGCCAGGGATCGCATCCATCCCGTCGTATACGCTGTATGGGAAATTTGGGACACTTCCCCCTATCCAGGTCCACACGTTCAGAGCCGGACTGTACTCCCACATGTCATTGTTCGATGTGGTGGCTCCTGTGGAATTGAGGCCTCGCCCTCCAAACAGCCAAAAACTGCCGGCGCCATCAATCCAGCAAACAGCGCCCACAAGAGAGGCGGGCACATTGTTTGAGCTGGGTTGCCCTTTCGTGCCCCAAACTCCTGTTTGATACCCAAGCGTGCTGCCGCTCATCCATGTCCACTGCTGGGTCGTCGAATCGAATCTCCACAGATCGTTCAAGGGGCCAGGGGCTCGTTCCGAGTCGTATCCAAATCCTCCAAATATCCACTCATTGCCGTTGCTCTCGGAGCAAGACGCTCCTGGGATACGCCCGCCGGGCGTATTTCCGGCAGCGGGCACTCCCTGAACCCCATACACGGCATCGTAGCCCCTGGTGGCAGCACCGCCCATCCAAGTCCATTCTCCGGCCGAGGTTTGCCCATGCACAATTCCCGGCAAGCAAACAATAACCAGCAGCCCCATGGACACAAGGCGGTTCTGCAGTTTGCATCCCGTGAACGGGCGATGCAACCCGGCGCGCGGTGGGAGCGCGTTGCCCAAGCCCCCGCGATCAAGTTCGTTCGTGATGGTAGTTGCATCGTTGTAATTGGAAGAGTGACGGAAGGCAGAAAGAAAGAACCTGATACCTGGGCTTGCGAACTTACTCGGCATCACACCAACTTGCACTCGGAATACAAGCAGAGTACCGACTCTCGCCCTATGCAGAGGGTGCGGCAAAAGACTCTGTTTGCGACTATTTGTTCTTCAGTATGGTTGAGCAATAGACACCTGTCAACGAAAGAAGGGTGGAAGCTCATTGATTTGCGAGGTTTCCTTGGCGTAACGATCTATCAAACCCTTCTATGCGAGCTCGCCCGAATAGCGAGAACCCAGGTGAATCGGGAAGTGAGCTGCGGCCGTCAAACTATTGCGGTGGCTCCCCGTGAATTAAACTTGTAACTCAATGACCGGAAACCTCTTTGAATCTCCCGATTCCCCCGCCGCCGGCGAGCAGTTCACCGCCCATTGCGACGGCGGCTCCCGCGGCAACCCCGGCCCCGCGGGCTATGGCGCCGTGGTTGAAGACGCCAGCGGCCGTACCGTGGCCCGCCTCAGCGAGTTTCTCGGCATCCAGACCAACAACTACGCCGAGTACTCCGGGCTTCTTGCGGTGCTGAAGTGGGCAAACCAGAACGGCGCCAGGCACCTGTGCGTCATCTCCGACTCCGAGCTGATGGTCAAGCAGATGCAGGGCAAGTACAAGGTGGCCAGCCCAGTCCTGCGCCCGCTTTACGAAGAGGCGCGCAAGATGGCCCGGCGCATCGAAGAGTTCGAGATTCGCCATACCCTGCGCGGGGGCAACAAGGAAGCCGACGCCCTTGCGAACGAGGCGATGGACAAGGGGATGGGCAAGAAGCCGAGCGAGTCAGCGAAGCCTCAAGGCAGCGAGTCGGCAGCCCGGCCCTATGGGCGGCTGGTTCCCTCTGCGGCTCCGCGCGCCAATCAGCCGCCCGCCGCCAAGCCGGCGCGGCAAATCCTCGATGGTTATGTGAAGGGCGGCGTGGTTCACTTGCTTGAGGGCGAACTGCCTGACGGCGTCTTCGTGAAGATCATCCGCGAATAGATGACTGAAAGCACTTGTGGGCAGTCAATTCAGAAGTGGCTGTCATTCACGCGCAATCACCTTAGGGGTATGTCATGGGCAAACTTGCTCTTCTGATGTTGATTGCGGGATTTGGCCCGGCGGCGCTGGCGGGAACGCGGGTGAACGTTGAGCAGGTAGAGAAACTTCTGGCGGCCTCGCGCAGCCTGCCGGATGGGAAACTTGCCGAGAAGCTCTACGGCCTGGAATTGACTGAGCGGGCCAGCTCAGCCAGGCTTTCGCAGTGGCAGAAGCAATTTGCGGGAGCGCGCACCCGCGAGGCTCTGCTGGCGCTTGCCGATGCGTCGGCATTTCTCGATCTTCCCGCGCAGGACGTACTTCCCAAGGCCGAGCAGGACTCAGCCGCGACCAAGCAGATTTTTGTGCGCGCCATTGCCTACGCCAATACGACCATCAAAAAGCTGCCCGATTTTTCAGCCAAACGCAACACCCTGCACTTTGACAACATCCCCGCGGCGCAGCGGTTGCTGGATCAGTCATTGCGTGACCATGGCAGCGGAATGAGGCGAGCCGTGGCCCCGGGTGGCGGCCCCATGCCTGCGCCCGGGTTATCGCGCTCCGGAGATGAGACCTCGGTGGCGGTGACCTATCGCGATGGCCAGGAAATGGCTGACGGGCAACCGGTGAACGCCAACAAGCCGGACTCACGCGGAGGCGGGCTGACCAGCTACGGCGAGTTCGGGCCGATTCTTTCTATTGTGATTGCAGACACCATTCACGGCAAGCTGTACTGGAGCCATTGGGAGCAGGGCGAATCGGGGCCTGTGGCAGTCTTCCAGTACACGGTTCCCCAGGAGACGTCGCACTTCACGGTGATTGGTGGCGGCAACATGACGCAGTCCCCCTCGTACCGCGGAGAGATAGCCGTTGACCCCGCGAACGGAACCATTCTGCGGATTACGATGGCGTCAGACTGGAAGCCGCCGTTTCAGCCGTCTGAATCCGATGTCCTGGTGGAGTATGCGCCCGTGCAAATCGGAAGTGGCACCTACATTTGCCCGGTAAGGGGCGTGGCTCTCTCCAGGTTGCCCGACACCCCCGGCGGGGACATGGATGCGGGGCACTACATCCTGCCGGCCCGGACATACCTGAACGATGTCACGTTCACCGATTATCACGTCTTCCGCGGCGAAGTGCGGATCGTGCCTCAATAGGGCGCGGAAAGACTCGTTCGGGCGGTATGCCGGGGATTTATCCCCGGCATTAAGCTATCGAACCAGAGAGGGCTTTAGCCCCTGAGGGAATGCGTGAGCCGGACTTGGAACTTGACCAGAGGTTCCTTAAGGCAACTCGGACTTGGATTTATGCGTTGTAGTTCGCTACCACGCGTACCACCTTGCCGGCTCCCGATAACTCCATGAACTCTGCCGTGCGCGTGCCCTTTTGATTGGTGTAGTAGAGCACCAGGCTCTTGAGACCCCACAGCACGTCTTGAAGATCGAAATGGAGATCGGGGAAAGCCTGAAGGCCGCGCTCAAAGTATGCCCGCAAGCTTGCCTTGCCTACCACTTTGCCATCGGCAATGCCCAGCAAGCGGGCGGCGACCGGCGAAGTTAACTCGACGGCATCGTCATAGTGGTTCATGATCGCATCCAGGTCATGAGCATTCCAGGCTGCGACCCAGTGTTTGGCCAGGCTCTCGGCCTCGTCTTTTGTCATCGTCCCCTCCAGTGAAGGCGCGCAAATGATCTTTGGGCGGTCTGCGCCCCACTGGGGCGCACACTGATCACCGCGTCCATGACTGTGCCAGCCCGGATTTCACACGCCCCGTCGAAGACCATCGCGAGCCTCGAAATTGGATCGCTGGCCTCCCGGCCGGCTACCGCGTGGGTCTCCCCAGCTTGCGGAAGAACTCGCGCGGAGCGGCACGAAGTGTCAGGGCACGACTTTACAGCTTGCGGAAAAAAGGCGGTGTTGCTGCGCTGCTGAGCCTTGTCGTTGTTTTTTGAATTGCAAAATCGGTTGCACTGCGGTTGATTTGCTGTTCTGGAAGCCTTGTTTCCGGCTTCCAGACACACCTCTGCGCCGGCCTTACTGCGCCGGAATCAGCTTCTGCATCCGCAGAAGGTTGTGCGCCGTGGCCACCAAACGGAATAGCCAATCCACGCGCGCCCTGCCGCGCAGCTTCACCTGGCGCGCGACCCGGTCCTGCTCGGCCCAGCCAAACACCTTCTCCACCAGCTTGCGCTTGCGCTGGCTGATGGAAAACCCTTCCCCGCTGCGTTCCTCCCCGGTAAGCCAGTTGGGCCACTTGGGGTTGGGTGCGTACTCGGCCACGTGCGGCCTTACGCGGCGGGCCCGCAACTGCTTCACAAACTGCTCCTGTTGATAGCTCTTGTCGGCGCCAAGAGTGCTGACCACGGCGCGTTTCAGCTTATCCACCATGGCCGACGCCGCCTCCTGTTCAGCCGTCTTGCTGGACTGGGTCACCATCGCTGCCACCACCAGCCCGTTGCGGTTTTCCGTTACCACATGGCCCAGGTAACTGGGCACCGCTGCCGCCGCGCTGCTCCTCTTGTACAAACGCGCATCCGGGTCGGTGCTCGACTCATGCGTGTCGCGCAGCAGCTTGCGCCCACCCGTCCCCGTGCCACGCCTCGGCGGATCTTGCTTCTCGCGGAAACTGCGCCGGCTGGCCCAGGCTTGAATCAACGTGCCGTCCACGGTAAAGTGCTCCTCGCTCAAAAGCTGGTGTGCACGCGCCTGTTCCACCACCGCCAGCAACAACTGCTCGGCTACTTGGCCCTCAATCAAACGCTCGCGGTTCTTGGTAAACACCGTCACATCCCAAACCGGATCGTCGATGTTCAGACCCACGAACCACCGGTAAAGCAGGTTATAGTCCATCTGCTCTATCAGTTGCCGCTCGCTGTGCACCGAGTACAGAACCTGCAACAACTGCGCTCGTATCAGCTTCTCTGGCGCGATCGACGGCCGCCCGCGCCGTGCGTACAACTGTTGAAACTCCGAGTCCAACTCCCGCAATGCCGCGTCCGTCATCTGACGGATGGCACACAATGGATGATCCTTCGGAACCCGCTGTTCAAGGCCGATGTAGCTGAAAACCGCTTCCTGCTGCTGATCGTCTCCGCGCATGACAAATACATACCCTATCGTCCTGTGGAAACAGCGTGCCATTTCAGATACCCCAGCCCTTTTTTCCGCAAGCTGTGAAGTCGTGCCGAAAAGCCGCGACAAACGCGTGAGCTTTAGCCTCTGAGGGGTGTAGTTTCCGAGTTGACGGTCATTCGACCGCGCCCAAGCAAACTCCCCACTGTACTGTAATGTCGAGCGAAACGAAACATCTGCGGTTGTTCCTCGTTGTGTCCGAGTTGCCGGTGACACGACCGCAACTCGAAATATTGGCTCAATGAGCGCATCGGCGATTTGCCAGCAACAGAGAGTGATTGGCCTGCCAGCATCTTAATCAAACATCAAGATTGGGTGCCCCAAGTCTCTTTCTGAGACCTGGAGAAAGCAGCAGCATGATTCCCAGGTCCGAAAAGCCGGACCTGGGGCACCCATTCATCTCGGAAAGGTCAGACGTGGACCCGCCCAACGTCCAGCTTGCAAGTGTAGTATGTGTAGAATCAACCGATCACTGAATTTCCGAAATGAGAAGGATGGATATGATTTGCACGAACCCGTTCTGTGACCGGCAAGTTGACACCGACGCTTCGTTTTGCAGCGCTTGCGGGACGCCGACGAAGAAGAGCGGAGCGGCGGGTTCCATCTTGGGCCTAGACCAATCGACTCCAGTAGTTCAGTCGAAACCGTCCAACTTAGAAGAACTCAAGAAGCAAAAAGAATACCTCCTACTGCAGCGAGAAATTGCCCAATTGGAGGGTAAATCGAGTCTGGGAAATAGAGTGGATAGATGGAGTTGGAAATGGGTGGCCCCACTCGGTTTAGTGGCAGCTTTTTTCCTTTTTGTTTGCCTTGTTTCATCCTCTTATGAATGGCAAAATGACACCTTCAGTTTAGGTCTGCTCGCTATCGTATCTCTCATTGCTATTTGTCCAGCGGGCCTGAAAGTGCTCAAGTTTTTACATGTGATCGGTTGAACCGTGGCAAACGATCCACTTCGGCGATCAGTTCTTCGCTGGCAACGAACATCCTACGTCACTGACTGTGCGGTTCTGCCATCCCGGTCGGATTGTTCGCCAATTCGATCATTACCCGCAGCAAGTGCACACCTGTGGAAGCAAATCCCGGGCGACCGCAGCCCCCCAGTCCGCAAAATTCCCTTGGCCAGTTTGCAGATTATTTCCCTCCCCGCGCGCAGAATCAATTCATGGTTTTCTTCACTGGCCTATAGCCTCGAAGAGTGCCGGGAGTGAGTACGCATAACCCGTTTGCTGCCAATAATCTACGCGTAACCAGAACAGAATCATAAAGTTACCGCGCCGCATCCGCCGCATCCAACTGAAACGAATCAACTTCCATGAAGAATCCTGCCCTAAAGGGGGGTACCCCAATCCGTCCCGGATGCCGTTGCATCGTGCCCACAGGCGCTGAAAAGCCACTCGCCCGCCCGGCAACCCGAAAGTCACGATCTGTGTTGCGTTGCCGCTAAGTCTCGAGCAGCGACACCTCTTTGACTTCGGCATGCGCTCCCGTCCCGCGGCTGACCTTCAGCGTTTTCAGTTCCCACGGCGCAAGCGCCACGATCTGATCGAGGCCCAGAAGAGCGCTCTTGAGCGTGGACTGCGTCGCGGTCCCGCCGCGCTCCTGGATGCGGATGATGGTTTCTTGCGGGTTCCGCTCAGCTTGCTTGAGGGCAAGCACCCAGACATTGGCCGGCATGACCTCCAGATACGAGTGCTCCCATGCCTCTGTACCAGAGTGCGCTGAATCCATCACAAACTCGGCAGGCGTTTGCAGTTCCTCGGCCATGCGGTCGAGATGCAGTTGGTCATAGGTGCCGCGCGAGCCATAGAGCCAGAAGCGGCGCTCCTGGCGGCCCTGGTCCTGCCATGCGTTGTTGTCATTTTGTGGCACCGTATTCGGATTATGCCGCGCAAAGGGAGCCGAGCGAATCAGGACGGTGCGGAAGAGGCCGTCCTTGCAGTCGCAGCTGTAACTGGAGTTGTTCAGCACTGCCACGGTGTAGTCTGCCGCGCCGATCCTTCCCTGCACCGCGCCCCAGTCCTGGTAAGGCCGCTCGTCGCCATTCGGCACGCGCTCAAGCACCGCACCCGGAACCTTTGAGAAATGCCTCGGCTGAGCCAATGCTGTTGGAATCTCCAGCTTGAGCATCTGCTCGTGTTCGCGCCAGTCGATGACAAAACGCAGCTCGACAAAATCAAGCCCGGCGAACTGCGCGATGTCGAGCACGATCTCGGAGTCCTGCCACTTGGCGCGCTGGCGCGTGACGCGAGTGACCGGACCGTCCTCAATCACCGTGGACGAAACGAACGTGGGCCGGCCCAGTTCCTCACGGAATTGCTTGATGCCGTGCGCCCATGTATCGCTCGAGTCCTTGATCGCAACCAGTCCGATCGGCCCCGTAAGCAACTCTGTGCCATCCGCCGCCTTGAACGAAGTGATGCCGAGCGCGGAATCGGACGCCTCGAAGAAGTTCTTGTAGCCTTCAGGCGCGGGCGCCTCGCCATGTTTCAGCTCGAAGACCTTGTAGCCGCAGGCGGGCAGCTCAACCCATGCCGACATCCGCTGGAAGAAATTCGTCATGCTCTCCGATGGCCGCCACTGAAGCGGTATCTTGCTGCCATCCTTCGCTGCCAGGTGTGTAATCTCGTTCTTCGGCGATCCCGGCTCCCACGGACGATGCGACGGGTCTTTCTCCGCATAGCACTCGGCCAGAACCTTCCGCTTCCACGGCAGAGGATTGAAGAGAAAAACCGCGCTCTCTGTGACGCCGCCCATGTCTACGCGCTTAGCCATGGTCTCAAGTGCTTCTACCTTCTCAGTCGTGGCAACCTCGCATGCGTAGCCAACGCTGTCGCGCACGTCCTGGTAATCGGGATAGAGCGATGTGCCGGCCATCATGTCGTGGAACTGGCAGAAGAGGACCTTCCACCAGGATTCGGCGAACTGCTCCGATAGGTATGCGTGGCCCATGGTCCGATTGGCTACCAGCGAGACAAGCTCCGACTCGCCCAGTGAGCGCTCGGCGCGTCGATTGAGGAACTTGCCCTCGCCATGGGTCGAATAGCAGCCGGTGGCGTGGATTTGCAGTTCATTCTTTACGACCGGCAGAGAAGCGAAGGCCGGCGATTGCTCTACTGAACGGAAGAACTCGGCGAGCGTGCTGAAGCGCAGTTCAGGAAGAGTCGAATCTTTCTGCATTTCCAGAACTTGCTGAATCTGCGCCTTGGTAACCGCGCCGCCATGATCTCCGACGCCGAGGAAGAACGCACCGTGATCCATTCCCGCGGCAAAGTCCCCGGTTGCCGCATCGCGAATCATTGTGGTGTTCGCATCGTAGTTTTTCCAGATGCGCAAAGTCAGCACGCGCGAGCCGTCAGGGCCTTCCCACCAGAACAGCAGCGGCAAATCCATCTCGTGCTCCTGGGGACGCATAAAGACGTAGTAGCCGTAGCCCGCGCGCTTCAAAAGCGTTGGCAGGCCAGCGGCGTGGCCAAAAGAGTCGGGATTGAAGCCGATCTTCACATCCACCCCCAACACGCGCTGGGCATACAGCTTGCCGTAGAGCGAGTCGCGGACAACGCTCTCGGTGGATGGGATGTTGCAATCGGGCTCGACGGGCCAGCCGCCGACGACCTCCCAGCGGCCCTCGCCGATGCGCTGCTTGATCTCGGCCAGCATCGCGGGGTTGGCTTTCTCAACCCAGCGGTAGTGCTGCATGGAGGAATGGCTGTAGCGGAATTCCGGCGTCTCGCTCATGCGATTGAGAGCGCTGCGGAAGGTATTGAGCACGGTGTCGGAGCCGTCGCGCCAGGGCCAAAGCCACGCTGCGTCAATATGCGAATGGCCGATGATGTGCAGAACCTTTCGCCCGCCGGCGGCCGCCGCGGCATGGGCAAGAACTGGAGCCGCGGCCACCGCTCCCAGCGATGCAGCGCCCTGTACGAGAAAATCGCGTCTGGACAGTTCCTTGCCTTGTCTGCTCACGTGCCTAATCCTCCATGGACATTTTGTTGACGGAAAGTCTGTAGCAGAAATAATGCTCGAGCGGCCGATGACAGTGCAACCTTGGCCCTGGTTGCAGTTGGGCCAGCCCCACCGCATGCGGTCTGCGAAAATAGAAGCAGATGCTCAGCCTTCAAAATGCCGGAAAGCGGTTTGGACCGCGAATCTTGTTCCTCGAGGCCAACTGGCTCATCCGCAGCAAGGAAAGAACCGCCCTCGTCGGCGCAAACGGCACCGGCAAATCGACCATCATGAAGGTGCTGGCCGGCATGGAGTCGCTGGACTACGGAACCGTGCAGCAGACGCGCGGCATGAGCATCGGCTATCTGCCGCAGGAAGGCCTGGCCCTGGCCGGACGCAGCGTCTTCGAGGAGTGCCTCACGGTCTTCGATGAACTGCGCGAAATGGAGAAGGAAGTCGAGTGGCTGGGCGGACAGCTTTCCGTGCTGGACCACGAAGGGCCCGAGTACGAGGCCACGGCCGAGCGCTACTCCATGCTGCAGGAGCGCTTTCATGCTCTCGACGGCTATGCGCTCGACGCGCAGGTGGGCGGCGTGCTGACTGGACTGGGTTTTGGCAAAGAGGACTGGTCGCGGCAGACGGATGAGTTCAGCGGCGGCTGGCAGATGCGCATTGCGCTTGCCAAGCTGCTGCTGGCCAAGCCCAATCTGCTGCTGCTCGATGAGCCCACCAACCACCTTGACCTTGAGACCCGCAACTGGCTCGAAGACTATCTGCATAGTTATCCTTTTGGCTACATTCTCATTTCGCACGATCGCTACTTTCTGGATGTAACCATCGACCGCACGGTGGAGATTTGGAACAAGCGGCTGAATATCTACCAGGGCAACTACACCAAGTACCTCAGCCAAAAAGACGAGCGGCGCATTCAGCTTGAGGCGGCCTACCGCAACCAGCGCATCCAGATTGAGCACCTTGAGTCGTTCATCAACCGCTTTCGCGCGCAGGCCACCAAGGCCAAGCAGGTGCAGAGCCGCATCAAGGAACTTGAAAAGATTGAGCGCATCGAAATCCCTGAAGAAGAGTCGGTGATCCACTTCAAGTTTCCGCAGCCGCCGCCTTCGGGGCGCATGGTTGCGGAGTCCGATGGACTCAGCAAGAGCTACGGTGCGAAGCAGGTGTTGAACAACGTCAAGTTCGCAATTGAGCGCGGCGACCGCGTGGCTCTGGTGGGCGTAAACGGCGCGGGCAAATCCACCCTGATCAAGCTGCTTACCGGCGAGGAAGCGCCCACGTCGGGCCAGGTGAAGCTGGGCCATAACGTAATCAGCGAGTATTTTGCGCAGGACCAGTACAAGGTGCTGGACGGCGACGCGCGCATGCTCGACGACATAAGCCGCGCGGCCATCAAGGTGCCGGAGCAGGCGCTGCGTTCGCTGCTGGGCTGCTTTCTGTTTAGCGGCGACGATGTCTTCAAGCCGCTCGGCGTGCTCTCGGGCGGCGAGCGCAACCGCTTCGCGCTGGCGCGGATCCTGGTTTCGCCGTCAAATTTTCTGTTGCTCGACGAGCCCACGAACCACCTGGACATGCGCGCCAAGGACGTGCTGCTTGAGGCGCTGGCGGCGTTTACCGGAACGGTGGTTTTCGTGTCGCACGACCGATATTTCATCGATCGGCTGGCCACCCGCGTGCTTGAGGTGGAAGGCGGCAAGGTCACCAGCCACGAAGGCAACTACGAGGACTACCTGCGCTGGAAGAGTCTTGCAGACGGCAGCCTTTCGGTCGAGATGACGGCGAAGGAAAAGCAGCCAGAGCAACCCCGCAACGGCGCAGCGCCTGCCTCTGGGCCAGAGGAGACCGACACTGCCGCTTCAGACCGTCCCCGCCGGCTAAATCCCATCAAGCAGAAGCAGATGGAGGAGAGGTGCGCGTTTCTCGAAGAAGAAGTCCCGCGCATCGAAGCTGCCATCGCCCACACCGAGGAGCAGCTGGGCGTCTACGTCTCCGCCGCCGAGACGCAGCGGTTGACCGAACTGGCCCAGGATCTGCGCTCGCAATTGGCCGCCTTCACTGCCGAGTGGGAAGACCTGATGGGGCAACTCGAAAGCGCCTGATTTTGGCTAAAACGGCCCAGAAACGCGGGATTTTTGGCCAAAAATGGAGCAAAATCTGCGGTTGACGGTTACCGATCAGTTAATAGGCCAAAATTCCAACATATTGAAACTATGCAAGTTGCAAGCTATGCAGGGGTCGAAATATGGCCCCTATTTGTATAGGGGGGTGGGGGTCAGGCGGATTTTCGCGATTTTGGTTCGCAGTTCAGGGTGGCAAGCGCGACCTGCGCGGCATACAGGAGCTGGTTGGCCCTTTTCTCAGGAATCGCATTGATGAGTATTCCGTGGGCCGCGCAAGCGAGGAAGTCGCGAATGCTTTCATACCCTGCAAGGGTGGGCATGGCTCTGCAATAGGCAGGGCCCGCCGCGTGGGCTGCGAATATCTTGTCAGTGGAGGTGCCTTTAGTACCTTCCATGTACGCATCGAAGGCGCGCTGCCAGGCGGCGCAGCAGCGCTTGACGGCGGCGCGGGCTTGTTTGGGGTCGGGTTCTGGCGCCGAGGGAGGAGTGGCCTCGACCAAGGCGAGTTCCGATGCAGACTTTTGGGTCATGGTGGATTCTCCGTTCTGAAAGGCAGTGGTTAGTGGTTAGTGATTAGTGGTCAGTTTGGCTGCGCTTTTCGGGATGTTTTCATTGTGCGCCGGACAGGGGAAATAATCTGCAAATTTGCGGGAAGGAATATTCGCTTCCCAGCTTCGCGAATCCGGGCCTGGGACACCTGGCGATGGTATTTTGGTGGGAATGAATCCGCCAGGTCTAGAAAAGCCCAAGTGGGTAAGAAGTCTTAGATGGGGCTGGTTTGCGATTGCGACGATTGGAATCTTGGTAACCCCCGCAGCAGTTATCAGCGCCGTTCATCTCGCCAGGTCTGACCATCGGCTGGCTCCCGTCGTTCCCGTTGCATTCTTAATTCGGTTTGCGATGATCTGGCTGTTCTTGAAGCTCTGGTGGGATACACGGGCCCCTAAAGAGGCTCCAAAGGTATAGGGCCAACAAACTGGACGAATCATCCTGTTCAGGCAATGTGAAGCGCGGATAGATGCAAACGCAGGTCTTTCGACTTCGCTGCGCTTCGCTCCTGATGAACGGGGCTATTTGAGTGTTGTGGCATCCCCCCCATTCGCCAGAAAGAAGGCGAATGGATGGGGCACCCCGCCCTTTGGGGTGAACCAACGCGGGTTCATCTCTGGACGTAACTCGCCTTCCGCGAGTTGGGCTGCTCAGGATGACAGTTAATTATTGCTGCGATGCTTTGCCCCAGATTATAAGGTCATCCTTATTCGCCTTCGTGCATAATCTAGACAAGATGGCACTTCTGTGGAATCCCGAGAGTTGGCAAAAGCGGTTGGCGGAGCTGGAGGCGCAGACCGGCGAGCTGAAAGAAGCGCCGCTGCGGCGCGACGTTCGCTCGCTGGGAACGCTGCTGGGCGACGTGCTGCGCGAGCAGGCAGGCGAGGAATTTTTCGCCCATGTTGAAGCGTTGCGCCAGGGCACCATCCGGCGGCGCGACGCCGAGGCTCGCGGACTGGACAAGGAAGCGGACTTGCAGGCCGCCAGCGCGCTTGAACTGGTGCACTCGCTGCCCGTGGAACGAGCCATTCTGCTTACGCGGGCATTTGCTTTCTACTTCGAACTGATCAACCTGGCGGAAACGAATCACCGCAAGCGCCGCCGCATTGCTCTGCAACTGACGGGCCAGGCCAGCCGCCAACGCGGATCCTTGATTGGAACTTTGTGCGAGATGCGCCGCGTGGGAATTACCGCGGACGAGGCCATGGACTGGCTGAAGCGGGTGCTGATAGTCCCGGTCTTTACCGCGCATCCCACTGAGGTGGCGCGGCGGTCGGTAATGTTCAAGCGGCGGCGCATTGGCGAGTTTCTCACCCTCCTCGACCGCATTCCCGTGCCCGAACAGGACCTGGCGCGGTTGGAGGAATTGATTCTCGCGGAGATTTCAAGCCTGTGGCAGACCGACGAGGTGCGCTCGCGCCGGCCCACGGTTTACGACGAAATCAAGATGGGCCTCGACTACTACGACGTCTCGATTTTTGCCACGCTTCCTGAGCTTTATCGCGAGATAGCAGAGGCCCTGCGCGGCGCTTACGGCCTGGAGATTGAGGCGCACCTGCTGCCGCAGGTGCTGTGCTTCGGTTCGTGGATCGGCGGAGACCGCGACGGCAATCCATTTGTGACGCCGCAGGTAACGCGCGACGCCGTGCAGTTGGCGCGCGGCCATTTGCTGCTCTACTACCAGCGGCAGCTTGACGAGATCATCGACCTGCTGACCACCAGCGCGCAGCAGATGCCGGTGAGCGATGCGCTGCTGGCGCGCCTCAATGCATATGTCGCACAGGTGCACACGCCGGAGGCGCAGGTCTTTGGCGAGCGGTATGAGTTTGAGTATTATCGCCGCTTCCTTATATGTCTCAAGGCGCGCATTCATCGCACGCTTGAGGTGATTGAGGATTCCGGTTCGTCCGCGGCAGCGCTGCCGGTGATGCCGTACACACTGGACCAGGGGCAGGGCAAGCTGGCCCAGGTGCTGTCTGCTTACTGTTCGGTGGACGAGTTTATTTTTGACCTGGAGACGCTGCGCGCCTCGCTCGCGGCCAATCGCGGCCTGCGCATTGCGCGGACGCTTGTCGATCCGCTGATTTTGCAGGTGCGCACCTTTGGCCTGCATCTGCACACTCTCGATATTCGCCAGCACGCGCGGGTACATGCCACGGCGTTGCAGGAGGCGATTGCGGATACCGCTGCGCCGTCGCTGCCAATTGGGCTCTCGGACCAGACCGCCTCGGTGCTCGAGACATTCCGCGTGGTAGCGGAGATCAAAGGCGGCTGCTCGCCAGAAGCGATTCGCCAGTACGTGATCAGTGGAGCGTCAACGGTGGACGACGTGCTTGCGGTGGTGCGGCTGGCCAGGCTTGGCGGAGTTCATGTCGAAGGTTCGGGGCGCGATCCGGGATTTCCACCCCAACGACATGGACCCGTCGCTGGGGACCCCGGATTGATGCCCGTGCCGCTATTTGAATCCATTGAAGATTTACGCCACGCGCCGGAAGTTTGCCGCGAGTTGTGGAGCCGGCCGGATTATCGCAAACTGATGGCCACGTGGGATAACTGGCAAGAGGTGATGCTGGGCTATTCCGATTCAAATAAAGACGGCGGCATGCTGACCTCGACCTGGGAGATTTTTCGCGCGCACCGTGACCTGCACGTGGTGGCGCGAGAGGCCGGCGTCAAACTGCGGCTCTTTCACGGACGCGGCGGCACAGTGGGCCGCGGCGGCGGGCCCACGCACCGCGCCATCTTTGCCCAGCCCATGGATTCGTTTGACGGGCAACTGCGCATTACCGAGCAGGGCGAGGTGCTGAACTTCAAGTACTCCGACGAAGTGCTGGCCGAGCGCAACCTGGAACTGATGATTGCCGCGTCACTGGATGCTCTGGCGCGGCCCAACGCGCGCGACCCCGAGGGCCACTTTACCGGAGTTCTCAAGCCGGAGTGGGAGGCCGCGTTCGACGAGTTATCGGGCATCGCCTTTGATTTTTATCGGACTCATATTCTCGACGACCCCGGCGTGGTGACTTACTTTGAGCAGTCAACGCCGGTGGGTGAACTGGAGCACGCCAAGATTGGCTCTCGGCCTTCACGGCGCAATGCAAGCCCCAGCCTGGCCGATCTGCGCGCCATTCCATGGGTCTTTGGATGGACGCAATCGCGGCTGCTTGTGCCGGCGTGGTTCGGCGTGGGCTTCGCGCTGGAGCAATATCTTGCCAAGCCCGGCTCGCTTGAGCTACTGCAAACCATGGCGCGCGAGTTTCCGCTGTTTATCGATCTTCTGCGCAACGTGGAGTTGGCGCTGGGCAAGGTGGACCTTGCCACCGCGCGCCTTTACGCGTCGCTGGTGGAAGACCGCCTGCTGCGCGAGCGCATCTTCGACATGTTCGACGCCGAGTTCCATCGCACGGTACGCGCATTGCTCGCTGTAACCAAGCAGACGGAATTGCTTGAGAGCAATCCAGTGCTCGGGCACTCCATCAAGCTGCGCAATCCCTATGTCGATCCCATGCACCTGATCCAGGTAGACATGCTGCGGCGCAAGCGCGCGGGCGAAAATACACCGGAAGTGAATCGCGCCATAGCGGCCACGATCAGCGGCATTTCCGCGGGACTCAGGAACACGGGCTGAGGTGTTTCCTACGTCAGCTTGATGACCACCGCATCGTCAGACGGGCGAGTCTCCGGCATATGCAGGGTAAGGCCATCGGGCGTCCATTCCCATTTCAAGGGCTCCTTCGATCCCAGTAACTCGGCTTTGCGCAGCGGGCCGCCGGGCAAGGGAGTGTCGCGCTTGAGCGAGGCTACCTTCACTTCGCTTCCCGGCGCTCCCATCACCAGTACATAAAACGCCTTGCCGCGGGTGGTGAATCGAATATCCTGCGCGGTGAAGTCGTGGATGTGATCGGCGACGTATGATCCGGCCTTGATCTGAGTGGGGCCTTCGCCAAAGTGTTCTGCGGGGCGGGAGTCGTAGATGGCTTCGCCGTTGGTGCGCAACCATGCGCCAATCTGGCGCAGGCGCAGTTGCGTCTCATCGGGAATGGTGCCATCGGCGCGCGGGCCTACGTCGAGCAGCAGATTACCGTTCTTTGAGACCACGTCGATCAACTGGTGAAGGATGCGGCCCGCTGATTTGTAGTTGGGCTTGGAGATATAGCACCAGGAGTCCCAATCGAGCACGTCGTCGGTTTGCCAGGCGTAGGCGGCCTTGTCGGTCAGCTGGCCGGCCTCGATGTCGATGAGGCCGGAACCAACGGCGAAGTCCTTGTCCTTGTAAGTGAGCACGCGGTCATCGCCGCAGTTGTAGAAGTGCGCCATCATCTGCTGGCGATACATTTCAGGAATCGTCTGCACGCGGTTGTCGAAGTAGATGATGTCAGGATGGTAGCGGTCAACCACCTCGTTTACCTTGTCGCGCCATATCTCGCAGAAGCGCTGTGTGGGTGGCGGCTCGGGATGCGCAAAGTTGAATGCGCCCGGAGCGTTCTCCGCATAATCCTTGGGAGTTGGCGAAGGCGTGAACTTCTGCGCCCAGTAAAGGTCGGCGAGTTCGGGCTTGTAGATGTCGGCGTCGGCCTGCGGACTTGTGTACCAACCCCAGAGCCACTGGTGATGGAACGAGGTATAGAACTTCAGCCCCTGCTTGCGGACGGCGCGCTCCATCAGGCCGACAATGTCGCGCTTCGGCCCCATCTTCGCGGCGTTCCAGCGATTGATGCGGCTATCCCACATTGAGAAGCCGTCGGCGTGCTCGGCCACCGGGCCCACATAACGGGCGCCGGCATCTTTAAATAGAGTCACCCAGGCGTCGGGGTCGAAGTGCTCAGCGGTGAAGGCCGCGGCAAAGTCCTTGTAGCCAAACTTGTCCAGACTTCCATACGTCGCAAGGTGATGCTCGTACTCAGGCCTTCCCGGCAGGTACATCCAGTGCGGATACCACTCGTTGCCAAAGGCGGGAACGGAATACAGTCCCCAGTGGAAGTAAATGCCGAACTTGGCGTTGCGATACCACTCCGGCGTGGTGTGCTGCTGCAGCGAGTCCCACTGCGGTAGGTATGTTTTATGGCTGGATTGCGCGGCTGCGTCGATGGCCATGGCGACGGGCGGCAGCGAAGCGGCGGAGCCTGCGGCGAGCATTTTAAGCGCGGAGCGACGGGAAATGGGCATTGGGACTCTCCTTGGCGTACGGCACCATGCGGGCTTGCCGGGAAACGAGAATCTTACAATGCAAACCTTTACAAGGCAATCGCTTGGATGCGAAAGTCCATCCCTGAAAATCGCGGCGGCGCCCGGATCAATCTGGACGCCGCTGTAGCTTCGTTCGCGTTCGGAAAATCTCCTCACGCTCCGGTGAGTGCTATCTAAGTCAGAGGTCGCCCGGCAGGATCGGGGGCAGCCCCGGCACGGCTCGAGGCCGGCACTGCGCCACTCTCCTTCGTTTCCCTGATCTTCGCCAGCAGGTCGGTGGGGTGCACCGGCTTGGCCAGAATCTCGAAGTCGTGCCCGGCGGCTCGTGCCTCGGCTAGCAGTCCTACGGTCGCGGCCTGGCCTGAGAACAAGAGCACCTTGCAGTTGGGACATTCCTTCTGAATCCGGATGGCCAACTCGATCCCCGATATCTGCGGCATGATCACGTCTGAGATGAGCAGGTCAGGCGGAGTGGCGCGGGCCGCCTCAAGCACGTCGACTGGCCCGCTGAACGATACCGCGTCGTAGCCCTTGCTGCGCAGGATCAGCCCCAGGCTCGACGCGATGATGAACTCGTCGTCAACCACAAAGATGCGAAGGCGCTTACTGGATTGGGTCATGAAACCTCCTGTTTCAAGCGGTTGCCGATCGGCTTGGAGCATGTATCAAAAATCCGGTTTGTGTCAGTCGTCCACCGTCGTTGCCGACCCGCGGTGAATGAAACATCGCATACATTAGGCCGTCGACGATTCCGGCCCCAGAGGGCCATGGAAAATAGCCCAGGGCCTGGGTCCCCGAGCGACAGATCTTCGTCGCTGGGGGTGGAGGACAAGCGCAGCGCAGTCCTGGGAACGCAACCGAAGGATGACCCAAGCCCCGTAGGGGCGATCGAATCATCACCGGCAGTTTCTTTTTAGGGCCGGACTTCGCAAACTGCGGAAAATCTTTTCTTGATCCAGAAATCGCTCCGTTTTGAAAGGGTACGGCTTTATCCGTGCCGCGCGAAAATGAAAAGACTGGGCTTTAGCTTCTGCGGAAACGGATCTTCAAACATCTGCGTTCCCTCGGCGGCTAAAGCCGATTCTCGTTTTGCTGACATTGCGGCGCGGCTGAAGCCGCGCCCTTTCAAGGCAATTGCGTTCTTGTTGAAAGTGACGATTGTTCGAGGTCCAACCTGACTGTTTGATGCGGGGCGAAATCAACAAGCCGCATTCCCCCGGGGGCGAGCAACGAAAATTGTCCGGGGTGAGTCCCGGCGACGGATCATTCTTTCAGCGGGGGGGACCATTCCCTAAGCGGAAGGAGCAGAGACTTTCACGCCTCTGAATACCGATTCTTTTAGCGGAAGGAGCAGGGGCCTTCAGGCCCCTGGATACCTAGGCGTAATAATCTGCAATCGGGTCGCGCAGGCTTGTACAAAATCTGATTCGGGCACCAGGGCGTTTTCGCGGGCAATCAGGGTGGCGGAGGTCGAGTTCCCGAATGCAAGCTAAGGCCCGTGGTCTCCGAATGCGAGAGACCGGGGATACCAGATCAAGGGGAGAACTGACATCTTCGGGACCAGGGCCACCTGCCGTCCTTTACTTTCTTCCGTATGACTTGAGTTCATCCCGGCTGATTTCCGCCGAGGGTACAAGCCTGTAGTGTTTCTCCTCCACGATTACGACCTGGCCGTCTTCAACCGCAAGTTCAAACATGGCGATCTTTTTCTTCTTGTCTTCGATATCGATGAACTGAGCAGAGACTGAGCGACATACAAGCGAGGGGAATTTCTCGGCACAGCAGGCCAGGTCCCGATTCGTCTGCACCACCGCCAGTTGATCTTTTCCGCCCTTTGCTTGAACGGGGATCACGAATTGCACGCCCTGCCGGTCCAGAGCCACATAGACCTCGTCGATCTCGATCTGACCGATGCCCTTGACCGTGGTGCGCATGTGGTTCTGAAGCGAATAGGCCGTTACTCCGAGGAAAATATCGATGAGGCGGTTGTATCGGACCCTCGCCAACAAAGCCTGCTCGTCGTTCAGTGCGTACGCTCCGATAATCTCTGGCGTGGCATCCGGAATCTTGATCGCTCTCAAACTTGGATTCGGCAAGATTCTATTGGCTGGCACCAGGCAAAACCGATACAGAGCGCTGCCGGCCCCTGCAATAATCCATTCCATTCCTTCGGGCTGAGTCTCAATGATCTTCTTGGGTAACGAAGTCCGATACCGAATTGCATAAACGACATCGCCAAGGTTCTCGGGTAGAACAATCCTAAGGGCCTTGGCGGCACGTTTGAGATCTTTGCGCTCGAACCCGATCTCGGTATCGCCGTCCTTATACGCACCAAAATCCTTGTCGAAAAAGATGTGCTCCAGGAGTCGCTTGTAGCGGTTTTCTATTTTCACAGGAACCAATTTTTTCCTCGCAACCCGATTAGGTCAAGTTCTGGCACTGGCTTACATCTCGTTCCCCCCGCTTTCTCGGATATGCGACGAGACATTTGGCCAGCGTTTGTTGCAAGGATAATAATGCACGGTAGAACGATCACGTTTCGACGGAACGAGACTTCGCACCATGGTCGACAACCGATCACCCGAGAGCCGAAGTGCACTGATGTCCCGGATTGGCGGAAAGGATACCGCCCCGGAATTGATGGTTCGTCGGCTTCTGCATGCCCTTGGGTACAGATTCCGACTGCACAGTCGAGATTTGCCCGGTTCTCCCGACATCGTTTTTCCATCGCGGCAGAAGGTGATTTTCGTAAACGGCTGCTTTTGGCATGCCCATGGGTGCCCGATTGGCCGTCCTCCGAAATCCCGCCCCGAGTTCTGGCTGCCAAAACTGCAAGGCAATCGGCGAAAGGACGCGCGAAATTTGCGGGCATTGCGCGAATCGGGTTGGGGCGTGTTGACCATCTGGCAATGTCAGACAAGGCTCCGTGAAGGGATGGAAAGGCGGCTCATTTCCTTTCTGGGACCACCGGGGAAAATTCCGATCGACAATTCTCCAAGAACCCGGTAAGCTGATACCTGAAAGGCAGGAGTTTACAGATGCCAAGGCCGATCGGAATCGATTTGTTTGCCGGCGCCGGAGGCCTCGGATTGGGCTTCGAGCAGGCCGGTTTCGATGTCGTGGCCGCAGTCGAAATCGATCCCATTCATTCCGCTGTCCACGCGTACAACTTTCCTCGGTGCGTCATGCTGCCGCGGTCAGTTGCCGGTTTGACCGGAGACGAAATAAGGCAACGGGCAGGAATAGGACGTCGGCACGTCGATGTTGTATTCGGTGGCGCCCCCTGCCAGGGCTTCTCGATGATGGGCCATCGCGCCCTCGACGACCCGCGCAACAGCCTTGTTCGGGAATTCGTACGCATCGTAGCCGAACTGAAAGCCTCCTATTTTGTCTTCGAGAACGTCAAGGGTCTCACGGTCGGGGAACATAAGGTCATCCTGGAAGAGTTGATCGAGGAATTCGCGAGCCTGGGCTATCGGACACGGCTCCCTTGGAAGGTTTTGGACACGGCAGATTACGGCGCGCCGCAACATCGCGAACGACTAATCCTGATGGGCGCAAGAACCGGGGTTCGATTACCAGAGTATCCGGAAGCGATGTTTCGGCCTGCCGATGTTGATAAGCGGGGGTTGCTTCCGCAGGGTCCGTCCTGCCGGGATGCGCTGGCAGACATTCCGGATGCCGAGCAATTCGATACCCTTGTCAACGACGACGAAGTTCCGACGGCAGAGTGGGGGCGCCCTAGCCGTTACGCTCGGGAAATGCGGTGCGTCGGAGGCGATTCGTGGCACTTCGGCTACGTGAGGCGGTGGGACCGGCGCCTCCTCACTTCCAGCCTGCGAACGGAGCACACAGAGATTTCGAGAAGGCGATTTGAAGCGACGCCACAGGGGCAGGTAGAGCCCATATCCCGGTTCTACAAACTGTCAGCTGAGGGGTTGAGTAACACGCTTAGGGCGGGAACCGACTCGTCTCGGGGAGCTTTTACGAGCCCAAGACCGATCCACTACGACCACCCGCGCTGCATAACAGTCCGCGAAATGGCCAGACTTCACGGATTTCCAGACTGGTTCCGCTTCCATCAAACCAAGTGGCATGGCGCGAGGCAGATTGGCAACGCAGTCCCCCCGCCACTTGCCAGGGCCGTAGCGATGCAGGTCATTAGGGCTCTCGGCAACGGGCCACGGCGGCCGGAGGATGTTATCTCGCTTGGGGACCCAAAACTTTTGCGCCTGGGAATGTCGGATGCTGCAGACTATTTCGGGGTTCCGGTTGTGATAGGCAAACGAGATCGGAAGAGCGGCTCAAAAAAGCGGAAGCAGCACGAGATTGAGGCAGAATTGACCTTGGAATTTCCATTCGATGGACAGATTCCGATCAACTTCTAAGACCCGCGACGCATAGCAAGGCCGGGGAAAACACCATTATCCAAGTCGTTTTCGCGAGAAAACCAATCTATCTTAATCAAAGCAAGCAAGTTAGCGCGACAAACCGCCACCAGAAATCCCACTTGTCCAAAATCGCCGAAAAACCGTGCATCTCCGCATGCACACATTTTGTGTGCCTTTTGGGTGCGGGGTTTACCACTTGGTTAGCACCGTTCGGCCTTTCATCCAACCGGATATAATCGCTGTTTGTTGAACTGAGGCTGGCTGTTCTGCGCCTGCGGGCGAAATAGGTTTGCGCAGCGTGCACGCCCCTCTGCCTTGAAAGGTGAACCCATCCAATGAAGAACGTTACTCGTCGTGAATTTGGCAAGACTGTGGCCGCTGCGGCGGCTGTTGCGGCTGCCGGCATTGCGCTGCCGAAGTTCGCTTTCGGAGAGCCGCTGGGCGAGGCACGGCGCTTCCCCAAGGGCTTTTTGTGGGGCTGCGCTACGGCTTCGTATCAAGTGGAAGGCGGCGCGCAGGAAGATGGCCGCGGGCCGTCAAACTGGGACGTCTTCTCGCATACGCCGGGCAAGACCTACCAGGGCGACACGGGCGACGTGGCCGACGACTCCTACCACCGCTACAGGGAAGACATCCACCTGGCGCACAACCTGGGCCTGCAAACCATGCGCATGTCCATCTCATGGTCGAGGGTGTTTCCCAGCGGCACGGGCCAGGTAAATCAGAAGGGCCTGGATTACTACAACCGCGTGGTCGACGAGCTTTTGGCGAATCACATTACGCCGTACATCACCATGTTCCACTGGGATCTGCCGGCCGCGCTGCCGGGCGGATGGCAAAACCGTGACACATCCAAGGCCTTTGCCGACTATGCGGGCTACATGGCAAAGCACCTGGGCGACCGCGTCAACCACTTCATGACCACGAACGAGTTCACCTGCTTTACCGATCTCGGCTACAAGGTGGGCCAGTTTGCGCCGGGGCTGAAGCTGCCTGATCGCGAGGCCAACCAGGTGCGGCACAACGGCATATTGGCGCATGGGCTTGGGGTGCAGGCGATTCGCGCCAACACGCCGCACGGGACGCAGGTGGGGCTGGCCGAGAACGCCAACGTGTTTGTGCCGGTAATCGAGACGCCAGAGCATATTGAGGCCGCGCGCAAGGCCACACGCTTTGGCAACGCGCCCTTCCTGACCGCGCTGATGGAAGGCAGCTACATGAACGAGTACCTGGAGCACGAAGGCGCCAACGCGCCCAGGTTCGAGGCCAACGACTTCCGCGCCATCGGCAGTCCGCTGGACTTTGTGGGCCTGAACATCTACACGCCCACCTATGTCCGCGCCGACCACTCGGCTTTGGGCTTCATGGTGGAGCAGCCGCCGACCTCGTATCCGCACATGGCTTCGCCGTGGCTGACCATCGGTCCGGAGTGCATCTACTGGGGCGTGCGCAACGTGTGCGACCTGTGGAAGGTGCCGGCGGTTTACATCACCGAGAATGGCTGCTCGTCAGACGACGTGGTGACGCCGGAAGGCCGCGTTGAAGATACCGATCGCGTGATGTACCTGCGCAATCATCTGACCCAACTGCATCGCGCCGTCGCAGAAAATTACCCCGTGAAGGGCTACTTCCTGTGGAGCCTTCTGGACAACTTTGAGTGGGCCGATGGCTACAGCAAGCGGTTCGGTATTCACTATGTTGACTTCAAAACCCAGAAACGGATTCCCAAGCTGAGCGCGGAGTGGTACCGCGAGGTGATTGCGAAGAACGAAGTGGAGTAGGGGCTGATCATTTCAGAGCAAGAGGAGCCGCAATCCTTCCGGGGTTGCGGCTCTTTGCTGCATGGCGTGGGAACTCCGGCGAGTTGCACAAACCAGGTGGTTCATCGAAACTGGGTTAGCCATGCGCCTAGCCCGTTCGCTTGTCCTGCTTGCTTTCTCCGTCTTGATTGCATCGTTGCCCGCAAATGCCACTCGCCTGGTTACGGGCAACGGTTTTGGATTCGCAGTAGTGTCGCCGGAGACGGCGACGGTGAGCAAGTTCTACGCGCATCCCTACTGCTTTGCCCGGCCCGACCCCAAAAATCCGCTCAGCGAGGGCATTGAAACCGCCAACTTCATCAAGGAGCTTGGCTGGGGCAGCGGAGCGCGGCAAGGCGCCCGCGCGGTTTACGAAGAAGACTCGCAGGTCATTCATGTGACAAGGAGCGACGGCGAGGGATTCTTCTACATGCCTTTTGGCTTGCGGCACCCGGCGCTGGTGATTGAATGGGAACCCGGCTCGGGAGCCGCGCAGAGTGACGGCTGGCAGGTGGAATGGAGCAGGCCGGTTAAGTCACAAAAAACGGTGCGGATCTTTGGCTCCGATCTGAAGCTGTTGAAGTTCGATGGCATTGAGGAGCCGCTGCTGCTGATTCCCCTTGGCTCGAGGCTAGCCGGGCCGGAGAAATCGGGGCAAGTACTGACAGGCAGACGAGCATGGGCGCTGGTTTCGCTGGAAAGCGACTCTGAACTGGAAGAGGCGGCGAGAGAGGTCAATCGCTGGCGCAGTGGACTTGCGCCGCTTGCGTTGGCGAAGCGCGAGATTGCAGAGCTCGAGCACTGGCGCGTGAAGCTCGGTGTTCATTTTGCAGACGAAGAGGAACGGCACCTTTGGCGACAGAGCGAAGTGATGCTGCGCATGGCGCAGAGTCGAGAGCCGAATCGCGAGGGAAGGTACAGCAACGGACTGATCGTCGCCGCATTGCCGGACGGGTTGTGGTTTACGCCGTGGGTGCGGGACATGGCTTATGCAACGGTTGCGCTGGCGCGCATGGGGCACCGGGACGAGGCGCGCGCCGCGCTGCTGGCCTACTTCAACGCACGGCCCACGGGAAAGATGCGCAACCAGACGCAGGGCGCGGATTACCAGGTTTCTGTGGTCCGCTACTTTGGCGATGGATCGGAAGAGCCTTTTTTTACCATGGAGGGCGCGACCAATATTGAGTTCGACGATTGGGGGCTGGCGCTATGGGCTCTGGGCGAGTACGAGCGGCAGTACGGTGACACCGCGCTGATGCGCACGGCTTCGTATCGCGACAAGGTTTACGAGTGCGCGCGGGATTTTGTGGTGAAGCCGCTCGTGAAGAATCTCGAGCCTTACGGCGGAGGCTTGATTGTTGCTGCCGATACTTCAATCTGGGAGGAGCACCAGAGAGACAAGAAGCACTTTGCGTTTTCGACGGCCATGGCGATTGTGGGGCTGAAGGAATTTGCGGAAGTGGCTCGCCGCGCCGGCGACGAGGCGGCCCGCGATGAGGTTCTGAGGCAGGTTGCGCTGCTTGAGAAAGGATTCAACGCGGCCTTTATCCGCGGCGGAAAGCTGCACGGGACGCTGGAAGAGGGCGAGAAGAACGATATCGACGGCGCGCTGCTGCCCATCATCAATTTCGGAGTGGTCAGGGATGAGGCCATTGTGCGCGACACGGTGGAGCGGATGGAGCTTTTGAAGGTGGCCTCAGGCGGGTATCGGCGCGTCCGCAGCAACTACGCCGATCCAGCCATCTTTGAGTATTGGTACGAGAGGCAGGAGTTTCTGTTTGTTGATTTCAGTTTGGCTGAAGTGTACCGGCGGCAGGGACGGGATGCAGAGGCGGCCGCGATGCTGAAGCGCATGGTGCGGAAGGCTGCGGGGGACCACAACATGATTCCTGAAATGTATGTCGCGCTGCCGTGCGAGTTGTTTCCCGGTGAGGTGGGCGCTCCCACTGGAGCCTTGCCCATTGTGGGTTACGGCGCGGGAGCTTATGTTTTGCATGTTCTTGAGCGCGAGGCGTGGGAGCGCAGGCATTGACAGCAGAGTTATTGCCGGGTTGGAGTCATCGTTATCTCCGGCTGGTCAACATGATTGCTTTTCGGTGCTATGCTTCCGCGCATGAGCGAATTCCCTGCCAATCCGATGCGTTTGGATCCTTACAAGAACTTCAAATTCCGCGTGAAGTGGGATGGGCGGTATATTGCAGCCATTTCGCGCGTAACCGGGCTTATGCGGTCAACTGAAGTGGTGGAGCACCGCGAGGGAGGCGATCCGAGCACCAGCCGGAAGTCGCCGGGCCTGACGCAGTTCGGGCCCATCACGCTTGAACGCGGGCTTACGAATGACACGGCGTTTGAGAACTGGGCCAACCAGGTGTGGAAGCTGGGCGCGGCGTCGGGTTCTGAGGTCGCGTTGAACGAGTTCCGCAAAGACATCTATCTCGAGTTCTGCAACGAGGCCGGGCAACTGGTTCGCGCATACAAAATCTATCGCTGCTGGCCTTCGGAGTACCAGGCGCTGCCCGATTTGGATGCCAACAGCAACGCTGTGGCCATTGAACACATCAAGCTCGAAAACGAGGGTTGGGAACGGGATACGTCGGTGGTTGAGCCGGTTCAGCCTTAGGCCTGCACTGCGGATTCAAGCTCGGCACAGTCGGTTGCGTCCAGTTGCAGCCGGGCCGCGGCCACGTTCTCCTCAAGATGCGAGACCTTGGACGTGCCCGGAATGGGCAACATGACCGGCGAGCGCTGCAGCAGCCAGGCGAGGGAAAGCTGCGCCACGGTGGCCTGGTGGCGGGCGGCGATCCGAGCCATCGCCTGAGCTAAGGGATGGTCCGGCTTGAGCTGCTTGCCGCCGGCCATGGGATACCAGGGCAGGAAGCCGATGCCCCGGCGCTCACAGAATTTCAGCGTCTCCTCGTTGCGGCGGTCCCCAAGACTGTATCGATTCTGGACAGTTCTTACCTCGACAATCTTCTGGGCCGCTTCAATCTCCAGAGGAGTGACTTCGCTGAGGCCGATGTGGCGGATCTTGCCCTGCTGCTGCATCTGCCTGAGCGCGCCAAGCGACTCCTCGAGCGGGGTGCGGGGGTCGATGCGGTGAAGTTGGTAGAGGTCGATGCGTTCCAGCTTCAGGCGGCGCAAGCTCATTTCTACGCATTGAATGAGATAGCCGGCGCGGCCCACGTATTCGGTTTTTGCGGGGCCCTGGCGGGTAATGCCGCCCTTGGTAGCGATGACCAGTCCGGGCGGGTAGGGGTGCAGGGCTTCGGCGATAAGGCGTTCGGCGATCTCAGGGCCGTAGGCGTCGGCGGTGTCGATGAGAGTAACCCCCAGTTCGACGGCGTGCCGGAGGACGCGATGGGCTTCGGCGGGGTCGGCGGGCTCACCCCATGCGCCCTCGCCCACCAGGCGCATGGTTCCGTAGCTGAGACGGTGAACGGGCAGGTCGCCGCCAACGAGGAAGGTGCCGCTTTGGGAAGCTGATGTTGCCATGTGAGTTTGATGCTACGACATGGAGGCGAGGGATGGGGTTCGAGGTTTCCCATGTCTCAGAATCGAGACATGGGGCACCCGGCATGGGGTTGAGGGTGGTGGGATTCCACCCTTTCGCCAGAAAGAGGGCGAAAGGATGGGGCACGGAGCTTGAGAGGGAAGGAAGGTAAATGCGGGGTCCTTCGATTCCCTTCGCTCCCCACCCCAGCGACTAAGACCTGTCGCCGGGGACCCCGGTTTCGCTCCGGTCACTCAGGATGACACTTGGGTTAGAAGGGGAACCCGGTCCGGCCGGGTTGCGTATCCTGTTGAACAGACGCAGTAAGGAGAGCGAGCCATGGCCAGCCAATCCTATCCGACCGCAGAGGTCATCTTTTATCAGCAGTACGAGTCAGTACGCCGCGACGAAGTAGTGGGCATCCTGCTGGCGCTTTTTCTAGGCGGCTTTGGAATCCATCACTTTTACCTGCGGCGCACCGGGTTGGGGATTCTCTACGTTTGCCTGTGCTGGACGCCAATTCCATGGGTTCTCGGCTTCATTGAGTGCTTCTTCATGCCCGGCCGGGTGCGGGAGTTTAACGCCATCCAGGCGGCGGGGATTGCGGCGGCGCTGGGCATCGCCATGCCGGGATGGGGCTACCCGGTGAACGTGATGGTGAATGTGCAGCCAACAGTGCAACCGGGCATGCTGCAGGCCTGCGGGCGTTGCCGGCAGACCAATCCGCAGGGCGCGCGGTTCTGCTCGGGATGCGGCATGGCGCTGTAGGGGAAACGCACCCCACAGCTACATATTGGTGCTTCCCGAACGCATTGCCTCGTTGAATTTTGGCTTGGTGAACTCGAGCGCGGCCTCAAGCCGAGCCTGGAAGTCCGCGGCTTTGGCCATCAATTGCGGGGTGGCTGCCGCAAATTCTCCATCCAGCTTCAGGAGCCCTTCGGCGGCTTCGTGCCCGATCATGCGCAGCAGATCCTCATCTGTGGTGTTGAGATACTGCGCATCGCGCGGGTCGGCAATCCATACCGGCTTGCCCTGGCCCAACACGCCTGAAAGCCAGTAGACCTTGCACAGCAGGTATTTGAGGCGCTCGGCGTCGTCGGTCTCAGTGAACAGGAACTTCTTTTGCCAGCGGCTGTAGTAGCGGGTGCTGACCGGGACCGGCTGACGATTGCCCGACTTGAGAAACTCGAGCTGGCCGAGGTCCACCGTCTTGCGAATCGCGTTGTACACGAAGGTCTCGGCATAGGGTTGTTCCATGGCCGGAACGATCTCGGCAAAGGTGACAGTAACCGAAGCCGCAACTTTGGCGTGAAGGTTATGCGTGCCGCCGTCGGCAAGGTGCATTTCGCCGTGGATGATGTAGGTGTCTGCGCCGGAAGTGGAGCGGTGCGCGGGCCATTGGAACTGACCGAAGGCAATGGGCAGACCGGCGAGCGTGACGTAACAGTCGGGGCGGGGATTGCGCAGGCGTTTGGCCTCGGCGGCAAGGTGAGCCGCCATCCGATCAAGCAGGCGAGGCTTGTCGAATTCGAACGCTTCGCTCAGTTCGAGCCGGAGAACGCGGTTCGATGCATCGGCAGGCAGGCCAAGCTGGAAGATCGAGGTGGGCCGGCCGTGGAAGTCGGCGCCCTGGGTGGTGGAGACGAGAGTCAGGCCGGCCTTTGTGGCGGCGTCTTGAAGGGCTGAAACCAGTGTGGACTTGATTGCTTCTGTCATGGGAGGGGAATCCTATGTCGGAGATCGCTGCACCTTCATTTTAGGGCATGGCCTGGGTTTCGGGAGCGGGGCATGGTGTTCGCCAGGCTGCGAGCGGACCACGGAGGTCTATGCATGCTGCCGATGCTCTTTGCGGAGCCGCTCCGCGTTGGAATTGAGGCTTAGGGCTGTGCCATGGTGAGCAGCACACCGGCCAGACGCCGCATTTACAATATCAAGTGTGCAGAGCAGACAGTCTTCGCCGATCATTCTCGCTGAAAATCTCACCAAGGTTTATATGGCGGGCCGAATTCCCGTCACCGCGGTGCGCGGCGTGTCTCTTGCCGTGGAGCCGGGCGAGTTTGTGGCCATTGTTGGTCCCTCGGGTTCGGGCAAGTCCACGCTTTTTTACCTTCTGGGCGGACTGACCCAGGCAACCGAAGGCCGCGTGGTGATTGACGGCGTTGATTTTGCCTCGCTCAGCGACGGCGAACGGACCCGGCTGCGGAAGCATCGCATCGGTTTTGTCTTTCAGAAATTCAACCTGCTGCCGACGCTTTCGGCGATGGGCAATATAGAAATCGCCTATGCGGTAAGCGGACGCACGGAGGGCGGAAAAAAGGTGCCGCTGGACCGGGTGTACCTTGACCACCTGAGCGATCTGCTTTCGATCCAGGGGCGGCTGAAACACCGGCCGGCAGAGTTGAGCGGCGGCGAGCAGCAGAGAGTGGCCATTGCGCGCGCGTTGATTACGCGGCCAGCGATTGTGCTTGCTGACGAGCCTACGGGCAATCTGGACACAAAGAATTCAGAAGCGGTATTGCAGATGCTTTTGCGGTCGAACCGGGAACTGGGCCAAACCACGCTGATGATTACCCACAATCCCGAGGCGGCGGCGATTGCCAGCCGAATTTTGTACATGCGCGATGGGGAGATTGTGCGCGAGGAAGCGGGCTCGCGGGCGGGCGTGGCGGCCCCGGGTGTGCCAGGAGCAGCCACGGCGGTTTGACCTGATTTGGCGGTCCCCGGTATACTCAGTTCTGCACCAAGCGGGAGTAGCTCAGTGGTAGAGCATCGCCTTGCCAAGGCGAGGGTCGCGAGTTCAAATCTCGTCTCCCGCTCCATTCTGTCCTCCGGGGTTGACCGGGTTGGCTAGGGCAGTATGGAGCGACTAACTTAGAAGGCAGCCCTGCCAAGGCGCGGTACCCAAGTGGTAAGGGAGAGGTCTGCAAAACCTTTATGCGCCGGTTCGATCCCGGCCCGCGCCTCCAAAATTCCCCTCTTAAAATCAATAAGATCATCTTGTTAGGTCTTTTATCCACACTTGTCCGCAGGTGTGGCTTTTTCGTGCTTGATCGTGGTCAATCGGCGAATGCGCACTCGTCAGCGCTCATGGACCGGCCATTCCTGATTCGGTATGATTCGAATCACGGTGCAGATATTGAAGGGTGAACTTCCTTATGACGACGGAGCAGTTTGGCAAGAGTGTGTGCTGTATTGGGTTGCACCCCGCTGATGGCGCAGCCTTATGTTCGCCGATTCGGATCTGGGCAACGACAACAAAGCTGGCGTTGGTTATCTGCATTTTCGGTCTTTGGGCAATCTGCCAGCCAATGCAATGTGCAGCACAGGCCAAGCCAAGCTTTAGCGACGCCAAGCAGGCGCTAAACGCAGGGGATTACAAGCGGGCCGAAGCGGAGCTGCGCGCACTACTGGCCGCGCAGCCCAATTCTCCGGAGATCCTTGACGATCTTGGAATCGCTCTCCAGCTGCAAGATAAATCCGATGAGGCGATCAAAGTATTTGAGAGAGTGCTGAAACTCAAGCGCTTTCCAGACACCGTCGCTCTATTGGCGGCAGACTATTGCCGCGATCACGATTTCGATCATGCTCTGCCTTTATTGAAAGAAGCCAGGAAATACCTTGACGATCCCAAGATTGCGGCGAACCTGGGATCCTGTTATCTGGAAGCTGACCAGCCGGAAGCAGCGATATTCGCATATGAGAAGCTTGTTGCCGTGGGGGCGCCGCCGGAGGATGAGAATGCAGTCAATCTTCTGCGCGCCCACTTCGACCTCTCCCGCAAAGTGCTTGAAACTCTGGCCGGCCTTCCGCGGGGCCTGATCTACGTGCATGCGATCCAGGCGGCAAAAAGCGACGGCACACTGGATGCCAGCTCATTGTTTCAAAAAGCATACGCGGAAGCTCCGTACCTTAAGCCGGAAATGTCGCTCGACCAGATGATCAACCTGCTCAGTTCTCGCCCGAACGACCCGCCACTGTTATACATGTTGGGTGTGAAGTGCGCGGAACAGGCGGGAGAGGAGTTTGATCGCGCCAAAGACAAGTGGCCTGAGTCGCTCGCGCTGAGCCAGTTCACCGCAGAATTGAAAGACTCTCAAGGAGACCGCGATGGAGCTACTGCGCAATACGAGCAGATTCTGGCCGCACATTCCGACTCTCCTGCTTCTGTCCATTTTGCGCTGGGGTTGCTCTATTCCGAGCGCCGCAGGTGGCAGGACGCAATCCAGCAATACAATCTTGTCAAGTCTGAAACCGCTGAAAGCCTTTACCTGAAGCAGCGGATGAGCGAAGCCCTCCTGCATCTGGAGGATTACCAGGCGGCGATGGGTTTATTGAGCAAGATCGCTGCCAAAGACACAGCTCCATTTTGGGTCTTGCGAGACTATGGCGAAGCCGCTGAGGGTATGGGGCAGGAGCAAACCGCAGTCACTTACCTGAAGCGCGCTTGTTCCATGGATCCCGGCGACGCGTTGATTCACTACCATCTCTTGAGGATTTATCACAAACTCAACCTGCCCAAGGCAGCAGAGGCCGAGCTGGCGAGTTACAAGCAGCTTTTGCAACAAGGCTCCAGCAGCGCGAGCCTTCAAAAGCCGCATTTGCTCAAGGCGGCAAAGTTCGACCGGGTGCATCAGATAAAGAACGCAGAAGCCGAGTGGCGTGCTGCACTGGCGATTGACCCCGATTCTCCCGCGGCCCTGGATGGTTTATCACAAGACCTCAACCTCGATGGCGACTACCAGGAGACCATTGCGCTTCTCGAGGACTCAAGACTCGCCGGGCAGAGGTCGCCGGCACAGGTTCTGAACCTTGGGTTGGCCTATGCCAGGACGGACAAAGCAGATGAATCGATCAAGGTGCTTCAAGACGGTTTGAACTCGGCGCCCGATTCGATCGAGCTGGCAAATGAGTTAGCAGCTCAACTCGTTCATCTTCGCCGGTACGATGAGGCAGTGGCAACTCTGGACCTGGCTTTGGCAAAACACCCGAAGGATTTGAACACCAGGGTCCATTACCTGCGGACTGTTTTGGACGTCGATCCGGCGAAGGCGGCCGAGATGGCCAAGAGCCTCCTCCAGGCTTACCCTCGGAACTGGGAAGTTCTCTATTTGAATGGGGTTCTTCAAACAAGACAAGGAAGATTCCGTGAGGCGCGCGCATGCCTGGAGGAATCTACGAGGTTCAATAGACTCTCCGGTGACTCCCATGCCGCGCTTGGATACGTATTGATTCAATTGCAGGACTTTTCTGGAGCAAGAAGAGAGCTCAAGACGGCAGTCGCACTGGGGGATAAGGATGAAAAGGTCCAACAGGCTTTGTCACAGGTCCATGCCAGCCTCGGTGAAGGAAAAGCGGATGAGTGAGATCGCTAGATAGTTCTGCGTAAATGAAAACCCCGAACAGGGAACCTGGGATAGCGGAATTGCAAAGTTAAGGCGGTAAGCGAACTAGACTGTGAAAGTGGAGCCGTGAGGGATTGACGCGCGGATTCAGGAGAGGACCATGGTTAATCCAGATTTCCTGTTTCTTCCGCGGCCAAAGCACGCGGTTCTGGCTGTGATTGCAACTTTTACTCTTGTCTTCCTCTCATTTTGCTTTCCGCCTTTTCAAATGCAGTCCCTCAAGGGTGTTCGGTCCGCGGCATGGTTGCAGGGCTCCGGCCAGTCTTTGTCGCCCATCTCAATCGACTACCCCGAGGAAGGCTCAGTTTTTCCGCCTGGCATTACGCCCCCGACTTTTTTATGGCGGGATGCAGCAGGCACATCCTGGAGTTTCGATGTTTCCTTTGCAGATCAGGCGCCGGCAATTCACGCACTGGCCAAGGGAGAGCGGATGCGCATCGGCCCCATCGACCCCGATTGTGTCGAGGATCCGGATGACCAGCCAAAACTGACCGCACAACAGGCCGCGACGTGGACGTGGACTCCCGATGCAGAAACGTGGGCAGCCATTCAGGCTCACTCCCAGGCAACGGTCACAATACACGGCTATCGGGATGGCAAGACTGCATTGTCCATCGCGCACCTGAACATTTCCACCTCTCTGGATCCGGTAGGCGCGCCAATCTTCTACCGTGATGTTCCACTGATGCCTTCCCGGGGAACGAACGGAGTGGTGCAGCCCCTGGCTCCTTCCACCATCCATCTCATTCGTTGGGAGCTTCGCGATATCCGCCAACCGAGAAGCCGCACGGTGCTTCAGAACATGCCGACATGCGGCAATTGCCATTCCTTTTCTATCGACGGCAAAACGTTTGGCATGGATGTCGACGGCCCCGCCAACGACAAGGGGCTCTACGCCATTGTCCCGGTAGAGAAACACATCGTGATCCAAAACAAGGATATGGTGCATTGGAATACGGATGGCCAGGTTGGGCAGGTCAGGGTCGGATTCATGTCGCAGGTTTCTCCCGATGGCCGATATGTTCTCAGCACGTTTGCGGGTCCCAATCTGAAGCTTCGAGACAGCTACTACGTTACGAACTTCATGGACTACCGCTTTCTCCAGGTGTTCTATCCGACGCGCGGCATCCTTGAGTGGTACAACCGCGCAACGGGCCTTCGCCAACCCTTGCCGGGAGCCGACGATCCGCGCTTTGTGCAGACAGACGGAGTCTGGAGTCCCGATGGCAAGTACATTGTGTTTGCCCGTGCCGATGCCAGAGATCCGAGAGACCCGGGCCAACCGCCCGCATTGCGAGCAAACGATTCGAACGAAACACGGATCCAGTACGATCTCTATCGAATTCCGTTCAATGATGGAAAGGGTGGTACTCCGGAACCGATCGCCGGAGCCTCACTGAACGGCATGAGCAATAATTTTCCGAAGGTGTCGCCCGATGGGCGATGGATCGTTTTTGTTGAGTGCCACAATGGCCAGTTGATGCGTCCAGACAGTCATCTCTTCATTGTTCCAATGAGCGGAGGGGTGGCGCGCCGGATGCGCGCCAACACGCGCCTCATGAACTCCTGGCATAGCTTTTCGCCCAATGGGCATTGGATGGTGTTCTCTTCCAAGGCCCGGTCGCCCTATACGCAGATGTACCTTACGCACATTGACGCGGACGGCAACGACAGCCCGGCTATTCTCATCGACAACGCCACTGCCGCAAACCGCGCGGTCAATATTCCTGAATTCGTCAACATGGCCCCCGATGGAATCCAGGACATTCAAGTTCACATCGCGGATGTTCAATAACAGTCCGGAAGATCTTCGACAAACCGACCGACAGCATGGAGCGAATCACAATCAATGCTTGCAAACCTGAAGCTTCGCAAAGAGTACGACGGTCTCCTGTTTCTTGCCGAGTCTGCACGCCAGGTCCAAATGCGGCACAGTCATCATCATGCCGAGCTGGAACTCAACCTGATTTTGAAAGGGACTCTTTCATATTTAATGAACGGCGAGCGCTTTACGTTTGTGTCAGGAACACTTTTGTGGTTTTTCCCTCAACAGGAGCACCTTGTTGTGGATCAATCGCCTGACGCGGAGTACTACGTTGCTGCGTTCAAGCACTCGCTTATTGCCAGATCTTGCCGAACGGCTCCATACGAAGCCCTGAAGCGCAAGTCTTACGATGGGGCGGGCATTTTGCACACGGTGCTCAAGCCGGAGACTGCCAATCTTATCAAACACGTGATGGATTCGCTCATGGAAGGATCCCTGGATTCGGATTTGCTCAACAGGGAGGCGGGTTTTGGGCAGGCGTCAAATTTCGTTTACGAGCACAACGACCCGGACGTGTTAAATGCGGGACTTCATCTGCTGCTACTGCTTTGCTGGCGCAGCCGGCTCGCGGGCGGGGGATCGGCGATTCCCGTATCCGTGCACCCGGTGGTACTTCGTGCGCTTAAGCTGCTGAACGAGGATGGCAGAGAATGGAGCCTCGGCGAACTCGCAAAAGCCTGCGGAGCGAGCAAATCCACTCTAAGTCGAATCTTTCATCGGCAGATTGGCGTTCCATTGAGCCGCTACCGAAACTCACTGCGCCTGTCTGTTTTCTTTGAACAATATAGTAGTTCGGTGGAGAAAACCATTACTGAAGCCGCGTATGCCTCGGGTTTCGGCAGCTATGCCCAGTTTTACAAGGTGTTCCATGAGGCCTATAAATGCGGGCCCAGGGAGACCTTGACGCGAAATCTGGGTATAAAGCCGGGAAAACAGTGCTCCCCCTGATTTGACGCGTAAGGACTCAGAGAAGCGAATGCCGTTACCGCCGCGCTCAACGCCCGGCTGGAAGAACCGAGGTACTTGTGAGCAATATTGAACACTTGTCTGCTTGGCCGCCGAGGTATCGGGCGCCTCCCAGGAACCGCGAATCAGGCTTGGACAAAAAACGATAAGTATTTGGCACTCCTCGAATAGACAGCCGACCTACCCACTCGTATCGTCAGGGGCTAAGGTCAACCGATCGATTGATTCGGGTTCCAATTTGAGAGGGAGTGCACCATGCGTAAATTTTCCTTTGCGATCTTAATCATCAGCCTGTTCATGGCTGGGATAATTCTCGCTCCTTGCACGGCGTCGGCCCAAAATGCAACGGCGACGATCACAGGTACGGTCAGCGACAGGGCAGGAGCTTTGGTGCCCGGTGCCGAGGTTTCAGTTCTCGACACACTCACGAACATTCGACACAATGCGAAAACCAACGATTCCGGCTCCTATACGTTCACTCTCCTTCCGATCGGAGTTTACGAGGTCACTTCACAGAAGCAGGGGTTCAAGGTCGCTAAACAAGGCAATATCAGGTTGAATATCACGGATGTGGTTCGCGCCGATTTGACAATGGATGTGGGCGACCAGAGCGAGACGGTCACCGTGTCGGCGTCGAACGTTATTATCAACACCGAGAATGCAGAGTCCGGGACCACAATTTCGGAGTTGCTCGTATCGGACTTGCCGCTGAACGGCCGTGAATTTCAACAATTGCTCTTGCTTGATGGAACCGCATATGAGACCGGGGGCAATCCTTCAGCGGGCTTCCGGGGCACGCAACTACTGCCCGACGGCGGGGTGATCGGCATTGGCGGATCTCGCTCGTCTTCCACGGGTTTCCTTATCGACGGCCTGAACAATCGCGATATCGGCTACGGCTCGCCTATCCTGATCCCTTCAATCGATGCTCTTCAGGAAATGAAGACGCAGACCAAGACTTACTCGGCAGAGTATGGCGGCTCGGCCAACCAGGTTCAGGTTCATTTCAAGTCCGGGTCGAACGGCCTGCATGGCACCGCGTTTGAATTTGTCCGGAACAATGATTTTGACGCCAGAGCTTTCAATGAACCGTCGGTTCCGCAGCTGAACCAAAACCAATTCGGTTTTTCGGCGGGTGGCCCGGTTTTGATTCCCAAACTTTACAACGGGCGCAACCGGAGCTTCTTCTTTGCGAACTACGAAGGGCTTCGCCTAAAACAGAACACCCCCCCCGGCTACATGTTTGTGCCTACGACCGACCAGTGGGCCGGGACGTTCTCTCACGAGGTCATCGATCCGCAGACGCAAAATCCATTTCCTCAAACAAGTCCTGGAGTCTGGCAGATTCCGGCAAGCAGCATCTCGCAGTTTGCCAAGGCATACATACCTTTTGTGCTGGCGCCAAACTCAAGTTCCGCGTCTGGAAACTACGTCGGATCCACGGGCTCGCCCTCCAACTCCAATCAGCAGAACTATAAGATCGATCAGAACATCGGTTCGAAAGACTCGGTGTTCTTCAGGTACTCCCGTTCGGACGTCAACCTGACCCAGGGCGGTCTTAACGGCACTGGGAATACCGGAAGCGTCTATTCAATCGGATCGAGTTACGCCTATCAAGCCAGCTACAACCGGGTCTTCTCTTCGCGTCTTGTGAACCAGGCCACCTATGGCTACGTGAACGCGGATTTCGATACCAACGCTCCCACCATCGACAGCACCCAGTTGGCCACCTTTGGCATTCAGGGCGGATATACCACTCAACCTACCCCCGAAATCCCAAATGTGCACTGGAGTGGAGCTTCTGGAGGGCTGGCCGGATTTGGCGTGAACTACAACTACCCCCAGATCGACGTCACTCAATACTGGAATGTTGCGGACTATGTAACCTACAATCGGGGCAACCACACCCTGAGCGCTGGATTCTCATCGCTGAACTGGAGTCATCAATACGGCAAGGGCGCCAATCTCGGCGAGTGGACGTTTAATGGCGAGAATTCCGGAGACCCCTTTGCCGACTTCCTGCTCGGCAATCCGCATAGCATTCAAATCAACGTACCGTCACCGTCTGCCGAGAATGCCGCGGATGCTGTCTTTACCTATCCGCAGTACAACTGGGCAACCTATCTGCAGGATCAGTGGAAAGCATCTCAAAGGCTCACGGTGAATGCAGGCGTGCGCTACGAGTTTTACAAGATAGCCAGAGAAGCGCAAGACCGCTATGACTGGTTTGACTACTCAACTGCCGGCGGCGCCGTATGCACCGCAAACCAGGCTGCGGCTACCGCCGTCGGCGGGACAGGGCTTCTGAAATACTGCGGCCCCAGCCAGAATCCGGCGCCCAAGTTATCGCTTGCCCCAAGAATCGGCATCGCCTATCTGCCACTGAAGAATCATGACACCACGGTAATCCGGGCAGGCTACGGAATCTTTTATGACGCAAACGACGAAGGCGACACAGTAAACGCCTCAGACAACTATCCGTTCAAGGGACAGCAAGCGCTCAACGGAACCCCGATCACGGATATCTTGAGCACCACGCAGCAAATTCCTTCGATCACCACGCTGCGTCCCATGCAGGCCTCCGATCTCGGATTCATTTTTCTCGCTACGAGCGACTACAAACGGCCGTATGTGCAGAACTGGACTCTGAGCGTCGAAAATAGCCCGATGAAGAACACCACGATCGACCTTGAGTACGAAGGTTCGACCGGCACGCACTATCCCACACGGTACAACCTCAATCAGCCCACACAATACGATCCGGCGAATCCATTGCCTGTCTCTGACCGCCGGCCCTATCCGATCTTTGGAGAAATCTATCCTCAGGTGTTTGCCCTCAGTTCCAACTACGAGGCGGGCATTGTCAAGGTCAGGCACGAGTCTCATTCGCTGGTTGTGCTGGCTGCCTATACATTCTCCAAGAGCATGGATGTGAGATCGGGAACCTACGGCGCCAGCGGCAACGACCTCAACGGCTGGGCCGGCCCGATGGATGTGCATAACTTCCGCAAGGACTACGGCCCATCCACATTCGACGTGAAACATCGTGTTATTTTGAGCCTGGTTCATAACGTTCCTCTGGGACGCGGGGAAAAATTCCTCTCAGGCGTCAATGCCCCTGCGAATGCAATCGTGGGCGGCTGGCAAGTGAGCGGGATTGTAACCTTGCAGAGCGGTTTCCCGTTCTCGATCGGAGCTGCCGACAACAATGGTTTGCTCGACTCATTTGTTCAGCGTGCCGATCAAGTTGGGTCACCTTATCCCTCAGGATTCAAAAAGTCACCAGCGGCATGGTTCGACCCCTCGGCATTTGCGCAGCCGGCAGATGGCGTCTTCGGCGGCACAGGCCGCAACATCCTCAGAGGGCCTGGCTCGGAAAACTTCGACCTATCCCTGCTCAAGAATTTCAACTTGGTTGAGCGCATTAAGTTCCAGTTCCGGGCTGAATCGTTCAACTCCTTCAACCATACGAACTTCGGCACTCCCGACTACAACATCACGGATGGCACTGCATTTGGCACGATCAGCAGCGCAGCCGCAGGCCGAATTATTCAGCTAGGCGGAAAGGTAATTTTCTAGCTGGGATACCAACTGGCATATCGCACTTTGACCGCGGCTGAACTTGTTTTGCGGCCGCGGTCGAAGCTGGAGTTGCCGGGTGTGCCGGATGCCCTGCGCGATTCGGCACATTGGAACCGATGCAATGAAGACGGCGGTTATCGACGGGCGGGGGAAGAGAGGTTCCCCTTGCCCGCCGATAGTCCCGACTCCCCTTAAGTAGCGCGGTGTCGTGGGAAGCGCTAAAACATGAACGCAAATCCGGGACAGGCGACAGGCAAGCAATATTGTCCGGACGCCGGCGTGCCCTCAGGCGCGCGGGGTCTTCTGTGAGTTAATTCGCGAGACCCGCCATTGCTACCGATGGGTTTGTTGTTGACAGGACCTCAGCCGCCGGAAAGAAACGGGTGGGTCGGCAACTGGCGTTTCCGGAACCTGGCTCCACATGGAAAGGCACAGGAATCTCAATGAAAGCACGTGATCGCGTTGTTGCCGCCCTCAATCATCAGAAGCCGGATCGGTGTCCCATGCAGATCAGCTTCACCCCTGAATTTGCCCGAAGACTTCGTGCGGACATGAATCAAACGGGCCAGGCTACCCACAATCCACACGGGGGCGGAAACACGTACGAACTTGAAATGGCACTGGGCGAGGATGTCCTGCTCAGTTCGGTCGGATGGGCTAACTCTTATTACGCCAATGAGACTTATTCAGGCGGCGAGGATTCTTACACCGACGAGTGGGGAGTTGGGTGGAAGAACGCTCCTTATGACACTCCATTCGGGCCTGGTTTCTATACCGACGTCTGCTCCCGCCCGCTTGCCGACGACAATTCGATCGATAGCTACCGCGCCCCGGACCCTCATCGCCCGGAGTTATATGAGGAAGCCAAGCAGTTGATCGCCGCGCGCAAGAGCGACTACTGGATTGTTGGCGTTACCGTTTGCACTATCTTCGAAGCGGCCTGGGGTTTGCGCGGGCTTGAGAAGCTCCTGATGGACTTCACGGATGACCCCGCGCGAGCGGAAGCAGTTCTCGACTTTCCATTTCGCTATCACCTGGCCGCCGCCTGCCGCCTGGTCGAGATGGGAGTTGACATGATATGGACTGGAGACGATGTGGGCACGCAGCGGGGCATGCTCATGTCACCCAGGAACTGGCGCCGCTTTCTCAAGCCACGCATGGCGGAGTTCATCTCCACCTTGAAAAGCATCAATCCGGAAGTCAAGGTGGCCTATCACTCCGACGGCAATATCGAGACCATTATCCCCGAGCTGATTGAAATTGGCCTTGACGTATTGAACCCGATCCAACCCGCCTGCATGGATCCTGCCAAACTAAAGCGGCAGTATGGAGACAAGCTGTGTTTCTGGGGCACAATCGACGAGCAGCACATCCTTCCCTTCGGCACTCCCGAGGAGGTTCGCCAGCATGTCCTGGATAATTTGGAGACCGCAGGACACGATGGCGGGCTTATAATCGCCCCGACACATCATGTGCAATTGGACACGCCTCTGGAAAATTTCTGGGCCATGGTGCACGCGATTGTTGGCGAATAGGACCGCTCGTAACTGTTCTGTGTTTGAGCCTCACCACTAGCGCTCACTTCAATAAACATTTCAAACTGCCCAGGAGAATGTGATGAAAGTATCGCGACGGAAACTGATGCAAAGCCTTGCCGCGCTTGCCGCGTGTCCCGCTTCTGCGCAAGAAGCGCTTAAAGGTCTTGTTGCCGGAATGTCCGATCCCAGCCCGGTGAAGTATGAGGTCAACGCCCGCGATCTGTCGATTGGAATTACGGATAGCGGGCATATTGTCGCCCTCAAATTGGGCTCCCACGAGGCAAGCGTACCGTTTCATGCCTGCACATATCTTGCTTCATGCACGCAAGAGGGACCGGTTGCCCATCGCACCCTGGACTCGGGCGGAGTTGAATTCAGCCGCATCTTTGTGCAGCAAGGAACGCGCTTCCAGTGCACTGTCGTGGACAGGTTCACGCCAAACAATTCCAGCGTTCGGTGGGAAGTGGAGATTGTTGGAGCCGGAGACCCATTCACCGCTCCGATTGAAACGCAGCTATCTTATCTGAACCCATCCAAACTCTCTTTCTGGACTGCCTGGGACGCACCGCCTGAAGCGGGAGCGCAGCCTGTTCAAAGCGAGACATTCAACAATTTGCTTGACGCGTTCCAGCAGAAGTCCGACGCACCTTCTTTGCAGGCTGCGGCAGACGAAGCGGAGAGGCTGTGGCCCAGGGATAAATGGAGCGACCCGCTCGTCCCGGCCCCATTTGCCGATCTGGATCTTCGTTTCGGCGGTTATCTGCACATGCACAATGCATTTTCAATTCCTATCGCGACAGTCATGGACGCGTCGACAGATCGGGCGATTAGCCTGGTTCAATCGCCTGAGACAGACCTGTTGGATATAAGGCTCAAGACATCGCTTCTGGGCGACGCCAACCTGGTTCGTACCAACCACCGGATATCGTCGGGCAGGCCCGTCAGAATAGCAATGGATTTGGTGGCGCACGCCGCCGATTGGCGCGCAGGCCTGGGTTGGATGGTTGACCGCTATCCCAGCTATTTTGAATCGCCCAATCGGTCGGCTTATCAACTGGATGGATGCGGTTCCTACGCCGGCAATGAAGGCGATATTGACGCCGGCAAGTTGCAGAAGATGGCATACAGCCTCAACTGGAACGCGCGCTTTGACTGGCCGTACCAGGGGATGTCTGTTCCGCCGGTCAAAGCCGATGTCAGCTGGTCATCGTGGTATCAGAAGCCAGCCTCTCTCAAGACCATGGACCGTTATGACGAAAAGATGGAAGAAGCGGGCGTCCGTGTTCTTGACTACTTTGTCACAACGGAAGCTGGAAACTATATCCAGAACGACCCACCGTCGCGTAAGGCCAAAGCCGACTCTGAACTTTGGCAAGACGGAAATGACTTTGTCCACTACCAGATTCCAGATGCGGTAATCCGGGATCGCGAAGGAAAGATCCTTTTCTCCAACTGGTTTAGCAACGTGGTGCTTGACCCCGGCGAACCATGCTGGCAGAAGTCGCTTCTCGATCAAGCCGTAACCCTGGTGAAGCAACTTCCCCACAGTTCCGGCATATGCATTGACCGCATGGATTGGCTCACCGTTTACAACTTGCACCGGGACGATGGCGTCAGTTGGATTGACGGCAGGCCTGCTCGGTCCCTGCTCAATTCCTGGAAGGAAACCCTCAGCAAACTGGCTGCGATCTTGCACCCGGCGAACAAATTCATCTTTGCAAACACATTAGTCACGAGGATCGATTGTTGCAGCTCACTGGATGGGTTCTACGATGAGATGGGCGATTATCCAAGTTCGCTCAATCTTTGTTCCCTCATGGCTGTGCGCAAGCCGGCAATTGCATGGACGCGAGATATCAACACGCTGAGACCGGACCCGGATGCCTTCTTTCAGCGCCATCTTCATCTGGGAGTTTTTCCGACAGTGCCAATGCCGGGCGCTGACCATACGATCCCAGAAGATAGCTGGGTCGATCAATGCTACCTTGACTACGGACCGCTGCTGCGAGCCATGCGCGGCAAAAGATGGGTTCTGAAACCGCACGCGGTTTCGGTAGATGGCGCCGCAGCTCACGCCAATCTATTTCGGGTGCCCGGCGGGTATGCGCTACCAATCACGTTTGCCTGCAACGTGAATCAGGTCGCTGTCACGCTGGGCAACTTTCTCGATGCGGGCGAGCATGTCGCTTCAATGACAATCATCCATCCAGGGGAAGCCAATGGAATTGCAGCGAAGTGGCAATCATCTGGCGATGCGACAAAAATTACAGTACCGGTGCAGCGCGGCTGCGCGATGGTGAAAATCGATTGCTCTGCGGTTCCGGCTCATCGGGCATAGCATGTGTGAAGTATGCGCCAGCTACGCCTATCACTTATGGCGTGGCTCCCATCACGCTGGCGGCAAAATAGATAGGACTTTATTCATCCATGCGGAGGAGAGAACCTTCTTCCGCAGCCGCAGCGCGAAGCGAAGCAAGCGCGGTTTCCGCCGGAGTTTTGCCAGATTTCCCTTGTCGATGCGATGGGGAATTGGGTGGCGGAGCCTGCCGGCCGCACAGTCTTTATCGGAGCCAGTTCGGGCGGCCAGGAGTCGGGAGAATTCCATGTCGTGCAATTAAGTTGCCGACGTGCATGAGGCTTCCGTGATTAAATGTGGAGGCTGAGGAGAAGCGAACATGCATAGGCGCGCAGTGATGCAGAAGCTGGCAGGTCTTGGGCTCGCAGCCGGGTATTTCAACAACGTTAAAGCTGTCTACGCAGACGAATTGCACGCACGAGCCCTGGCGGAGGCTCAGGAGCCGCCAGAACGCGATGGAATCGACTGGCATCCGGAATTGAGCAAAAGAATTGCCTCTCTTGAAGGGCGCGGCGGGGGCACGCTGGAACTGGGCGACGGAGTCTATGAGATTTCAAGACCGCTCCGCCTGCCGGTTTCCGTAAGCCTGACGATGGCCACAAACGCGGTCATCCGGGCGCGGACCGGGTTCACAGGGGACGCAGTTCTGATCAAAGGGGGCGGGGCAAAGTCAAAATACAGCGATACGAGCGGGTGGATACGGGGCGGTGTAATCGACGGAGGTTTGCTGCCCCTCACCGGTCTGAGAGTAGAGGATGTGCAGAAGCTGGAGATTGCCGATCTGGTGGTGACAAACGCGACATATAAGGGAATTCATCTGCTTCAAGGCGGGTATGAGAAAAACATCACCCGCGTTCGATGCGATGTTGACCTGAACGCGCGCTATGCTCCGAACAGTATCGGCATCCATTACGAGAACGGCGACAGCAAAGTGATCCTTGCGCATGTAATCGGATACGAGACCGGCGTGCGAAGCGACGACAGCAGTAACTGGTTCACGATGATTCACGTGTGGAATTACGATCCCGTGCAAGGTCCGATGGGTTATTGCTTCTATTGCAACGGAAGCAGCAACACGTTTAACCAATGCTATGCCGACTCGCCCAGCATTGCAGGATTCTACGTGAACCAGCCTTATCAATCATTCGCACAATGCCGTGTTTATTACAGCCGCTGGGCTAAAGACAATAGCGGAACAGGCTTCTTGATCACGCCCAACGGGAGGTTTGGAAACTACTTTGGCAACGCGCTTTTCGCCGACAACGGGCACAGACTCGCCAAAGCGTTCGATGGAGATTTGGAAGGCGCATGCATCCTGGGTACCACCGCACCCGGAGGGGTGGCGGCAGGTTTGGAAAACAGGATCCCATCGGGAGACGGGAGTGCTCCGCCTCTGAACTTTTCCGGCAGCGGTTTCCGGTTGACGCCACAGACGAAAGCGCCGTCATTGGAAGAGGGGCAGCCGGGCGAAGTCCGATGGGTGGACGATGGAACGACGTGCGCGCTTTGGGTGAAGGCAAGTTCGGGCTGGAAGAAATCGCAGTTGCTGTGACGAGTGCATCGGGAAGCTGAGGAAGGATGAAAGAAGCCAACACGCGCCGCCATTTTCTGAAGTTAGCCGCGGGGACCGCAATCTTCTCTCCCTGGGCAGCGAAGGTTGCCGGGTCCACAACTCCGGAACGCGAAACGAAGAAGCCCTCCGAACTGGCAGGGGCCAGCGGCGTCGTGAAGCGATTGCTTCCCGATCATGCCGGCCAGATCGATCTTCTGCTTGCATTGACGGACGGATCGGAATCCTTTCGAGTCGAGGGATCTGCCGGAAGGATCCAGATAAAGGCGCCAACAACCTCCGCACTGCTTATGGGATTGGGCGGGTATTTGAAATACTCAGCGGGGGTTAGCGCGAGTTGGAATGGGGATTGCCTCAATCGCTTGCCGGCCGATTTGCCGGCACCAACCCAACCGGTTACCGGCACTGCGAACGTGAAACACCGTTTTGCATTGAACGATACAAATGACGGCTATACAGGCCCTTATTGGACGTGGGAACGCTGGGAAAAGCTGATTGATATTCTGGCACTGCACGGGGTGAACGAGATGCTCGTTTATGCCGGTGCAGAAGCGGTGTATCAACGCACCTTTCAGAAGTTTGGTTTTGACGCCAAGGCAATGCGGCTATGGCTTCCGACGCCGGCACACCAGCCATGGTGGCTTCTTGAAAACATGTCCGCGTGGGTTGGCCCTTCCACGTCACAACATCTGGTTAACGACCGCGCAGCACTTGCGCGCAAGATTACGGATCGGCTCAGGGAGTTAGGCATGACCCCGGTCTTGCCGGGATACTTTGGGATTCTTCCCGATGGATTCTCAAAACATCGCTCGGCAGCCCGTGTTATTCCGCAGGGAAAGTGGCTGGGAATCAAGCGGCCAGACTGGCTCGACCCGACTTGCGATGTTTTTGGGGCCGTCGCCGCCGAGTATTATCGCGCACAGGCGGAGTTGCTTGGACCGTCATCGATGTTCAAGATGGACCCCATGCACGAGGGCGGCGAATCGGGCAAGGTGAACATCGCCAGCGCCGCCGGAGCGATTGATAGAGAACTACAGAAAGCTCATCCCGGATCGATCTGGACAATCCTCGGATGGCAAGAGAACCCAAGGGGAGAGGTTCTGGCGGGAATCCGGAACAAACAAAATGCGCTGATTCTGGATGGCCAGGCCGACCGGTATGAGTACAAGGACCGTGAGCAGCAGTGGAACGATACGCCGTACGCATTTGGAACAATCTGGAATTTTGGCGGCCATACGACGATGGGCGCGAACGTCGGCGTCTGGAATCAGCGATATTTCGATCAACTGAAGAAGCCAGGGAGCAGACTGGCCGGCATCGCGCTGCTACCCGAAGCGAGTTGCAACAACCCCGCGGCGTTTGCGTTCTTTACAGAAATGGCGTGGAGGAGCGGCCGAACCGATCTCGATCAATGGTTTGCCGATTGGTCGCGGTATCGCTATGGGGGAGAGGATTCCAACGCCGCGCGGGCATGGGACATTCTGCATCGGACTGCTTACGACATGAAGAGCGGGGCCTGGAGCGAGGCGCACGATAGTCTCTATTCGGCCCAGCCGAGCCTGACCGCGAAGTCGGCCTGCTCCTGGAGCCCGTTGGAACCTCGTTACGACCTCGCGGTGTTTTCGCAAGCAGTGGCCTCCCTTATGGGCGTCGATCGTTCGCTGCGGAATAGTTCGGCGTACCGCTACGATCTAGTCGACGTTGTTCGTCAGGCCATTGCGAATCACAGCCGCGTCTTGCTTCCCCAAATCGACCAGGCATATTCAGCCAAGGATCTGACTCGATTTCGAGGGCTTACCCGTACCTGGCTTGAGCAGATCCGGTTGCTCGACCGCGTTGCGGGAACCGAACCTGCGCTCCTGCTTGGGGAGTGGCTTGCGGAGGCGCGGGCTGCCGCTGTCGACTCGACTGAAGAGGGGCAGTTGGAATTCGACGCGCGCAGCCTGCTTCTGGAATGGGGACCGGAATCGTCGCGCGGCTCCGGCGTTCATGACTATGCCAATAGGGAATGGAGCGGCCTGCTGGAATATTATGGGCAGCGCTGGGCAACTTACTTCAACGCGCTTGAAGCGGCACTCGCAAAGCAAGAAGCCGTTCGAACCGTGGATTGGTTCGCGATGGATGAGGATTTTGCCAAACAAAGAAACTCATATCCCGGCCGTCCGCAAGAGGACTTTTACCAAGTGATCGAGGAGATCATTCGCAGCGGCGCGGCATTGGGAATTGACTCGCCACTGGAAATGCGATTCAACGCCGAGTGATTGCTTTCAATCGCGGGTTACGGCGTGGAATCGAGCGCGCCTCGAGCGATATTGCTTGAGCCAGGCGATTCTGCGCCGCCGATGGAACTGGAGGTGCAATTGCGAAACTGAACCGGGGTTTGCCGGGTATAACGCTTGAATACAGTCGCAAAGTATTGGGAGGAGTTGTAGGTTCGTCATTGAACCCGGTAAGTTTGGCGCCCTCGCGCCAGGTAACAAATTTCAATTGCGCCCGTGTGCTGGTGGCTGCTTAACCCCGGCTTGACGGAATGATGTTCATACCGCCCCAGGGAAACTACGTCCGAAATTCCACAAGACGTAAAGTCAATGACAACGCGTTCTCGCGGCATCGCCTGAGATTCTGCGCGCACATAGTCCCACTGGCTCGCCATGCGCAAAAGTATTCAGCTTGACGCTTCGGCTGAAAATACGCTTTGGTGCGGGGAGTTATGCCGGGGAAGGAAGAAAGAACGTAGCGGGCATGGATTGCGAACAGCGGCTGGAGGACTGGATACTCAGGGTATGGCGAGGCGCCTGAAGGGTCGGGATGCTCTTGGAACAGCCGACCAGGGGTCCGTGCTACAAACTCCCGGGGCCGGCGCTGCAGATTCAGATGACCGTATGCAGTTGCTTACTTCATGCTTCCACGTCACGCTGACATGGGCACAATTGAATTTGAATCTGGTTGCACGAGCGTCATTGAAATACTATTATTGACCATCAACAAGCCGCTCGACCGGTCACTTTCAGAGGAGCTAGCGCAGCGATAGGTCTCCAGTCGAAGGGCCGATTCCGTGCAGTTAAAGAGGGCCGTTCTGGTGCTATACGGGTGTCGTATTCTTCTTCTCCTGGTTGTTGTGGCCTTGCGCGGCACCCCGCGGGCGAATGCTGCGATGCAGGAGGCGGCAACCTCTGCTCAAGATTCAGTCCAACCGCAGCAAGCCCTGGACAACTACAAGAAGGCTGCTCAGGATGCGCAACGCATCGCAGAGGCGCGGCCTTCAGAAGAGAATCTGTTTCTGTACGCGTCGAGTCTGATGAAGTTGGACTACCACTCCGCGGAGACAATCTACCGCTTTGCAATCGGCAAATATCCAAGCTCAGTTCGACTGCATGCCGGCCTGGCAAGCGCATTGGAGGGGCAATCTCAGCTTGACGAGGCGGCCGCGGAACTCTACCGGGCCTCAGAACTCGATCCAACGGACCCGCATCCACTCGAGTTCCTCGTTGAGGCAAAGTACGTGCCACCGGCGCTCTCGAAGAAGGTTCTCGATGGGCTGCTTCGACTTCGGCGACTCTACCCGAACGATGGCCTGATTCTCTTCGACTACGAAATGGTCTTGTCGAACCGGTACACAGATCGTTCCTCTGCAGCACCGCCCGATTTTGTACCGGTGCTCAAGAAGGCGCTTCGCCTTACCCCTCAACTTCCGGAGGCATACTTTCAACTAAGCCTTATTTTCGAAGATAGAAAAAATTACGAGGAGGAGGTTCGGGCGCTGCAACATGCCGTTCAGTTGTCACCGCAAGACGCGCGATTCAGGTTCAGGCTGGCCATGGGATATAAGCGGATGGGGAAGAACGATCTCTATTTGAATGAGATGTCAATCTTCAAACAGATTCAGGCCCATTCGGCGCCTGCCGCGCCATGAGCTATCTTTGCGAAAGCGCTCCGAAACATGCCATGACCGAGGGGCATCCCGCAACCGCCGTTTCGATCGGTAGACTCATGATATGAAACACTTGCGAAGAATTCTCAGTACCGTCCTTCTCACTCCAATTGGCCTCTTGCTCAGTGGCGCCATTTGCGTGCGGACCGATGCAGTCGTCGATTCACGCGCTGAGAATTCAAATTGGTTTACCGACATCGCCAGCCGATCGACTTTCTCCTATTGGACCAACAACGATTACACAGGGAGAAAATATTTTCCTCAGCCGATGTGCGGCGGCGTTGCGGCGATAGACTACGACAACGACGGCAAGATGGATCTGTTCTTCACCAACGGCTCGAAATTGCCTGAGCTCGAAAAGACCGCGCCGGCTTTTTACAATTGCCTTCTGCGCAACAAAGGGGATGGCACATTTGAAGATGTTACCGCCAAGGCCGGGCTTGGCGGAGCCTATCTGGGCTACAGTTTTGGGGTGGCAGTTGGAGACTACGATAATGACGGCAATGAAGATATTTTCATCTGCAACGCCGGTCGAAATGCTTTGTATCGCAATAACGGAGACGGCACATTCACCGATGTGACGGCGAGTTCAGGCCTGGACCGCAAGCCGCCAAATGTTCTAAGCGTCGGGGCAGCCTGGTTTGACTACGATAACGACGGGTTGCTGGATATTATCGTCACGAATTACACAAAGTGGACACCGCAAGCAGACAAGCGATGTTTCATGGACAGCAAGCGGGAAGAGTACTGTAGCCCAACTCTATATAAGAGCATCGAGTCGAGACTCTACCACAACCTGGGGCACGGGCACTTTGAAGACGTGACCGAATCAAGCGGCATTGGAAAGGCGCTGGGCAAAGGGATGGGAATATCCATCGCGGATTTCAACGGCGACGGCCTTATGGACATCTTCGTCGCCAACGACACCGAGCCCAACTTCCTGTTCATCAACCAGGGAAACGGGACTTTCAAGGAGAGCGGTCTTGACTATGGGGTGGCATACAACAATCAAGGAGACACGGTGTCGGGCATGGGCTCGGACGCGAAAGACTTCGACAACGACGGCTGGGTAGACATCGTCTACAACGACCTTGCAGGACAGGTCTTTGGCATGTTCAAAAATGAAGGGGGCAAGTCATTCAGCGATGTAACCTGGGCAACCAAGCTCGGAGCGTTGAGCCGCAACCTGTCAGGCTGGAGCATAGGATTCGTCGACTACAACAACGACGGCTGGAAAGACATTTACTCAGCGAATGGAGATGTCGATAACCTGGTTGCGAATTCCAAGCAGCACGACACCATGTTTGAGAATGTTGGCGGCAAGACTTTGGTTGATGCCACCGCCAAGATGGGCCCTGACTTTTCCGTTGCAGGCTACCAACGGGGTTCGGCCTTTGTGGACTTGAACAACGACGGTTTCATGGACCTGGTGGTGACGTCCCTCGGGCAAAGGCCGCGCATCCTGATGAACAACGCGCTTGTCAAGAATCACTGGCTTATGTTCGATTTGCGCGGGCGCAAGAGCAATCGCGACGGGATCGGCGCGACCATCAAGGTGACAACCGGAGCGGGCAGGACTCTTTATAACCATGTGACAACCAGCGTGGGTTTTATGTCGTCGAGTGATCGGCGCGCGCACTTTGGCCTGGGCGCCGAGGCCAAGGTGTCCAGAGTCGAGATACGATGGCCGAGCGGAATTGTACAAGGCATCGATCATCCCGCTGTCGATGAGGTCTTGCACGTCGAGGAGCCCGCGAGTATGCCTCCGCATCGATAGCTCCGACAAAGCCGGAACAAATGCGTAATGAGATCGCTGCGGCAACTGGAGTACACTGTCGTCGCCGAGAAAACTGCATGGGATTTTCATCTGAATCCGCCCCTTCGCGCAGACGAGCCCAGGGCAGGCGGAGGACCCCAGTTCGCGGAACGCCCCAACTGCCGGTTTCGATACCTGGGGAAGGAAAGATATCAGCGCGAGATTGGGGCTCAGTATCAAACTGAGCAAGGTCCGGGATTTGTAATTGCTTTCACAGAAAGGACTGTTATGACCGTGAACCGCCGGGATTTTCTTTTTGGATCCGCATCGCTGGTGCTCGGAATTTCCTGTGCCGACTCCATTGCACAGCAACCCAGCCTGGGGAGAACCGCGGCAAGGGCATGGCCTGGAAGCGGGAAGCCGAATCGATTTGTCAACTACAACGATGCAACTTTGATCGGTCTGGGTGACGAGCGCCCGACGTTTCTCGACCAGTACGGCCAGGTGGCCGGCCGCAATGTTCAAATTCTCTTGAATGCGAACTACCCGGTCAAGCCCTTTCACAACGACGCACTTGTTCCGGATCTGGAGTGGGAACAATGGCTTGAGGATGGCTATCTTCCGATCGTGCGAACCAAAGTGGCAGGACCTGAGTTGGCGGTGGACTGGACATCTTTCTCGTCGGACTTTGGCGGAGTGAAGTGCGATTATGTTCTTGTCGGCGACGCGGCTCCGCTCCTTCATTTGCGGCTGATGTTCGTCAATTCGACGTCCGTGCGCGTGGAAGGGGACAGGATCGTCAGCGGCGATCAGGTCTGTGCCATCGTGCCTGCTGCCAAGGTGGGCAGAACCACGAGCGCCAAATACAATCTGCTTTCTCCCGAGTCCTGGTGTACCGACCTTCCGCGGTGGGACCCGGCTCTTCCCAACATTGAACACCCAGGTCTCGCAAGAGCATTCAATAGCGCGCGTGCAATCTATCTGAATCGATCCATCGCATACCGCATACCCGTTTCCTCATCGAGCGCTTACCATGTTTATCTTGGACTTATAACAAACGACAAGAAACGTCCTGGGGAATCGATTCTAAAGCTCACCGTGAATGGTGAGAGTCAACTTCTGGATTTGGGGAGCCTGGGGCAGGGTAACCCTGCTGTCCTTGAGTTCGAGGCAATTCCTCAAGACGGGGCGCTGTTGATCACCTCAGAGTGCGATGCCTCATCGATGAGCATGTATCGGGACTGCTTTCTCAATGCTGTCTGGGTGTTCGATGCGGCAATCGATCGCAACGAACTGAAGACAGGGAACCTGGATAACAGGGCATTGGTTCACATTCCCTGCGGGCACGAACCGGCCACGGATGTTGCCGCCACAGTCGAGCTTGAATACGCGCCCGGGGGCGGCAACGGGCATTATCTACAGCTACCCTACAGCCTCTCAAGGGGCGACGCTGCTCGAGCCTCCGCGATCTCGCCGCAGGATGCGGAGACGGATGTCAGGAATCGCTGGGAAAGGTTTCTCGACCGAGGGGCACAATTGAAGGTTGGGGTTCCGCGCCTGGATAACCTTTATCGCACCAGCATACTGAATATTCTTCTGATGCGCACACGCTACCCTGGAGAGGCGAACGCCGGCGAGGACCTCTATGTGGTAAAACCCGGCGCCAGCATTTACGACAATTTCTGGATCCGCGATGGTTCGTATATTGCGAATGCACTGGGACTGGCCGGCTATTCGGAGGAGGTTGAGAAGTCATTGCGTCTTTTCTGGCAGTCTGGGCTCAAGGGGCAATTCGCGACCTGGGGCCAGCAGCCTGCGGGGTATTGGCAGTCTCCAATAACCCAGTGGGACAGCAACGGCCAGGCACTCTGGGCCCTGGGCCACCATTTCCAACTCACTCGGGACAAGGCATGGCTCAACGCTGCGTACGAGAGCATTCGGAAGGGGGCCACGTGGATTCGCTATGCGTGCGAACAAATGAAGTTCACCAACGAAAAGGGCGAGAGACCAATTTACTACGGCTTGCTGCCGCCCGGCGAGGGCGAGGCCATCGCATCGGGCATCAACTACTATCACGATTTCTGGGCGCTGCTGGGACTGCATCAGGCTGCGATTGCGGCGGAAGCGCTGGGCAAAGACGCGGATCTTGAAGCATTTCGATCTGCCTATAGCGACTTGCGCTCCAACCTTATGACCTCAGTGAATTGGTCATTCCAGCACACCGGAAAAGAGAAGTTTATCCCCGCCACGCCCTTCGACAGCGACGTATCCATCTGGGGGTCTGCGAACGCGCTTTACCCTTGCGGCTTTCTCGATCCGCTGGATCCCATGATGTCGGCTACGCTCGCAACCATGGAAGCATTCTTCGAAGAGAATGCTTACAGTTACAAGAAGGGCCATTTGTGGACGTATATCACCGCCGATATTGCGATGTGCCACCTGCTAAGAAACGAGACCGGCCGCTTCTATGAGTTATTCAACGGTTTTGTCGATCACGCATCGCCGACCAATGCGTGGGTGGAAGCAATCATGCTGAAAGATCGTCGCGGCACGGGGGATATGCCGCACGGCTGGGCGGCGGCCGAATATATCTTTCTTCACCGTAACTCGCTGGTCTTTGAAAACGGAGATGTTTTGGAGCTTTGCTGGGGAGTGCAACCGGATTGGCTGGCCGATGGCGCCGACCTCTCCGCCAAGAGTGCGCCGACGCACTTCGGAAAGGTGGATTTCGAATTGCACCGTGCCGGCGATCAACTCATCGTAAAATATCGCCTTGACAGTCATGGCTTCAAATCCCCATCGAAGACCGCGCTTCACATTCCGCCGCTACAACGGCCAGTAACATCGGTAAGCGTCAATTCGGTTCAGTATCAACTAAAACCAGGACAGAGAGTGATTGCCATCGGTTAAGCTCTTCTGCAGGCCGTCCTGCGCATGAAGGCTCGGCGCGACGGGCGGCCGCCTGGGCATGCAGGGGCGAAATAGTCAGGGGAGACTCTATCGCGGCTCGTCAAGTAACCGCGAATGATTCTAAAATCGATTGACTTCGAAAACCAACTTGTTCGATTTGAGCGCAGAGAATGCCGATGAAATGGGGGAGAAAAGCGATGAAACATGCGAGTGGAATTCTGGAATCAAGAAGACGGCTGCTTCAGAACGGGATGCTGGTGGCCTCAGGTTTTGCGATAGTTCCCGCGGCGTTCAGCGCGGCGTTGGACGCCCAGGACAATCTCAACGACCAGCCAGGCGGAGAATCCTGGACGATAGGCAATAAGTGGCTATCGAGGACTATCGTCTTCAGGCCAAAGACAGGACTATTCACGCAGAAATTCTCCGATTTGGCGACAGGTGCAGATTTCATCGCTCCCGGCCAGACTCGATCGTTCAGGACTCCGGAGTTTTCTTTTCATTGCGGTTCAAAGAGTTGCGCTGGAGAGAGTCCTTTGTGGAATCTGCTCGGCTCCAGCCGTGCGGATTTGCCCCATGGCAAGTCTCTGACCATACGACTGCGGCACACGGAAGAGCCGGTGGAAGCGTCGGTGGTGTACAGCGTCTACGATGAACACGCCGCGATTCGCAAACACCTGGTTCTGCACAATGCAGGCCAAGAGGTGCTGCACATTTCGCACATGAGCGTCGAGGCGCTCAGTATTTCACTCGGGCCGGCGAATGAAACGACGTTGTTAACTCAATATGGCACAACCCCTCGCGAGACGTTTTATACGGGGCGCTCTGAAGACGCCGGGTTGCTGGTTGCCAACGGCCGCACCGGAGACGGGCTCGCGGTAATCAGCGAAGTGCCGGGATACATGAAGCGCACCGAGGTTGGCGGATGGGACCTGGCGGACGGCTTTTGCATCAGCGTCATGTACGACACGGATCTTATGCCATTCGAGCGCACTCTCGCGCCGGGCGAGGAGTTCACGACGGCGGCTTCATCCCTTGTGCTGTTCCGCAACGGCGACGAGTTCAACGATCCGCATTGGGCGCTGCCATCTTACACGTCGAAGGTGCTTGAACGGCGCGTCGATGCGCAAGGTCCGCCGTGGATTTACAACACCTGGGAGCCGTTCGAGCGGAGCATCAACCACGACATCGTACTTGAGCTTATCGACGCCGCAAGCGCGATGGGAATGGACGTCTTCACCATTGACGATGGCTGGCAGTTGGACTATGGCGAGAATGCGATCAACACAACGTCATTTCCCGGGGGCCTGAAGCCCATCATGGATGCCCTCGAGGGGAAAGGAATGCGGCTGGGGCTGTGGATTCCGCTCGCGGCAGTTGGAAAGAAGACCGCGGATTATCGGCCGGAATGGGTGACGCAGGATCGCGAAGGCAACCCGAAGACGACCGATACGATGGGCGGCGAGAAACAAGTTATGTGCATGGCGTCAGCGTTCCGCGACACCGCAGCGGCGCGCATCATCGATGCGATCGAGCGGTTCAACCTGGCTTATGTGAAGCTCGATATTACGACGATCTTCAACGCCTACGGCGAGGCACCCGGTTGCTGGGCCAAGGGACACGATCACAGCAACTGGGCTGAATCGCTGGGGAGGACGTATGAGGGAATCTCGTACGTGACAAGGAAGGTTTACGAAAAGCATCCGGAAGTCCTGCTCGACCTCACGTTCGAGCTATGGGGTCAGAAACATATTATCGACGCGGGCTTGCTGGCAGCGGGCGATCTGGACTGGATGAGCAACGTGGATGACCGCGAGCCGGACTCGGCGGGACCTTTGCAGGCTCGACAGTTGCTTTATCTACGCGCTGCTTCAATGCCGGTAGAGAGTATGCTGATCGGCAATATCCATGCGGAACTGCCGACGATTCAGGAGAGCTTTGCGACGGCCATAGGCTCGGCTCCACTGCTTCTCGGCGATCTGCGCAAGCTGAGCGCCGCCGACCGGAAGTGGTACCACGAGAAGATCGGCTGGTTCAAGCAACTGAGAAGAAGCACCAAGATCGGCGAGAGCTTCTTCCCGCTGGGAAGCTGGCAGCAGACCACACCGGCGAAATGGGATGGATTTGCGCGCATGGCGCGCAGCGGGAATGGCGTGATTGCGCTGTTCCGCAACAAATCGAACGCTACAGAAGCCATTGTGCAGTTGCCTTTGTTGCCCGCGGGGACGTATAAACTGCGGTCCGTGATTACCGGCAAAGATATGGGCGCTTTCGCAAAGTCCGACTGGGTTCGCGGTGTGCCCGTCAAGTTTACCGGGGCGGAGCGGGTTGAAGTTATCGAGGTTTCTTCGGTTCAGGGGTAAGATGCTGCGGATGCTGGGTCCGAAGGCCGCGTTTGGTGAATCACGTTCCCATCCAGACGCGGCATCTTCTAGGCGCGACAAAACGACATCAAACCTTCGCAAAGGAGAATTGGCTGCGCGCAAACAGCAGCACTATGCCCGCTATTTGGTTGTCTGCCTTACGAACGCGCGTTGACAATTCGGCTTAATGGCCTTCTACAACTGTCAATATCCTGTCGGCATGAACGTCAGTCAGGACTTGCTTAATGCCAGTCGGCCAAAGTATCTCGATCTTGTCGATAACTGAAGCCTTGCCCAAGCCAAAATGCACCCTCTTGTCGCTGGATGAACTGTAGCCTACAGCCGTAGTGGCGTGATTGTATTGAATGCCTTCCGAAGTAGTTACCTTTATCCGCGCGCCCAGGCCATCACGATTGTCCTTTGTGCCTACAAGCTTGAGTATGATCCAGTGATTGCCTTTGCGCGTGCGGTTTATCAGGAGTTGCGGCTTGTCGTTCAGGGCGGTGACAACGATGTCGATATTCCCGTCGTTGTTCAAATCTCCGAAAGCTGCTCCTCGATGGGCCTTGGGAACCAAAAACCCCGCTCCCGCCGTTGCACTGGCGTCAGTGAAAGTGAAATTGCCATTGTTCCTTAGCAGCCCGTTGGGCAGGCAGGCAGGCCGATGGTAGATTTCCAGTTCATTATCGAGAATAGCGGCGTTGGCGGTAAAGAGGTCCTTATAGCCATCGTTATCGAAGTCAAATGCGCCCGTACCCCAGGCGGTCAAACGGCTGCTGAATGCGTCAATCCGCGACAACGCGGTGATGTCATCAAAATGATCGCCGGCATTTTTGTAGAGAGGGAATGTATCGCCAAACATTGCGGTGTGAAAGATATCGGGCAGTCCATCATTGTTCATGTCGCGGAACTCAGCCCCCATTCCGGCGACAACGTTCCCCGTTGAAGTGTAGGCGGTTCCGCTCTCCAATGCCGCATCCTTAAATGTCCCATCTCCGTTGTTATGAAGAAGGAAGTTGGGGAAGGTGTCGTTGGAAACGAACACGTCGGTAAAGCCGTCGTTGTCATAATCGGCGAAGGCCAACCCCATGCCTTTGCCCACGTACTGAGCGATGTGCGAGGGCACGGATACGTCGGTGAAGGTTCCATCTCCGTTGTTCTTGTAGAGAATGTTCGGCGTGCCTGCGAAGTTGTTTGGAGAGCAATAGGCTCGGATGCCACTAATTGAACATAACTTGGCGTCTGCAATGTTGTAGTTCAAGTAGTCGATCACAAGCAGATCGAGGAGACCGTCGTTGTTGTAGTCGAACCATCCCGCGGCCACGGCCCATGCCTTGCCGAGCTTGGGAACCATGCCGGCAACGCCGGCCTTCTCCGTCACATCGGAGAATGTACCGTCGCCATTATTGTGCAAGAGCTGGTTCCGGTTCACGCCAACGACATACAGGTCCACAAAACCATCGTTGTCGTAATCGCCCGCGGCTACTCCCATGGAATAGCCGACGCCCTTCAGGCCGGCTTGTTCAGTGACGTCAGTGAAGGTACCGTCGCCGTTGTTGCGATAGAGCCTGTTGTAGTAGCGCGGCCCAGTTTTTTCGAGCGACGGTATTTCAGCGCCATTCGTAAAGAAGATGTCGAGAAGGCCGTCGTTGTTGTAGTCGAATACCGCAACGCCACCCATCATGGTTTCAATGGAGTATCGCTGAGGACTGATGCTGTTGGCCAGGTGAAACGCGATGCCTGCAGCGTCAGCAATATCTTCAAACCTGATGGGGGCGCGGCTATCGGTCGAGTCCTTCGATGTCTTTGCCGGCGTGCCCGGCAACCCCGATCGTGGTGTCGGCTTATTGGACAGAGAGGTAGACTGGAATGCAATTCCACACAGGTCCGCGAGGGCGCAGAACAGAATGAAAGCGAGGCAACGCCGCGTCACAATCGCGAATCGCACCGTCGAATTGTGATCACGACTCTGCATTCTCATGCCGGCAATTTACAAACGAACGAGCTCCGGTTCTCCGCCCGGGCCTATCCAATGCATGCCTCTGGCCTGGGCGCTCGCAGCAACGGCGCCTGCGAATGTAGCTTTCACCTGGTGCGGACGAAGCAGATTCAAATGCACACGAGAGACGACTTCCTCAGCAGGGTGAATGTCAATGCGGCCAGCCGAATCCAGGGTTGCCGTGCAATTCCAGGTCCCCAACTCCCCATTCTCCCGTTCAATCACATAGGCAGAGGTCAGCGCCATCTCAGCCATGGAAGTAAAGATTTCATGCACATCGTTGCAGCACGTCCAGCCGGAATTCCATCCGTTGCCGCAGACCGGTTCATCGTCCGGATAGTGGAAGGCGGCGATCATGGGCACATACTGCTCACCGATAATCCTATCTACGCGCTTCCCGCGCCTGGGGTTGGCAGGGTTGGGCTCCAACATGGTTACCTCGCGGTATGGATCAGGCACGAAGGCCCAGCGCAGTTGGCCGGTTTGACTGTCGATCAATTGCGCGCAACTGCCCATCGTATTCATGGCCTTCCGCAACCAGATCTCTTCGCCGGTCAACAAGTACTGATACCAGAGCGCAGGAATGAGCCATGCGCTCCATCCGTGAGGTGAATCCATCATGTTGCGGGAGTTACCGAGCAGCACATCGTATTGTGCCTCCCAGAAACGGAGCGTGGCCCCGTTCATCCTTGAGTCGGGGATCAATAACTGCTCAAGGCAACGATGCGATAGGAGCATCTTTCTGGAGGCTTCGGCGTAGCGGCGGCGCTCCGCAGGATCTTTCTGGAGCAGCGCGAACAAGCCCAGTTGCAAGGCGGAACAACTAATCATTCCATCCTCAAACGTGTTCTCGCCTTCGGTGACCAGATCGTCCTCTGAGCGGACCAGGAAATCCATGGCCTTTTTCGCGGATGCGTAATGGCGCTCGTAGGCAGCTTTGTAACGCGGGTCCGCTGCCTCCATGGTCTTCTCCGCGGCCATAACCGTCATGACCGCCTTCACGGGGTAAGCAACCGCCGTGTACTTGTCATAGTCGCCGTTGGCTAACTGTCGCGACACAACGTAGTCGGCAAAGCCGCTGGCCAGGTCGAGCCAGTAAGGATCTCGATCGGACCGGTAACGCCAGGCAAGTACAGCGGCCATTTGTGCCGTGTTGACCAGATACCGGTACTTGATGGGTATATTGCTTGGCCGCTTGGTGGTCAGGTCCCATTGCAGATGCAAAATCTCCTTCAGGCGCTTATCGGTGCTGGCATCCAAAGCAGTATCCGGCAGATAAAGCCGCGCCAGGACGTCGGTCTCCAGGCCAAGCCATTGTTCCAGGTGGCTTGAGGCATATTGCTTGTTGACCAGCGTGTCCTTGCGCGCCTGGTTCATATACCATGCCCACGGATGCCTAACTGAAACGCTCGCCTCGCCGACATGACCGTCGCTTTGGGTGATGGTGATTTTGTACAGCCCGGGTCCGGCTTGCGGAACGAAATCGGCGGCGAACTTGCCCTTCGCGATCAATCGTAACGTTAGCGGACCGCTGCCGCCATCGGGAAGCGTAACTGCCGCTTTCACTTCTTTCGGCGCCCAGACGGTGAGTCTGCTTGTTTCTCCCGCGGCTACTGTGTAGCGGTCCGCGTCGATCATCGGGGCGGCCAGGGAAGCCGCCAGAGCCGGCTTGACCTCCTCGATCGATGCGACCGGTTCAAGATAGATGGTCCAGGTTCGAACCTCGCCAGGCTTAAGCGCGACAAGATTTTGCGGGTGCCGAGGCGGGAGGGGCAGCGTGTGCAGCATGTCGAGGCTTGAAGTAAAGATGAGGTGCCCGCCGTCAACATAGCCATGTTTCCATACGTCGAGATGACTATCGTCCTTAAGTGGAGCCCCACCATCGCCGTGACTCCAAACCGCTTCGTCGTAGTTGAGACTATACGACGCCACGGGGTCCGGCGATCCGATGGTCATGATCCGCCCTTTGGGGGTCATGAAGTATCCCCAGAAGTGGGTCTTTTCACAACGCAGCAGGGTAGGAAAGTAGCGGAAATCCCAAGAGGGATAGGAGCGCATTTCGCAGTTGATGCCGAGAACAAGACGGGCGGCCTTGGGCGTGTAATCGGAGGGGCCTTCATTTTTGAGCGTGGCGATGATAGCCAGCCGATTCCCGTCAGTCCGATAGGTCAAGGAGTGGCTAACACCGTAGGCCACTCCCGCAAAGCTGTTGGCCGACCCTCTAACCCGCTCCATTTTGACGCCAGCCCATGCCGGTCCGGCGAGAAGCCCTTGACGAAACTCCACATCCTCCCATTGTCCGGTGCAATCCACCTGCAGTCCGCGAATTGCTCCGTCGTCGCCGAGATTGGCGCGGATCCCCTTGCCGGCCAGGGCCCAGTTGGCAGGGCCGGGGGCTTGCTTGTCACCGGTCTGCGCGAACAATTGATTCTCAGAGTGGTTCTGTTCAGCGATCAACGAACCCGCGACAACAACGCCTACGCCTTTCCTTACAAAGTCCCTTCGATTCATATTGCCTCCGAGAATCTGTCGAATTTCCGCCTTGCTCGCGGCTGCTGTTGAAGGTGTGTTCCACCCGAACCGCCACATGCGCGCCACATGCGACAGGGCCGAATTGCTGTACTGGGCGACCTGCCAGTGTACAGCAAAGAAGACAAATCGATTTCGCCGCCACACGACGAGGCCCGGGGAGAGTGGCCGGGAGAAGGGTTCTCATTCTCGCGCCTCGTTTTTGCGGCGCGAGAATCGCTGACTCGAATGGAAATTTGCGGGTTACCGTAATTTGGGAGCGCCCAGCCTTCGTTCGTGACCTCGACAAGGCTTGGGGATTCTAAAGTCAGCGTTTGCCAGGATAGATCATAATCGCTAACAAGCCATTTAGGTTCAATAGTATACAGCTTGGAGCCCACCGCGTTCTCTTGTGCAATTCTGTTCACTCGGGTTTGATTCTGTATTGCGCGCCAGAATGGAAAGCATTTCGTTTTTTCAATCTACGATTCTCTGTGCTATCTTTCCGGCAACGGCAATTTCAATCAAAATGCGGCGCGTTATGTGGTATTTGCGAAGCCTGGGGTGAGCGAAGTGGGTGAATTCAGGATTTTGGTTGTCGAAGCTGAAAGCGTTTTCACCTTCGGCCGCGCCTGCTGCCGCTTAAACCTCGCATTCAATCGCAGTTTCCGGCATTTCGTGACGGAAGAGCGAGAAATAATTCACGAACTTCGCCATCAACAACAAACCTGAGGCCAATTCCGATCGGTACTCGCAGGAGGCATTCATGAAGGACCATTCAGTCGAGAAATTTAGCTGCAACCGGCACGTAGTGGGCGCGCTTACCCTGGCGTTCCTTTTGGGTCTCATCGTCTTTCTTTTTGCGCCACAGACCCTTATGGGCCAGGTTGATACCGGAAGTTTGACAGGAACAGTAACAGACAGCACCGGCGCGCGCTTGCCGCACGCTACCATCACGCTCACGAACATCAAGACGGGTGGCGTCACCGCGGTTTCGACAACCTCCACTGGAACATACGTATTTGGAGCACTGAATCCCGGAACTTACAGTCTCAAAGCCACGGGTGCGGGCTTCGAGGCGACTTTCATTGCCGAGGTCAAGATCAACGTTCAGCAGACTCCTACCATCGACATTGTGATGACTCCCGGAGCCGTTACGGAGCAAGTGACCGTCACCACGGCCGCACCGCTGCTGCAGGCGCAAAGTGCGGAGGTGGGCCAGACCATCGACGACGTGGCAGTGAACGATTTGCCTCTCAATGGCAGAGACTGGACATCCCTGGGGCAGTTGGCGGCTGGCGTTACGACGATCCAAGGGGGCAATTCGAGCAGCTCCCTCTATTCGGTGAACGGAACCGATTTTAACGCCAATGACTTTCGCCTGAACGGTGTTGACGACAACGCCGCCCCATTAATTGGCTACCAGAATCGCGGCGTTTATGCAGGCAACGCAGCAATCATTCCGCCTCCGGATGCCATTCAGGAATTCAAGATTCAAAGCGGCGACTTCGATGCGGAATTTGGACGTGCAACGGGTGGCGTCGTCAATGCAGTCATCAAGTCGGGCGGATCTGGGCTGCATGGAGACTTGTGGGAATATATCCGCAACAACGATTTCGATGCCAACGACTATTTCTCGAAGCGAAATAATGTTCCGATCCCCGAGTATCGGCAGAACCAATTCGGCGTCACAGTGGGAGGTCCGGTTTTCATTCCGAGGCTGTATAACCGGGCGCGCAACAAGACATTCTTCTTCTTTGACTATCAAGGCACCAGAATCGTATCGCCGAAGAGCGATACCTCAACAGTGCCGACCGATTCGATGGTCAGCAGCGGGTACACGAACCTCTCCGATTTGATCACCTACAACTCGGGCACGCGAACCGACTCGCTCAACAGGGTGTTCCCCCTTGCCACCGTCTTCGACCCCACAACGATCCGTACTGTTGACGCGGGCGCGGTTGACCCGGTTACAGGATTGCAAAACACGTCAGCCAATGCGGTGGTTGTGAGCGACCCGTTCTACACCGGGGGAAGCATAGGCGGTATTACCGACTTTACCGGCCTCGCGACAAACCTGAATCAGTTGCCGGCTGGGCGGCTCGATCAAAACGCAGTGAAGCTGCTGGGAGTGTATCCGGCTGCGACCACTAAAAACGCCTACTCGAACAACTATTATCAGGCCGCAAAGGAAACGCAGACCATCGACCAGTACGATGTCAGGATCGATGAGAACATCTCCAGCAAGGACATTTTATTCGGAGTGTTTTCAAACACCGATTTCCTGGAGTTTGTTCCGCCCAGTTTGCCAGGAATAGCCAACGGCCAGCAGTATGCGGTGGGAAATTTGAACAACCCGGCATATTCGATCGTTGTCGGCTATACCCACACGTTTACTCCAACACTCACCAATGAGTTCCGCTTTGGATTTAGCCACCAAAGCGAGAACGAGGCAGCCGTTGAATCGAACACCACGGGTATCCCGGAGCAGTACGGAATCGAGGGAGTTCCGCAGTTGCCCGGAAACGGCGGCCTGCCATCGATCAACATCGGGAATCTGTCCGGCATCGGCATTGCCGGTTGGATGCCCACCCTCGCTTACGCTCACACGATGCAACTGACCGACAACGTGACCAAGGTCTATGGAAATCACACGTTCAAGGCAGGGTACGAGTACCAGCACATCCCTAACTCGATCTTCCAACCGGCGATGCCCAGAGGAAACTTCACTTACAACGGTCAATATTCCGCTATCCCCGGACAGAACGCTTCGGTCACCGGCATCTCCGACATGCTGCTGGTTCCGGCGGTGTCCCAGGTCGGAGGCACCGACTATGTGGGCGGAGTCCAGGGATTCGACGTCACCAACTATTCATGGACCTACAGCCAGCGAGACTACTCCGGCGCTTACTTGCAGGACAACTGGCAGTTATCCCAAAAACTTACTCTGAACCTGGGGCTTCGGTGGGACTACTTCACCCTCTATTCAGACCAAAACAACCATCTTGCGAATTTCGTGCCCAGCAACGGGGACGGGCCCGGAGGAACATACTACATTCCGAAGGCCACATGTAACACTCCGATGTCCGATTCGTTCACCACGCTGTTGCAGAAGGACGGAATTGCGCTTAGTTGCATTAACAGTCCCGGACTTGGCAATGCTCAGCATACGAATTTCGCCCCGCGTGTGGGCTTTGCCTACCGCATAACCCCCAAGTTCGTTGCGCGTGGCGGATACGGAATTGCCTACGGCGCATTTGCCAGTATCGGATACGGCGGGACATTGGGCACAAATTACCCGTTCCAGTTTACAGAGTGGCTGAGCAGCCCAGGATCTTCCAGCCCTCTGCTGACGCTGACTGGTCAAACCACAACCATGGAGAATGCGTTCACCGGACTCAATGTCGAGGATGCCACAACCCTCAACGCAGCCGGCCTAGGCCTCTCAGGAAAGGTGTTTAACTACATGACACCGTATACTGAGACCTATAACCTGACATTGCAGTATCAGTTGGACAGGGCGGATGCGATTCAGGCCGGCTATGTAGGCAATGCTGGCCGGCATTTGGATTCGCAAGGCAGCACTTCCAATTCGCCTTCCCAAATCGTGCCTCCCGGGATCGGGGCCAGCGTCTACGACTACATCCCCTTTCCTGACTTCGCGCCTAACAGCACATTCCTGACTACCGAGGGAGCAAGCGGCTATAACTCGCTCCAGGTAGTCTATTCCCGGGAACTGGCGGCAGGCTTGTCAGTGTCAGCGAACTACACGTACAGCAAATGCATGATGGATGCAACCCAGTTCCAAGCGGGCCCCGGGAGCTATCGTGCGCAATGGTTGCCAGGATTCGGAGCAAAGCAGGACTGGCAGATCTGTCCCACCGACGCTACCCAGGTTTTTCATGCGTCTGGCCAATACAATCTGCCCATAGGGCGTGGCCAGAAACTGGGAGGCCAAATGAACCGCGCTGCCGACACTCTCCTTGGTGGATGGGCAGCCAACTATCTCGTCACCAGTCAGAGCGGCCATCCATTTACGATCGGGTGCCCCATTTCAACCAATGCATTCTTTGGTTGCAATGCAAACAAGGTGCAGGGCCAGGATATATACGCCGGACCTCACAACCAGTCACAATGGCTGAACCCTGCCGCATTCTCAAATCCGCCGGTCGCAACGCAAATTGGTCAAACCGACTTCTCGGTATTAGGAGGAAAGGCCGAACAAGCCCGCGGCCCGAGATTCAGCAATGTGGATGCTTCCATGTTCAAGAAGTTCACGATCACGGAACGCACCTACCTCCAATTCCGCGCCGAGGCGTTCAACCTCTTCAATCATCCGCAGTTTGCTAACCCAGGCAACCTGGATTTCACAAATGCAAGCTCCTTCAGTTCCATCACCGGCCTGGTCAGCAATCCTCGCCTGCTGCAATTTGCATTGAAGCTGTATTACTAAACGATCGGTAACATGCACCATCAACAGATTGCCGGCCCCACGGGGCCGGCAATCTTATAAGAGCGCCTCATCTCGGGCAGAGACATTAGACGCCGATATATGAATGCCTGCAAGGTTGAAGCATCATTGCATTGAGGAGAGCGGCGTTTATGAGCAACTCGCCGGAACAGACGCACCGCGAGTTTATCGAGAGGCCAGCGCAGGCAGAGGCGCTCGCGCCCGCTGCCGGGGTGGTTCCAGGAGCGGCCCTGGCCCAATATCATTCCGGAGTCAGTACGTTGAGGGTCCCTCAGTGGAGATGTGCCATTGTTGCCGTGCTCCTTGTGGCTTCCTGCTCGCGGGTTCAAGGCCGGAAGGCATTAAAACCTGCACCCATCACGACGTGGACCACGAGTAGCTTCTCCGTAGGCGTCGACCAAAACGGCCTGATCACCTCGCTTCGAAATCCTGCCGATCAGACCGGCATGAATTGGGTGAGCGAGGTCGGTCCAGCCTGGGGCGAGCCGGTTTCGCGTGAAAAGGGCAAGTTGGCTGCCTGGAAGACGCCGGTAATGTTGGAGTCTTCCGACCATTCCAATGAACTGCTTTTCGTTCACAGCAAACTGACAGTGAGGTTGAGCCAATCCTTCGAATCGGATGAGTATCTTACCCAGAGCTATACGTTAACCAATCGTTCAAATACGGTTGTCCAATTGGCTGAGGGCGATTTTGGCATTCGTATCCCGCTTCCGGACAACTATCCGGATGCGGCAACCGCATTGACGCGCCGGTGCAATGTGCACATCTGGACCGGCGGCAATGCCGCCTGGATCAATGCGATCCGGATGAACGGGAACGGCCCTCACCTAGGCATAGTCATCAGCAAAGGCGCGCTCACTTCGTACTCAATTTCCGATCGACCGTGGAATTCGAACAGTCGAGGTACCTTTGTCGTTCATCCCCCGGCACATGTCCTCGCGCCAGGTCAAGCCGTAACGATTGCCTGGTCGCTCTTCTGGAACAGCGGATGGGATGACTTCTTCAAGCGGGCACTACGGACGCCCGGTTTCGTGCGCCTGCAGGCGGACAGATATATTCTCTTGCCGGGCCAGCCGCTTCACATCGCAGCCGAATCCGGCGCTTCGCTTGTTGGATCGAAATTGACAGTCAACGGGCAGCCAATCGACGTCCATATTTCGGGCAATCGTCTCGATGCCACCTTCCTGCCTGTTTCGCTTGGCGAACAGCTCGTCGAGTTTTCCCAAGATAAAATTCGCACATTTCTGGTCGCGTACTCTGCTCCCGATCCTCTTGCGCTAATCGATGCGCGGGTACGCTTCATCATGGACCACCAGCAGAAAAATGCTCCGGGGCGTGCGAACGACGGCGCGTTGGTCGCGTACGACAACGAAAGCGGCCAACAGGTGTTGGAGCGCACGCCCGATCACAACGCCGGACGCGAGCGCCTGGCCATGGGCATTCTACTTGCTGAGCATCTGGGCAGGACCAAAGATTCCGAGCTCAAGGCGCGCATTGTCAATTCGGTTGATCGGTATTGGTCCTTTGTTCATTCTCACTTGGAGGACCCTACGGGAATTGTCTTCAACGATACCGATAATCCGGAACAACGCCCATATAACTATCCTTGGGTTGCACGTCTCCATCTGGCGATGTATCAAGCTACAAACGACGCCCGCTACCTCGATTCCTTCACACGCACGATTCGCACCTACTATGCCAAGGGCGGGCAGCGATTCTATCCCGTCAACCTTCCCATCGGCGACGGGCTGGCAGCTCTATCACAGGCGAAACGTAATGCCGAATACGAGGAACTTTTAGGTCTATTTCGCGCCCATGCCGATTGGATAGTTGCCACCGGCACCAATATGCCGAAGAGCGAGGTCAACTACGAGCAAGGCATCGTTGGACCGGCATCCGGGATCCTGATCGAGGTATACAGCGCAACGAAAGATCGCAAGTATCTCGATGCGGCGGCGCCATTCCTGAGCGCGCTCTTTGCTTTCAATGGCGAGCAGCCGGATTACCGTCTGCACGATGCGGCAATCCGGCACTGGGACGATTACTGGTTCGGCAAGGGGAAGCTTTACGGCGATACATTCCCGCAGTGGCTGAGCACAATCACGGCACTGGTGCTTGAAGATCTCGGGAAAGCCGACCCAGCGCGCGCCTCCGAGTATCATGAACGGGCGCTGAACATCCTCGACAACAATCTGCCGCTTTTTACGCTCCAAGGGAAAGCATCGTGCGCATATGTCTACCCGCTCACGGTGAACGGCAAGCCTGGGCGATTCTACGATCAGTGGGCAAACGATCAAGACTGGGCGCTCGTGCATTACCTTCTTGTGACTCATTGACGCGACGATGCATCGAGTGAGCGAAGTAATACTCAATTGAAGGCGTCTTACCAGGCAATTAACGATCAGGGCGCATCTGCAAGGAGACAACAAGATGCAGCACGGCAAGCCAGGTCACCAAGAGCATCGTAAGCTAGAGCCGCAGGCCAAGCGTATCGTGGCCCTCGACGCTTATCGCGGATTCATCATGCTTCTTCTAGTTGGATCCGAGTGTTTCGAAACAGTGAAGGTTCCCGATCGTCCGATGTACCGCGCGATCGCCGCGCAATTCGGACACAGGCCGTGGGGCGGCGCCGATCTTTATGACTTAATCATGCCCGCTTTTCTATTCATGGTGGGTGTTGCAATGTCTTACTCGGTCGGACGAAGGATTGAGCAAGGAGAGGCAAAACGTGAGATATTCAAGCACTTCTTAAGGCGGGCAGCTATCCTTATCGTTACCAGCGAGGTCGTCATCTCAATTGAGACGAACCATCTGCATCTTCAATTTCACAATATTCTTACCCAGGTGGCGCTCACCTCCATTGCCTGTTTTTTCATAATGCAGTTGCGTCCGAAGTATCAGTTCCTGGTCGCCGTTTCGCTACTGGCGCTTCATTCGGCGTTGTACCTTATCTTCCCCGGGCGTGACGGTCCTTTTCAGCCAGTGACGAATTTCGGAGCTGTTCTGGACCGTTTCATTATGGGACACAACTACCGAATGGCGCCGGCAGTCAACCTGAACACGATGAGCGAGGTGGCGAATGTCCTGGCCGGAATCTGGGCCGGCAATCTCTTGCGATCGTCATTCACGGTCCGGAAGAAGTTCCAGTTCATGTCGATTGGAATGGCGGTGGCATTTGTCCTTGGCCTGCTAATATCTCCCGTCGTGCCCATCAACAAGTGGTTATGGACCTCCTCATATTCTCTCTACACAATCGGCTGGTCGATCGCCGGGCTGCTTATCTTCTATTTTCTCGACGTTGTTGCGGACTGTGGGCGAGGGATGTTCTTTCTTATAGTCATCGGGATGAATTCACTGGTGTTCTACTGCGTAGGAGAAGTGATGCTGGAATGGGTCCGGCATTCAATGGAAGTCCTGACCGGTTGGCTCTCAATCCTGGGAGAAGCAGGCTCGTTGCTGCAGGCCTCAGCGACTTTCCTTGCCGTCTGGTACCTTGGCTATTGGCTCTATCGGAGGAATATCTTCATAAGAGCGTAAGGCCGGCGCGATTGCCGGTTGCGGTAGATCTGGCACTCACGACGGAGAGAGGACCAGCCGACGGATGTTACAGGCGACCGGTAGCTCGACTGTCGAAAGGATGACGGTGACTTATGATGCGAGTTAGTTGCGGAGGACCAGGCAAAGGCGCGCTGTGCGCCGGCGTTCTTGCTTTGCTGTGTTGCAGCACGATGAAACCCCAGAGTGGGGTTATCCAGCAACCGGATGCTTATGCTGCAAACGATCGCGCGCCCGACGCGCGCTTCAAGGCGGACATTTTGGTCGTCCTGGCGCACCCTGACGACGAGACGATCGTCGCGGCATATCTGGCGCGGGAAATCAACGATAGCCAGAAGCGCGTCGCAGTGGTCTACGGCACTAAAGGCGGCGGAGGAAACAATAATGTCGGCCCGGAACAGGCTGCGGCGATGGGCGAAATCCGGGAGATCGAGGGACGCCAGGCGTCAGGCTCATTGGGGATTACGAATGTCTGGTTTCTGAGTGGCCACGATCTGGCAAGCCAGGACGTCTTGAACTCTCTTGAATACTGGGGCCACGGCGCATGCCTGGAGCAACTGGTGCGGCTTGTTCGACTTACACGGCCTTCGGTGGTCCTCACCCTTCTGCCGGATTTCACCACGGGCGAAAACCATGGGGATCATCAGGCAGCCGGCGTGCTGGCGACGGAAGCGTTCGACATGGCGGGGGATCCAACAGCGTTCGCCGAGCAGATATCCCCGACCCACGATCCCGATAGGAACGGGAACCTGACAGAAGCCCTGCGCGCCTGGCAGCCGGAGAAGATCTATTACTTTTATAATCCCACTCACGATATATTCACGGGGCAAGGTCCGCAGTACTCGGCAACGGAGATATCGCCCTCGCGCCACGAGAGCTACGGGGTCCTCGCAGCCCGGGCGTTTACTTACCATCGCACGCAGGGAGGCGATGAAGCAGAGCGCATGATTGAAAGGCACGAGGCGGAAACGTCGCAGAATCAGGAACTGTCAGAGATGATGCAGCCGGTGAGGCTTATTTTTGGCAAATCGTTGGTGCCATCCAGCGCGATGGACGATGTCTTTGCGGGCGTTGTGGCGGGAGGCATCTCATATCGGCCGGCTCCAGGATTTACCGCGGTCGAGTATTCAAAGCCAGCTCTTGAGATAGGAGATCCCTGGAGTTACTACCGCAAATTCTGGCATGCGCATGGCCTGGACCATTTGGCAGATATCGCTCCGCCCGAGATTACGATTAAAGTTGGAGGCTCCTTGACAATTCCGCTGGCCGTCGAGAATCCCCTTGACACAGCGATTTCAATTGACCTATCAGTGCAAGCGCCGGATGGATGGAAGGTAGCGTCCGTAACTCCGGTTTCGATCGAGCCGCACACAAGGCACTATCTCCGGGTGCAGGCAACTGCGCCGCAATCGAAAATGCCAGGTTGGCAGCAATTTACGGTTTCTGCCAATTCCCGTGGCATCGGGATCGGTACGGTGCGGGTTCGAGCAGAACTCTCCGCAGGTTGGGTTGCGCCACAATGACAGTTGTAAAACAGCAAAACATGACTCATGTCGCCGAACGATCAAACATGGGAATGCTGGACGAAAGGGTTTGATTCAAATGAAACGCCGCGAGTTCTTAAGAAGCTTGGCTGCCGCCAGCACCGTTGCGGCGACAAATCTGTCAGGGGCACCGAGTTCAGCGGAAGTGCACTCGGGCGCGCCGCTAACGCCGCCTGGGTTACCAAACCTCGACGAGTTGGCCGGGAATTGGATTTCGGGCGCGGCAATAGAGAATCGCCCCGCCATCTCCAATTTCCATGGCAGTCTCCAATCTACTCAGAATGTCCTGGCAGTCGAGTGTTTCACTGTGCCGCCCCTGGCCCAGGGTTCCGAGTTTGCCGAGCTTTCGCTGGACGGGGAGAAGATTGCCGCACAGCAATTCCGGTGGTATCCGTATCAGGTGTTGCGAAGAGCGCAAGTAAAAGGCCTGGAGGTTTTGACAAAGATTCGCATGCCCTTCGAGGAGGCCGGCGTTCTCTTTTCTATTGAGATCGCAAATCCAGAAGAGGAAAGGCGCACAACCCAACTTACGGTCGGACTTGAAGCGATGGTTCGGCGGTATACCCAAACCTGGGAATGGGACACGCCAAGACCGGAGAAGAAAGATCTGACCGACTTCGGCACTCGGATCGCCGGGGCGATGCCTGGCGGAGCCTTGCTCGTTAGTGATAGTAGAAGCGACAGCTATGTTGCGTTTGCGTTTTGCCAGGACCCGGACGATCTCTCTGCTGAGAGGCGTGCCGCTACGTGGTCTATTCAACTGGAAGGCCGCTCGAAGTTCCGGCTCGAATTCGCGATGGCTGCGGGAATTGAAAGCGACGAGGTGCTGAAACGGATCTTCGGTTGGAAAGAAAACTTTGCCCTGGTTTGGGAGGAGGCGCACGAGCGATGGCGGGGGCGTTTCGAGGCCGCATTTATCGTGGGCAATGACCACTTTTCAGGAAACCTCCCAACGTTGGTTACCGACGACCTCAAGGTCAGGAAGCTGTATTACGCAAGCATCATGAGTCTGCTGTGTCTTGAACGAACAAACCTGGGTCCGCGCTATCCGAGAGTGTTTGTGACCGCGTCGCCACGTTGGGCCACATCGCTCGTTTACTTCTGGGATGCGGTGATGTTTGCGACAGTCTGGGCCTTGCTCGATCCGATTGAAATGCGCAAGCAACTCATATTGTTTCTCGAAAGCGATATCCACTCTTGTTACGCCATTGATTTCTGCTCAATGCATCCTGTCGGGCCCTGGTACTCAGCCAATGACTACGCAATCTTCAGGCTTGTAAGCACCTATGTGAGCGTCAATCGCGATTGGGCATTTCTGGATTGGAAGTTAAGCAGCGGCCAAACCGTATTCGCTGCGCTTGAAGGCATTGCTCTGCACTGGCGGACGCTAACCCGTCCCCGTGGTTTGTTGGCCAACTATGGAGGCCCAGGGGATAATCTCGAAACGGTGCCTTCGTATAAAGGATACGTGCCATCGTGGAACGCGGCTAATGTCTGGATGCTGCGCTCGATGGCAGAATTGAAGCGCAAGCGGGGGGAGACGAATGAAGCCGATCAGCTTGTGGCGCAAGCAGATGAACTAGTGAAGGAGGTCTTGGGCCTTTACGTTGACGGGAAGGGCTTTTGGACATGCCAAATGGACGATGGAAGCAAGGTTGAAGTGCGTAATTGCATTGACTTCATCACTACGATCGATACCATGAGGCGGGATCTTGGCCCGCGTCGCATCGCTGAGATGATCGCCTTCGTTCGAAGAGAATTGTGGACAAAAGACTGGCTCCGGGCTCTTTCATTGAGCGATCACGAGGCGGGGATCGCTACTCGCGCGGACCACGGTTCGACGGGTTCCTACGATGCGTGGCCGGCCCTGACCGTTGAGGCCTTTTTCCGCGTAGGGAGAGAAGGCGAGGCTTTGGATCGGCTAAGGAACTTGGAACCCGCAATTGAAGAAGGCGCTTTGGGGCAGGCACACTACGTTGCGACCGAGCATTTGCCGGTGCGAAAGGCCGTTTCGTTTGGCCAGGATTATTTCGAAGGCTGTTCTGGAGCCTTCGCAGAGGTGATTATCCGAACCTTTTTTGGATTTGCGCCGGAATTGGACGACAATTGGAAATGGCTTCCACCTCGTAATCCCGAAATGCACGGACGGCTCAACAACTTAAGATTTGCGGGCAAAAAAGCGACATCGCAATAGACTGTCGGTTGTATTCATGCGGGGAACAAGCGAGGCAGTCAGGCGATGGCATTTGCAAGCTAATACTCGCCGTATGCACCTGACGCTTTTGCAAGAATTCAGTGGCTCACGATATTGGATGAATCATTGGACTTACGCAATTCCGTGAAGATACTCATTTCACGGCGTGCGTCGTCGCGCAGATCGAGTGCCCGATAGGACTGCGATAGTTGATAATGCGCGCTTGAATTTTCGGGATCCAGTTGAATGGCCGCCACCAGATGCTTCACTGCTTCCTGCGATTGGTGCAGTTCGTTGAGGACTTTGCCAAGCGCAAGCTGAGCGTCAACCAATTGAGGCTGCAACTGCACTGCACGCGAATAGTGCTGCAGGGCGTCAGGCAGATTTGATCGCATGAACCCAATCTGACCCAGCTCAAACTCAGAGTGCGCGTCATAGGGGTTCTCGGCAAGGGCGAGCACAAACTGCTCTTCCGCTTTCTTTTGCGATGCCTCGTCGACGCCGTTTCGCAGCATCGCTTCTCCCAATTCAAAATGCAGCCCGGGCAATTTTGGATCCAGTTCCAGGGCTCTTTGGTATTCCGAAACAGCCCCGCTAAAGTCGTTATCGCTGGCGTGGGACTCGGCGAGAACTTGATGCAAGCGCGCAGAATCAGGCCCGACTTTAGCCAAAGTGGCCAGAGCATTGGCCGCAAATGCGGAATGCAAGCGATACATCATGAACAAAACGTCCGGATTTGCGGGCGCCAATTTCATCAGGGCATTCGTCGTGTCAAGTGCTTCGTCAAGCTTTCCAGTTTCGCAATTGAGTTGCACAAGCGCAGTCCCAACCTGAACGCGCAGGTTCGTTTCCTCTACGTGAGCAAATGCCTCTTGCAACCGTTGTTGCGCGTCGTTCTCCGCACCCAAATGCAACTCAGACAAACCGAGAAGCGCCTGGGCATTCCACAATTGAGGATGAATCTTCAGTGCCAGACGAAATTCATCGGCTGCCTCTTGGTAGTTGGCCTGCGTAAACGCAATCAGGCCGAGGTTTGCGCGCACTCCGGCGTTATTAGGCTCCAGTTTTAGAATTGCCTGGAACTCACGGATAGCGTCCGCCGGGCGGTTCGTCTTCAAATCGTTCTGCGCTTGCTCGAAACGAGAGTGAACTTGACTCGACGGAGAGGGTTGGGCAACTGCCGGCATGCAAGTGGCGAGACAAAATACTGCTCCGGCACAGAGGCCCAGAACCTCGCGTCCTCTGCCCTTACTTGGCCAAGTTCGGTTTGAACCTTTCAAAAGCAACTAATTCACCTACTCGGTGCTCTGCTTTCTGCTGCCTCAGGCAGGCTATGGTCAGTGTAGCTGCGTCCACGTGGGCTGGGTCAGGCGTCAACTTAGAAACACCAGGCGCAGTTAGAGGCTATCTGTAACTAACCGGATACTCGAGCTGCGCCTTCTGATTGTTCATACTAGCGATGTTATACGCTCTCGGATAAATGCACCGCCTTAAACTATCGACCCTACCAATTCAAATGCAGCCCGAATTGGAGTTGCCGCATCGGAATTCCGGATTGCAGGGAAGTAATCTGCCCCGCGGCCGGGTTGTCGATGTTGTTATTGGGGATTCCTGCATTGACATGGTTAAATGCATTAAATGCCTCTGCCCGGAACTGAATCGATATCGGTTCAAGATGTGGAGCTTCAATCTGCCAACCCTTCCACAGCGCCAGGTCGGGCTTAAAGACGTGAGGCCCGCGCAGCATGCCGTCCCCCGCAGTGCCGTATTGGCAACACGGCGGAATTGCAAACGCCGCTACATTGAACCAGTGGTCATAGCTCTTATTTTGATAGAGGGGAGCCCCCTTTATCCGGTCCGCTCTTTGACCGAAGTCGGCATTGAGCGTCGCGCCGCTAGAGACAAATGGGGTAAAGGGCAGACCTGAATCCGCCGACCATACACCGCTGGTTTGCCATCCGCCGAGAATGATGTTTGCCGCAGGGGACATCCCGGAACCGTATTTCATTCCGCGACCGAATGGAAGCATAAGAGTGTACTGAGCTGTCCAAATGCTGGCCCGATCGATTCCGGAATCGCCTTCAAAGAACGCGTTGGTATTTCCTCCCGGGCCATAATTGGCCTTCATATCAACAGGGTTGTATTGGTAATACCCCAATGTCTTTGACCATGTGTAGTTTGAGGAGAACCCCACGTACTTTGAGAAGTGCCTGTTGACCTTCACTACGAGTCCGTTGTAGTTTTCGTTTGCGATGTTTCCCTGCAGGTTAACAGCCTCAGATATCCCGAACTTGGAGTAGAAGGGTCTCCGGTCATTCAAATCTGTATCGGACGAGGGGCCCGCTGCGTTGATGTTTTTTCCGTAACTGAGATGCGTGCCTTTTGTTCCCACGTATCCAACCGACAAGGTGGTTCGCGCGTCAAGTTGACGTTCGATTGTCAAATTCCAGGAGTACATGTTCTCAGTCTTGAAATCGGGATCGCGAGTCTTCAAAAGCTCATCCGTCGGAGGCGTCAGCATCCCAGAAGATGGGAGAGCCGGGGGAGCGGGCCCCACGGGAGTCTGTTCAATCGGAAAAACGGGAATGTAGTTGTTCGACGCAGTTATGGTCTGCTGCGCAATGATCGGGTAGAAGCTAGTCAAGTGATAGAAAGTGGCATCGTATCCCGAGCTGAAGTAGCTTTGCCCGAATCCGGCCCTGACCACCGTCTTCTCCGTCAGCTTGTATGCCAAACCTAACCGCGGCGAGAAGTCATCCTTGGGAGTTACCACATTGGTGCTCATGGAGACAGTTCCCAACCCGGCCAGGAGAATCTGGCCTGTATTAACGTCGAAGTTTGCGAGGCCGCCGGGATGCGACGGCTTGACCGGTTCAAACCAGTCCCATCTTAGGCCCACGTTCACAGTAAGTTTGGGAGTGGCGCGCCATACATCCTGGGCGTAAACGCCAATGCGTGTCTGGCGTTCCCCGGGGAATTGCGCCAATACCGCCCGATCGAATTCGGAGGGCAGACCCAAGAGAAATGTAGCCATACCCATACCGGAGTTCGTGTCCCCTGGAATTCCAGTGATGGTCTGGGGGAACGTAAAGTTCCCTCTTGTGCTCGCGTTTACAGAGAGGAAATTGAAATCCTGTCGCTGGACATCGCCGCCCCACAGAATCTGGTGTCCCCCCAATAACTTTGTCCAGTTATTCACCAATTCACCAGTTGTCGATCCCTCAAATCGCGGCACACCAACGCCGCTCGGAATTCCCATATAGAAGATTCCGACGGGCCCGCCGATGTTGATGCCGGCCAACCCGCCTGTCTTTGCATCACCTGTGTTGATGTTGGGAATTCCCACCGTGTTGTTGGTCTGAAGGGCGCTGTCAGCTTGATAACCGGCGATGGCAAAACGATCGAACCCGAGCCGGAATTCTCCCAATAAGCTGGAGCCGAACGTATGCGTATAGTTTAGAGCCGACTGCTGGCTCAGCGAGTTTGCAACTTCCGGACTAAGTCCGCCACCGGAAGGTCCGCCGGCAACGACGCCAAAAATGCCGGGGTTGTCCAGATAGCTGTGGAAGTAGCTGTACCTGGCAAACATCTTGTCTTTCTGGTTCATGCTGTAGTCGCCGCGCAAGTCAAACTCATTCGTATGAAGGCTTGAGGGGCATTAGCGGTGTAATTGTTATCGGTTTGGCCCGGATCACCTAGATTTGGTTCTGGAAGTAGAGCCAAGAGGGCTTTCGCAACCGGATCGATGTTTGTAATTGTGTTATTTGGAAACGGCGTGCGGCCGGTGCCGTCGGGATCTCCAGTGCCAGGGTCGTAGATTGTGTGCGTTGCGGCGACCGAACTGAAGTCCCCATTGCGGAAGGCATCAATCGGAACCGTGGTGACGATTGCGCTCTTTGCGGACAGTCGGGATAACTGATAATCCCCGAAGGCAAAGACCTTGTCCTTCTTTACCGGGCCGCCCAGACTAAGCCCTCCCTGATTCCAGTTGTAGGGTGGAGTGGCTGCCCCGCCCGTGAATGGCGTGGATGCGAAGGTGGCGGAATTTCTGTTGTACTCAAAAACCGATCCGTGAATATGGTTGGTGCCCGACTTTGTAACAAACTGAGCTACCATGCCTGCGGTGTTACCGAATTCTGGATCATAGTCGGCAGTGATAACCTTGACTTCCTGCACGGAGTCAGGGGGCGGGTTAATAACCTGGATTCCGCTGAATCCATAGTCAACGTCTGTAATTCCATCAAGAACATAAACCTGGGCTCCAGACCAGACGCCGTTCACATAGGTTCGATCTGTTCCCTGAGGATTCTCGCCGGAACCCATCTGGAATGTGTCTGGAATTACTCCCGGTACCAAGGCATAGAGTTGAGTGACATTATTCCCAACCAGGGGCAGGCTATCGACAGATTGAGCCTCAAACCGATCGCTCACATCCGTCTGTTCTGTATTCAGAATTGGTGGAGCGGCGGTCACGGTCACAGTTTCTGTTGAAGCACCGACTTTGAGGACGCAATCAACACGAATGGTTGCCGCAACAGGCAAGACGAGATGCTCCCTAACGAATCCCTCAAACCCCGACATATGAACCGATATTGAATACTGCCCGGGAGTTAAGTGGGTGGCGTTGTAAAATCCCGTCGCATCCGCTTCGATCCTGGTCTCGACGCCCGTCTCCTCGCTTTTCACAACGACTATCGCTTTAGAGACAATTGCTCCCGACGAGTCGCTCACATAGCCGTTGATCCCTCCCCAAACCGCTTGGGCCCGCGTGTGCGCCGGGGCTAAGGAGAGAATGAATGTGGTTAGCAAAACGGCAGCGAGCGTAACTGGGTTCATCCGCGCTCTGCCATTTATAGAAGGTGAGTTGGTAGGTCTCCCGTGGTCGTCTTTCATTGGCAAGGAGATACCATTCCCACTGGCTCTGCAACTCGATGGGAACATCTTCGAAGCCTCCTAAAGACTTGCTTTTAGTGGACGTGAAACGAACATCGGTCGATTGTTTGCTGTCGTCCTCACCTCCACGTTTGAGGAAGCTTACCACCGTCGTTGCATCAATTGTCAAGAGATTGAATGATCGCATTGCGGCCATTCAGTAAGGCGTTTGGAGATTCTTCGATCAACGCCACAAATTTATGAGGGGAATGTAAACCTGTCGCGTCTGATCAATCTTCGAGAGCGAACCGAACGGTTCTAAGTAGACAGGTTTTCAAAAGATGATAAAGGCCTCCGAGTCTCAAGGGCATTCGGAAAGGTGTTGAAAGCCCGGACAAAGTTGCCGCGATTATCTCGAACCTTACCGGCCAAGTGACAGTCGCCAGGATTGAGTTGGAGATAGACCCGCACGGAATCTTGGCCGCAGAGTATTCGGCAATCCGATCGAATGCGAGCCGCGATGAACAGGAGAACCCGAAGATAGGCGGGCCGCAGGTACATCATTTCGACCGATGGCTCTGGCACCCGCGGATACTCGCTCATGATCGAACCTTTCGTTTTCCGGTTCTTGGCAAGAAAGTGGAAAAGTGTGCGTTTTACGCGGCTTTCTGAAAAGCGACGAAGTTGGTTCTCGTGGCGGCCAGCCGCTGTACTTTCAACAGCAGGTAGTTGAGGTTTCGGTATCCGCGTCCACGTCTGAGCA
>CAIWFH010000170.1 GCA_903911925.1 uncultured Acidobacteriaceae bacterium
ACGCCGCTGAGCGTCACCGGCACGGCCGAAGAACTGGACACGCAACTCGCGGCCACCCTGGTTGGCTTTGTGGCGTCGCATCTTCAGATGAAGAATGCTCTCGAAAAGGCGAAGGCCGATATGGACGCCGCCACCAAGGCTGCGCAGGCCGAGGCGCGCGCCAAGTCAAAGACAACGCCCAACAGGACGCCGACGAAAGTCGATACCGCACCTGCCACAACTGTCGTTCAAACGACAGAACCGGCAAAGCCCGCTCCCGCCAAGCCCGCTTCGCTCTTCGACCTTCCCGCGCCTGTCGAGGACGAAGACGATCCCACCAGCGACGAAGGCTTCACCAGCGAACCCGAAGAGAGCGAAGAATTGGACGAGGCCGCCTGATTGCCGTCGGCGGCCGCAGTCCTGGCGTTTTATCCACACCTTCTCCACAACCGCGCACTCAAGAGAGGACCTGTCGGGCGGGCTTGCTCCTAAGCGTAGCTTTCCATGTAACCGATTAAGATTGTGTGGCTTATAGGTATTCTGGCTCAGCTCTACAACGGCTTAGCGTGGAACGGATCGCTGCCAGAATTCCTCACTTGGAGCAGAGGCATGGACTTTCGTCATATATTCTCCTATCCTCTTTTTATGTTCCAGGAACCTTCAACACGAAAGACCTTTGTTGTGGCTTGCAAGAAATGCCACCGGGATGTCCCGACCGGCGTGGCCGAGTTCCCGTTCCAATCCATCAATGTGGAGTGCGCGTTGTGCGGCGAAAAGCGCCGCTACCTGCCGTCCGAGATCTTCCTCGGACGCGTCGATCAGCTGGTGGCGCGTCAGAAGCGGGTCGGAGGAAGCTGATGTTCGATCTTGATGCCAACATACCCCGCTGTCAACCGGGGAATGATGTCCCTGATATCAGGAATCGTCAGCGGATCGCTGCCCTACTTTGCCAGGAATAGAATCGATGCATCCAATGTTGCCGCCCAGAGGTCGAAATCGAGATGCGCATTCGACGTTCGCCGGGTTTGTCTTCCAGGTGAATGTTACGATCCTCGATTGGCTAAAGCTCTTGCCAGGGCAGCACCTCGAGCTCGAAGCGGGCGAGGACATCGATCTGATTCAGGAGGCCGCGGCGCTGGGGCACAACGACCTCAGCCGGCTCCAACAGGTAAAGCAGCTGCGAAAGAAACGGCTGACCCTGCGGAGCGGCGATGCTCTCGAGGCGATCGCGAACTTCTGCGAACACAGGCGATCGAAACCTGGCCAAAACCAAGAGTTCCGTTTTCTCACCACTACTCAGGCTCGGCGCGAGCAGAAGTGGACCGGAGCCGGCAACGGAATTGAGACATGGGAGAAGGTTCGCACAGAGCACCTCCGTGGTGAGGCGCGCACCACCGCGATCATCGCGATCAAGGACTTTCTGGGAACCTGCATACCCCGCGTGCCGAAGAATATTCGTGCACCATTTGAAGAGCTTGTGCGTGGTGATTATGAGCAGTTCGCCGCGATGGTCGACTCCTTCGAGTGGGCGCTCGGGACAGGCGACCATAAGGACTACGAGGAGAAGATCCTCGTTGCTCTCGAGCAGGGAGAGCCGAAACGGGCTCGCGAGAATGCCCGCCGACTGTATCACGATCTGTTCGCGTTTGTGTTTCGCCTCCTGACAGAGCCCGGCCCTAAAGTGCTGACGCGGGAACTCCTTGCCGGAGAGATCAAGGTGACGAACGCCGAGCTGATTGCCGCAGCCCGTCTGCGCGAGTGGATCGACAAGGTCGACGCAATCCTTGAGCGCCACGAGCAGGAGATAAAGGAGCTCAGGACGCGCATTCCGGTGGAGCGAGCCCGAACCTTCTATGAGCCAGATGCTTCAGCCGAATATTCGAGCAAGAATGGGCCGCTCTTTGACTTTAATCAGCGGCTTCAAGGTAGACGGACCAGGCTCGCGGAGTTGAACGCTTTTCTCGCTGACCCCGCTCACAGGATTGCTGTCCTGCCAGGTCGCGGAGGCATTGGGAAGACGAAGCTCCTGCGCGACTGGTCTGCCGGAGTCGCCGGATGGAAGGTCCTCTGGGTGAGTCAGCACGGCATGTGGCATGAAGGGAGTGTGAGTGAGATTCCCTCGACGGATACCGTCCTCATCGCTGACGATGCCCACCTCTACGACGATCTCGATAAGATCATCGGATTGATCAGCAGCCGGGCCTCCGGGCCGGAACCACGACTCAAGCTCGTGATTGCCACTCGCCCAAGCGGCATCGGTCGCATCGACGAGATGCTTGCGCGCCTTGCCAGCAGCACCGCCGTTGTCCGATTCAAGAAACTACCAATCGTCAGCCTGGGAGCGACGGCCGAGATTGCCAAAGAGGTTCTCGGTCCAGTCTACGAACACCTCGCAGACCAACTCGCCTGGGTATCTCGCGACACCCCGCTGATCACCGTCGTCGGTGGCAAACTGATCGCCCGCGGCCAGATTACGCCTGATCTGCTGGTCAACGACAAGGACTTTCGCAGGGAGGTGTTCAGCAAGTTCCATGAGGAACGTACAGGTGAGCTCCCGTCGAGTGGACGGCCCAAGAACGTACTGCTCTCGTTGATCGCCGCCGTGCAGCCGGTCTTCCCGGATCGCGACAACTTCGTCCCCAGGGCCGCGGCGTTCCTTTCGTTGCGTCCGGACGAAATCCACGAGGGTCTCGACTTCCTCGAGACGCGAGAAGTCCTCATTCTTGGCAACGGAAGACTTCGCATCGTCCCTGATCTGTTTGCCGATTATCTGCTGGAGTTGGCCTCAATCTACGACGACGGCAGGTCGAAGGGCTATGCGGACAGCATCTTCGCCCACTTTGAAAATACACATTTCGTCAATCTGCTCCGTAACTTCGGCGAACTGGACTGGAGAATTACACGGGACGGTAAGGACTCGAGGATCCTCGATGAGATCTGGTCGGTGATCTTCAAGCGGTTCCAAGGCCAGGATGCCACCGAGCGCCGTCACTTCCTCCGGACGGTGCAACAGATTGCGCCATATCAGCCCGAGCGAGTTCATCGGCTCGCAAAGATCGCCATGGATAAGCCTGTTTCGCCATCCTCATCGGGCTTTCTGCGCTCTACCCAGGAACACATCCTCACACTTTTGCCGCCGATCCTGGGTGTAGCCGTTTTCCATGAAAAGAGTTCTGCAGACGCGTTCGCACGCTTATGGAAGCTCGCACACAGTCCGTCTTCAGAGGTCAGCGGTCCTGCGCAACGGACCCTCAAGTCAGCCATCGGATACGAGAGGTACAAATACCTGAGCGACAACGGGCGCGTGCTGGCGTTTGTGGAGAAGCTTGCTGAGTCAACGGGCTCCTTCGACGGGGACTTCACGCCCTTCGATCTCTTCGCAGAACTTCTGGAACGTGAGGTCGAAATCAATGAGTGGAGGGGGGGATCCTTCAGGCTCATGTGGCATCCGGTGCCCTATGACTTGACCAGAGAGCTGCGTGAAAGAGCACTTCAATTTACAGATCGAGCCACATATTCCCCCTGTCCTCGCATCGCCGTTCTGGCTGCGCGTTCCTTTGTCTCCGCGCTCGGAGAATTCCATCCTCACCTGCGGTCAGGCCCAACAACGGTGGAACTCGACTGGCAGAACAAAGAACGGCTCGCAGTCCTTGAGATGCTCCGGCGCAGGATTGTCCACGGCAGCCTTTCGTTGCCGCTTGCGTGGAAGCTCCACCGGATCCTGCGGTCGGTCGAACGGAGCGGGCACCAATCGGAGTGCGTAAAGGTGGTGGCAGCGTCTCTGCATCTTGAGCTTCCCCAGTCAGAGCGCTTCGCGCTTTTCGACCTATTTTGCACGAATGAGTATGAAGACATGGATGAAGGCGGGTTCCCATCCCAGGACCGGCGCAACCGGGAGGAAGCTGTCATAGCGGATTTCGAGGCGAGCGTGACGAAGGGCGAGGACCAGGTTCAGGCAATTGAAGATTTACTACAACAGGCCGCTTCGGCAGGAATCCGGCCCCAGTCGATGGAATCCATGCTTTCCCGCATGTGCCGGTCACGAGAGTTCCTCAAGGGATTCTCCGAATATGCGCTGAAGCACCCCGATTCGCTCGTGGCAGGAGGAGTGGGGATTGCGATCAGTTGCTGGCGGTACAACGACCGGGCGGAGTTTGCTCGATACGGTATGCTCTTTGCCCAATCGGAGCACCTCCGCATCGCACGATCTGCCGCCGCAGGAGTCTCTCAGGGACCAGTGGAAGAACCCCTCGGTCAGGAGGACCTCGGCATCCTTTCAGTGCTTGCGGGACGCGATGAGCCGGGTATCCTGCACACGATCATCTATGGACTGAAGAGATTGACGAGAATTGCTTCGTTCCGTCCTGCAGCACTTGACCTGATCGCCGGGCTGAAGATCGGCAATTATTCAGGGCTTGCACGCGAGTACTGCGAAATCTTCGGCCCTTGGGGCCTATCTGTGACGATGCTCACACCTGCCCTAGCTGAGAAGATGCTCGCCAACCTGGTTGAAGCGTACGAATTGAACGATCACAGCTTCGACCACCTTTTGGTCAATATCTCCGGAGTCGCGTCGGGCGCGGTTGTCTCGTTCCTCGAGGCCCGGATTCTTCATGCTGGTGAGTTGGCCGAACGTGGAGCGGAGGAAGACGAGGAAGAGTATGAGCCCATCCCCTCGTATTCCTCGGCGTCCGTGCTGCGCGGCGCCCGAAATACGCCCGAGTACCAGGACACGCTCCGCCGCCTCATCGAACTTATGAAGAAGTACCCAGAGCATGAGAGCCAGGTCGCATTGTTCTTCTGGCACATGGCGGATGTCTGGCCGATGGATGAACCCGGTACAGAAGCATTTGCTGCTCTTGACGGTCTGCTCCACACCTCCGACCCTGATCATGTCCGCATTCTCCTGCGATCTCTGGAACACGCGCCGCTGGGACTGGCGATCTCCCACCCGATGTTCGCGTTACATGTGCTTTGGAGCTGCGCGGGTTTTGGGGAAGAACTGAAGGATGCCGCGATCTCCTGTCTCGTGAATGGTTGTTTTGCGAGCGGCAGCGCGCAGGCGGTGCAGCCAGGCTCGCGAATCACGGTGCGCTCTGGCCTGGCAGAGTCCTGGCTCGATAAGGTGCGGGAACTGCTCTCGCACTGTCCGCCGGATTCCCTTGCCTATGAGCTCTTCAAGAGGATCGAAGATAACGCCGCTCCCATCTTTCACACGATCGATGTCTCGGAATTCCTCCGTGATGAGGAAGAGTCAGAGGAAGAGTGAACTGCGGCTAGGAGATGCGCTGCTTATCGGATCTACGGCGGTAACGGCCACACTCGCTTACCGATTGCTTTCGGAGTTACTGCGAGTATCCTTATTGGCCCATGCCGATTGATTCACTATTTCGTATTGTACCGGGCCTCGTGATTCAACCTCTACACAAATGGCATCCCCTGCGGAGGCTGCTTCAAAAGCAGCTACAGCTACGTCGCGATTGACGATCTCGGCGATGTTCACTATTACTCGAATCGGTCCTTCAAAAACTTGAGTACCGAACATACCAAACCGGGATACTTCTTCCGGTTCCAGCCAAACTTGCGCATTCTGAACGGCTAATTGTCTGCGATTGCTGACTTCTCAAAATCTGTAGGTTGACGCAATTGTTGACACTGCGAGCGATGGTTTTAAAGGGGAATGATTTGATTTCTGACACAATTGATGACACAAATTGACGCAATTGGTGGCACAATCCTACATTCGTGACGCAATTAATGGCATAAACCTTCTGCCTCAAGAACCCGCTGTGCCTGGAAGTCATAGAAAGCAATAGTAAAGGCGTGCTCGAGCATGAATCTATGTCACGAATTGCGTCACGGAATGTCACCAATTGCGTCAACCTACAAAATCTCCTCTCCAACTGTACGCGCCGGAGCAAAAATAGACCACGTAGCGCCGCGTTAGCGGCGTGACGTGGCGGAGTAAAAGGAGACCACCCCGCCAGGCATTGATTTCACGGACAAGCATTTTTCTTTGGGGAGTGCCGAAGTTGATTCGGCGC
>CAIWFH010000171.1 GCA_903911925.1 uncultured Acidobacteriaceae bacterium
CCCTCGCGAGGGACCGGGGGCACCCTCAACTTAATATCATTCCGCGTGAGATCGTGGCCGTCCGTGGGGTGGAGGTCTCGATTTTGAGACCTGGGATACCAGAACCAGATGCTTCAGCTCAGCTTCCAGGGAGCGCGCAGCGGGCGAGACAGCAATTCACTCGCGGCGCTGTCGCCGATGATTTCTTCTTTCGCCACGTCCCAGTGCAGCTTGCGCCCCACCATCATCGAGATCAGGCCGAGGTGGCCCGGCAGAGTTGAGTGGTGCCCCGTCTCAACCGGAGCGATCGTAGGTTTGCGCGACTTGATGCAATCGAGGAAGTTGCGCCGGTGCTCGACCGACTCATAGAGCTTGGTCTTGCGGACATCTTCGGGCAGGCTGTCGCCCTTCACCCATTCGGGATTAGAGCAGTCGAAGGCGCCACGATCTACCCAGACCCAGCCGTCCGTGCCGATCCACTTGGTGCCCATGGCGATGGCCGGGTGGCCGCCGGCAAGCGTGATGCCGACGTCATTGGAATAGTGCGTAACTTCTTTCCGGTAGGTGCACTCGACGATGTACTTGGTGGCCGTGTTCCAGACGGCGGTGGGCGGCGGGAACTCACCGTGGCCCTCGATCTCCGAAGGGCCGGTCTGGTCGAAGCCCAGGCCCCAGTGCGCGATGTCGCCGTGGTGGCCGATCCAGTCAAGCAGTTGGCCGCCGCCGGTGTTGTAGCTCCAGCGCCAGTTCTGGTAGACGCGCTGCTCAATATAGGGCTCCATCTTCGAGGGGCCGATCCAGCGGTCGTAATCCAATTCCGACGGCGGCTCGCCAACCGCCAGATCCCAGGCCGGTGTGCCGGGCAGAATCTCAGCCGGGCTGTCGATCTTGTTGGGCAGCGTTGCGAGTTTCTTCATCAGGGCAGGCAAGGTGCCCGGGAAATCGTGATGGCCGGCGGGCAGGCCGACCTCGACGCGATGGATGGGGCCGATGAGTCCATTGCGGACAATCTCCGCCGCCTTATGGAAATTGGGCACCGATCTTTGCCACGACCCGGTTTGAAAGATGACGTTGTTTTTCTGGACGGCGCGCACGATGGCTTGCTGCTCGGCGACCGTCTTGGCCAGCGGCTTTTCGCCGTAGATGTCTTTCTTGCGGTTTGCCGCCGCGGTGGCCACTACCGCATGCCAGTGATCGGGGATGGCGATCATGATGGCGTCGATATCGTCGCGGGCAATCATTTCAAGATAGTCGTGATACGGCTTGCAATCCTTGTTGCCGTAGGCGGTGTTGACGGTGTCAACGGCCTGCTGCAAGTGGCCCGTGTGAATGTCGCATGCCGCCACAACCTGGCAATCGGCCTGGCCGAGAAACGCCTTGGTGTTCTCCGGGCCCATCATGCCCCAGCCGATAATCCCGATTGTGATCCGGTTTGAAGCGGAAGGCCGTCCGGCGCTCCATGCGCCGCGAGGCAGCAGCGCCGCGGCTCCGGCTGCCTTGATAAAGTCACGCCGGGAAAATGCTTTCGATTCAGGGTACGGGTTTCTCATTGTCGTCTCCAGGTTCTGCGCGCGGGTCCCGGCGCGCACTGTTCAAGAAATGGCTGCGGGTCAACATGAAAAATTACGGCACGCGAAGTTTAGCATGCCAAGCCAGACTGTTTCGTCTTAAACTCTCCGCATGGACAACGAGCGCATTCGCGAAATCTGCATGGCGATGCCGCACGTCACCGAGACGCTGAACTGGGGCCATCACCTGGTCTACTTTGTGGGTGAGAAGGAGATCGGCGGCAAGATGTTCGCCATGACCGACCTGGATGGCTCCGGGACCGGCGTGCTGTGGTTTCATGCCGGCGTCGAGCGGTTCCACGAACTGATGGAGTACGAGGACATCGTCGCCTCGCCCTACCTGGCGCGGGTTCACTGGGTCACGCTGCTGCGCTGGGATGCGCTGCGGCCTTCGGAGATTGAAGAGGAACTGCGGCAGGCGTACAAGCTGGTGCATGCCAAGCTCGCGCCGCGGACCCGGAAGATACTGGCATTGCCTGAAAAGGAGCGAACCAAGGCGATTCGCGAGCGGAAGAAGGTGTTGAAGGAGCGGGCCAAGGCGAAGAAGGGTTGAACCGCTCCTGAGGGATCCTCGTATCATTGTTTGAATCTTTGGCGCTGTGTTTTGCCCGCCGTGAGGAGCTGATTCGATGGTGAAGTTTCTCCTGTTTTGCATCCTGCTGGTGCTCTGCTGGCCGCTGGCGCTGATTGCCCTCATCCTTTACCCGCTTGTGTGGCTGCTTCTGCTGCCGTTTCGCGTAGTGGGCATTGCGGTGGGCGGCGTGCTTGAGTTGGTGCGCGCCATTTTCCTGCTTCCGTCGCGGGTGCTGCGCGGGGTTTGAGGCCCGGCTGCGAATATTCGCCTTGCTTTGAACGCCTCGGCTCGAGCGGCAAGGTTGTGGCAAATCGGAAATTCGGAAACTCGACAATGCAAGTCATGTTGATTATAATGATCATATTGGTCAGTATGCTTTGAGGATTGCTATGATTACTGAAGTCAATGCTGTAACGTTCCGTCAAAATCTGGGCGAGATGCTGAACCAGGTTCAATACCGCAACGACGGCATTGTCATCCACAAGGACGGCAAACCCGTGGCCGCCCTGGTGGATGCCGAGTTGTTCGCGCGCATTCGGCGAATGAGGGAACGATTCGACGCGCTGAGCAACCGAATCGCCGGGGCCTATACCAGCGTTCCCGAGGCAGTGGGGATGGCGGAGATTGCCGCTGCGGTTGCAAAAGAACGTAAGCGCTGATGGGAAAACTGCGCGTGGTTCTCGACACGAACGTTCTGGTGTCGGGGCTGGCCTACCCGGCAAGCATCCCGGGACGCATCGTGGCCACATGGCAGCAGGGCGGGCTTGACGTGGTTTTGTCGCGGTACATTCTCGATGAGATGGTGCGGGTGTTGCCGCGGCTCAAGAGATTGCAGTTGAGCAAGCCGGAAATTCGCGATCTTACCGACAGCCTGATGTTCATGGCCGAGATCTTGGAGCCCGGTCCGGCGAGCGACGTGGAGCTTCGCGACAAAGCGGACATTGCGGTGTTGGGAACCCTGCTGGCGGCGCGCGCGGATTACTTGATTACAGGAGACAGGGACCTCTTGGTGCTACGTCAGAAATATTTGATCGTCGCGCCAGCCGAGTTTTGGGAAAGGCACGGAGCCTAGGAGACTGTCGGGGATAGTGATTTCCGGTGCGCAGTTTGATCTTTCGTGGGAGTTTGCGGACTTCTGATCGATTGGATTTTTTCGGTCGGGTCGGCAGGTTGCATAGGCGCGGGGGAAGCCGTACAGGCTTTCCC